>CAYUIV010000016.1:0-9419 GCA_964444925.1 uncultured Coxiellaceae bacterium | reverse complement strand
TAATACAAAATATTATGAAAATATGACAGTGGTTGCATTAGATAAATTACTGAAAACTTGTCAATGAAATATTTAAAAAGGTGAGGTAGTTGTAGAAAATATTATGCTAGGTAGCGCGTTATTTCTTCAAAAAAAACTGGTAAGCATGGGAGAGTTTTTAACAAAATTCACAGAATCTTCTTTATTTACTTTCAGTGTCAAAGACCTCGACACACAAAAAATTATTATGAATAATAAGGAATGTGCAAAAATTTGGGGATTAGAAAATCAAGGACTTGCAGGAATGACATCAGGCGACTGTCTTGATCAAGTGCCTTATTTAACAAATAAAGAAGAAATTTTAAAAGATTTTAAACATGAAGAGATGAAAGCAATTCACTCTGATAAAACGCAAATAAAAATTATTACTGTTTTAGATCATAAAGGATTAATCTGTGTGAGACAGCATATGACCATCCCTATTTGCAGTTTAATAGGTAAAAAAATTGCAATTGCTGCAATTTGCCAACATCTTACAGCGCAAACTAATTTATTGAGTTTACTCCAGTTATATCGTCAACATTATACAAAAATAAAAACCGTACAAAAAATATGGCAACATCTTAGACTGGAATATTATTTTCAAAAACCTTTAACATTTGCTGAATTATCGACACTGTTAGCAATGACACAAGCACCCAAGCATAAGGAAGCCGCACGATTACTATATGATTTTAGAACTAAGCCTATTTCTTCCACTACCATATCAAAATACGTTGAAACTATTAAAAATAAACTAAAACCACATATTGATCTTTATACATTGCTTGGAGACCTCTGTATTCAACAGCTGTAAACTGTATCATCAAGGGAGAGGAAAATATATAACTGTATGGAAAATATAAATCATCAAACGCACTGTTTACCTCAGCAAAGACATGTACCCGAAAAGTTTCAAGTAAAAACATTAAATGGCATTAATATTTTTGAAATAACGATTGCACAATTGGCACAGTGTTTTACACAACAAGATTTTTCGTGTGTAGAATATACTGAATTTTGTATTGAACGGATTAAAACAATTAATCCTTACCTTAATGCAGTCATTGACATTAATCCCAATGCCAGTGCGATTGCAATACAATGCGACCAAGAGAGAAAAGTAAAAAAACCACGTGGCTTACTGCATGGAATACCTGTATTAGTGAAAGATAATATTGCAACAAAAGATTCAGTCGACACTACAGCAGGTTCCCTGGCTTTACAAGATAGTACAGTCAATCAATCAGCAACAGTTGTGACGCTATTGCAGGTAGCCGGTGCCATTATTTTAGGTCATGCCAATATGAGTGAGTGGGCCTCATGCAGATCATCTCAATATTCAACTGGCTATAGCCCAAGGGGTGGTCAAACAAGAAATCCCTATAATTTATCTAAAACACCTTTTGGATCTAGCTCTGGATCTGCTGTAGCTGTGTCTGCCAATATTGTACCGCTTGCACTTGGTACCGAAACGGACACCTCAATTATTAATCCGGCAAGTATCAACGGTATTGTAGGTATCAAACCAACAGTTGGTTTAACTTCAAGAGAAGGTGTGATTCCAATTAGTCAACATATGGACTCTGTGGGTGTGTTTGCAAGAAACGTAGCAGATGCTGCCATTTTATTAGATGCAATTGTTGCAATTGAAACGAAAATATCTATTCAACCCAATCAGTTATCTTATGACAAATTTTACACAACACAGTGTAGTACGTGGCATGTGTTAAAAACTGCTCGATTTGGATTACCTCATAAAAAATGTTGGCAACAGCTTGAAGTAGGGAAAAGTCTTGCAGAAAAAGTACTTGCTACTATCGTTAAAGCTGGTGCTCAAATTTTTGAAATTGACCTACCCAGTATCGACGAACGTGTCAATGATCAAGGTACATGGAATTGGAAGCATGGTAACGTGGATAAATCAGAATGGACAGTTGTCAAAGTGGATGCTTACAATGGTATCAAACATTACCTCTCTCAATTGGCTAGCACACCTATAAATTCTATTGAAGATATTATTGTATATAATGAACACCATAAAGAAGAAGGACCAAATCCAGGCGATTTATCTGCATTTGCAAGTGGTCAAGATCAACTCATTGAAATTGCCAAAACGAAAGGTATAGAAGATAGTTCTTACAAAAAAGCATTACACCATACGCGAGAACAAACGCGACAAAACGGTATCGATGCAGCACTTGGAGAAAATATCGATGCACTTATCTTTTTCGATCGCAAAGGTATTGGGCAACAGTATGCTGCACAAGCAGGTTATCCAATTATTTGTATTCCTATTGGAGTAGACGAACACGGTATGCCGCTTTCACTTTCACTTCAACACAGTGCAAGAAAAGAAACCCATCTAATTAAGTGGGCAAGTGCTATTGAAAGTATTTGGCGTGAACGCGTCGGTCATCGAAACACACCCACTTATCGTAACTATCTTGCAAACAATATACCTATTGGAAAAGTACTATAAAAAATTAATCTATTAGGAAACATTTGCTAAGCTAAAACACAAAATGCTATGTTAATATTTTTAAATGAAAAATTTAGTGTTTTCTTCGTAGCCTTATGCATCCAACAACCCGACATCTCTTAAAAGTGGGACTAGTTGCTAACTTATTCGAATGGTATGAATTTGCTATCTTTGGCTTCTTAGCACCTGTCATCAGTCAACTCTTTTTTGATACAACGAATTCTTTTCAAAGCTTAGTTTACACTTATCAAGTTTTTGCAGTAAGTTTTGTTATGCGTCCACTAGGTAGTATTTTCTTTGGAATACTTGGGGATCGTTACGGTAAGAATACAGCATTACGTTTTTCTTTAATGCTGATGTCAATCCCAACAATACTTATTGGTTTACTTCCCACTTATAATCAAATCGGTACTGTTGCTTTAGTATCACTTATTATTTTACGCATTATTCAAGGAATTTCAGCAGGTGGTGAGTTACCTACAACGGCTTGTTACATCCTCGAAAATTCCACTGAAAAAGACAATAGCATGTTATGTAGTATTATCGTCGCAAGTCCTAAAATTGGTATTTTGCTTGCTGCCTTTACAGCATCATTACTACTAAAGACATTTAATGACGACGTGCTACTTGCGTGGGCATGGCGCATTCCCTTTTTGTTAGGTATTCCACTCACTTTAACTATTCTATATATTCGCTCAAGTATTGATCTTTCAATTTTCTCTGAAAAACATTCTTTTCAAGAAATGACACATTGGTCTACGCTAATTAAACCCATGCTAGCTGCAATTAGTTTAGTATCATTTGGCTCGGTCTACTTTTATACCGTTTTTATGTGGTTTCCTACTTATCTTTATTACCTAAAACAGATACCGCTTGATGTCGGTCAATTAAATACGACAGTGATATTGGCAATCACAATACCTATCTATCTTGCAACAGGTTACATTTCAAAACAAATTGGCTATCAAAAACTAATTTTTTTCAGTACATGTCTAGTGACATTGATCACACTGCCTCTGTTTTTCGCGTTACATTTTTATTCCAATCCTACAATTTTATTTTTGGTTCAATTGCTGCTTGCAATTGCTTATGTAGGCGTAGACGGTGTCTTGATTGAGGTACTAGGAAAGATATTACCTGAAAAAAGTCGAAGTATTAGTTTTGGATTAGCTTGGACACTGCCTGCTGCCTTCGTAGGAGGAACCACACCTTTAGTTTGTATGCAAGCAATTCAACGCTATCAATGGACCTTTTTTCCAGCCTTTTATATTATGATTTTTGCATTGCTTATCTTACCTATTACCTACACCTTATACGCGAGTCCTAATCATATATGTTGAAAAGATAAGTAAACCCGTTTTGCAGCAAAAATTTTAGCTTACATCATTTGCAATACAGTGCTCAACAGCAAAATAAAAGATTAAGTTTTTTTTAACAAGATCGATGGTTCAAATATTTTCTACTTCAATGCTTTATCATATACTAAAAATTATACAAAAATATTTTTACAAGGAAGAAATAATATGCCAGCAAGCACATCGGTACGAAAAAATAAAAGCATAGAGTCATTGAAAAAACAAAAATCTATAAAAAAACCTCAAGCTCTTTTACAAAAGAATAAGAAATTTGTTTTTTTAAATACAGGTGTTTCTTATAATCCAGCATTACATCCCGACGAAGAATCAGAAAATATTTTAAGTTCGATTTGCCAAAAAAGGCGTTATCAAGCATTTTTGTATACAGTCGTTAAAAACACACCTATTCTTTATAATATTTCAATTCATCAAATCTTTTCAAATTATATTGAGGAAATTGATTACGTACAGCTGAAAAAACGCTTTGAGATAACAGAGTATTTCGTGATACCAAACACGCCTTTCCATGTGATAAATAGTGAACAACAATTGAGTGTATTAGAAAAAATCGATTTATCTACTTTAAGAAAACGAATTGCTGCACTACAAAACCCTATTCCAAAAGATCATGCAGTGTATTCCCTTTCAGAGACCGGATATAGATTCTACAATGTGATAAAAGATACTTCTATTGATTATTCACCCACTTTACACAGTGCTTTTTTTAATTATCGAGAGCAAATTGATCAGGCCATGCTGGATAAAAGAAATGAAAAGAATGAATATTGGGTCATACCGAATACGACTTTTATCATCAAAAAAAACTATTCCTACTGGCTTGAAAAAATAAATACAGAAACGCTACGAGAACGTATTGCTCAAGTAACGACTCAACTGGTTCGAATAAGAAACAGCGAAAAAATTCAACCTGTTTTTAATGATGATAAAAAAACACTTGTGGTTGCAAATACTGCTGTAGCCTATGATAGCCATTTACACACACAAGAAGCATCAGAGGTAATTTCAATACAGCGTTATCGTCTTAGGTGTAAAAACTCTTATGTTGTTCTCTTAAACACGCCTATTCTTTACTCTAGTACACTGCATTCCGCTTTTTTCAATCATCACGAAACTATTTTGCACAAAGAGATGGTACAAAGACTTGCTATTCCAATATACTATGTGGTTCCGTACACACCTTTCATCGTACAGCAACATGAGGTAGATGGTTTTAATCTACCGCTTGAAGAAATTAGCTTGTCTATATTAAAAGCACGTGTAGCGCAATCAGCTTATTTAGTTGCTGTAAAAACGTTAGTTGTTTCTTGTAAAGAAACCGAATTTTATCTTTCTTCAACAGGAACAAAACTAGAAATGATATCCGTTTCTTTCATGAGAAACGCCCTTCAAGATCAAAAGTGTCTTGAAAGAACTAAGCTTCTTTTGAATCAAATTCAATTACAAAAAAGTACTGCAACAATACAACATCCACTGTTTTTACGACAATCAATAAATGAGCATGTTGTCGTTTACAACACAGACATACCGTTTGACAAACGATATGAAGGCTATGAACCTGAAATCATCAATGCTTCGACCTTTCGAAAGCGCCAACAAGCACAATACACTGTTGTAAAACATACAGGTATTCTTTATACGGAAAATATTTGTTTAATGTATGGAACTGAAGTCATTGGAAAAGAAGAATTGAAAGCGCGCTTTTATCAATCGCATTACACCGTCATCCCAAACACAGCAATTCTGTGTAACAATTTTGACAACTTTGCTCTCCTTCAATCTCAAGAAAAAATTGATGTTGCTCTACTACAAAAGCGTTTAGAAAAGTCTTACTACACAGTGATCTTAGGCACTACGTTCGTACTTTCTTGCTTACCTAAAATAGATCAAGTATTGATTGAAACACTATCAGTTCAAGCGTTTAAAAAACGTATTTATGATTCGATAAATACAACTTCTTTAGAAACAGTAATAACTGACTCTCCTAAGCCTTAAAATTTTTTTTGCTTAGTCCATAATAGATTCATTAAACTTTATTTATTTTCATCGTTTAATGAAAATTTTTTAAAATCAGTAAATTATTGAAATTTAATGCTAGTAATTTTTTAACCGTTTACGGTAGAATACAGTACACTTATTCCATCTAGTCATTTACTTTCTATGGCTTCGTTTGTTTCACATTGTGCACTCGTTACCGGTGCAAGCCAGGGTATTGGTCTTGCAATTGCACTTGCTTTAGCAAGACAAGGCGCTTGGGTTGCAGGTACTGCAACCACGCTTAAAGGAGCACAAGATTTCTCAAGTATATTCTCTAATTTAAAATTGCAGGGTCAAGGTTTTGTACTCAATGTTTGTGACATTCACTCTATTCAAACACTAGTAGAATGTTTAACACGTTTAAACAAGTTACCTAATATATTAATCAATAATGCAGGCGTCGTAATGGATGCACCGATGATACGGCTCCGCTCCGAACAGTGGCACGCAGTGATGAATGTGAATGCTCACGCTATCTTTGACATGACACGCAGGTTCCTAGTGCCTATGCTCCATCAACGGTATGGTCGTATCATTACAATCGGTTCGGTTATCGCTTCAATTGGTAACATAGGGCAAACAAATTACGCAGCAAGTAAAGCAGCAGTTATTGGATTCTCAAAATCGCTTGCACTTGAAGTCGCAAGATATAATATTACCGTTAACACTATTTCACCTGGATTTATCCAAACCAATATGACAAAATCATTGTCTCCTTGCCAAAAAGAAAAAATACTTGAAAAAATTCCTTTGCAACGTTTTGGTTTACCTGATGACATAGCAAGTGCTTGTTTATTTTTATCTTCAAAAGACAGCCATTATATTACAGGATTTAACCTACATGTTAATGGTGGTTTATTTATGGAATAGATAATGAATCAATTTAAACGAACTATGTGACAAACGCTTATCATATGTTATAATTTTAAGTTAAAAAAAGAGATGCAAGGATGCCAACTAAAGAAAAAATACCCCAATCAATTTTCTCAGAACGAATACTACAAAAAATACCAACTGACTCGATGCTTTTTGCACCAGGATTTGAAAGGCTACCCCCTTTAGAATATGTGCAAGTATTTCAAAAAACGGGTGTTTTATATGATCCATCAATACATCCTTTGGAAGCTTATGAAGTTATCTCGGCTAACGAATTAGTTATTAGGCAACATAAAAATTATTGTGTGCTGAAGGAAACACCTCTTTTGCATCTTATGTATCCATGCGAGAACGAAGGATACGAATTTATTTCTCATCGTCAATTAGCAGAAAGACTTTTTTTGAATCAGTATCGAGTGGTTTACGGTACACCTTTTCTTAGAAAAAAAAGTGCAGCCGCATTAGAAATGATACCACTTGCAGTTCTAAAAACTCGCCTTCTTCAAACTAATTATCATGTATTGAAAAACACAGTAATTGTTTTGTCTCTACATGAAGACAAGTATAGTAAGTCAGAATACATCTCAAAAGAGGTTTTAAGAGCACGTATTAATACTTTCGATGCACTTTTCTTATCCGATAATATGCAGGAGCAGCAACCAATCCCTCATTGTAATTCAACATTACACCCTGTCATTAAAGATACACCAATACTGTATTATTCTTTTTTGGATACAGAAGTATACGAAAAAGAAATGATTACTCAAGAAGAGCTTTTTAATAGAAGAAAAAAACCTAAACCAAGTTATGCTGTCATTAAACACACCGCTATACTCCTTGCGCCTTACAAGCATCAAGGACAAGTGTCGCATGCCATATCACTGCTAACATTACAAACTCGAATGAATCAAAAGGAGTATCAGGTAGTGGGGGGAACTGCGATTGTGTATGAGAAAAAAACACACCACCTTGCTCATTTCACAGAAACAATTACTTTGACAGAATTGAAAAGACGTCTTCAAAAGGGTCTTTACGAAGTAGTGAAAGGGACTGCAATTATTTACGAAGAACACAAACATAGCCACTATATTCCAGAAAAAGTGTCAAATGCTAAAATAGATGAACGTTTAAAACAGCCATACTATTTAGTTTTAAAAACAAAAAGTACAATTTACGATTCAGCAAAACATTCTATTTCAGCTGATATAGAAAAAATTTCAGCAAAAGAGTTAATACGACGCTTTGAAAAAGAAAAATTGAATAATACTCATTGTTTTTTTCCTATTACTTCAAAGCAAGAACCGCGCTATAAACCGATTTGCACAATAGAAAAAGTACATCATGCATGAGAAGTATTTGTCAGAAAATAGCATGAAACGATTGGTACTACTGAACTGCTTTTTTCTTGGAATTGATACGAACTATTTTTCGAGATAAAGTTTTAGATATTTCATTTATTTAATAGATGAACTTTTGTCATAAAGCAATAAGAAATACAATAATGTATGATCAAAGATGATTAACGAGCTTTCAAAAACGCAAAACACTAATTTTTTCAATCGCATGTATTTGAAATCAAAAACAGTCGCATTAGACTAAGATCTGGTACTTGCATCAGTTGTCCACAATGAGTTATTAAAATCTTCTATTATGCAAAAACAAATTGTACTTGACATAGAAACAACGGGTTTAGAAATTAAGCATGGGCATAAAATTATTGAAATTGGTGCTATACTCATACAAGATCGAAAAATTACACAAACAACTTTTCATACTTATCTTAATCCAGAACGCGAGAGTGATTTAGAAGCTTATGCAGTGCATGGCTTATCCAATGACTTTTTAAAAAATAAACCCCTTTTCTCAACGATCGTACCTAAACTATTACATTTTTTAAAAGGTGCTGAACTCATTATCCACAATGCTGTTTTCGATGTTGGTTTTTTAAACCATGAATTGAGACAACTGAATCAAGGGTATCAATCAATTGATGCCTATTGCCAAGTGACTGATAGTCTACACTTAGCAAGCACACTTCACCCTAATCAAAGCAATAAATTAGATGCTTTGTGTAAACGATATCAAGTAGATTATTCTCATCGCAAACGACACGGTGCTTTGCTTGATGCAAAGCTATTGGCAGATGTTTTTATCCGAATGACCAGTGGACAACTTGATTTATTTAATTTGCCAGTTATAGAAAATAATGTACAACACGTGACTTCTTCAAAACATATCACACACCTCTCATCACTTCCTGTTCAGTATGCAAGTTTTGAAGAAGAAAAAGCGCATCAAGCCTATCTAAAAGTCATGCAAACTTTTTCAGGAGATTGTCTTTGGAGTAATAAAACGCCTTGATATAAGTTATATTATTGTGTTTACTTAGACAGTGAAGTGTTATGTGTTTTTTACGATACATTTGATTGCATTATATTTTTTTGGCATTATACTAAGAAAAAATACAATAAAAGTTAGAAAATAAGGTCAAAATTATTACAAAGCTATTTTTTCAATACACTACGTTCTAAAATGAACTAAACGCGGGGTGGAGCAGTCTGGCAGCTCGTTGGGCTCATAACCCAAAGGTCGTAGGTTCAAATCCTACCCCCGCTACCTACGATGAGCCCCTT
>CAYUIV010000015.1:0-10042 GCA_964444925.1 uncultured Coxiellaceae bacterium | reverse complement strand
AGAATTGCACTATCTAAGCCAATAATATCATCACGACGATAAACATATTCTGTCCACCAACTTTTTTTCAGTGCATTCTTTAATTCAACACCTAAAGGACCGTAATCATAAAGACCTTGTACACCCCCATACAAGCTACTACTTAGAAACAAAAATCCTCGTCTTTTACAAAGTGCTACGATGTCAGTAAGCGTAACATTCATCACGATTGGATATCAATTTCTAGAGAGTGAATAGTGGTGCCTACTGCGTCTCCTAATGACTGGTACACTAATTGATGACAGTCTCTAAGCGATTTGTTTTCAAATTGCTTTGAGGCAATGCGTATTAAAAAATGCCCAGCACCTTCTTCAGCATGTCCAATATGTTGCCATCCTTGATCCACGACATCTAAAAAGCTAGGGTGTAGTTTTTGATTAAGTTGGTCATATATCCACGTTGCTTTTTGATTAGAGTTATTCATGTTCGAATTGAATGAATCGAAATAAAAAAATAAATTGTAAAACAAAAAACAGTACTGTTAAACTAAATAGGCCAAATAGCTTGAAATATACCCATGTTTTCGTCTCTGTTGTGTAAGCGATTATAAGATTACACACACCTAAGCTAATAAAAAATGCGATCCAACAATAATGTAATTTTCGCCATAGCGCATCAGGTAGTACTACCCAAGAACTTAGAAACTGTTTAATAATATTTATCCTTTTAAAATAGAGACTCACGAAACAGAGTATGGCAAACATCCAATACAAAAGGGTTGGTTTCCATTTGATGAAAGTATCATCTTGAAATACAACTGTTGCACTTCCGGTTAAAGTGAGCAAAATAATATTTATCCACTGCATCAGCGTAATTGATTTTCGATACAGTTGATAGAATAAAATTTGTAGCCACGAAGTAACCATGAGACAAAAAGTTGCCGTGTATAAATCGATCCGTTGATACGCTAAAAAAAAGATGATGACAGGTAGTAAATCAAGTAAAAATGTCATGTACTCCGCCCTTTACTGTTTAAAAATTAGTCTACTCTACATAAGATATATTAAGATGATCAATACAACCAGTTTTAACAACTTGCAAACTACACTTGTTATATAACATTTTTCTATTATGCTTGTAAAAAATTAACTGTGATGTATTTAGGGTAAATGCAGTGAGTTTACGCGTAGTACCAATTCCCTTTTATCTCGTTTATATAAAAAATTTTTACAATAAGATCAAGGTATGATCAAATAATTTCAATAAAGTTAATTATTCATATTACGTCTATGTCCGATAAAATTGTAAGCATCATTGAACAAACCACTTTGTCGAAAGGGTTTTATCGATTTGAAAAAGCAACATTACAACATGTTGCGTTTGAAGGCGGCTGGGTTAAGCCAATTACGCGAGAATTTATTATTCAAGATGATTCTGTTTCAGTATTACTCTTTGATCCAAAACGTAATCAACTCGTTTTTGTTGAACAATTTAGAGTAGGTGCTTTTTTCTCAAGCTACCTATCCAACACAGAAACAGATGCAGCACGGGCCTGGATCTTAGAAATTGTTGCAGGTGCCATCGAACCAAAAGAAAAAGCAAAAACAGTGGCGATACGAGAAACAAAAGAAGAATCAGGATTAATTGTACAAGAGCTATTACCTATCCTTCAATATTTTACTAGTCCTGCCAATAGTATTGAAAAAATGACACTATTTTGTGGTCGCGTTGATGCAGCAGAAGCAAAAGGTGTCCATGGCTTACCAGCAGAAGGAGAAAATATCCGAGTTTTCACGCTTACTCCTGAAGAAGCTTATCAACAGCTCGATGAAAACAAGATTTTTCATGCACCAACACTGATTGCATTGCAATGGTTTCGTTTACATGAAACTTGGGTACGTCAGCAATGGAGTACTAAATCTTAGACTACAATTTTAAATGCATCGTTGTAATTTAAATCGTTTCAAAGGATTTACGTCTATACCGTTTTGAGTAGTCTACGGCAGCTGTTATCTTTTGACTTTATTTAAATATCTTTTCATTTTTAAAAGCTATGAAAATATTACGGGGGAAAAAAGCTATTATCTTTGGATTAGCAAGTCAGTACTCGCTGGCCTATGGCATTACTCGAGCTATGCAAAAACAAGGTGCAATGGTTGCGGTGACTTACCAAAATACAAATTTGAAAGAACGTATTACAAAACTTGCCCATCAACTTCAAGTGTCTTTTTGTGAATCTTGCGATGTTAGTCAAGATCAAGAAATTGTCAATGTCTTTCAAAAAATTCGGCAGCACTGGGATCAAATTGATATTGTCGTACATGCTATCGCTTATGCACCTAAAGAAGCACTAAAAGGTGATTATTTAACTCAAACGACACGAGAAAATTTTAAGATTACACATGAAATAAGTAGCTATAGTTTTACTGCAATTGCAAAAGTGGCAACGCCATTCATGTCTCAACATAGTGCACTTTTAACTTTAACTTACTTGGGTGGATCGCGTGCTTGTGCAAATTATAACGTTATGGGGCTTGCTAAAGCTAGCTTAGAAACAAGTGTTAAATACATTGCGCGCAGTCTTGGAGAGAAAGGAATTCGGGTCAATGCAATCTCTGCAGGCCCTGTTAGAACAGTGGCTGCATCTCGTATTGAAAATTTTGAGGATTTATTAAGATGGTATGAAAAACATGCATTACTTAAGCAGTTTCCATTACTAGAAAAGGTAAGTAATACAGCTGTGTGTTTGTGTTCTGATTTAATGTCAGGCGTTACGGGCGAGATTTTACACGTTGACAATGGTTTTCACGCAACACTTCCTGTGGAATAAAATAAGTATGTAAAAACTTATTCATACAATATTAAAAAATTTTTTATCCTTTTTTTCTCCTAAAAGATTGAAAACGGTTTCGAGGCGTAGAAGTATCTTGAATACGGTTTCTGGTGGGAAATTTAGGTTCTTTAAGTACGAATTTTGGTATCGTATTTTTATAATCAAAGTGTTCAAGCGAAGCATTTTGCAATCTGATGTGGTATTGTCTTTCAATCTTTCTAAGACCAGCAAGGTCAAAGGAAGTCACCAGTGTTAAAGCATGCCCTGTTTGATTCGCCCGTCCGGTACGACCAATACGATGAGTATAGGATTCAACTGTGTTAGGAAAGTCAAAATTAATTACGTGTGATACATGTGTGATATCAATTCCTCGTGCAGCAATATCAGTTGCAACTAATATTTGAAACCGTCCTTCTCGAAATTGTTGCAAGGTTTTTTGACGTTTTCGTTGTGTCATATTACTTTGAAAAGGTTCTGCAACCCATTCAAGTGCAGTTAACTGTTCAGCTAACTGAACTGCACGTTGTTTAGTCCGTGTGAAAATTAATACGGATTGTAAAGTCAATTGTTTTGATAGATCGTTCAATAGCTCGAAAAGAAAGTCCGCTTTTAACTTTTCGGAGATACGATAAATTTGCTGCTTTACTGTATGTGCAGGAGAAACCGGAGCAATTTGTACAGTTTTTGGTTCCTTTAAATATTTTTCAGCTAAGTCTACAATTTCGCTAGGCATGGTCGCTGAAAACAAAAGTGTTTGCTTTTCTTGAGGCAATACATTCAAAATGTCTTGAACATTTTCAATAAATCCCATATCTAGCATACAATCTGCTTCGTCTAACACCATAATTTTCACTGCATTTAAGCGAACTGTACCACGGCGCATGTGATCAAGTAGACGTCCTGGACACGCGATAATAATATCAACGCCTTTGCGCAATTTTCTAATTTGTGCTTCGATATTGATTCCGCCGTAAAGTAAAACACCTTGTAATCTAGAATCTTGACCGAATCTTTTAAATTCTTTGTCAATTTGCTCTGCTAGTTCTCGTGTTGGTACTAATACCAGCGCCGCTGGCTCATGTTGTTTACGGTGTAATAATTGCTCTAAAATAGGTAAAATAAAGGCGGCTGTTTTTCCTGTTCCTGTTTGAGCAATGCCAATGAGATCATTGCCTTGTAAAGTATAAGGAAGGCTTTTTTCTTGAATAGGTGTTGGAGTATGATAGCCTAATTTTTCAATATTTTTTAAAAGTAAGGGTGAAAGTGATAGTGAATGAAAATACACGTAAACTCCATATAGATCTGAAGAAAATAAATTAACTGTTTTGTAGCCAGCACTATATCATAAACTTATTAATTTTATGCAAACAATATTCGATGTAATTGTTGTCGGGGGAGGCCATGCCGGCACTGAAGCTGCATTAGCTGCTTCACGCTTGGGTGCAGAAACACTTTTAATTACGCAAACAATTGACACGCTAGGACAGCTTTCTTGTAATCCCTCCGTTGGTGGTATTGGTAGAAGCCAGCTTGTTAGAGAAATTGATGCTTTAGGAGGAGTGATGGCACGTGCAGTAGATCATGCTGGAATACAATGGCGTATTTTAAACCAGCGCAAAGGGCCTGCAGTGCAAGCAACAAGAGCGCAAGTTGATCGGGTACTTTATAAAACCTTTATCCAAAAAACGCTTCAAGAGGCACCTCATCTTTTTCTTTTTCAACAACCAGTCGTCGATCTAATTTTACACGACGAAAAAGCTGTTGGCGTTATCACTCAAGTAGGACTTAAATTTTACGCAAAAGCAATTGTATTGACTGCAGGTACTTTTTTAAATGGAAAAATTCATGTTGGTTTATCACATTATGCAGGTGGTCGTGCAGGTGACATGGCTTCGACTTCATTAGCTAGTCGTTTACAAACGCTACCTTTGCGAATCGGTCGCTTAAAAACAGGTACACCTCCTCGACTAGATGGTCGAACTATCAATTTTTCCGGCTTAGAAGAACAATTGAGTGAAGTTCCTTTGCCTGTTTTTTCATTTCAAGGAGATATACAAGATCACCCTAGACAGGTCAGTTGTTTTGCCACCTATACGCAACCTACCTCACATCAAATTATCTTAGATCATTTGAATGAATCCCCTATGTACACAGGACGTATTCAAGGTGCTTCACCACGCTACTGTCCTTCAATTGAAGATAAAATTGTTCGTTTTGCGGATAAAAAAACGCATCGTATCATGTTAGAGCCTGAAGGTCTTACAACTCATGAAATATATCCTAATGGTCTATCGACAAGTTTACCGATTGAAGCACAAATTAAATTAGTTAATAGTCTTCCCGGTTTAGAACGTGCAAGGCTCACAAGACCTGGTTATGCCATTGAATATGATTTTTTTGATCCACGTGATTTGGCTTTTTCTTTAGAATCTCGTCTTATTCCAAAGCTATTTTGTGCTGGTCAAATTAATGGAACGACAGGCTACGAAGAAGCTGCTTCGCAAGGCTTGATCGCAGGATTAAATGCCGCGTTGTGTGCAGATGAGAAACCAAGTTGGTATCCAAGGCGCGATCAAGCTTACATTGGTGTGTTAATTGATGATTTAGTCACACAAGGTACACTCGAGCCATATCGTATGTTTACGAGTCGTTCGGAGTACCGCTTGTCTCTTCGCGAAGGAAATGCTGATTTACGTTTGACTGAAGAAGGCCACAAACTTGGTTTAGTCAAAGATCAACAATGGAAACAATTTGAAAAAAAGCGGGCCGATCTACTTAGTGAAAAAGCACGTTTGGCGCAACAGTGGATTCAGCCAAATACGATAGTCGGTCAGAAAATCAATATGCTTTTAAAAGAACCAATTACGCAGTCAGTTTCATTAGCACAGCTACTACTTAGACCCGAAATAAGCTATCAAAAATTAATGAAAATTAAAGAGTTAATGCTCACAATGCAAAATACAATTCTTCAAGAACAGCTTGAAATTCAAATACGCTACAATGGTTATATTAAGAAGCAACAGCTTAAAATTTCTAAAGAAATAGATGATGGAAAAATCATAGTACCTAAAGATCTTGATTATTACGTAGTACACGGTTTATCAAATGAAGTCAAAAAAACGCTCACTACATGTCAACCTCAAACATTGTGGCATGCCAGTCGCTTGCCATCAGTCACACCTGCTGCTATCTCAGTATTACGTATTTACTTGAAACATTATCAATCAGAAAAATCTCACGATGTTTAAAAAGTCATCCGCAGAGGTTTTATCATTCATTTTATCGGCAAAATTAATCAGCATTCAGCTTATTCACATAATATATCTTACGCACTCGACTATAGTATTTGCCTTTGATACATGAGACGAATACTTTTATAGTCTTTTAATTGCGAAATAAATGAGGATACCTTACGGATAAGTATACAAATCTATGATAGCGTCCAGTTCGTCTTTTGCATCACTTTGTGAAACACAAGTGACTAAGCGAGTATCATAGGGTGGTACTTGACTGAAAAATGATGGACTATTTTGATGTAGACATAACTGCACATACAAGCTTGTATCTTCTGTTAAAATAAACTGAGCTAACTCCGTATATAAGTAAGTAATTGGCAACAAATATTTACTACCTGTACGATGTGATAAAAATTTCTCTCTCAACTGATGATCATGTTTTAAAATAAACCAAGCCAAAGCTTCATGCGCTTGTGCAATGTCTGATAATGCTTGAAGTAAATCATTATGACGTAAAAATGTTTGTCGCAGTTGCATGTCTTCTTTTAAGATAAACCAAGCAAGTGATTCATGTTGCTTAGCAATCTCTGTTAAATAAAATTGTTGATTACGATCAGATAAAACTTTTTGTCGTAAAATTTTGTCTTCTTTTAAAATAAACCAAGCTAATGACTCGTATGTTTGTGCAATCTCAAATAAAATAAAAGCGTAATCTGTGTTTAATAAAATTTCATAGAGCACTAAGCGATCTTTTAAAATCAAAAAAGCAAGCGACTCATATCTTATTGCGATTTTAAATAATGGAGTAGAAGGGTCTTTACAAACGAGTAAACTATTTCTTAGCTCGTCTTGCGATAAGATATACTGAGCGAAAGGTTCATAAGAAATAGCAATGCGAACCAGCACTGAAGATGCATTTGATTGTATGATTAATTTGTCTCTAAACGGTTTCCAAAAAAGTATTAAGGCATTTGAAGCATAATCGTAACGGTATTGAAGGGAGTGCTTTTCTTCTTTCAAATGCTTACTTATCATTTGATACGCTACTTTGAAGGTAGGATGATAAGGTAATAAATGCAAATTGATAAATTGCATGTAATGCAAAGGTTGTAAAAAAATATGTAACTGAAGAGAAGAAGGTAAATACCTTTCCTTCACAATTAAATAGTGTTTTACATATGAAATCAGTTTCGACTGAATGCTTTTATTTACAGAGTAAATTTTATTAAAGACTTGCAAATCATCAGGTCGTTCTAATTGATCTAAAATTTTGTAGATAAGCTCTATCGGCAGGTCAGTGAACGTTGCCATATTAAATCCTTTTAATATTTATTGACAATAGCTTAACATTTAACTGAGAGGGCGTATAGGTAATGTATAACGCCGAAAATCATAAACAGTATATTACTTCTACAGAAAAAGTTATTTTTCTAATTTTCAAATGGACTACAGAATGAGGTATCTGTCTTCGTTTAACTATTTTTGAAAAAAAGTGTTTTTACTCGCCGTTGTTTAATACAAATGATTAGATTTACGTTCTATCAATGCCTTCACTTTTTTCTTATATGAAATAAGTAATTACGTTTTAATCCTTCTCCACAATTTTATAAGATAGCCTTTACTCAAATATTATATTTATTTTTTAAAAACTATTGATGAGAATTTTTCACACATTACAAAAATAATATACGCTTATTTACAAATTGTGCGTCTACGATATCAGTTGAATTTGAATGTGCCCGGCAACAATTCGTAGCGGAAAAGTTTTAATCTCTTCGTAAGCAGGCGGGCGGGTTACTTTTCCTGTTTTAAGACAAAAACCTGCACCGTGGCGGGGACAAATGATTTCTCTACCTTCCATCACTGCCCCTTCCAAGCCGTTACCATCATGTGTGCAAATATTTTCTACTGCAAAGTATTTTCCTTCATGATGACCAATCAAGATGGAGTCAAGGCCAATTGTGATAATTTTATAGTTTTCTTTTGAAATCGCTTCAACGGGTACAATTGTAACCCATTTTCCTTCTGCGTGATCTGCCATATTTAATCAAGATTTAATAGTAAACGCGCGGCTTCTGACATAAGATCTTTACTCCAAGGTGGATCCCACACGATCTCAACGGTTGTACCTCCTTCAATGACTCCTTCTACCTGGTTCACTGTTTCTTCGACGGTACCAGGTAGTGTTTGTGAAAAAGGACAGCCGGGTGAAGTCAATGTCATTTGAATAACGACAGTTCCTTCTGATGTGATCTCAATATGATAAATAAGTCCCAATTCATAAATATCAACGGGTATTTCAGGATCATAGATAGTCTTAAGCGCTTTGATTATTGCTGAACGTGTCGCTAATTTTGGTTGAATAGGAGCAGTCATTTGAGTCGATCTTTTTGACATAAAGCACGCTATAATTTTTCTGTAGTAGCAGTCTCAGAAGATTGACTGAGTGCTTTTTTCAATGTATGCCACGCTAAGGTCGCACATTTGACACGTGATGGAAATGCTTTGACACCAGATAATACAGTTAGTTTGCCAAGCAGGCTATCATTAAATGTTTCTTTTTTGTCTTCTGATTCAAATGTGACTTGCTGATGAAATAAGCGGAACAACGTGTGCGCTTGTATGCATGTTTTGCCTTTTAAATGTTCAGCCATCAAAGAAGCAGATGCAATTGATATGGCACAACCTTGTCCTGTAAATTGAATATTATCAATGATGCACTGTTTGTTAAGTTGTATATAAAGTGTCAAGCGATCACCACAAAAGGAATTAAAGCCTTCTGCACAACAATTAGCATTGGACAGTATACCAAAACCTCGTGGATTGCGACCATGATCCATAATGAGTGCTTGATAAAGCTCTTGTAGTTCCTGCATAAAATTCGATAGTTATTTTTGGTCTTTATCATACAAAATTCTTGTAATTGACACAACAAATTAATGTAAATTAACGCAATTTTTTAACTGCATAATTTTTTCTGTGGATAAGTATGAATATTTTTTAGGTTGTAAATTAGGAGGTAATTGAATTGGACCAAAACGAATACGTTTTAACCGACTTACCGTTATCCCTTGCGATTCCCATAAACGGCGCACTTCTCGCTTCTTGCCTTCTTTTAAGATGACTTGATACCATTGATTATGACCTGTTAGTTTTTTTTGTGCAATGATTTGCTCAAAATGAGCCTGTTGTCCTTGTAAGTTAATACCTGTTTTAAGACGATCTACTATCTTTGGTGTGACAGTCCCATATACTCTTACTGCATATTCTCTTTCAATTGCATAACTTGGATGTAACAACCGATGACTGAGTAAACCATTGGTAGTAAAAAGTAACAAACCAGTTGTGTTGCAGTCAAGCCGCCCCACCATAATCCAGCGCATTCGTTCAAGTACTGGTAATTGTTTAAAAACAGTGTCTCGCCCTAAAGAATCCCATCGGCTACAAATCTCACCAAGCGATTTGTGATAAAGCAGTACTTTGTCTTGAAAAGATAATTTATTGGTACTCAATCTCAAAGGCATACCATCTAATGTGATATAGTCTTTATTTGAAACTTGTAAACCTAAGTGTGCTATCTGCCCATTAACAACTAATCGTTTTTCAACAATCCATCGCTCTATTTCTCGACGGGAACCTAATCCATAATTTGCCAAATGTTTATGAAGTCGTCCAAACATTTTTTTATTGTGTGCTTTGATACTTTATAAAATGGTTAAAAATTAAAATAATATTGAAATTTATCCTTAAATATAATGATTAAATCATGTTATACATGCTTGCAGATCAAGAGCAACGAGACACCGCACTTGAAACAAACGATTCTTTCATCATACAAGCACCAGCTGGTTCTGATAAGACAGAGTTGTTAATTTAGCGTTATTTAGCTTCATTAAGTATCAGTTCAACACCAGAGTCGGTATTAGCGATTACATTTACGCGTAAAGCAGCCCTTGGAATGCGCGCACGTGTTATGGAAGCGTTACACGTTGCA
>CAYUIV010000014.1:0-12938 GCA_964444925.1 uncultured Coxiellaceae bacterium | reverse complement strand
CTTTTATTAACCAAAAAAAAGATAATGGATTGCGTGCACAAGTCATCGAATCATCTAATGATTTTTATGAAAAGAAGATGAATGAAATTTATCAGGTATACGAAACGTACTGTCGTCAAAATAGTCTACTTGATTTTTCGGAACTTTTACTATTGAGCTATGAACTATTGAAAGATAATGCTGAAATTTTAACATATTATCAAGAAAAATTTCGTCATGTTTTAGTTGATGAATTTCAAGACACGAGCACGATGCAGTATAATTGGATTCGTCTTTTAGTTGGAAAACAAAGTTATCTTACCATCGTAGGTGATGACGATCAGTCTATCTACGGATGGCGTGGTGCTAAAATTGAAAATATGCATCGTTTTGATCAAGATTTTATAGGTAGTCAAACACTTTTTCTAGAGCAAAATTATCGATCAACTGCCACGATCTTATCGGCGGCAAATACACTTATTGCACACAATCACGAGCGATTAGGTAAAAATCTTTGGACAGAGGGTCAGCAAGGAGAAGCTATTTCGCTCTACATGGCCTACAATGAAATGGATGAAGCACGTTTTATTGTAGAGCGCATTCATATGGCAAAAGAAGCAGGTCACGATTATGAACAAGTTGCACTATTGTATCGCTCAAATGCCCAATCTCGTGTGTTAGAAGAATCGTTGATGCGTGCGAATATGCCTTATCGTATCTATGGAGGTTTGCGTTTTTTTGAACGTGCTGAAATTAAAGATGCACTTTCTTATCTAAGACTTGTTTGCCATCTAGATGATGACAGCGCATTTGAAAGAATTGTTAACACCCCTGCGCGTGGTTTAGGTGAAAGAACAATAGATGTACTGCGTCACACAGCACGCACTCACCAAACTTCTTTGTTTAATGCAAGTCGCTATTTAATCGATCAACAACGATTACCAGCACGTGCCAATCAAGCGCTATATACATTCATTGTATTGATTGAAGAAATACGAACAAAGATACAAGGTTATGATCTAAGTAAACAAACAGAATACGTTTTACAAGCCAGTGGCCTTTTGTCTAACTACAAAAAAGAAACGCCGGAAAAGTTACAAACACGTCTTGATAATTTGAATGAATTAATCTATGCAACGCGTCAGTTTTTATCTGAAACTTCTCAAGAAGATGCCCTATCAAGTTTTTTAAATCAAATTGTACTCGACACTGGAGAGACACATACGCAACAGCAG
Organism: uncultured Coxiellaceae bacterium; assembly: GCA_964444925.1. Taxonomy (GTDB): domain Bacteria; phylum Pseudomonadota; class Gammaproteobacteria; order Diplorickettsiales; family Diplorickettsiaceae; genus CAYUIV01. The sequence continues at coordinate 11,724 of CAYUIV010000014.1, read as the reverse complement.
ACAACAGTAGGCGTACAGTTAATGACGTTACATGCTGCAAAAGGACTCGAATTTCCTTTTGTTTTTTTAACAGGACTAGAAGAAGGATTATTTCCAACACACATGTCTTTTACAGAGCCTACACGCATTGAAGAAGAACGTCGCTTGTGTTATGTGGGGATGACACGTGCGATGCAAAAGCTTTATCTCACTTATGCAGAGACGCGACGCCATCATGGTAGCGATACTTACCGTACGCCTTCAAGATTTTTAAAGGAAATTCCTGAACAATATATTTCAACGGTACGCTTAAAAACACATTCTTTTAATCACTTGTCAACTCAAACGACTCATGCAGAGGCTACACAAAACATACAAGGAACCGCCTTTCATATTCATCAAACAGTTTATCATCCAACATTTGGAAAGGGGCTCATTTTAAATTATGAAGGACAAGGAAGTTATACTAGGGTACAAGTGAAATTTGAACAGATAGGGACAAAGTGGTTGGTACTACAGTTTGCAAATTTGCAACAGATGTAATATATTCTTGAAGAATGAAACGCACATTATGCTATACATTGCTTAATTTTGATGATGGAAAAAATAGTGTGTGGGTATCGTGTCGATTTAAATGATTTAGAAAGGATAAATAGATGGATTTAAAACAACAACGTATTCTAGAACAGCTCAACGCTTTTAAAGGACAAATAGAAAAAACTACTGAGCGCATGCTGCCATTCATAAAACAACAAGATAAAGAGCTAAATCATTCAAAGAGCCTTGATGATTTAATTTCATCTATCCCAAACATCTTTTCTCAAGAGATACAGGTACTACAAAATCTGTCACAAACAGATGTCCAAAATACTTTGCTTCAGATTGATTATCCTAATTTACTTTTAACATACTGTTTACAACTGCAAAAAAAAAGTAGTTGTTCCGATTTTATTTCATCGTCATGTCAAGAAAACACGGTGCAAACGAAAACGACACAGTTTCTAGATCAACTTTTAGAAACTATTTTTAATACGCTAGAATCGATGGCTCACCAAATACAGACAAGACTGTTTGATCCTATAGATCAACTTTCTTTTAAAGTGCCGCCTAGAGTAGAACGCAATACTTTTTTTAATGATGCACAGAAAAAAAACAATGAAATATCAGCAACAGACCTTGCTGCCTTGATCAAACAATTTGCAGAAAAAGATATTCCTCAATTAATTGATCTCTCAACAAAATATCATGGGGCAGCAAAAATACATTTTAATGCAACTTCACTTTCGCCTTTATCTTTATCCCCCACTCCTACCATACCCTTTCCTAAAGTGATGAGCCCTGATACTCAGCGTGACTGGGAGACACAAAAGAAAAATCTTTCTTATCATGCGATGAAAAAGAAAGCGCCTCTAGTATAATCACTGGATTTTTTTCAAAAGATATTTAAAATAGATATGAGCCGATCAGACAGTCGCTGTAGTGTATACTTTTGCTACAGAGGAAAGTCCGGGCTCCAAAGGATAGAGTGCCAGATAACGTCTGGGAGGTGTAAACCTACGGAAAGTGCCACAGAAAATAAACCGCCTTTTTGAAGGTAAGGGTGAAAAGGGGTGGTAAAAGCACACCGCTTTGTTGGTAACAATAAAGGCAAGGTAAACCCCACTTGGAGCAAGATTAAATAAAACCCATTTACAATTTGTAAACCGTGTGATCCGCACTGGGTTTGGGTAGATCGCTTGAGATGTAAAGTGATTTACATCCTAGAGGAATGACTGTCCACGACAGAACCCGGCTTATCGATCGGCTTATCTTAAAAAAATAGACTATCAATACGTTTTCAACACGATAGTTATCTTACTTTATTTTTTATTATCATACTTGAAAAAACAAAGACACAGACCCATACTATTTGTACTAATTAATCCAAATCACACAACGCCCTATGGATAAATATATTATCTCTCCTAAAATTGACTCTTTTTCTTCAAATAGCCTAGATGCTTACATTCAAAAAGTAAAACGGATTCCAGTATTAAGTATTGAAGAGGAGCAAAAGCTTGCTAAAACATTTTATTATTATAAGGATGTGAAAGCAGCGAAACAGCTTGTCATATCAAATTTACGATTTGTTGCTTATATTGCGCAAGGATATGCTAATTATGGTTTAGCAATGAGTGATCTAATTCAAGAAGGAAATATAGGACTAATGAAAGCAGTCAAACGTTTCAATCCTGAGATGAAAGTCCGACTTATCTCCTTTGCTGTTTATTGGATCAAAGCTGAAATACAAGAGTTTGTCTTAAAAAATTGGCGTATTGTTAAGATGGCCACAACAAAGGCAAAACGCAAACTGTTTTTCAATTTGCGTAAGATGAAAAAACGTTTAGGTTGGGCAAATGCTGAAGAAATTAATACTGTTGCAAAAACATTAGGTGTACAACAGAAAACAGTAAAAGAAATGGAGATGCATCTTAGTACAAAAGATATGAGTTTTGCAAACGATAATCATGATACAACGCAAGAAGAAAATAATTTTGCCAACCGACTACCAACTGCTGCTTTCTCTGATATGCGCTATGATCCTGCTCAGCTAGTAGAAAATAGTAATTTTTCAGAGTGGAACAACACATCTTTAAAAAATGCTTTGAAAAAATTAGATAAAAGAAGTTACGAGATTATTGTAAAGCGTTGGTTACAAGAGCCAAAAATCAAGCTAAAAGATTTAGCGCCGCAATATAATTTATCTATGGAACGTATTCGTCAAGTAGAGCAGCATGCCATTCAATCGCTTAAAACGTTCATAGAAAATGAAGTAGCAGTTATATGAAACTACTTAAAAATTTTCTAAATACCTCTCATTATACAAGTGCGATTGATGAGATACTCAAAAAATTGCGTAAAAAAAATTTAGATCATACAGTAAACCGTGAGCATCAGAAACAATATCATCAATCTATTTTTAAAAAACGGGATCAGGCGTTATAACATCTTTTAACTTAATAATTTTTGTCCCTTTTTTAAAGCTTGAATAAATAGATCAACTTCTTGCTTTGTATTATACAAAGCAAAGGAAACACGTGTTACGGCTGGAATATTTAGAGCATCCATCAAAGGCATATTACAATGATGTCCTGCTCTTGTAGCAATACCTTGCGCAGCAAGTAGCGTAGCAACATCGTGTGCATGAAGATTTTCTACTGTAAAGGAAAGCACTGCTTTGTGTTGTTGAGGACTGCCAAGCACCTTTACAAAGCTAAGCTCTTTCAATCTTTTTCTTGCATATTGGGTTACTTCATCTTCTAATTGCAATAGTGTTGATAAATCAATGGTCATTAGATAGTCAAGCGCTGCACCCAAACCAATCGCCTCAGCAATCGCTGGAGTTCCTGCTTCAAAGCGGTAAGGGGGTGCCTGATAAGTAGTTTTCTCAAAGTTAACCGCTTCAATCATCCCTCCACCTACTTGCCAAGGTGGCATGTTATCTAAATGCTTCTTTTTACCATAGAGTATACCAATACCTGTTGGACCGTACATTTTATGTCCCGAAAATGTATAGAAATCACAATCTAGTGATTGTACATCTACTTTTAAATGTGCAATGGCCTGTGCACCGTCTAATAACACGGGTACGTTATTTTCATGCGCAAATGCAATAAAGGGTTTTACTGGGTTTACAGTGCCTAATACATTAGACAGATGTGTAATGGCCATGAGCTTCGTTTTTTTACTCAATAATTTTTGTGCAGTTTCTAAACATAATTCACCCAGCGCATTAACAGGTATGATTTTCAATAGGGCACCTGTTTCTTGACACAATTGTTGCCACGGTAAAATGTTAGAATGGTGTTCCATATAGGAAATAACGATTTCATCATTTGCTTTGATTTGTGATTTGCCATAGCTGTTTGCCACAAGATTAATTGCTTCTGTAGTGCCACGAGTAAAAACGATTTCTTCTTGATATTTTGCATTAATAAATGTTTGTACTTTTTGACGTACTTTTTCAAATAAATAGGTTGCTCTCTCACTGAGTTCATAAGTACCTCGATGTACATTGCTATACTGCGTGCAATAAAAATCTTTTAGTGTATGAATCACCGATATAGGTTTTTGCGTGCTTGCAGCATTGTCAAAATAAATCAATGGTTTATCTTGGGGCGTTGTTTTTAAGAAAGGAAAATCGAGTCGTTGTTTTTCTACTAGTGCGTGGTAAGACATACTGAAATGTGTATTGAGGTAGAGGCAATGCTTTTTTGTTTACTATACGCTGAGTCTTTCAGTAGCACAAACAGTATATACTTTAATTATTTTTGCTCTGCAAAATTATAATAGTGTAAACTTTTAAAAAAATTGAGCACTGTATACACGTCAAACTGAGATTTAAGTTTATTTTTGATTGAGGTTAAGTAACTTGACACAGTTTTAGGTGAAATACTGAGTAAACGTGCTACTTGCTTATGTCGTGTATCACGCATCATTGCAAGTAAAATACGTAATTCTTCATAAGATAATGTTTTTTGAAAAAACCTTTCTAACTGAAAGTATAAACTAAATTTTTGTGCTGCCTGCGTTTTTACTGTGTAATACAATTTATACACTCCTAATAAATGCAATAGATCCACAGACTTTGTCAAATCTAATGCGATGCCTGCTGTAGCAACGGGTCGATTATTCATATTATACAGTGGCAAAATGATGGACTGTCTGATTTGTACAAACCCTGTGTAAGAAATTAAAGTTTGCTTGAATACATGTTGTCGTTCACTTCGAACAGCGTTATATTCATTTTTTTCAATATTCTCTAATTCTTGCTCGACATTTTTAAAATTTGGCACACGGGTTAAAATTTCTCGTGCATTCATACCCTCCATTCCGTCTTCTAAATTCCAAAACTTAGCACAGACTTGATTGTGCATACACACTCTTTTTGTATGAATATCTTTTACACAAACTGAAAAAAGTGAACTTTCATTAAATTTTAATAAAAAATTTCCTAAGCAAGTCAAATGTGTTGGAAAAAGAAACGTATTATTTACATGTGGTGTTGAAATTGATTGAATCATAGTACAATTAAAGTTTATTTCTAAATCCAGAATGAAGTGTTCTCTAAAAAATGGCAAGATTGATCAAAGAAGATTTTTTAGGACATCCTTGGCAACGATGTCTTTAGAAGATACGGATTAACGTGTTGATAATAAAAAAAATTGAGTCATTTTAGTCCCTAAAATATATAAGAATGACTATGATTAAAGATACGGCGATTGTTCTGACCAATACTGTAAAAATTTTTGGCTAATAACGTTCAAAGATAAAGTCGGCAAGGTTGTCCACGCACGTAGTTGGGTGATTTTAAGTGTCTGATCACCACAAGGATGAATAGCTCGAAAAGGGCTTAAATCCATATCAACATTAAGTGCGATACCGTGGTAAGAACAATGTTTTTTGATACGCAACCCTAAAAAAGCAATTTTTTGTCCTTGAATGTAAACACCGGGTGCTGTTTTTTTTGCATAAGCTTGGATGCCATAATGCAATAAAACTTTAATGATCGTCTTTTCTAACTGCGTGACGACCTCTCGAAGATGATAGTGCAGCCGTTTTAAATCCAATAATGTGTAAATCACAAGCTGTCCTAAGCCATGATAGGTGATTTTGCCTCCTCGATCACTTTGTACGATAGGAATAGATGTGGATCGAACAATATCTTGAATATTTGCATTTTGTCCCAGCGTATACACAGGATAATGCTCAGCAATCCAAATTTGATCTTTTGTTTGTACCTCTCGATTCTTTGTAAAGGCTTGCATGGCCTCTAAAATGCATAAATATTCACAACGTCCTAAATAATGCACTTGAAAAGGAAAAGAGGTGAAATTGTCAGTGATCATGAGTGGTAATCGGTCAACAAATAAGATTTAGTTTTGTTTTGAAAGTAGTGAAAACGATTTTGAGTTTTGTAAAAAATACGAATGAAGCCTTGATAGCTTTTGTAACGATATATTGGTAAGATTAGTCTAATTATTTTATAAACACAAAATAGTAAAACAATTCATAATGAGTATTTTTGTAATTTACAAATGAAAATATTCAACGATTCAGTGATCAATACGTTGCTGTCAGTTCGAGGAACCGATGTTAACGCTCGGGGTCGCTTAGGACAAACAGCGCTACACCTCGCTATTGAGCAAAAAGCACCGCAAGAAATCATTGCACGGCTGTTGGCTCAAGGAGCCGATGTTAATCTCCAAGATAATTGTGGAGACACAGCGCTGCACACCGCGATTAAAAGAAACGTATCGCCAGAAATTATTGCACGGCTATTGGATCAGGGCGCCGATGTTAACCAAGATAACTGTGGAGAAACAGCGCTGCACCTTGCGATTAGAAGAGACGTACCGCAAGAAATCATTGCGCGGCTATTGGATCAGGGCGCCGATGTTAATCTCCAAGATCACATTGGATACACAGCGCTGCACACCGCGATTAGAAGAGACGTACCGCAAGACATCATTGCATGGCTGTTAGCTCAAGGTGCCGATGTTAACCACAAAGACGATATCGCTGGAGAAACAGCGCTGCACCTCGCCATTGGAAGAAACGTATCGCCAGAAATTATTACATTGTTTTTGGATAAAGGAGCCAATAGTAATATTCAAGATGTTTTTAAACAAACAGCATTGGATACTGCTATTCTTTTAGATAGAAACCCTCTCCTTTTTAATGAGGAAATACTAACTCAAACAAACGTTGAAGAAGAATTAGCGCCTATACGTCAGATAACACGGAAAAACGTACAGTTACTGTTACAAAAGCTGAAAGTGGATGAGCAAAACCAAGAAGGTAATACGCCCTTGCTACAATATTTATGCTGCTGTCAACGTCGTAAAATCCCAATCACAGAAGAAATACTCACTGTATTTTTATCGCGTCACGCGAATCCCTACCTTGCCAACCCTAAGGGAAAAATGGCCGTACATTCAATTTTAGAACATCCCCAGCTATCCAATGGATTGAAGAGAAAAGTACTTCTTCACAGCAGCGCATTGGGTCTTCTCCTTTTTGTACTTCAAAAAACCAATCCTTTAGAAAAGATGAGTGTTCCTAATGAGATACATCAACGTATTCTATTTTATTCATTGCTCTCCTACTTTCCTGCATCGACTCTTCCCGATGCAGCCGAGTCCAAGGGTATCATGCATATGTTCTCAAAGATCGATACACTTTTCGATGACAACAACACAGTTGACACAGTAACAAAAAAGGCAATACAACGCTTACTTAAACAATAAATTCATGTGCATAAAATTTTTGCGAGCGTGTGAACGATCTAAAAATCGTACTTACTTTCATTATTGAAACAAGTCGATTACTTTTCCTATAATTGAGGGTTTATTTCGTGTACATTCAATCAATATTCTTTCAAAGAATAGAGAAAACAAGAATAAAAAATGGGTAGTCAAAAAATAAGATTATTTGTAAAAAATGATAAAGTACTTGACACTTTATTTTTTATAATTTTAACAATGCTTTTGATGAATAAAGTGTTACCGACCTTTAAAGGAACACCATTGATTCATTCTTCTCTCGTAAGCGTTCTGCTTGTTATGAGATATTGCTTTTGCTTGTATCAAGAACAGAATAACATGATCCATTTAACAACATAATAATCGATCAAAAATAGGTACTGATCGCTTCTACTGCACACTAGCAAACTACAAAAAGGTTTGATGGTAAAAAATTTTTGAAATACTGCGAGGTAAAATGTTAATATCAAAGGCATCCTAGTTTCACAGGAGATTATTTCTAAGAATTGTTTTTATTTCCTATTGATTGATTATAACCAGAGATTTTCTTATGCCTTACCAAAAAATCGAAGAACTGCCTTCAACTGTTCGAAATGTACTACCCAAACATGCTCAAGAAATTTATCTTGCTGCGTTTAATCGCGCATGGGATCAATATCAAGCAGAAGAAAATGTGACCAATACACAATCACGTGAAACCGTCTCACATAAAATTGCTTGGACAGCTGTCAAAGATAGATATCATAAAAATTCAGAAACAGGAGATTGGGAAGCCAAAAAACAACATACTGATTGAAACAAGCAATGCAGCAGTAGCATGAGTAATTTTTTTAAAATTGTCAACATCTATAATTCTTTTTTAGATATGCGCTTGAAAATTGGATAAAGTAGCTATTTTGCACATGGCCTGCAAAATAGAGACGTATTTTGTATGAAATCGATGCAATGTATCTTACACTTTTTTAAGTAAAGTAACAGAAGATTTGCTATTTTAATAGCACTTTGCTATGGAAAAACGTGTAAAAACCGCATCACGTATTTTGTACATTAATTTAGCTAATGTTTAGAAGATGAAGCAATAATATTCATCTACCGTATTTCCTTGATGTAGTTAGTACTTGAGAGATTTGCTCATTGTACTGACTTAACTTTTCTTTAACTATTTGATCCCAATATGTATAGAAATCAGACAGACTTTCATGTGGACTTTTTAGAGAAGAATTATCACATACATCAGAGATAGAATTAATTAAATCATACAAAATGTTTAAAGAGATTGTATAGATCTTTTCTTTTGAGTTGGTGGTAGTATAGTTAATTTTAACTACGTTATATTTTTCTCTATTTTTACTGATCACGTGAAAAATTTTTTGGGAACAGCATAGAAAGTTTTGTATTTCTTTGTCCGGCATGTTATCACATAAAAGTAATGCTTGATATATACCCACAAGACTTCCACATTGTTTAATTCCCTCATTTTTTGAAATGAAAACAACGACTTTTTGTCTAAGTGCATTCGTCAAGTGAGCTCTCAATAAAAATCGATAGACTTTGTTTTTCAAATCTTCTAGATCATACAAAAACCAAGCATCATATTTCATTTGTTCAAGTAAAAAAACAAAATGTTCTCCCAATAATAGACAAGAGGTTCTTAAACCTGCCAAAGAATATTCTATTTCTTTTTTATAAAAGGTTTCAGGAAGAGGTTTGTCTTCTTCCAAATAGTCAACAATTAGGGTATGTTCTTTTTTTACTATTTCGTCTCTTTCAAATACAGAAAAAAACCAATAGGTATAAAATTGTTTAAAAAACTGATCTTTAGTCGTATCAACCTTTCTCAATACAGACAATAATAAATTTTTAAGACCATCTTCTCGTGGTAGCGTATTATGGTTATGATACATTACAATTTTTTTAATCAAACAAAGCAAATCTACAAAACCTATTCTCTTGTGTACTAGATTGTGCTGATCTGATAAGTTCAGAAAAATGTTGATATTTTCTACATTCTCTGTTGTTTTAAGAAGCGTTTTGACTTGTTCTTTATCTAAGTCAGGCGGTAGTAATGTTAAACGCGCCAGTTCTGTCCTCGAGAAAAGTGAGGTAATAGCTTCTAGTTTTTCATGACGCACAAACGGATGATCCCGCTTAGGATCCCAATAATCCACTATAATGGCTTCTACAACAAAATGTAGTTGATTGATACACAATGATTGCTGTGTGTTTTTTAATTCTTCTAAATCAGTATAAGTTTTGAACCAGTGTAGAAAATATTGTGATGCTGATAGCAACCTTTCCAACTGCTCTTGAAACATGGCATTACTTTTCAAGTTAAAAAATTGAGTGCTTAAAAAAGAAAATTGTGAATGAGAAATTGCGGTGTATTTATTCGCTTTTTCTGAACGAATATAAATAGTCAATTTGTCGAGAAAATCATAAATTTCATGAAAATGGTATTGACGTGTTAGGCTTATTTTTCGATTTGCATCATGTAACCCAAGCTCACATGCTAGTTGATAAATCTTAGATTTAGGTTGAAAAGCTTTATGAATAGCATCTTCAGTGATACCTAGTTTTTCGCTGGTGAGTCTTATTATCGTTTGTGGATCTTTTTTTGGATCGCTGTGTACGATCTCTAAAAAGATTGCGGGGTGACTGTTAAGGCGTATCTTTTCATCGCCGTGCTGAATATAAACAATAAAGTTTCTATAAAAAGCTCCTCGTTCTGGTACATCTACTGCATTATTCCTTTGAGATACTAGCACGTATTAAAAACCTCTTTTGAATCAAAAAATAAAAAAAGGATTTTAAAGTAAAATAGTGAAAAAACGATTTGGGTGAAACACGAACTGCTTTAAAATACGAATTAAACAGTAAAAAATGTATGAAACCTGTAATACTTGTTGATATATCAACAAGCCATTAGATGTTTTACTTTGAAAGTAATGCTTACATTTTTTGATTCTCTGCAGTGTGTTGCATACATGCTTTGTAAGTGAGGCGATAAAGAAGCGTTATGATTTGCTTGAAGATTAGTAAAAATTTCAAGGTTAAAGAAATAATTCACCTTGAATTCTAGTTACTATTCTATCAAACTTATACTTAATTCACTAGAGGTTCTTCGACCATTCAAATAAGTAAAGATAGAACCATTTTCCTTCTGGCTGTGGTAACATTCATTCGTACACTTTGCTTTATAATGAAAAACGGTACGGTTAAGAAAACGGCAGCTCAAAATACTTTTGTAGTTGTGTCAAAAGCGTTTGGATGGTCAAACGCTCTTGTTGCATAGAATCACGCTCCCTTAAAGTGACAGTCGTATCTTCAAAACGTTGATGCGTAGGAGAAAGACTATCAAAGTCAACAGTAACACAAAAAGGTGTACCAATCTCATCATGTTTTCTATAATTCTTTCCAATATTCCCTGAATTTTCAAATGCGATTATACCAATATTTAAAGCTCGAATACATTTAATAAGTTGCTTTGCCATCTCTATAAGAGGTGTATTGTTACGTACCAAAGGAATCACTGCTACTTTTACTGGAGCAAGATGCGGTTTTAATTTAAGGACAATCCGTGTGACGTCATTGACTGTCTCTTGGTGGTAAGCATCTGTTAAAATCGCAAATACTCCGCGATCAACCCCTGCAGAAGGTTCAATTACAAAAGGGACTTGCCATGTACAATTTTTTGAATCAAAAAAAGCGAGTTTTTGAGTCGCATGATTATTTTTTTGAACCTTTGCATGCAAATTGAGATCTTTTTGGTTTTTCGAGTGCGAACCTAAATCATAGTCTGTGCGACTGGCAATGCCTTCTAATTCTTCAAAACCATGCGGAAATTGGTACTGAATATCTGTTGTGGCTTTTGCATAATGGGCCAATTCTTCTTCTTTTTGTTCTACAAGACGTAATTTTTCTTTAGATAAGCCTTGACGTAACCACCAATGGTAACGCCATTGAATCCATTGTGCATACCACTGCTTTTCTTCACGAGGACGAACAAAAAACTCAATTTCCATTTGCTCAAATTCTCGAATACGAAAAATAAAATGGCGGGGCGTAATCTCATTGCGAAAGGCTTTACCGATTTGTGCAATACCAAAAGGCAAAGACTTTGATGATGTCTCACTAATATTTTTAAAATTAGTAAAAATGCCCTGTGCAGTTTCGGGACGTAGATATGCTTGATCTTTTGTACCTAGCGTCGTTTTAAGCATTAAATTAAACGATTTTGGCTCTGTAAAAGCAGTCCCTCCACAATGTTCGCAACGTTGTTGTGTTAAATGATCTGTACGAAAGCGATGTTGACATTGCAGGCAATCAATAAATGAGTCTGAAAATGTCGAATCATGTCCCGAATAATGGAAAGTCAATGGATGAGAAAGAATTGCACTATCTAAGCCAATAATATCATCACGACGATAAACATATTCTGTCC
>CAYUIV010000013.1:0-15515 GCA_964444925.1 uncultured Coxiellaceae bacterium | reverse complement strand
GACGATCAATGTCGAGTACTTTAACCCTTACCGTCTGTTTTTCTTTCAATACATCATGGATCACTTGGTCCGGACTTGTCATAAGTATTTCAGAAATATGAACATAGCCTCTTCGATTAGAAAGAATTGCAATAGACGCTCCAGAGTCTGTAACACGTATTACAGATCCTTCGTAAACGACGCCAATTTCAGGCTCAGCAAATGAAGTGGTAATTTCTTGAATTTTTTCAATTGCACGTTGGCATGCACTTGCATCAGAAGCAGACACTTGAATTAATCCTGTTTCGCGTTGAATATCAATTAACGTACCTGTCTCAGCTGTAATACCTTTAATCGTAGCACCGCCTTTCCCAATGAGTGCCTGAATTTTATCGACTGGAATTTGGAGATTAACAATTTGCGGCGCATAGGGTGAAATTTTTTCACGTGCGTTGGGTAGTGTTTTTTCCATTATGCCTATAATATGCTTTAGACCATCATGTGCCTGCACCATAGCAGCTTTTAGCATATCATATGTAATACCGTCGCTTTTAATATCCATTTGTAGTGCTGTGATACCTTTTTTGGTTCCTGCAACTTTGAGATCCATATCACCTATATGATCTTCGTCTTCTGAAATATCACTTAATACCGAAAACTTTGTACCTTCTTTTATAAGACCCATGGCAATGCCTGCAACATGTGTTTTTAAAGGTATACCGGCATCCATTAATGCAAGACTTGCACCGCAAACTGTTGCCATGGAACTAGAGCCATCAGCTTCCATGATATCTGAAACTACTCTTAAAACATGTGGACATTCTGTTTCATCAGGTAAAACAGCATACATTGCACGTTTTGCAAGATGCCCATGTCCAATTTCACGTCGTTTTGGAGCACTTGGCTTACCAAGTTCCCCTACACAAAAAGCAGGAAAATTGTAATGCAGCATAAACGTTTCGCGATATTCTCCTGTTAATCCATCCGTTATTTTACTGTCTCTTTCTGTGCCAAGCGTTGCAGTGACTAAAGCCTGTGTTTTACCTCGCGTAAATAATGCGGAACCGTGTGCCCTTGGGAGTAAACCAAGTTGGATATCAATTGGACGAATGGTGCGTGTATCACGTTGATCAATGCGTAATTCTCCTTGTAGTATTGAATTTCTTATTAATTGAGACTCAATTTTTGATAAAACTGTTTTAAATTCTTGAAAAGTGACAGTACTTTCTGTCGTTAACAGCTGTGCTGCTGTTTCACGATACAAAACTTCACGCTGCTGTCGACGTTCTACCTTATTTTCAACAGTATGTAATGCTTTCAAAGGTTCCATGACCACTTCTTTTATCTTTTGCTCAAATGAAGCGTCAATCGCTTTAGGCATCCATTCTGTTTTCTCTTTTCCTAATTTTTTCTGTAACTCAAGAATAGCTGTGATTGCTTTTCTAATTTGAGTATGCGCAAACGTAATAGCGTTGACTATCGTATCCACGTCTAATTCATCTGCATTTCCTTCCAGCATAATAATTTCGCTCTCTGTTGCAGCCACAATAAGATCTAATTGGGAAGATTGTATTTGCTCTCGCGTTGGGTTGAAAACAAATTGGTTATCAATATATCCAACTCGTCCCATTGCAATTGTATTTTTACAAGGTAAGTTAGACAGCGCCAATGCAGCTGCGCTACCAACCATTGTAGGAATATCGTTCATTAATTTTGCGCTTGCAGAAAGAATTTGAGGTGTAATCTGCAACGCGTGATAAAAATCTTTAGGAAATAAAGCACGACTTGCTCTATCAATCAATCGTGCAATGAGTGTTTCTGTATCCAAATAAAATTCTTCCCTGCGATTTCGGCTCCCTGGAATTTTTCCTTCAGCATATGCTTTTTTAGGTATATGTACTGACAAAGGAAGAAAATCAGCTGTTTCATCCACCATTGGGTTAACAACCAAAGGCACAAGTACTACCGTTTCTTCCACTTTGACTATAATTGATGCTGTGGCTTGTTTTGCAACACAGCCTGTCTCCAAAGTAATACGTTGATCACCATATTCGAATGAGACGGTTTGAATAGTAGAATTATTTGACATTTTCATTTCTCATACAAATTTTGAAATAAAGGAGTATCTTCTTATAAAGAGGCTTTATCACGTAGACCTAAGCGCTGAATTAATTGTTGATAACGAATACTATTTTTGCGTTTAAGGTACCGTAATAAACGATGGCGTTGACTTACTTTTGCAAGTAAACCCCTTTTTGAATGATGATCATGCTTATGCTGTTTAAAATGCTCTGTAAGTGAATGGATATCTGCAGATAACAACGCAATTTGTACTTCTGATGATCCTGTATCGCTTTCAAAATTTTGATATTCATTGATTAAATTCGCTTTGGCTTCTGAAGTAAGTGCCATAATGTTTTCTCAAATTTTAATTAAATTTTTGATAAAGAAGAAATCAATATTCTAGGTTGAATTCGCACTACTAGCAAGTCGAAAGGATAAAGGCTAATTCTACCTATTTAAACATTACATTAAACACTTTAATTATTAATTGGATAAGGAGGAAGTCTTGATATCTTTTTTTGATGTGGCATCGTATTTTTAAGTGTTTTTACCCCAGGTTGCAACGGTGAAGGAATCACTCGAGTTGAAGAAGAATCTTCTGTGTCAAGATATAATGGAATCGAAAGATTCGATCTATTATTAGTTTCTTTGACGGATTTACGTACTCTATTTGCGCTTGTAGTCGCAGCAGTAGAGTCTGCAGATTTATACGACTGCCGCTTATGAAATACCTTTGTTAGCCATACTTTTTGTTCAGGTGTCATATCATCACTACTGGTAAATTCTCCCGAATTAATTTTTTGCATAAATGCTATAATCTGATCAGCAGTAGGTGATTGCACTGTATTAGCTTCTTTGGAAGGGCTGTTCATTCCTGGTAACTCTTGAGGAGACAGTACACGATTTAGTAAAGGAGAAGTAGCATATAGTATTTGTGGAGATACAGGATTAGCAATGGTGCGCCGTCTTGTGGGGCTATAGGCGTTTGTATCAATATTTAATCCAAAGCTTGATGATACATTCTCTAAATTAGGGGGCCATACTGATGAATTTTTAGGAACATCGTCTTGAGGGGTGCCTGTATGGAATAACTGCCCTGGTATTACTTTTTTCTCCCATTCCCCCAATAGCTTTTGCGCTTTACTGTATTTTGGTCCGAGTCTTTGTCTTATTTGTGTAATAACCGCTAACACTTTCCTCCAGTTTTGCTCCCCATTTTCATTCAGTAATGGGAAATTTTTTGATCCTAGTTTTTGTATTTCTAATTGAAGCTTTTCTATTTCTAAGTGTTGAATTGCTTGCAGTGCTTTTAGCATGTCATAATTATCGATCATTGGCTTTGGTGAATTTGTAAGAGAAGTACGACCCATCAAAGGTGATCCTTTTTTCATATAATTTGTTTTAGGTGTACGTGGAGATTTAAAACGTCCCTTTCTAGATGCACCCACAGGAATTAATTTAAGGGGTTTTTGTTTCATGTGTGGTACCGGTTGATCATTAGTGTTTGATCTCGGGTCGTTTTGATCATTAGTGTTTGATATCGGATCGTTTTGATCATTAACTTTTAGTATCAGTGTGTTATTACGAAAAATCCATTTTTTTTCTTCTGGTGCAACAGGTAAAACACTTTCCGCCGTTAATAAAGGAGAACACATATTCCTTGGTCCAATCACTTCAAATACAGTATCTGTAATAGAGACATGTTCCACTTTTGGATTAATATCAAAAAATTGCATAACAGATCCCTTTGATTTAGGATGTGCAACTAATGTGATTTTACTATTAGCAATTTCAAATTTTGAGTTTTCTCCACTGACTTCAAAACCTTTGATAACTTTTGTGTTAGATCCTCCCTGTATTTTAAGCGTTTGAGATGCTTCTTTTTTTCCAATCAATGAAAAGGTAGAGTTAAAAATTGAGAGGCCCGTTACATTATTTTTATCAGCAGGCGAGTGCAAAGATAATCGTTGAGGCAATTCAATCTCCATTTCAGAATGATTCAAATCTAAAATAGATAATTGTGTATCGATATCTGCGTCGGATAATTTAATTTTTTCCGTCTCGACGAAGGTCATCCCACGTTCGACTTGACGCATTTCAATGGCTTTCATTTTAATATTTTGACATTTTTCTAGCGCAATTCCACAAGCTGCACCTACAACGCGCAATGCATCTATTGTACTTTGAGATACATTTTTTAGAAAAACACCATGTGCATAATTTGCAGCTCCGTTGTGGTAAATACCCAGTTTCTCCAAATGCATATTCGTGATGGCTTGCTGTCCACTTTGCTTCGGTTCTGTCAAGATGGCAGCTTGCATTTTAGGTTTAGGCTTTGAACTAGTGTCAAGGAGTGATGTATTGGCTCTTACAATACTGTAAGCATTAGGATATATTTTTAAAGGAAAAATATTAAGATGCCTTAACGTTGTCATGTTGTTAAGTATAAATATACCATTGATTTCTGGAAAACTACTATTTTTCTCTACAATAGGATCAAACATATGCGTTCGTCCTTCGATGGTGTTATTCTCATTCAAAATTATAGCACCACCTATTGCTGACTGATCTGGTGGTTCAAGATGATGTGTACCGGGTGCTAGATAACACATGGCATTCGGTGGTAAGTGTCCAGCAGCACTGTATAACGGCGCTGGTTTCTCAAACGTTGCATTTGCTTTGGATGGCTCGTTCACACTAAAAAAGTGAAAATTCTTTCCAATAACTTGGTTGTGACTAAGAGATAAAGGGGCCATGTGGCGATCCGTTTTGTGCCAAAACAGCTGTGGAGTAATACCTTGTAAAGTATAAGGATTTTTTTCAAAATGAATACCAACACGCGTATAGCGTTGATTAAATGTGTCAAAACTTTGTTTGCATTCTAGCTTGAGAAAGGAATTCAACCAGTAGTTGAAACCATAGGATACTCCCCAAACGTTATCTGTTTGTGGTGTTTGTTGTATATGGTAGATACCACCAAAAATATTAACATTTGAAAAAAAAGTATGAGAAATTTTTCCATCTATTTCTAAATGATAAGGATCCCTTGTATTGACTTGAAATCTTTGATGTCCCTTGTAGTAAACTGATACTCGATCTTTTAATGAAAAATTTTCTTCTTGAAATGGCCCAAAGGATTGGAGCGGAAAGTAACTATTAAATGTAAAAGATGTTTTACCATAATAGATTGTAAATCCAGGACTTAATTTTATATAGTATGATGTACCTAACCGTTTACCTACATCTATGTAACAATGTAGACCGCCTAATAACTTGACAGGAAAATATTGTTTGTAGCCCACACCAATACTAATTAAAGAGCCAGGTTCTGCAAAAAGTGATTTCACTTGCATATTGCCATACCATAACGATGAGCGATACTGAGATCTTAGTGGACTCATCACATTGAGTTGTGCTTCGTGCTGATTTAGACCAAAACTCAGTATACCGTTTAATGAAACACGATTTCCCCAAGCAATTGCTCTTGAAATACCGTACGTGGGTAATGAAAATAAAAAAAATGCGACACTCAGCGTACACAAAACAACCGCTTTCATTAGTTGAATCATAAAATCCTTTTACATAAGAAAAATGCGAAGCATTAATCTTTTATCATATAGCTTCGTCAATAAAAAATCGAGCGTTGAGTGTTAGGGTTGGTACTCATGATGTTTGTTTTTCTCAATACATGTTACCGTTTTTAGTTTGCTTAAGTGATTTAGCTAAAACTGTTCCTTGAACTTTTGGGCGTTGGTATGCTACTACTATGTAAAGTCTTTGAGCGATCCATGTTAGAGCTTTCCTCGGTCCATCTCTTTTTCATATCACTTTTGGCTGATCTTCCTAATACAGGTCTTTGTGTTCCTACAAAAGATGTATTCTGTTGCCTCGTCGTTCTCGTGGGTATTTTGCTTTTTGAAACAAAAGGCTGTTCTTTTTCATCACGGGGTGTTTGGGGGTCACCATATGAAGAATCTCTTCTCAAAAACGTTGGGCTACTACTACCTATTTCAACAGGTGAGGGCGCTGTATCCTGATTATTTTCAGATCCAACAGTGCTCCTAGGACTACCTATTTCAACCGGTGAAGAATTATTTTTACTGGTTGATGATCCTGCGTTAGATGGCGTTTTTGTGTTATCTGGTTCACTTAAAGGCGTAGATGCTCTACTTTCATTATCTTTATCTCCTACCTTTATTTCAAATTGTTGCGCATCGGTGGCTGTAACTACCTCACGAGATGCCATGGCTTGGAAAATCGCATTGCGCTCAATTGCTCCTGTTAATGCAGGATGCATTGCAAGTTGCGATGTCATTTGAACCCTTGTTTTGGTAGTGAAACCAAAGTTAATTTTACAATAGTTTGGTTGAGTGTTGCTACCAAGAATATAGTCTACGCTAACATCGAGTGAATTCCATCGATAATTCACACCAAAAAATGCATTATTTTGCACATTGTCTGTCAATAGCTGTTTTATTCCGTAAATACCCCCATTAAACTTGAACGTATCAAATGGCAGTATCGAAATTTTTGCCTCGTAGTGTTGTGTAAAAGGATTTCCATCCAAAGTGTTCGTTTCCGTATAGTACGTATAGCTATTAAAGCGCGCTTGCCATCGTAATGCTAAAAACTCTACACCCCAATCAAATGTTTTTCCATTGTTGAGAAAGGGGCGAGCAATTTTGTTATTCACTCTAACATATGTACTACCAAAATACCCCCCTACGATGAATTTTGGCATTACCATGTGGCGATAAACAAGAAGTGCGCCAAGAGAGTTTGTCAGGTGTGTACGAAAGTTTCCTAAATGTTGTACTTGTACGTTTAACGCTTGCTGCTGACTACAAAATAATGGAGTGACAACATTGATATGGTTTCCAAAATGAGGCATTTCTTGCATTGATGAAGTAGTAGCTTGAGTCGTTTGGAGCGTCATAGCATATACGCCAATAAAAAGAAGTTTAAGCACAAAAGCGATATAGTTCATTATGAGAATACTCAAATTAAAAAGGGTTATAAGAATGCATGGTAGTACGCAAATACGATAACAGCAAGTATTTGCTAAAAAATTATTGCATCAATGCAATAACCATTATGAGAGCCATTTTCCCCACGTATTTTTTGATTTTTGAGACGAGGTTATGCGTACATCTTTTATCTTCTTTTTTTCATTAGAGCGGCCTTGTGTACTAGAGTGAGTTTTTCTTATGTCATCTATCTCTGTAAGTCCTTCTGAAAACAAACGCAAAAATTCTTCTCTTATTTTTACTAACGTATCATTTTTTTGATACAAAGCGGACTTTTTATCTGAAATTATTTTCATATATTGTCCCGACAAGTCATTTTCGATCTTTTTTTCGTAAACCTTTTTTCCCTTTTGTGGATTTTCTTCATACGAGATCAGTTGCCATTGAATCTCTTTCTTCATGATTTGTTTTAGAATGTTATACTCAAGTATAGGCACCTTCTTTGTTTGGCAAAACACTGTAACTTGATTCATACAGCCATCAACAATGTCATGTATTTTGTTTTTCATAGGCTGAGATAGTTCTCTATTAGAAGTAGTAAACCGACGATTTTCTAAACGTTTAAGCTCTGATTTCAAAACCTTTAACGACTGATTCTTTACCAGCTCATTGAAACGAACATTCTTTCTAAAAGGGTGTTCTCCTTGCTGTAGTTTCCAAATCGCTTTTAGATTTTCATGGGCTCTGTTTAAAGCTTTTATCAAGTTCTCTTTTTCCTTGTTAGATAGCCCTTGCGCTTTTTCTACAAAAGGAGTTAAGTCGTTTTTTAATTTTAAAAGATCAGATTCGTGCTGTAAACTGACTGCGTTTTCGAAAAATTTTTTCATGCCATCCACACGAGTTGTTGCACCGTCATAGTTAGCATAATGATTTTGGATGTCTGTTGGCATTCTTGGATAATTGTTTGATCCATATTTTTCGATGGCACTTTTTACTGTGTTTAATGCTCGCTTGTTTACCTGGCTGTAGTGTTCACTACTATTGATAGGAACAGTTAAAGGAAGCACACGCGCGT
Source organism: uncultured Coxiellaceae bacterium (assembly GCA_964444925.1). Classification (GTDB taxonomy): domain Bacteria; phylum Pseudomonadota; class Gammaproteobacteria; order Diplorickettsiales; family Diplorickettsiaceae; genus CAYUIV01. The sequence goes on along the minus strand of CAYUIV010000013.1, from coordinate 7,430 downwards.
CAATGGGACGTGTTAAATAGTGTCTGATCTTACTATGCCGAGAACCTTGCCGCGTGCGTTGTGATAAGGCAAATGTTCCTGTTGCTTCTCCATTGAGATGCAGTTGAATGCCTCGGTGCTGATCAAGCAATACACGTAACTTGAGCAGGTAAGAAGCATAACGGTAACTTCCACCCACACCGATTCCGAAGATATGTTGTTTCTTTTTATTAGTACTATTTTTATTAGTACCATGGGATACCGGATGATAGAGGTAATACCCATTGAAAAGAAAAGAGAAATTTGCTAATGCAAAAGAAATCGACGTTAAATCATCAAAGGTTGTATTTATTGTCAGTCCAAACGGTTCATCAACAATATATTTTTTAAGCAATTTAGGAGAGAACTCGGGTAATCCGAGCGAGAAGGGATCTTGCTTATGATGGTGCATGTGTGCTTGTACATTGACTAAAATCTTTCCTGGCAAATAAACACCTTCAATACCCAAAGCCGTTCGATGGAGCTGCGCACATTTGATTGATTCCCAGTGACCACTATCATTTTGGATAGAGAAAAATTTTAACCATTCATGGTTAATATATCCTCCTAATATCCATTGCTTTAATAGTTGGCCACGGATGCCTAGCGCACCACTAGGATACGCAAATAGCACGGTGCGTACCGCCGGTACTATTTCATTTCTAGGCCCGTTTTCATCAGATAAAAACTTTCGATAAGCAGGATGTTTCCATGACGTGTTAGGGTAAGGTTTTGCACCTCCAATTGCACCCCAAATAGCGTACTTATTTCCTATGATGTGTCGATAACCTCCTTGCACTCCGATTAAAAAATCTTCAAGTTTTTTGAAGGAATGTCCAATTTGTGTATGAATATGTAATTCGTGTTCTGATGCAGCATAAGTAAGATAAGAAAAAAACAGCAAATAGCTGCACAAGATTCGAATTGACATAAGTAAAGCACTGATCTAAAAATAAAAATATATCACAACTTTTTATCGAAAATTATTGTCTTTTGATCCATTGACCTTCAAAATTTCGACAGGCTATTTCTACACAATGTGTTGCACGAGAAAACAATGGTTTACATTCTATTGTGTAACAACGGCAAGGTTGTCCTGTATTCGGATCTACGAAAATTTCTTGACTCGAGGCAGTATACCGAGAAATACCACAATACCAACGAACCGTTTGTGTCAGTTCATTTGCAGGCGCTGTTTCAATAAATTTTTTAAACCGTTCATAATCTTGCCGACGCATCCAGTGCGTGTCCTGTTTACTTAATAACATCGCTTCTTCTTTGTCAATAGGAAGATAGGAGACAGCATGGTGATAAAAACTGCTACAGCCTAATATAAAGTGTGTGACATAAAATAAAGTAATCCAAAAAGTAGCGCGTATCATGATTTAGAGTATTTCTTTTATTTCAAAACGCTGACTGCTTTCTTGTGCTATTCCGCACAGCAATTCGTAACAAGAGCAGGCTATATGTTGCGCAACTTTTGCAATATTAAGCTGTTCTCCCCAAAGAGTGACGGTATCTCCAATAGAAGCCTCGGGATGATCACGTAAATCAATGGTTAACATGTCCATTGCCACTTGACCCACTGTAAATGCCAGGCGATTGTTCAAAAGTACGGGCGTTCCATCAGGCGCCCTGTAAGGATAGCCATCACCGTAACCAAAAGAGACAATGCCTACTTGCATGTTGCAAGGACAGCGAAAACGACCATAGTAACCCACTTCATCGCCTAAGCGTAGTGTATGAATTGCAATTAACTTTGCTTTGACCGTCATTACAGGCCTTAAGGCAACGGCGTGTTCAGTTGCATGTGTAAAAGGAGAGATGCCATACAAAGCTAAGCCAGGCCTCACCCATTGATAATGTGCTGCAGGCCATTTAAGTAATGCTGCTGAATTTGAAAGGCTTTTTGGCAAGAAATAGTCTTGATGGTTTAGCTGTTGCACAACGTGTTCAAAACAGTGTATTTGTGTAGTCGTTTTTTGACTTTTTAGTTGATCAGCACTTGAAAGGTGACTCATGAGTACCATGGCTTTGACCACAGAAAGTGTTTTTAGTTGTGCAAACACAGTACTGACTTCCTCTACAGCAAATCCTAAACGATTCATTCCTGTGTTTACTTTTACCCAAATCTCAAGTGAAGTGCGCAAAGAGCAAGTTTTTAACCATGCGACTTGTGTGTGATGATGAATCACAGGAGATAAATCGTATTGACTAGCTTGTTGGTATTCTTCTTGTGTTAAACAGCCTTCTAATAAAACGATTTTTTGAGTAATTCCTGCACTTCTTAATTGAATTGCCTCTGACATACACGCAACACCAATGCCTACTTGCAAAGGTAATTGCTTTGCAATCCGGACAAGACCATGACCATAGGCGTTACATTTTAAGATAGCAAGTAAGGCAGAAGAAGGTGCTGCTTGGTGAAGTATCGATAAGTTGTGTTTTAAAGCTTGTGTATCAATTTCAACACAGGCTCTATTAAAAAAAGACATATTTCATTGTGCTGTAAAATTTTCAAACCGTGTATATTGGCCTAAAAATGTTAAATTAACTTTTCCAATGGGTCCATTACGTTGCTTTGCAATGATAATTTCTGCTACCCCTTTTCGAATACTGTTTTCGTTATATACTTCATCACGATAAATAAAAAGAATCAGATCTGCATCTTGTTCGATAGCTCCTGAGTCACGTAAATCCGACATCACAGGACGTTTATCTGTTCGCTGTTCTAAACCGCGATTCAGCTGTGACAATGCTACAACAGGCACTTTTAACTCTTTTGCAAGAGCTTTCAAAGCGCGCGAAATAACAGAAATTTCCATTGTGCGATTTTCACGTGAGCCTGACACATGCATCAATTGTAAATAGTCAATGACAATAAGACCCAATGGTCCTGCTGTGCGTACCAGTCGCCTTGCACGAGCACGAATATCTGTTGGACTTAATGCAGGTGTATCATCAATGAAAAGTTTTGCATTAGATAACATACTGACTGCAGAGGTAATTCGAGGCCAATCTTCGTCTTTTAACTTACCCGTCCGTATACGATGCTGATCAATCCTACCTAGCGAGGAAATGAGACGCATTGCAAGCATATCTCCTGGCATTTCCATACTAAAAATCAAAATTGGTTTATCATGTTGGATGGAAGCGTGTTCTGCAATATTCATTGCAAGTGTTGTTTTTCCCATCGCAGGACGCCCTGCGATAATAATAAGGTCACCTTCTTGAAAACCCGAAGTCATCTCATCTAAGTCAGCGTAAGCGGTTGATAAACCAGTAATCGATTTACCTGAATGAAATAAATTTTCAACGCGATCAATGGCACGACTCAGCCATTCGCTAACGGGTTGTGCACTAGGACCACGTGTATGTTGTTCTGCAATTTGAAAAATTTTTTGCTCTGCTTCGTCTAAGATGTGCGATACAGCTTCACCAGATGGTACAAGTGCACGTTCGCTAATTTCGCTCGTAATATGAATCAATTGACGCAATATAGAATGTTCTCGCACGATATTTGCATAAGCTAAAATATTAGCAGCACTTGGCGTATTTTTAATAATTTCAAAAAGTCGCACTTCATCGCCATTCCAATTTTCATTACCTTTCAAATGTTCTGTGACGGTTAAAACGTCAAAAGGCGATTGTCCTGCTGCTAATTGCGCAATACTTTGAAAAATCATTTGGTGTTCACGTTGATGAAAATCTTCTCGATTGACTGCTTCAACAATTTTATCCCACGCCTGATTATCTAACATCAAGCCACCTAATACTGCTTGTTCTGCCTCAAGCGAATACGGTGGATGACGTTCAGGTACTCTAGTATTCATAAAGCAGGGTCAATTAAGTGGTTGGGGTGACTTGTACTTTCACGATCACTTGCACTGTTGAATGTAACTGCACCACGACATCATAAATACCCACACGGTGAATTGCATTAGAAAGTTGTACCTCTTTTCTATCGACAAGCACACCTGTTTCTGTAATTGCTTTAGCAATTTCTTTTGCACCCAAAGAACCATAAAGTTGTTCATTTTCTGTCACGCGAGTGGCAATTTTAACTTGCAATGCTTCAAGCTGTGATGCTCTCTCTTTCGCTTTTTGGACGGCTTCATGTACGATTTGAGCGCGCTCTGCACGCAAACGATCAAAATGCATTTCGTTATCTTTTGTTTTAGGTAATGCCTTACCTTGCGTAATTAAATAGCGCGCATACCCACGTGCCACTTTTTTTGTCGTAAATTTTTCTTGCTCTTCCAGTAAAATGACTTCAACTACCATAAAATACCTCAAATTTTTTATTCGATAAAGCTTGCGTGAGCCACAGATATTACCGCAGCGTAAGAATCATTTATGCTATCACTGAGTAGCACAATGATAAAATATCAAGACAAAAAAAGACAATATCCTCGCTTGTGTAAGGCAAAAGAAAAAACGAAGTGTCCATAAGAAAAATCATGAATGCCTGATTTCATGTGAGAAATAATTTTTTATGGGGTAATGAATTATTCCGCGACATTTCTTAGCACAATCAATACAGTAAGATAGTCTTTAAATCACAATTTATTCGATATTTTATACATTAATAGAGCACGTAAATAAAACATGCGATACATTGCAAAAATAACATTCCTCTAAAATCTTGTTGCAATTTTTACAAAGAGTATTAGAGAATAACTTGTATCAAAAAACTTGGTCACTTTCTAATCTGAAAAGATCCTAAGAAAGCGTCAGAATAGCTGATCGTAACAGTTGCTATATTTAAAAATTGTACGTACTGTTACGCGTACAGTACGAGTCAAGATAGCTTATTAAAAATATTTCTTTTCTTAATTCTCTTAAAAGCGGAAAATACAGTCACTGTGTATTAAGAGAATAGTACGTCTTATGCTGCTTTATTTTAGCGTAAAAACGGTTGCTCGTAACGATCGGTATGTGGAAGTAAACCAACCAAGCGAGCTCTTTTAATCGCCTTCGCCAGCATACGTTGGTATTTAACTTTTGTGCCAGTTACACGACTCGGAATAATTTTCCTAGTATCTGTAATATAATTTTTTAAAAGTTCCACATCTTTGTAATCAATTTCTTTTGCATCGATGCTCGTAAAATAACAGTGTTTGCGTTTTCTATAGGAATTTGTGTTGATAACCATATTTTTTTATTCGATTGTTTACTATTTCGTTAGCTATGACTCAATTTTTTGTGCAGTATGTTGATTTTTAGTCTCGCTAGTAATTGGTGTTTGTTTTGTTCTCATCGAAGAGCGTGCCATCGTTTTTGGTTTAGAAAGCACAGATAATTCTGTCACTGCTGTTTCTTTTTTCAAAATGAGATAATACTTAATAGCATCATTGAGTCTGAAATACTCTTCTAACGCATCACGTGTGCGGCTGTCACATTCAATATTCATTAAAATGTAACGAGATTTTTTTGCAGAGGGATGGGTTGCAAAGCTGTACTCAATTTCTTTTTCGATTCGATGCATTTTTCCTTTATTATCTTCAACCGATTGTGTGCATTTTTCAACGATTGAAAAAATAAGGTCATTGTGTTCTGAATTGATATTGAGCAAAATTTCGTAATGGCGATGCATCATAAATAAACTTTTGGATAATAGCTTTTTTATAAAAAAAGCAAGATAAAATGAGACTTTATTCTAAAAGGTTTTTTTATTTAAAACAAGTAAAACAGTAAGGAGTGGATACAGATTTAAGATGAAAAATAGCTAGAAAACTACTTGAATATATGTATATTTTTTATATTAACTTGAATTTTATGGCATTGCCACAGGTGGTAGCATTTCCAAATCTTCCATTGTGATTTTGTGATCAGGAATATTCGGTGCAGGCGAAGAAACGTGGTATTGGCTAATAGGGCGGTGAGAAACGGTAGTTTTAGGAAAAGGCAGTGTGAAATTTCGATCCAAGGGTTGGTATAAATAATTGTTTTGATTATAAAATGTATGTTGTTTTGATTGAAAGCGAAATACCAGTACACAGTTTTCTCGACTCAAAGGCATAATTGTGCCTTTGAATGCTATACTAAATCGTGGATGCACGTGAATTTCCACGCCTCCTATGCAATGAGACAACAAGGATTGTGTTGTGTTTTTAACACTGCAGATACCACCAAGTAGTGTAAAATATCTATTGTAATCCCAGTGAAATCTTAAGTCTCCTTGAAAATCAGGGTAACTGGAATAAAAGTCCTTCTTACTTATTATTTTATAGCGTATATTGAGCTGCATAGATCCTTTCCACGCTGGAACGATGACACTACCTCCTGGATTAAAAATAACATCTTTACCGTTAAATACTCCAAAGAAATGGTGAGCACCCCAAATCACTGTCTCGGTTTGTTTTCGATAAACAGGACCAATTTCGTATAAGATACTATTTCCTTCATGTGGCACTGCAATCATATTCCCTTCTGCCCAAATTAATCGATCTATCTTCTGTGATACTGGTACGGTCAACTGCAAATTTTGATATACATTACTGAATTGAAAGGCAACATGTTTTTTGATCGAGGTGACAACAGGATGCGTTTTTGTTATCAATAACCTTTTGTAAGTCTGTAATGTTTCTTTTGCATGGATTAAATTTTGCAATCCAAGTACGTAAATGATTAATCCAAAAGTAAATGGCCGAAAAAAAGACATGTTGAAAATTTTGATATCTATAAAAATAATGAATAATTTCCAAGACTATATCAATTTGTATAGAAAAAACAATGATACAAACTACGTTTTACTTATTAATATGACAAAATAACTAAAGAATGGTGTAATGACTTATCAAATGGATGGCCGCCAAATACGTATAATAGGCGCTATTCCTTCAATTTGACTTATTGCAAGCTGTTTGATGGGTACATGTTCAATTGCTGCTTCAGCATTGATTGGGTAAAAACTGATTGTCATCGTGCTTGATCTTTCGACTTTAATACGGCGCGCAAGGACTGTACCCGCTTTAAATAAAACAATACAGTCCATACCATGCGTTAGTTTGAAAAGTTCAGACGATACAAGAAGACCCCCTACCCAATCACCCTTTTGATAATGTGGGGACATACTTATATCTTGTATATGGCTTACAACAGAATTTGAGTGACATGCTTTGAATAAATCCATTTCTTTTTTCAAAGATGCATCTATCTCATATTGCAATTTATCTTCTTGCAAAACCTGATGCGTTTTGTCCGTAAAAGGATAATTTACGGTAAATGATGTACTTTGACTCATGATTTTAGGTGATTCACCGATTGCATGCATTAACCATAATTTTGTACACAAAATTCCCTCTTTTTTAGCGGTATCGGCAACTTTTTGTGCACTTTTCTCAGTTAACAAATTGATACCTTTTTCGCAACTACTTAGGGTGGTTCGACCGATCTTACATAATTGACCA
>CAYUIV010000012.1:10997-18796 GCA_964444925.1 uncultured Coxiellaceae bacterium | reverse complement strand
TTTTGATAGCTTTGAATCCATGTGTAAACCTTTTTTAAGGTTTCAGGAGAGCAACAGAAAATGTTCTCAAGCAATACTTTAGTAATTTCATGATGAATTTCCATTGGAATTTTACTATAAAAGGATATGACTTGATTATCTTGATCTTCAATATTTTCTTTAAATAGACCAGTTACCCACATTTTAATTTCAGGAAAACTCTTTATTAATATTTCTCCTTTGGAAGTTGCCGATAAACTGGATCGATCCAGCATTGCATGTATTATCTCTTGTGTAAATGTACTTTTCCTTTCTATAAAAGGAAGACCGTATATTAATAATGCATCAACTGTCTCTCGTGTTACTTTTTTATTTTCTAACGCTATCAACCAAGGGGTTTTACCCGCATAATCATATGTATTAATATTTGCCTGAGCAGCTAAAAATAAAGGTACGAGCGTTGTACGATTTTTATTGACTACTTCATGGAAAAGTGAACGACCTTTATTATCTTGTAAGTTAATATCAAATTTACTTTTCTCTATCGACATGAAATAACAAACCGTTTTATCTTTTGCAAAAGAACACTTTATTGCAAAAAATAAAGCAGTTTGTCCATGCCTATCACGCTGATTAATATCGGCACCGTATTTTAGCAAAAGTTTTATTAAGTCTAGAGAGTTGTATTGAACAGCTTCAAATAAAGGTGGCAGAAACAAAGAATTTTCTGCAGAATTAGGATTTGCGCCTTTTTGCAACAGTTTTTCAATTAAATTTAGATCATTTATTTTATTTTCATCTCTTTGGTTTCTTTGTCTTTTTTTCTTTAAAGAATTTTGTCTTGTAAAAAACCTAGAGACAGCTATTTGTAGGGCGGACTTGGAGCAGCTATGTTTTTTTTTATTGACGTCTATCACATTGTGATTTAATAAAGAATGGATGAGTGCATAATTTGGCGTACATAAAGCTTGTGAAATGGCCTCTATCAATGGTGTACTGTGCTCTTCATCGATCTCATTAATATCAGCGCCATTACTTAAAAGCCTTTCGACCATAGCTTGATCATTTTTCTCTATTGCGTCGTGAAGTAAAGCCATCATCTCCTCTTAAAATAAGCAAAAATAGTATCCTATCTTTAAGATGATCATAAAAAATTCGCATAATACCCGTACTGTTGATTTATACCTCATGTAGTAGTTAATCTTTTTATGCATGAAATTTATTAAAAGTTTGCTACAATGTACTTTAAAAAAATCAACTGATCATTCACAAACGCTCGTGCAAAAAATTGCTATTTGATAAACTTGAACGTAAGATTTACTATGATCGGTTTGCACGGGGTATAGCGCAGTCTGGCAGCGCATCTGCTTTGGGAGCAGAGGGTCGGGGGTTCAAATCCCTCTGCCCCGACCAATCTTGATTAAATTAGCATATAGAAAGATCGATGCTGGCGTCTGTAGCTCATTTGGATAGAGCATCAGCCTTCTAAGCTGAGGGTAGCAGGTTCAAATCCTGCCAGGCGCGCCAAATTGTGGTGGACGTAGCTCAGCTGGCAGAGCGCTGGATTGTGGTTCCAGTGGTCGTGGGTTCAAGTCCCATCGTTCACCCCTGTGTACTTAAAAATAGTCAAATATTTTCATGATTATTTTTTACACTGTTTACTAAAACATTTAATTTACACTGAATTATATTGTCTTTCAGTGTATTGCATTTGAAGGAGTCGACAATGACTTTACAAAAAACGCTTTCTATTTTGAAACCCGATACGATTGCTGCTAAAAAAGCAGGTATTGTTATCGATCGTATTTATAAAGCCGGTTTTATTATTGTAGGAATGAAAATGCTATGGCTACATCAAAAAACGGCTAACAATTTCTACGCAATACACGAAGGAAAAAGTTTTTTTGAAGATTTAATTAAATTCATGGTTTCCGGTCCTGTTCTTGTACAAGTCCTTCAAAGAGAAGATGCAGTGGCTTGTTATCGAGCATTGATTGGGGAAACTTATCAACCAAAACCCCATACACTCCGTGCAGAATTTGCAAAGAGTGTCACAGAAAATGCTGTACATGGTTCAGATAGTGTGGAGAATGCAAAACGTGAAATTGCATTCTTTTTTTCTGAAGCGGAGTTATGTGAAAGTAAATTATAATTTTAGCCTATTTGACACGTTCAAGGTAAACTCCTGTACGTGTATCCACTTTTACCTTGTCTCCAATTTGAATAAAAAGTGGTACGCGAATAGTGGCGTTAGTCTCTAATATAGCAGCTTTACTACCTCCTTGAGTCGTGTCTCCACGTACACCAGGATCTGTTTCTAAAACTTTTAAGTAAACAAAATTAGGAGGTATTAATTGGAGTGGCAGTGCATTGAATAAAACGAGCGTACAACGTGTTTTTGTTGTAATCCAACGCGTATTTTCATTTACAGTATCCAAGGCAACACTATACTGTTCATAGCTAATAGGATCCATAAAATACCAATTGTTATTGTCTCGGTATACATATTCTACCTCTATTTCAACGATGTCTGCTGCTTTTAGTTTATCATTTGACCTCAAGGTGCGCTCTATAATACGGTTCGTTTTAAGATTCCGCAGCTTAATTCTATTAAACGCTTGTCCCTTTCCTGGTTTAACATATTCATTTTCTATGAGCAGATACGGCACTTTTTCAAGTAAAACACGTAGACCTGCTTTTAATTCGTTAGGACTATAATCACTCATCGCTAATCCAACTTCAAAAAAGTATCACGATAATATTTTAATTCTCTAATAGAGTCCATCGCGTCTTCAAGTGCTAGATGTTGTGATTTTTTTTCAAATCCATTCAGTAAATCAGGCTTCCAAAGATACGCTAATTCTTTCAAAACACTGACATCTAAATTACGATAGTGAAAGTATTTCTCTAATACTGGCATATACTGAAATAAAAACCGTCGATCTTGGCAAATGGTATTACCACACATGGGAGATTTGTTGGGTGGAACATGCTGCATAATAAAGTCAAGCGTTATTTCTTCTGCCATTTGTACTGTCGTTTGACTATCTTTAACACGCGCTAATAATCCAGAGCGAGTATGCTGCTTTATATTCCAGTTATCCATACGCTCTAATATCGTATCTGGCTGGTGAATGGCAAAGACAGGACCTTTTGCAATTATTTCTAAATCTTTGTCTGTGATGACGGTTGCAATTTCAATAATATGATCGTAGAGAGGGTTTAAACCCGTCATTTCAAGATCAATCCAAATACGGTTATTGGGGTTTGGATGCATAGCATTATTAACAGTTTGTGATATATGCGTCTTTTAACGTCAATGGTTTTACTCATTTTTTTAGAACGGCTTAGCACACTAAAAGATAAACAATAGGTTACTATTACACTGAATAGTGAATAAAAACTACCATAATTTCGACCATTATGAAAGACAACGATCTATAGAAAATGGTTTTTTTGAATCACGACTTATCTGTTCAGTAAACAGTTGATGCTGTTGAAAAATAACTAAGGTATAGATAACAACTACTGCTGCTGTCGGTTTTACTTAAAACTATTGCAACGGCCATACGCCATTTTTTGAAAGAGTTATCACTGCGTTTGATTTATCTCAAAGGTGTATATTTAAACCAAGACGCCAAATAACAAACACATTTAAATTTTGAAATTTCATCAAAAGAATAGAGGAATCTATTTGTATTTTTTCAAATATTTGATACTGTCCTCCCAATCCTATTAAAGCTGTTGGTATTAAGTGGAAACGTTGAAACGATTGTGAACGATTTGCTACCATGCGGTCTATTCTTTTTCTAATAAATGGATGGTGATTCGAGGTCATCCATCCACCCCATTGGATATAGCCATAACAGTTTTTATTAAACGGTTTTCTCCATTTGACGATACATGCAGGTGTACTAAGAAACGTGTGATATTGTCCATCAGTCATCAATGAAATACTTGAAATCCATTGTTTTTCTTCTTGTTGTACATCCAAAGTAATTTGACTACACAAAATAATATGATTGTATTCTAAAGACCAGTGAGGTGATAGTTGATAGCCAATACCACTATTAAAGTATTTTAAAAACCAAAAACCCATTTCTGCACGAGAAACTGATTGCGTTGATAATGCCTGTAGATAATTGACTTCATCTAGAAAGTTTTGTAAAAAATGTGAAGATGTATTTATTTTTTTTGCAGGACGTTGAGAGAGCAAATTTTTTATACCTGTCACTACAACATGGTTTGCTACCTCTTCTCTCATCTCTGACTCTAATTGAATTTTTTGAGCGTATAAATCACCATGATGTAAAATATAACCCATTTTAATTGGTACATATGGTCCAATAGGCTGGCTGTAACCGCTTCGTATCAGATAACATAAAAAATAAAGAATAAAGTACTTGTACTGTATTCCTCGCTGCTGATTACAGTGTATTTGGTACATAATAAAAAAGTAATAACAAGAAATTTTCTTACAAGATAACATTATCAAAATCTAATGCCCATTTTTATTGAAGTCACATCACATCATCATCATCAGCAACGGGTAGATAATTTTCTATTTACACAGTTCAAACAAACACCAAAGTGCCTTGTATATCGCTTATTACGTCAAGGCAGTATTCGTCTTAATCAAAAGCGATGTAAACCAAGTGATCGTATCGTAGCAGGCGATTACATTAAAGTACCAATGATAAATCAAGCTTCAAGGCCATCCTCTGCTATTTCTTGCATTACTTCTTCTTTAAAGAAATTATTGTTACGATCTATTTTATTTGAGGACAAAAATTTGCTTGTACTCAATAAACCACATGGTCTTGCAGTACACGGTGGCAGTGGTATTACACAAGGAATAATCGAAGCATTACGCCAGCTTTATCCCACAGACAGTTATTTAGAACTTGCCCATCGTTTAGATCGAGATACTTCAGGGTGTCTTGTCATTGCAAGAAAACCATCCATACTCAAAGCACTACATCTACTCTTTCGAGAAGGAAGAATTCGAAAAACGTATTTGATGCTTGTTAAAGGACAATGGCCTGCAACTTTAAGACAAATTGATGTACCCCTTAAAAAAAATTACTTAAAGTCGGGCGAGAGAGTGGTGGTCGTGCATCCGGCAGGTAAATCTACCTTAACGCAGTGTCAACTTGAACAGTCTTTCTCAACGACAAGTCTTGTAAAAGTTATTTTAAAAACGGGACGTACGCACCAAATTCGTGTACATGCGAAACATGTGCAATACCCCATTGTGGGAGATGAAAAATACGGTGATCCTGCTTTTACGCGTACAATTTTTACTTCACAACCTAAAAGACTGTGTTTACATGCCTATACTTTAGCATTCACTTTGCCTCAATTAGCCCCTATTCAAGTTAAGGCACCTCTACCTGAGAGTTTGAGCAAACTTCTTCAACAGCAAAGAGAACAAGTAAAAAATACCGAGGGTGGGACTTGAACCCACACAAAGTTACCTTCATTGGATTTTGAGTCCAACGCGTCTGCCATTTCGCCACCTCGGCACAGTGCTGATAGTATTACGATTACTTCGGTCAGTTGAAACGTTAATATAGCACAAAAACACTGTTTGCATTTTATAGTGAATTTAGATAAATTGGAACGGTAACCAAAACAATCATACTAAAAACAAGGAGGTCACTTAAGGGAAGAGAGCTAAACAAAACACTAAAAACTAAGGTAAAGTTGTTCAGAACCTTAGTACTGATCAAACCAAACCATCGAATCAGCAGTCACCGATTTGTGATCTCAATCATGCGGTAAATATTGACCATATAAGATAGCGCAACACAAACACACGGTATAATAATATAAAAAGGAGAATACTTCATGGATGCACAACAAAGACACGACTTAGCGTTAACATTACAAGCAGTGGCAATGCTAAATCCAAATAGTGAATTATTAAACGCTGTTAAAAATTTTCAAGATCCCTATCTGCTGAATTTTGCTGTAGCGACTGTATTAACGAAACATGAAAATTTTGTTTTTGAGCAAGAAACGCTTGTAAACGCATTAAAAGAAATGCAATACTCAAAACCGAGTGAGGCCAGCCAGCGTATTCTTAAGCGATTAATTCAAAATTACCCTGAAGCTGTCACAACTCTTGATCCAAAAATTTTAACTCAAAAAACACCTTTAATGCAGGCAGTCATTGATAAAGCTTCATCTGACAAAATAGAATCGCTTCTGCAAAGGGATGCTGATCCTTGGGATGCTGACCCTTATTGGTTTAAAATGGAAATACGTGACGACCAACAACGCCACTACCGAGATAATGCACTTTGTATTGCTATTCGACAAAATGATCTGAAAAGCGTTCAGCTTTTTCTAGAATATGCGCCACCTCATCCAATCAATCTAATACATCTGCAAGCAGGATTTAATTTAGCAGTAGGGATGGGACATATTGAGATTGTTAAATTTTTATTAAACCAAACGCTACGAGATGATAAACAGCCAGATATTAAGTGGTACGCAATTGACGTAAACCAAAAGAACGAACGGCAGGATACCGCACTCGTTGTGGCTGCTTGGTTTAATCACTCTGAACTTTTGCCACTTTTAATTCATGCAGTACGACCCCTTCCCCTTCAAGTAAAACATGCAGTCTATGCTGCAATCAGAGAGAACGGTTTTCAAAGTCTAGAATACCTCTTAACATATGCAAAACGGTCTGACGATCAAGAAGGCACAAAACTGTTATCCACTTTACTTGAGGTACCACAAGACTTACAAGAACTACATCGTTTAGCCAAAATGCATGCACTAGATAAAGATGATCAAACGCGGTTACAAGATAATACAAAAATTGCAAAACAGCTCCAAGAGATAGGTGTACCGATTGAAAGTAAAGACAAAGCACCACAAAGCAAGGAAACACTATTTAATACACCTTCAACCCTTTGGTCTCAAGATGAAGAGGTTTTTCCTAAAACGCCTAGCGTGTCTCCAAATCTCTAACATTTTCCTTTTTTTCGAAATTGCAAGAGTACTGAGAGGTAATAGGCACTCGGCTGCACTAACTGTATACGCTTAATCAATCGACCCACCACGTCAAGGTGGGTCATTTATTTTGTCTAATTTTATTGTTCTAGGTTAAAGCATAAAAGTTCTACCTTGATCCAAGTGCTCAATCAAAATAAAAAATTTGACATTGTAAAATTATTTCCCACACTAAAAAACAACTTTTATTTATGATTTTTTTAAATCAAGATTGATATGAATGATATTTTGACACTAATTCCACGGCCAACTAGTTTAAATTACAGTTCATAAGAATTAGATGAAATAAGATAGATTCGCAACAGTAGAAAATAATAATAGTAAATTCATTCAATCTTGTGAAGCGGTACTAGGAAATTCAAAGCGTTTGGAAGAATGGATTGGATCTCAATTAAAAATGAGTGGAAAAAATTACAAGGTATTGACTGCTACTCAAACAATCTTTTCGAAACAGGACACACAAGAGGAAAGAGAAAAAATTAATAAGGAAAAAGCAAAAATTATCGTTCAAGTTTTACTTTCAGAAGTAAAGCAATCGATTATACAAGCTCATCTTATTATAACTGGTGAAAGAACTCATTTGTTAACAATACTCTCTATCGATTCAATGAAACGTACATTGATAGAGAAAAGTCTGATGCAAGTAAATAAAGTTGCTTTTCCAGAAATAATGGAAAATTTAACGACTACACAATTAAATGTATTTTATGAAGGTTTAAAAGTCAGTTTTTCAGATTGTATTGCGCGAATTAAAGAAATTGTACAAGAAATACACTCACTAGCTGCACTACTTA
>CAYUIV010000012.1:0-10897 GCA_964444925.1 uncultured Coxiellaceae bacterium | reverse complement strand
ATAGCCTTTGAACGCGTTTTACACAACAAATTTAGAGAAATAACACAAAAGCATTTACGTGGGTTACTCGGTAGAAAAAATTTTCCAGCCGCATTGAGAAATGAGAACATGATCAGTGCAAGCCTTAGCGGTTTACCGAATGCACAGGCTGCACAGAGCCTACAAAAGCTAAAACAGAATTCTGCCCCCATGCAAACTTTAAACGCTCTGAGGTCATATAGTGCATTGATACCTATCCTGTTAGCGTATCATGTTCACTACCATGATGACATTCCATATTCAAAATTTCTTCAACTGATTCAAAACCCGCTTTTACTTAAAAAAGACTACTTAAATTTAGTCATTTTGATTATTAACAGCAAATTGGCAATTGCAGATAAACAATTTTTACTTGATACGCAAAATACAGATTTTTTAGAAATACTTCAACAAAATTTTGCAGGCGCTATCTTTGGATTATTTTTTGAAGAACCGTTATTGAAAAAAGATACATTGATATAACAGGATAAAAATCAATTTGAAGCAAATTTGAAAAAGAAAGATAGCATTAATATTGAGGTTTATAATCAAGAAATAATAGAAACTATGACAAGAAATATTTCTATTTTTGAGTAAGAAAACCAAATTAAAGGAACTTTTGATCAAAAAGATGGTACAGGACTACGCAGTCTTCTAGAAACCAGTGTTAAATGCTTTCTTGGGAAGCATGAAACGAATATTTTGCCTACTCCTGTATATGGATATAAATCAATCTAATGCTTATTAAAGTTGGGGTAAGAAACTGATTTTTCCCTATTATCAAGATCTGGTGTGGCTTCAATCTTAATCACTAAATTAGATCGTATGACATACAAGTGTAAACACTGAAAAACATCGGTTTTTAATTTTTCAAAGAACATGAGCATATATTGGTCTTCTTTTGGGTTAGAAGTATCAAGGCCTATTTCCAAAGTATTACTGCCATGAACTGGCTTAAGTAATGCTTTTATGTTGCTAAATATCTCATCATCTGAAATAATTTTTTCTATTTCATGGTGAAATGATAAGATAAAAAATTTTTTTCTACAACAGGGTCTGTTTCTTTCACGTTTGTACTGGTAAGAAAAGATGGAATGATTAAACGTAACTCTTTTGTATCGCACTGTGGAGAAAATTGAACTATGATCTGTTTAAATTTTTCTCTTGAATTAGAAACGTAGCATTCTGCGTGATGCGATAAAAAAATAAGCGTTTTATGTAGACAAGTACCTAAAATCAAAGAAACTACTTCTGTACTGACATGATGCTCATTGCTCAAAAAATTTTCTAAATTATCATGCAGAAGTAAAGAGATTTTTTCTTCCAAATTTAAATTTTTATTGTTCAAAAGAGATAGAGTATATGTTTCATAGTGCTTGAGAAAACCAATTTTTGGATGATGCACATGAATGCACTGTAAGCAATATCGTCAAAGTTGTCTACGTAAAATTCAAACAAACGAAAAAGCAACTTATTGTCAGGGTACAAAAATGCATACTTTCCTAAACAAATGAGTGTCTTTGAATCCGATTTTATTTTCTCGAAAGCAGAAGATATATGCTCCTTGTTATCATCCATTTCTGAAAAGACAGCATACATATCGTTTGAGACATTTTCTGGTGCGTTATAATCACTCAGTGCTT
The DNA here is from genome assembly GCA_964444925.1 of uncultured Coxiellaceae bacterium. Classification (GTDB taxonomy): domain Bacteria; phylum Pseudomonadota; class Gammaproteobacteria; order Diplorickettsiales; family Diplorickettsiaceae; genus CAYUIV01. Next base: position 9,236 of record CAYUIV010000012.1, on the reverse strand, counting down.
GTGCATACTGTGTAAACTGTTGAAAATGATTTCATTCTATGAGGCTCATTGTAGAAAGGCCTTTGTTCATAAAATTTTCTTTTGTTAAGGTATAGTCGCTGAAAAACATGCTATATCATCTTATGAATAAAATTACTTTATTTTTTAACCTTTGGTTAAGTAGTGTATCGATATTCTAAATAAAAGGGAAGCATCGCTTTTTCCACACTTGATTGTGCCCTCGTTCGTAAAATTTCTTATAAAAGTGATTGATATGTACAATCAATAAAAACTTTTTCTAAGTATGGCATGCTACTTACTGTAGAGATAGTTTTTCAAACATTTTTCGGTTAAAATCGCAAATTTTACGGTATGCGATAAAAGGTCAAATGAACGTCAGTATCATAAAGAAGAAAAATAGTTCACCGGATCTTTAAGTAGGCACTTGCTTCTAGCGTAGTATACCTAACAAAATGTGCTGTGATCACCATTTTTCCTTTTTTTACTATTGGTATTTTGACCATAAATCGTTATGATAGGTTTTTGGGTCGTTAGCTCAGCAGACAGAGCAGTGGGCTTTTAACCCATCGGTCGGTGGTTTGAATCCACCACGGCCCAACCAGTTAGTTTATCCAACATGCAACAAATTAACTTGCTGCCAAAGCATAAGAAGATAGACTATAAAAAAGTAGCAATGGTAATGTTGCTTTCACTTTTTGTACTCAGTTTAACTTTTTTACTATACCAAGCATTTCAACGTTACATTAGAAAAGATACAGTGATTGTATCTGAAACACATCACAATACGTTAAAACGCGCTTTTACGCCTCTACCTGAAAGTCAGTATTCAGTGCGTATGATTAAAATGATTGGGTCCCTTACAACGTATGATGAAAGTCATCAACCAAAACTAATGGCCATTGTACAATTACCCAATGGCTCTGCACGCACCGTTCAACATGAAGACTTTCTTGGAAAAGAAAACTATCAAGTTGTGCACATTACAACAAACTGTATTAAGCTACAACTGCTACATGATGAAGCGACTCCCATTATCATCCCCCTTTCTTATGATGCGCTTTAATGAAAGGTCTTCGAATTGTAGTTTTTCTATGCACAATAGTCGCACGAGTATTAGCTGAAAACAGTGCTAAAAGTTACCCTCAACATATTGCATTGGAATTACAAGGAATTGAAGTACGTCAAGCATTACATATTCTTGCGAAATATACACCGTTTAACTTAGTACTTGATAATACAGTACAAGGAAAACTGACATTACATCTTAAAAAGATGACCGTTGAAGAGTCTATTGATACAATCTTACGTACGCAAGGTTTAGTTAAACAATTAATTGGCAAAACATGGGTAATCAAAAAAGGCGAAAATCTTTCTGAAAAAGAATCAAAATTTTTAGAAACAACCTGCTTTAAGCTACAGCATCGTTCTGCAAAAGATATTGTGAAACTTTTCTTACATCATCATGGCAAGCAGCAGCCTTTAGAAAACGTTTTTAGCGTTGATGAATGTAGTAATCGTTTGTGGATGCAAGATACACCAGAACGTGTACAGCGTATGAAAAGCTTGATACAAGCTTTTGATCAACCTATCGAACAAGTTTTAATTGAAGCAAGGATTGTCAGTGTCAATCGTAATTTCAGTCATAAACTGGGTAGCCATCTTAAACTACAACCTCTACAACAAGAGACGCAAGCGTTAGAAGACAGTCAAACGCTTCAAAGTACAACCAATGTAAGAGAGAATGATCATACTGCTTCTAGATCACTTCACCCAATACTGAACATTGATTTACCTCTTTTGGAAAATTCAATGAGTTTGAATATACCACTGATTGGGAAAGGATTGAGTCAAATACTAGATTTAGAATTATCTGCTATGGAAAGTGAAGGAAAGATACAAGTGATTGCTAAACCACATCTTATGACAACAAATCGTAACACCGCAACGATTGCAACGGGTTTTGAATTATCGTATCAAGAAAAAAGCAGATATGGCAACACCAGTCTTTCATTTAAAAAAGCTGTATTAAGTTTAAAAGTCACACCTGAAGTTACTTCTGAGAATCGGCTTTTTTTAAATCTAGATATAAATCACGATAAGCCAAGCACCATGCAGTCACAAGCAGGTCTTGCAATTGACACACAAACATTACAGACGAAAGTAGGTATTAAATCAGGTGAGACTGTTGTATTAGGAGGAGTATATGTCACTACAAAAGAAGAAAAAATACAACGTACTCCCTTGCTAGGAAAAATACCTATTTTAAAATTTTTCTTTAGGAAGTATCATCAAGAAGAGGCAATACATGAGCTGATGATTTTTGTAACACCTCATATCATACGAAATAACTAAGTAATGAAGATAAATTCTTTCCATGCTCCTTTTGCAATACTTGGAGCCGGCACTTGGGGCACAGCGATTGCGATTCACCTTGGTCGGAAGGAACAAAATATCCGTTTATGGGGTCGCTCATCTGAGTTGATGCAACGGATGCAACGTACGCGTATCAACGAAGATTATCTACCTGGGTATCGATTAAGTTCCACCATTTACTGCTCTGCAAATCTAAAAAATACTTTGCAAGATGTACAAGATATATTAATTGCTGTTCCAAGTCATCAATTTCAATCTCTCTTAAATCAACTTAAAACCTATACTCAGCCTCACTCAAGATTGTTATGGGTAGCGAAAGGGATAGATCCACATACCCAACTATTATTATCTGATCTAGTCGAATCTTCCCTACCAAACCTAACTTATGCAGTAATGGGTGGTCCAAGCTTTGCACAAGAGGTTGCGCAAATGCAGCCAACAGTGGTTTGTATTGCATCAAATGACATTTTTTTCCTAGAAAATTTAAAGAAGCGTTTTGATACAGCTTTTTTTAATATTTTACCTAGTAATGATGTAGTCGGTGTTTCAATTGGCGGTGCCTACAAAAATTCTATTGCAATTATTATCGGTATTTTGGAGGGATTAGGTTTTGGTAGTAATATTCAAGCGGCTTTCACCACCTATGGTTTACACGAGATGCAACGATTAATTAAGTTATTTGGCGGTCATATTCAAACAGGTACACATATTGCTGGCATAGGCGATTTAATACTCACTTGTACTAATGCAAAATCCCGAAATCGCTCTCTTGGAGTATTGATTGGCAAGACACTACAAATACCTAAAGATCAAAGATTGACCGTATTATCAGAAGGCTTGCTAAACACTAAGTCTTTTCATTTACTCTCTCAAAAACACACTTTCCATCTACCCATCTGTCAAGCAGCCCATGCTATTTTATTCGAAAATGCGCCTATCAAAGAGACAATATATGAGTTATTACAATTTTTTTATCAAAAAAATACATGTTACCCATGCAAAGATGAAACAAAATAAGGTTTCAACGCTAAGTTTAGCATTTATTCTATTTGCTTTGGCAGTGACACAACTTAACCAATTTACAATAGCATGTGCATTTTGTACGGCTATGCGTAGACTACTCATAATGATCAGTGTCGTTTTATTATGTGATATTTTTAGCAAAACTCATGCTATAACACTGAGTTTGCAATTGATGCTTTCTGTTTGCGGTACTCTAGAAAGTGTGTCTTATGTATTATTTAAACAACCTTTAGTATTGTCACTTTTCAAAAATTTTGTATCAGGCTGTAAAAAAAATACACCTTGTCATCAATTTCCATTTTTTGGCCCCTTTCATTTAGGAGTGTGGACTATTATCTTGTTCACGCTATTAACTTTACTTTCACTCATCAATATTTATTTTGTATATTTGCTTGAAAACACGTCACCTAAAAAATGAAATTTTTGATGGATACTGCATGGTTTGCAAGTGACGCATATTTTTTTATTGACACTTTACCCTATTTAATGAATAAAAGGGTAACAGGTGTTTGCACTTGATTTTTATTACTATAACACTATGCGTATTTTACTTGTTGAAAACAATACTGCTTTAAGAAAAAAAATTTGTGAAGATTTAAAGCAATATAATTACGTAATCGACTGTCTAAATACAGAGAAAATTAATTACTCATTTATAAAACATGAAACTTTTGAAGCAATTTTATTAGACGATACAGCATGTAATCTTTCGAGTTTAAAAGCGCTAAAAGTATTACGTCAAAGAGGATACAAGGCACCTATTATTGTATTGATGGCTCACGATTCTGCAAAAAAACGGGTAGAAGCTTTAAATAGTGGGGCAGATGACTGCATTAATCCTCTACCTCATCCAGAAGAATTATCTGCTAAAATACAAGCATTACATCGTCGTTTTACCACAGGTCAAGCTCAGCCTCATCTTGTATACCGGGATATAATTGTTGATCCTACTATTTTAAAAGTGACTGTATTAGGAAAACCTATTTCTATATCAAGACGTGAATTTTCATTACTGCAAAAATTATTGGAAAATGTGGGAAAAGTTGTCTCTCGGGAAATATTACTGCAGTGTTTATATGGCTGGAAAGCAGAAATCGATAGCAATACTTTAGAGGTACATATGCACAATTTGAGAAAAAAATTAACGAGTCTTTTTATTCGAACAATCCGTGGTGTAGGGTATGCCGTAGAGATTGATAGAAAAAACTAATACAAGATAATTTTATGGAATCAACAAGTTTAAAACTGAAAGCAAGTTTTTATACGATCACCGTTTTACAAATTCATGAAAATAATTTGCAAAAAATTGAAACACAGCTACAAAGTTTGCGTTTACAAACGCCAGATTTTTTCAAAAATACACCTGTTATTATAGATATACAACTACCTCAACTAAGCGCGACTTTCGATCTAAAAAAAATTTATGAATGCTTATGTCATTATGGTCTTTCACCCATTGGTATTCAAGGTAATATTGAAGGCCAAATGTCGGCAATTAAAGCATTACACCTTTTCTATTTTTCAAAGCAAAATAGTCATAGTCTTTGCAATTACAAGGATCAGAATCATTCCTTTACCTCTACAAAAATTATTCAAGAAACTGTTCGTTCGGGACAACAAATCTATGCATCAGGCGACATTGTTATCTTAGGGTCTGTAAGTGCCGGTGCTGAAATTTTGTCAGAGGGCAATATTCATGTCTATGGTAAATTATCAGGCCGTGCTTTGGCAGGTGTGACTGGTAACAAAGAAGCACGTATTTTCTGTCGTTATATTGCTGCGGAACTTGTTGCAATTGCAGGACATTACTGGTTATACGAAGATTTTAGAGAAGAGGAAAAACCATCAACACTTTATTGTTTTTATCTAGAAAAAGAACAATTAAAAATAGGTACTATTTAATTAATAACTGTTATATGAATCTACAAGAAATTTACATACTTGTCGATCAAGAGCTAAAGCAAGTCGATATGATTGTTAACGAATCACTTTATTCAAAAGTAGACCTTATTCCTACGATTAGTCAGCATCTTGTTTCAAAAGGTGGGAAAAGATTAAGACCTTTACTGGTTTTGCTCAGTGCAAAAGCAGTGGGATATGTTGGAAAAGCGCATATTACTTTAGCTGCTGTTTTAGAATTGATTCATATCGCTACATTACTTCACGATGACGTCGTTGACAATTCAAGTCTTCGAAGAAATTGTCCTACAGCAAATAAAATTTGGGGAAACGCAGCACCCATTCTAGTTGGTGATTTTTTATATTCCAAGGCATTTGAACTCATGGTACAAACAAAATGCTTTGCCGTTTTAGAAAAACTTGCACATGTGACAAACAAGATGGCAGCAGGAGAAGTGCTACAGTTGACACATCAGTATAATATTCATATTACTGAAGCAGAATGCTTAGAAGTCATCCGTGCTAAAACGGGACAATTATTTGCAGCGGCGGCAATGCAAGGAAGTTTATTGAAAAATGATTCTGTAGATATTTCAGAAACGATGTATAACTACGGTTTGTCATTTGGTATAGCATTTCAACTGGCAGATGATGCATTAGATTATACTGTTCAAAACGAAGCATTTGGAAAAAATCAAGGCGATGATTTAGCAGAAGGAAAAATTACTTTTCCTTTAGTGTATGCTATAAAAAATAGTAATTCAGAACAAAGACTTCAAATTGAAAAAGCCGTACAAAAAAACAGTGCAGATAGTCTTTCAACCGTTATGCCTATTATAGAAGCAACGCATGCAATTGATTACACTTACCGTATTTCTGAACACTATGCTGAAAAAGCAATCAAATACATAGACCGATTGCCCGCTTCTCGCTATCAAAATGCATTGCGTGCACTCAGTAAATTTGCAGTTAAACGAACTCATTGACAATTCTATATTAAAGAATTTATTGACACTTGCGATCATTACTATATGTAAGTTTTAAAATAAATATTTTAGTGTTGCTTTGTACGCATGTTGATCTTTAACACCAAAAAAACTAATATGATTTTTTCAATCTAAATTTTAAAAAACTGACTACATATTATATGTCGCAAAAATTCAGTTGATGTAAAACTAAACTGATGGCATAAATAATATCCTTTTTCATCAAATTATTGTCTCAAAGATTCTTGCTTTTTCTGTAGTTATCATATTATGTCACGTAATACATTTAAGACATTTCTTGGCAAAGCGTTTCAAGGTGCCATTTTTTCTTTTGATAAAGAAATATGGGTTGATACAAAAATGACAGAGAATAACTCTCGTGCTAAACAATGTTTAGCTCTGTTAAATTCTAAAAACAAAAGCTCTACTATACAAAAACAGCAAAATGCTTTTCATATCCTTCTTGATCAAGAAGGATATATTCGTGCTTATAAAGTATTAACGTCAACACTACACGGTATATCTAATACAAAAGTTGCAGAGGGTGCGTTTTTCCTAGATTTCACGAACTATTTAAATCTTTTATATTTGATGCATCTTTATGTAGGGTTTTATAAAGATACAAAAAAAGCACTTGCTACATTCTCTAACTACCTTACATTGGATAAATATTTTCAAAAAGCACTTTATAAGCGTGAGTTAATTGTTTTACTGGAAATGCATGAAAATAAAGCTGCGTATGCACTATCAGAAATGACAATGCGTAATAGAAATATGCGTGAGATAATAGAAGCAATACAAAAAAAGCTAAAAAATAAAGTAACACTACAAACTGTTTTCGAACACTTTCAAGAAATTCAATTTACACAAATAGACGATGATAATTTTTTCAAAAATATCATTAATTATGCCTAAGTTTTTCGATATTGCTCTTTTAAAGCCGCAAATCGTGTGTGACGTTTCATCCCTAATGTGATCAACTCTGTCAAAAGATCACTGATACTTTTTCCAGATGCTTCCCAAAGTTTAGGATACATACTTATCTCTGTAAAACCTGGTAGAGTATTTACCTCATTAAAATAAAACTTGTTAGTTTTTCTTTCTAGAAAAAAATCAATGCGTGCCATTCCTTCTATTTGAAGTAATTGAAAGATTTTTATTGCAATAGCTTGTATGTATTGGGTTTGTACCATCGTTAATAAAGCGGGAATGCCTAAAGAGGTACCTTCCTGGCTGAAATATTTTGCTTGATAAGAATAGAAATGATGACTTGTGATAATTTCACCAGGTAATGTTACCAATGGTTTTTTTCCTTCTTCAGCATTCTCGAGAAGAGCAACTTCAATTTCACTGATCCCAATCAGTGCACGTTCTATTAATATAGAAGAACTATATCGAAACGCATATGCAATTGCTTCTTCTATTTTAAAAGGTTGTGTAACATGTGTAATGCCAATACTGGAACCAGAACACATTGGTTTTACAAAAACAGGATATTTTAAATAAGATTGTATTTTTTCTAGAAAATGTTCTTTTTTTCTATACCATTGGTACTGATATAACTGTATTGAAGGAATAACTTCTATAATATTTTGACTTTGTACTAATTGTTTAGTTAATCCCTTATCCATTCCAAGTGCAGAACTTAATACGCCTGCTCCTACGTAAGGCATATTTAAAATATCTAATAATCCTTGCATAGCACCATCTTCTCCTAAAAAACCATGCAGTGTAGAAAATACGATGTCACAAGGCAATTGTGGAGGAAAATGTTTGTAAATGACTATTTTTTTTAAATTGTTATTTTTTGAGAAAACAGAAGAGTCATATATGATCCATTCTGAATTCTTTGTAATATGAATAGGGATAATTTCAAACTGATTAGCATCTAAATGCTGCATAATTGTTGCAGCAGAACGAAGCGATATTTCGTACTCTGGAGAAAAACCTCCGTATAAAACACCAACCTTGATCATCAGTTGAACTAGAATTTCGGATTACGATACAGCTATTTGACGTTTAAATCTGTATTAATCGTAAAAAATACAGTGAAGTATGCAGCGATAGCTTTTTTAGTTTATGGTTCAAAACGAACCTGGCAATGACCTACTTTCACACGGGGGATACCCCGTACTATCATTGGCGCAGAACGGTTTCACTGCTGAGTTCGGAATGGAGTCAGGTGGTTCCCGTTCGCTATTGTCGCCAGGAAACTGGTTGCTTTTTAAATAAGCAAAGCAAAATTTAGATACGTATATTTTATAAATAGTTAGTAGGATTCTTAAAGTACAAGCCTCACGGTTAATTAGTATGGGTTAGCTCAACATTTTACAATGCTTACACACCCCACCTATCTACGTCGTCGTCTTCAACGAACCTTTAGGGGAGTTAAAAACTCCCAGAGAGATCTCATCTTAAGGAAGGCTTCCCGCTTAGATGCTTTCAGCGGTTATCCTGACGGTACATAGCTACCCGGCCGTGCTTCTGGCGAAACAACCGGAACACCATCGGTACCTCCACACCGGTCCTCTCGTACTAGGTGCAGCCCCTTTCAAATCTCTAAGCGCCCACGGCAGATAGGGACCAAACTGTCTCACGACGTTCTGAACCCAGCTCGCGTACCACTTTAAATGGCGAACAGCCATACCCTTGGGACCTGCTTCAGCCCCAGGATGTGATGAGCCGACATCGAGGTGCCAAACACCGCCGTCGATAAGAACTCTTGGGCGGTATTAGCCTGTTATCCCCGGCGTACCTTTTATTCGTTAAGCGATGGCCCTTCCTTTCGGAACCACCGGACCACTATGACCTGCTTTCGCACCTGCTCGACGTGTTTGTCTTGCAGTCAAGCACTCTTATGCCATTGCACGCAATGCGCGATTGCTGACCGCGCTGAGAGTACCTTTGTACTCCTCCGTTACTCTTTCGGAGGAGACCGCCCCAGTCAAACTACCC
>CAYUIV010000011.1:0-30195 GCA_964444925.1 uncultured Coxiellaceae bacterium | reverse complement strand
CCAAAGCAAGGTTCTACGTTCTTTACAAACTTCCCAATATATTTGATTGCAAAAGCTAATCGTCTTTTTAAAAAAAGAATTGAGAGAAAACTCAAGTGACGAATTTAAATCTTGAAGTTGTATAAAACTTTTTTGTAAGTTTTGTGCTGCTATAAAACGTTCATGATGATTTTTTTTTTGTATCGTACTAATCGTTGTTTCCATTGTAATTCATCCATTGAATTTGTAATTACCATCCTTACTAAAACAAACTAGCATATTATGTATCAAGACACAAAAGCGGTGTACTTTTATCTTTCTTTTTGAAAAATGATATGTGTATCCATACTAACTTTTTTAATATGACAATATATAGAGTGTCTTATATAAGCCAATCAGGCTTGTCAGTAGCCAAATACTTTCAGCAAGTAAAAATCCAATATTAAGGGGATGTAAAGCAACATAAACTAGCAATGTTGAGCCAATGGTATTGAGTAAATGATACGTGATACTTGCAGAATGAATACGCTGAGTTTGCTGTCCTAAATATGCGATAAGCACAAATATGGCACCAAGTAAAGAAATAGATTGGTGTATCATTTCACTATTGAAAAATTTGTACATCATAATTAAGAAAAAATAAAAATAATAAACTGAAAATTTTTTAGAACTAATTGATAGGTGATGTATTAGTAGATGTTAGAGGCCATGAAGATAATATCTTTTGGTACTCTAAATGACTAGGAAAACGACCAAGAACTCCAACAATTGCACCTAATTGAGTAGAAGCAACATATCCTTGTGCTATTTTTTTTTGATGATTCGTAAAATAGCGTTTTGTGTTTGTGAGTATATAAGCATCTAGCTGAACTTCTTTTCCAAAGCATAAACGATGATCTGGCATTTGCGTATACACTTTTTTATCACTATAGATGCGATAATACTCTTTTGCTTGTAGTGCTTTGACTAAAAATTTAGTAGACGGTGTCACCCACACAGGAATTTTTACTGATTTTACTGTACTAAGATACTTACCCAACATATAATAGCTATTAAAATCAAGCGTTGGATTAAAAAATACTTCATGAATGGCTTTTTGTTTCATAGTTGATAGGGGTTTTATATCTAGTACATTATCAAAGTTTGCGATGAGAGGTTCTCGAACGTCATTTAAACAAATATAAACCGTTTTGATATAGTGTGCTTTTTCATCTCCTTGGAGTAAAACGTCGCGTTCGGACCATGCTTGCATTTTCTCAAGACGCCTTTCTAAACTCTGTGCATCTTGATAATCTGATTCAAGCATATGTTTTAACAAAGAAATACTATTTTGTATATGAGATTTAACTGTTTTTAAACTCAATTGTACAACACAAGCAAATACAGATAAGCGTTGAGAAAATTCTATAAATTCGTGGGCATCTTCTACGGAAATATGTGATAGTCCAACAATTTCAAGGATGCGTCCTTGAAAAATATTGTGATGTGTACTAATGATGCTTTTCTGACGAGCAACGTAGGCAATTGCATGCGTTAAATCTTTTATGGTAATACCAGGTTGTAACCGTCCATAAAATCGAATACAGACTGACTCTGGCATCTTAAACGAAATAAATCCAGTAAGTCTCGTTTTAATAGCTGTCAGAGACGATTGTTTTAAACCCATACCGAGTGCAAAAGAGCTATTATTTTGTACGCTGACTCCAAGTGTATCAGGCAATAGCATAAAATTTAACCAAATTTCCCACATACCATCTCCTGGTTTTAAAAAAATATGGCCTTTTTTTTCAATACTGGCTTTTAAAAAGCCATATTCTCCCACAGAAAATGCAACAGCTGTGCCTAAAGTTGGTAACGTTTTAAACTCGTATTCCGGCAAAAACTCGATATTTCGTGTGTCTATTGTCTCAATTTTTGCAGTACAATCAATGCCCGGTAAAACAGGAGTAGTTCCGCAGGCTTTCCCCACTATCTTTTGTGCAAGTGTGTAATGCAGCCGAGTTGTGTCATGAAATTTACATGCTTTCTTTGACTGCAAGTTTTGTAAATCTTGTAAAGCACGTTGTGTGAGTGCAGAACCTATTTCAAACTGTTGACGACCCCCTGCTTGCCATATCTGAGTGAAATTTTCACTGGCTTTAAATATTACCTTGTGTTGAAGAGGGGTGATCATATAATTTTGATAAGGAAAAAGTGTGATACGATCACCCGTTGCGATTTTTTTTGTGTCCACTTCTAAAACCAAAGTACTACTGTTTTCAGCCAAAGTATAGAAAGGATCTTGCTGTCGACTAGGTGTCATCAAAATACCATGATGTGCTTTATCAAATTGATCAGACCGTACTTTTCCAACGCACCATAATAATGCTTGCAAAGCAAAATAACGCGCAGATGGTGTCACACTATTTGTTGACAAATCATCAAAAACGAAAGCAACATTTGAATAAGTCGCTTTAAGTTCTGTAATACATTGAAGCGCATTTGGTATGATTTCTTGAAGTAACGATTGAGCATATAAAGGCGTATCTGCACGTTGCCAAGTGACCTGTTTTGAAAAAAGCTGTATCAAGTCAGTGGAACCTACAATTTTAAAAACGCCTGCATTGATTGTGTGCGATAAACTAGGACGTTGATGTAGCCAGCTAGCTTTTGCCCAGTACTGCAACAGTTTTTTTGCCCACGGGTTATAAGATGCGTACTTTACCACAAGATAATAAGTATGAAATAAGAAAATACATGTTGTTAGTTGTATAAAAGCGTATTTTGCAACTGATGTATTTTCAAGTAATTGCACTAAGTAGTCAGCACTATTTCCTTTTCCTTGCATCGCACCTAAACTTTTGATGGCTTCATGTGGCGTAAACAGCTCACTTTTTAATTGACCTATTGCAATTTGATGCAGAAAATGTGCTTTACGCTGGAGACTGTCTACATCGTGTGCTGCAACATGCCTTTCAAGTAATTTTTTTAAATCGTGTCCAAACTTTTTCTGTACCGTTAAACACGCTTCTATTACTTTTTCAACTTCTATGCAAGAAAGGAATCTTGACGGTAAACCGGATGCTAATCTTTGTTCTGTGTAGCGATAATAATCGCTAAGAAAATCATAAGACATAAAATAAGAAAACGCGTTGTGTGTTCAATAGTCAATAGACTCTGTAACGGTATCTACTTCTAATGTGCCTCTTGCCAATTTCTGCCAATACCCACTGAAACAGGTGTTGGAACGTTTAAATTCGCAACATTTTGCATTGATTCAACAATGCACTGTTTTGCAATGTTAAGATAATTTTCACGTACTTCAAACACGAGTTCATCATGTACTTGCATGATGATATGGGCTTCTATTTTCTCTTGCTTTAGTTTTTCGTGCACCACAAGCATAGCTTTTTTAATAATGTCTGCAGCAGTTCCTTGCAAAGGTGCATTAATTGCAATTCTTTCAAGAGCATTGCGGTAGATGTGTGGTCCGTTGCTCTTTGGTAAAATTAGTTTTCTTCCCCAAAGTGTTTCAACATACCCTTGTTTTGTTAGTTTTCTTGCTGTATCCATATATTGCCTTACACCAGGGTAACGCTCAAAATACTGCGTAATAATTTTTTGAGCTATTTCTATTGAAACCTGTAACTGCTTTGCAAGTCCAAACGATGAAATACCGTAGATTAAGCCAAAATTAATTACTTTCGCTCGTCGTCTTTGTTCCGCATTTACTGAGGTCAATGAAACATCAAATAACTCTGCAGCCGTTGCAGTATGTACGTCTAAATCATTTTGAAAAGCATGAAGTAAAGCAGCATCTTGTGAAAAATGTGCCATGATACGTAGTTCAATTTGAGAATAATCTGCTGATAAAAGTGTATAGTCAGCTGGGGCAATAAACGCTTGCCGAATTTTCCTACCTTCTTCTGTTCGAATAGGAATGTTTTGTAAATTTGGGTTTGAAGAAGATAAACGTCCAGTTGACACAACTGCCTGATGATAAGCGGTGTGTATACGATTTGTACGTTGATGCAACTGTTTTGGTAGTGTATCCGTGTAAGTGGACTTTAACTTATTTAAAGTTCGGTATTCTAAAATCAAGCGAGGTAATTCATGTTCCATTGCTAATAATTGCAACACGCTTTCAGATGTAGAAGGTTGCCCTCCTGTTGTCTTTGCAAGAATGGGTAAACGATGTTTAGTGTACAAAATTTCTTGCAGTTGTTTAGGAGAATTAAGATTAAATATTTCACCTGCCTGTACTAAGCTTTCTTTCTCTAGTTTTTCTAATTGCTTTTCTAGTAATTGGCTGTGAGCAATTAATCGTGTTGCATCAACTAACACACCGTATCGTTCAATTTGAGAGAGTAAAGAGATCAAAGGAATTTCAAGATAATCATGGATAAAACTTAGTCCTGTATGTTGGCGCAGTTTGGATTCAAAGAGGTGATGTAATGCCAAACATACACCGGCATCTTCTGCAGCATAAGGCGCTGCATTTTCAATCTTCACTTGATTAAAAGATAATTGTGTTTTCCCCTTACCGACAACTTGCTCAAAAGGTATTGTCTTGTACCTTAAATATTCCCATGCTAATGCATCTAAACTGTGTTCTTTTTGGCTATCTAGCAAATAAGAAGCAATCAATGTATCAGAATAAATGCCTTTTAACTCAATAGCATAGTTTGCAAAAACACCGATATCATATTTTAAGTTATGCCCTATTTTTACTTGCTTTGTATCTTCTAACCAAGGCTTTAATGCAGATAGTACCCATTGAATGTCAAGTTGAGTTAGCACCTGATGATCATCGTGTTGTAGAGGGATGTATGCTTGTTCTTTGTCAATTGCAAGGGCAATGCCTACTAATTTTGCTTGTAAAGTGTTTAAACTGGTTGTTTCTAAATCTATTGCGACACGCTCTACCTGCTTTATTTTATTTAACCAACTAAAAAATTGCGCTTTTTCTAAGATCAGCGTGTACTCTTGAAAAGAATAATCCATCACTTGTTCACTGTCGCTCAGTTCCTTAAACCATTGCTTAAACTCTAATTTTTCAAACCACTTTTTTAATACGAGAGAGTTTTCTTGATGTGAACCTAGTGTGCTTAGGTCAAAATCAACGACCATATTTTGATCGATGGTGATTAATTGCTTTGACAATGCAAAATATGGCAGATGTGCACGTAAATTTTCTCCTACTTTTCCTTTAATAGAGGCTGCGTTTGCGATAATTTGATCTAAAGAGCCATAGGTATCTAACCATTTTGCAGCAGTTTTTGGACCTACCATTGGAACACCTGGAATGTTATCGGAGGTATCTCCAATCAGTGATAAATAATCAATCATTTGCTCAGGTTTGACTTTAAAGCGCGCTATCACACCTGATACATCCAAGGTAAGATTAGTCATTGCATTAAACAACGTCACTTGATCATTGACTAGTTGTGCAAAATCTTTATCGCTAGTGGCAATGACGGTTGTCATGTTTAACTGTTGTGCTCTTTTGACTAAGCTACCGATAATATCATCGGCTTCAACGCCTTCTTGTTTAATTAAAGGAAAACCCATCGCTTCAATGATGGATTGGACAATAGGAATTTGTTGCTGTAATTCTTTTGGAATTTTAATACGATTTGCTTTATACGGTGGATATAGTTTATGTCGTGTGGTAGGTGTTGGAGAGTCAAATACAACAGCGATATGAAAACCATCCATTTCTCTTTTAAGTTTTTTTAACATCGCTACTACACCGTAAATTGCACCTGAAGGCTGCCCTTCACGTGTTGTTAAGGCAGGTATTGCATGAAAAGCACGATATAAGAAAGAAGAACCATCGACTAATATCAATTGCATTGTCGTAGACAATTTTATAAGAAAAAAAGACTGAGTGCGTTAGATTTTTTTTTGTTCAAATAGCACGACTTTTCTTAGATTAGGATCATACTTTTTGCGTTTTAATTTCTCGGAGGCTTTTTTTTGTGTTGTCGTATAATAGTAGGTACTTTCTGTAGACTGTAGCTTAATTTTAATACGTACTTTGTTTGCCATAATGAATTAAAATGAAATGTTGAATTGGTGTAAAGCTTTTTCGATACCTATCTTATCAATGATGCGTAATCCATGACTTGTTAGGCAGGTTAACTTAATAAATCGTTTTTGAGTTGGCAGCCAAATACGATGTGAATGAAGATTAGGTAAGAATCGACGTTTTGTTCTGCGATTAGAATGTGAAACGTTGTGACCGTATTGTGGTTTTTTTCCACTAATTTGACAAATTTTAGACATAATAAGTTTTTTGTGAACAGTTAAAGATGCTTCGCCATTACTGCTTCTAGTACATATGCTAAGTATCTATAAATACTTGTATTGTAAGACACAAAGTATAAAAAATTAGAAACAGTATATCACCTATTCTTTTCGTTAAGTGAGTAAAGATTTCAATACAGGTATTTTTAGAAAAAGTCCCTGTCAGTGTATTAACCACACTAAGTTTCATTGTCCTTTTTTCTTAATACATGCATTTCTTTTTTGCTAACGTTTTTTATAGTCATGACTGTATTAATTACACGATATACAAAAGTAACAGTAAAGTAAACGTACAGTAAAATGCAATTTTTACGCTTTGAAATAATGGGTAACTATAAGGAAAAATAGCAGAAATACGAATAAGAAGCAAACGATTATAATCCATGCAGCGTATCATACAAATTTCAGTTAAAAAGTAATTTTACTCTATTTAAAGGTTGTTCAACTGATAAGAGCGTACTGAGAAAAACGGTTAGTCAAGTGATATCTAGGATAAAAAAATCAGTACACATCATCATGGTACCCCACTCTATGAAGAAAATTTTTTTTGTAATTGATTGAGTACTGACTTTATCCAAGGATTACTATGAAAAAATACAAAGTGCTGCTAAGAAATGTCATAAATAGAAATGATAAGAGGTAGTCAATAAAGAAGCCATGTATCGTATGCTTTCCAAGTTTACATGATAGCTAAAACATTTTGATGCATTAAATTTCACGTGATATTAAAAGAATGGTATTTAAATACGTTTATCACCTCTTTTCATGAAAATTGATACATCAAAGTAATTTTTCAGAATGGGCATAATGACAATAAATACTTAATTTAGCAAGTAATTGATCAAATGAAATTGATAATTTACTACGCACACGGCTTTTATACTCTTCTACGGTACGTGGGCTAATCTGCATTATTCTTGCAATATGTTTTGAAGAAGTGGCACCCCCTTGCATTCTCAAAAGCGTTTGTAGCTCTTTGTGAGTGGGCATTTTTTGAAAATACTGGAGGATATTAAGCGAGGTCAAAAATTGCTTAATAACTAACTTTTTAGCATGATGTTGCTTGTATAAATTGTATAGTACGCTTAATTCAAGCTGAGAAGTGATATTATTGGCATAGCTGAGCAACGCAATGACGTTATTTTTATGATTAAAAATTGGTTTTTTAACTACTTTGTCAACACGTAAAATACCATTTTGCATTAAAAAAATATGGTGGAATTCTACCGATTGGCCTGTTGTAAAGACTTGATAGTCTGCTTTAACAACTTTTGCCACTTCTGTATCTTTAATTTTGTTAATTTTTGCAATGTCATGAATATCTAATCCAATACGCTCTTGCGCAGATAAACCTGAAATTTCAGCAGCGGCCTGATTATTTGCAATATATTTCCAAGTTTTTGTACTTTTGATATCAACTGGATTATCTATGTAATAGATGAGGTTTGCAATTGCTAGCGCGTCATAGCTTGAAAAATTTTTTTTAGATACAGCGTTCATTTTTATTCTCCTATATGCAATTTTGACAGAAATACCTTTTACAATTAGCAATGAATTCACACGCAATATACACGTATCTACTTTTAGGCGTCAATTGGATATTGTATGAGAGTTTTTGAAAAAAAAGACATTAAGGATGTATAAAATGTGCAGAATTTCTAAAAAATTTTTATTCTTTACCTGATAGGAGTAAATCATATAATAACTTACTGTCATTTCGCTTTTTTAGCACGGTTGTAGACTGTACTGATTTTCAGATATGCTTTAACTCTTAAATTGCATCTTTTCTAATTTATCTAATTGCTCCCATGTAAATTCAGGAGATAGACGTCCAAAATGGCCATAATTCGCTGTCTTTTGATAAATAGGTCGTAAAAGGTTTAATTCTTGAATAATGCCTTTAACACTTAAATCAAAATGTTTTTCAACTAATGCAAGCAGTCTTTGAGAAGAAACACGGCCTGTGTTAAAAGTGTCAATACAAATTGACGTAGGTGTTGGCTTTCCAATGGCGTAGGAAAGTTGTATTTCGCAATGCGTTGCAAGTTGTAGAGCAACAATATGTTTTGCAATTTTACGTGCAATATAAGCTGCTGAACGGTCGACTTTACTTGGGTCTTTACCTGAAAAACATCCCCCCCCATGTCTTGCAAACCCTCCGTAAGTATCGACAATAATTTTACGACCTGTTAGCCCAGTGTCTGCTTGAGGACCCCCAACGGTAAAAGGACCTGCAGGATTGATAAGAAACTGTGTATGCTGATCCAAATAATGAACAGGAATGACAGGTTTCACAATGTTTTCAATCACGTTTTCACGTAAATCAGATAAATCAATTTCAGGTGCATGATGTGTTGATAAAACAATTGTTTTTATTTTATAAGGCTTACCGTCTCTATATTCAAAGCTAATTTGGCTTTTTGCATCAGGCTTTAACCACGGTAGATGTTTTGTTCGTCTTAATTGTGCATGCTTTTCGACAAGACGATGTGCATAAAAGATTGGTGCTGGCATCAGTGCTGGCGTTTCATGACACGCATAGCCAAACATCAGTCCTTGATCTCCTGCGCCTTGCTCGATTCGATTAATTCCTTGTGCAATATTTAACGATTGTTGCCCTATTACAAGCGTAATGCGACAAGTCTTTGGATCAAAGCCTAAAGTTGTCTCATTATAGCCGATTTCATGAA
This sequence comes from uncultured Coxiellaceae bacterium, assembly GCA_964444925.1. Lineage (GTDB taxonomy): Bacteria > Pseudomonadota > Gammaproteobacteria > Diplorickettsiales > Diplorickettsiaceae > CAYUIV01. The sequence goes on along the minus strand of CAYUIV010000011.1, from coordinate 21,238 downwards.
TCACTTCTCTGACAATTTGTTCAATATTTAATACGGCACGCGTACTTATCTCTCCTGCAATAATCACATGATCTGTTTTGACGAGTGTTTCACACGCAACTTTAGAATGAATATCTTGCATCAGAGCCGCATCTAAAATAGCATCAGAAATTTGATCGGCGATTTTATCGGGATGTCCTTCTGAAACAGATTCAGATGTAAAAGTATAATTTTTCATAGCAAGAAAGTCAGCGGATATAAGTCAATATTAAATTGCATCAGCAGATGTAACCATCCGCTAACTGCAAGAAAAGGACCGAATGGAAGAGGTATCTGAATATTTTTTTTCTTGATATAAATCCATAGCGTTCCAAACACTATACCACCAAGAGCAGCAAGCATCAAAACAGGAATTAAAGCCTCAATTCCTAGCCAAAATCCTAAAATACTAAATAGTTTAATATCGCCATAGCCAAGCCCTTCTTTTCCTCTGAATTGCGTATAACACTGAGAAAATAAAGTAAGGGCAATGTACCCAATACTGCCACCCAACAGTATCGATGTGACTGATATTGTATGCATCTTGTAGTGAAAAATCACACCTATGATACCTAATAGATAAATGATGAAATCTGGTAACAGCAAATGTTCAATATCAATAAGACTGAGTAAAAGAAGATGCCAAGTAAATAATAGGATAAATCCTAATGCTAGATGGTCAGAAAAAAGAAAGAATATATAACTACTAAGGCAAAAGAAAAGGCTTTCAAAAAAAGGAAAATGCCAATAACGATAATTTAAAGGCAGATTTAGAAAATGTATCACGCCTAATGACACAGCTTTCTTTAAGATAAAACCAAAAGGTAGAAAATAGAGACAACTGGTTATACTCCAACCGTTCATATACCTGGCTCAATGACACGACCTAACTCAAAAATAGGTCCATATAATGCAAACAGTAAACCGCCGATAAATAAACCGATGATCAAAACTAAACCAGGTTCTATCAAGTGAGTCATCCATCGCATTTCTTCATTTGTTTTTTCATAAAATAGCTGACCTAGTTTTGAAAAGCTTTGATCAAGCTGTCCTGAAACTTGTCCAACTGCAATCATTTGTATCATGAGCGATGGAAAAACATGCTGATTTGATAGGGCTTGATCTAACGCAATGCCTTCAATCACTTGATAACGTATTTTAAGCAATGCAAGATGATAATTTTTATATTCTTTGACTATTTCTGCAGCAATAAGTAATGCTTCTGTTATTGGAAGACGGTTTTTCAATGTGACCCCTAAGGTGTAGCAAATTTTTGCGAGTAATGCTTGTTTTAATACTTTACCTAAAAAAGGAATCTGTAAAAATAGCTGATTTAAGAAGATGAAATGATCTTTAAAATAAAATTTTATATTAAAATAAACAATAATAAATAAAAATACTTTTATAAAAAATGTTTTGTTCAATTGGTGACTGAGATAGATAAACCACTGGGTCAAGATAGGTAAGGTGGTGCCTGCTTCTTGAAACAACTGCTCAAATTGTGGTACGACCCATGTTAACAAAACAGCACACATCAAAACAGTCATACCAAGTAATAGTGTGGGATAATAAAGTGTTTTATAGATTTTTTGCTTGACAGTAAGAAGCTTCTCTTGGTGATGTGCAAACTGTAATAATTGTTCTGCAAGATCGCCACATTGTTCTCCGATATAAATCAAACGACGACATAATGAATTAAAGAAAGTATCATAGTGTTTCAAAGCCATACTCATTGCAATTCCCTTTTGTAGCTCCAACTGCAAATGTATGATGACTTGATGCATAAGAGATTGTTGAGAGAATTGTTTTTCAAGTATTGTCAAAGTATCCAGTACCGAAAATCCAGCTTGTAATAAATTTCCAAGTTGACGTGTAAAAAAGATAATTTCTTTTTCTTGAATTGTTTGCTGAGCAAAAGTGACATGCCATCTCAATTTAAATGCAAGCGGTAAGATGTTTTTTTTCTTAAGCAATGCACGTACCTGCGCATAACGACACTCTTGCATGATGCCTTGCATTGGTTTTCCGTCGAATGAAATTCCTTTCCAATGGCATACTTTTTTAAGATAAATCATGAATTGACATGGTATTAAAAAAATACAGTAAACGTTGATATACTGTCCATAATTATTTTATCTAAAATGACATAGTATAAAAAGAATTAACGCGCTTTTCACTTCAATATAAAATGATAATATAGTTGTTTATGCACATTCCATTGGTAAAGCCGAACTTTACATTAACTTAATTTTATTAATAAAAACTCAAGGAGAGAGTATGTTAAAAAAAATAAACTACAAAATCATGAATTCTTTTTTTCCATCGAAAGAAAGAAAAAAGATTATGACTGATATTGCCAAAGAAGGACTTGCTTATAGTATTGATGAGTGTTGTGAAGTGTCTATGGAACTGTGCCAGATTATTGAGCAAGTATTACACAAAGATCCAATAGTTCTTGAGCAATTAAAAAAAGCGATACCACACTCAACGGATTTTGCAGCAAAAGTTAATATCAATACACGACACTCTGCTCTTAAAAAAACGGCTTTACTCTATGCACTGAACAAGCTTGAAAATCAAGAGAGTGTAAAAGAGTATACGCAATCTTCCCCACTTTTAACTTTAATTAACACCCTCTTAAATTATAATGCCGATGTGACGTTAGCCGATGGTTCAGGTATGACACCGCTGCATGTCGTTGCTAGAAAAGCAACGTATTATTTAAAGTTGATGGATCAACTGCTTGAAAAAGGGGCGCTTGTCAATGCACAAGACGAAGAGGGTTATACATCTTTATATTTTGCTACACAAAGCAATCACATCGCGGCCATTGATTTATTGATCCAACATGGGGCAGATCTTGACAAGGTAGATGAACATCATCGCACGCCTCTGATAGGACAAGCTGTTGCTAGCTACTGTAATAATGGTACCCGTCGAGAAACCATTGAGCATCTATTAAAAAATTATTCGTGTAAATTGAATGAGCAAGACAAAAGAGGGAATACGCTAATGCATTATCTCGCAAGTTCCGTTTCCTTTTGTAATCTCTATCATCCAACAAATGAAGAAATTTTTTCTACTTATCTTACAATTAAAGATGGTTATGACTGTTTGTCACTGGCTTTATCTCTCTTTGAAAGGGGTGCGACCTGTCACCAACCCAACAAAGAAGGAGATACGCCTTTACATTGTGCTCTTACAAATGCATACAAAGCTTTTCCTATCATTCAACTTTTCTTTAAAAAAGGAGCGTTGATTAATCAAACGAACCTAAAGAATCAAACTCCTTTATTAGCTGGACTAAAAGCATTACATGACTTTGAAACTTGCGACTGTGCTGCTTTTAGCTATAAAAATATGGAAGAAAAGATGAAAACTCTACTCCAATTCTCACCAGATGTTACTCTTGAGGATAAAGACGGTGATACTTGTATCAAGTTGATAGCACAATTAAAAACATTGTCGGATCAATTAAAAGGACAGATAGTCTACTTAGCTAATCCTGCGCTTGCTATTTTACTTTTTGCAAAAGCAAAAAAACCGCATCAGGATGAGACAACCAATTATCATCATTTACCTGCAGAACTAAAAGAGATTATTATCAATTTTCTCATTGCTGATGTTTATTCTACTTGTGGTAGACAAGAAATTCAGTGGTTGAAAGCCTACCATTTGCATCTAGCGAAGAACTTTAAAATGAAGAAAACAGTAGAAGCGAAAGAAGCCTTATGCTTAGATTCTAAATTCAGGGTACGATCCTGAAATTCTTTGATTATTGAATACAATGATTATTCTAGCGTGTTAAAAGATCAAATCTTCCGCTGAAATAAAGTTTTGCTTCGCATCGGTTTTCTATCTAATGCAAATTTTTCCCAATAAAAAACTTTTTATAAAAGATATCATGACTTGATAAAGTGTTTAGACCATGAATTTGCTTTTTCTCAATACTTACAATTATTATATGCATATTTCATTCACGTACATAGACCATGTTAGAAGAATTAGACCACAAAATTATCGCTAATATTGTCAACAGGAGACTCGCAGAGAGTATTAGAGATTGTCGCGAAATATCGATTGAGCTTTGTTTGATTATTCAAAAAATAGTAGAAGAAGATAGAGAAATGCTCAATCAATTGAGAAAAGTTAAACCTAACTTCGCGTACCGGACAGAGGTAACTGAAATAGACTGCCTATCCACAAAGTGTGAAGAAAAGGCACTGGCCTTACGCTATGCATTAGAAAAACTTGATACTCAAGAGAACATAAAAGAGTATACGGATACTTCTCCTCTTCTCGTCTTAATTAGTATTCTTTTGAAACATAATGCCGATGTGACTTTTGCCGATAGTTTAGGTACAACATCACTGCACATCGTTGTTAAAAAAGCAATGTATCATTCAAAATTAGTTGCTCAACTCATCGAAAAAGGTGCACCTGTCGATGCTCAAGATGAAAAAGGTTATACACCTTTGTATTTTGCTATACAAAGCAATAACATCGCGGCCATTGATCTACTGATTCAACATGGGGCAGACCTTGAAAAAAAAGACCAGTATTATGAAAGAACTGTGATGGGAAATGCTTTGCATCACCATGCAATGAATAATAATCTCCAGCAAAAAACTATTGAGCATCTATTAAAAAATTATTCATTTAAGTTAAACGCACAAGATGAACAAGGGAATACGCTGATGCATCTTGTCGCAGAGTGCATTTCTTTCGATAATATGGATTATCCAGAATTTTTTATAGGCTGTTTTCATTATTATTATCTTAAAGTCGATGATAAAAGTGACTTTTGGTCTTTGATTTTATCTATTCTTGAAAAAGATACAACCTGCCACCAACCTAACAAAAAAGGAGACACGCCTTTACACGTTGCCCTTGAGAATAAAAACAAAACCTCTCCTATCATTAAGTTTTTTATCAAACAAGGTGCACATTTGAATTCAATGAACTACAGGAAGCAAACCCCTTTACTTATTGCACTAGAAACACTGTGTTTTTTTGAACAGCATTCTTCTACTACTTCTATACATGAAAACATCGAAACCTTATTACAGTTTTCACCCGATGTCACTTTGAAAGATAAAGAGGGTGATACGGCTATCCAGTGGATAGCAAGATTAGAAACATTGCCGAATCGACTGAAAGGACAAATAATTTACTTAGATAATCCTGCTCTTTCTATGTTGCTTCTTGCAGAAGCAAGAGAAAAGTGTTCGAACGAAAGAATTAACTATTTACATTTACCTCTGGAATTAAAAATGATAATTATTGATTCTTTCTTTACCAGTGTTTATCCAAATCTTGGTGGAAAAGTAATTCAGTGGTTAAAAGCCTATCATCTGCATCTTAAAGACTGTAAAGCTAAAGAAAAAGAATCATGTGTAGAAACTAAATTCAAGCTATCATTTTGATTTTACTAATAAAATTTTAAATCATTTTTACTTGCTTTAAAAACCTTAGTAAAGATAAGTGCATCAACTATGAAGGAGTTGCATTGCATATTGTGTATTGCCTTTTAAAAAAAAAGGTAACACTCCCTCAGTCTTTTCAATTGCTTGAGTAATTTTTGCAGAATCTTTTTGGCTAGGTATGCGCATTACGTAATTATTGACTTTAGACCTGTGACCTGGATGACCAATACCAATACGAAGCCGCCAAAACTGTTGTAATTTGCATTTTTCTATAATATCTTTTAGACCGTTATGGCCACCGCTGCTACCTCCTTTTTTAAAACGAGCAATTCCCGGTAATAAATCTAACTCATCGTGTATAATTAGCATCTTCGAGGGATGAACTTTATAATATTGTATAAAGGCATACACGGATTGACCGCTGTGATTCATAAAAGTAGATGGAAGCAGTACATAACATCTACTATTTTCCTCAAACAAAAGCTCACCGAATGTACCGTATAGTGTAGTCTTAAAGTGCAAGTTCACTTTGTAATTTCGACAAAGACGGTTTAAAAAAAATGTACCTATATTATGTCGAGTATTCATGTACTTAGATCCTGGATTACCTAAACCTACAATAAGTGAAATAGCCTCATTTACTGTTGGCATATTTTAACTAAAGAAACATAATCATGATGTGAAAATATTATGACTCTCTTTTATTTATCCATTTACTTCTGTTGCTGTACTATCGGTGCTTGATTGACCTTTAGGTGCCACAATTTGTACCAAGACTTTATTGTCAGTAGCTAAAGTGACACCTTCAGGTAGCGTGATATCCGAGAGACTAATATGTTCACTCACTTTTAATTCCGAAATATCTACTGTAACTGCTTCAGGTAAATTTTTAGGTAAACAAGATAATTCAATTGTATTGGTTTGATAATTAACAGTGCCACCTCCTTGTTTGATACCCGGTGCAATGTTTTCTCCAGTAAAATGTATGGGCACAGTAATAGTAATTGGTTTTTTCTCATCGATACGTAAGAAATCAAGATGCAAAATTTTTGGTTTGACCGGGTCGCGTTGTAGTGCTTTTACTACTGCACGGTAATGGTTAGCCCCTACTTTAATTGTGAGAATACTAGAATAAAACGAGTCATGTTTTAAAACCTTATCGAGAGCGCTATGTGCAACAGACAGAGGAATGGTCGGTTCATTATTGCCATAGAGTATTGTAGGAACACTTTCTTTATTTTTATCTCGACGCAAACGTCTACTTGCAGCGGTACCAAACTGCGTGCGAGGTTGCATTTCAAGTTCGAAGGAAGTGGTCATATCATTACCTCGAATAAATAATAACAATTAGACATGAGCATATTTTACCTATTTTTTTAAAAACCAATGGGAAATAACGAAGGCAAAATCTAAAAATAAGCCATCCTGACATTGAAGTATAGCTAAAAAAAAGCTGGGGTGCTAGGATTCGAACCTAGGAATGCCGGGACCAAAACCCGGTGCCTTACCACTTGGCGACACCCCAACCATATATCACTCAATATACGCAATGTCTTGATAATGTGCAACTGACTGATAGTGCCATATCAATTACGGTAAATCAGTGGATAACTTCCAATGTGTGATCAATATTCTTGCATACCAATTGCTCTTAAGCATCAAAAGCTGTGTGGGTAAATCAAAGTGTCCAATCTCATGGTAGCGTAAATAGCGGATAAACCAACCGTCTTGATGTAGTTTTAGTAAGTGTTTTGAGTCTGTCAACACTCTTTGGTGGCGCATCGTTGGAACAGGCATGCTTCTTAACCAATAGGTAAAATGGTGAATCGGTAAAATAATTCCTAGATGTTGTTGTATTAAAGGTTCAGGATGCTTTGCCATGTACGTTTTTTGATTGAAAAAAAGTTTAACACCTTTTTTTGTCACTGTAAGATTAAAATAAAGACGGCCTAAAGGATCAAAAAGTTTAAGCTGATAATAATGTTTTTTTTGTCTCCATTCAAAAGACAAATCTCCTCCTTTGTGACCGTGCGCATGCACTTCTAAATGTCCTTTAATGATGAATGCTTGTAAAGACTCTAGTTGTAAACAGCGTTTTTTCCAATCAACGGTTTTCTTTGCAAGAGGTGTGTTTGCAACAAGGTAAAAATCTTTTTCTACTTTCGGAAATAGACAACTGCTGAAAAAGAATGTAAAAAAAATTGTGTTCAAGTATAAAAATAAATATTGAGACCAAGCTTTTGTATTCATTATAAAGGAATTTTTCGTAACATATGATCATGAGAATTGACTTTAGAGAAACAAACGACACGTTTTTTTCGAAAGAATTGTTTCAATAGATAGCAAGATTCTTTCTCATATAATCCACCTATGATAGATAATGCTTTTTTTAAAGAAAATTGCTCCACTACATGCATTGCGTTAATTGTGTGTGGATTTGAATCATAAGCACCAAACACAACACGTTGGATTTTTGTTTGAATAAGTGCTCCAAGACACATCATACAAGGCTCTAGTGTGACATAGAGCGTTGCATCTTGCAATTGATACATATTTACTCCACGACTGGCTTTTTTTAACACCAGCATTTCAGCATGTGCAGTTAAGTCATGATGATTAATTGTGGCGTTATGTGCTGCTGCAAGTACACAATTGTTTTTGACTAACACTGCACCAACTGGAACTTCATCTTGATTAAAGGCCTCACGGGCTAAAGCCAGTGCTTTTTTCATCCAATAAGCATTTTGTTGTATTAAATGCATGACTAAAAACGATTATGCTGAATCGAAAAAATTTGCGTCAGCACAGCATGCGTACCATCTTTTAATGCCAAAACTTCCATGTTTTTTTTAAAAGCCTCAGCGTGTTCTTGGCAAAAAAAGACTTTATCTATCAATGCATCAACATTAAAAAGATGAGGATAAAGCACGGTACTGCAGCCAAGTTTTTCGGTATATTGCGCATTTTTAATTTGCTCTCCTCTACTTGCTGTTAAAGGAAGCGGACATAATACATGTGGTATCTTGAGCGTCAATAGTTCATACAAGGCAGTTGCCCCTGCTCTACTGATAGCAAGCGTTGTACATGCAAGTACGTGTGTTAATGTTTCTACCGGTAACCTATCAAATACGCGATAACCTCTCTGTTCTCTTTGAGTTAAAGAATAAGGTATAGATCCACACAAGTGAACTATTTGAAAAAATTTCAAAAGAGTTGGCAATGCTTGTGTAATAATTTGGTTAATTGCTAATGAACCCATACTTCCTGCCCAAATAAATAAAATAGGTTTTTGAGTATGAAAATTTAGAAATTTCAACCCTTTTTCTGTATTTCCTTTCAAAAGAATTTGACGCAGAGGAAGCCCTGTGACCCGTGTTTTCGAGTGATATTTTTTTGAAAGCATGACATTAAAGCTGGTACAAAGTAGTTGTGCTAATGGGAAACTCAAACGATTAGCCAATCCAGCCGTCGTATCAGATTCATGAACAATAATTGGAATACCTTTCATCCATGCTGCAATGGTGATGGGTAAGCTTACAAAGCCACCTTTTGAAAACACAAGGGTTGGTTTTAAGCGATAACATATCCAAAAGCTTTTTAGAATACCAAGTCCAAGTTGGAAAGGTATCAACAAATTTTTTAAGCTCATATAACGTCGCAGCTTACCTGTTGTAATGAAAAAATAAGGGATACCTTCTTGCGCTACCAGTGCTCGTTCGATACCTTTTTTTGTTCCTACATACCATAGCTGAGTTGAAGGATAATATTTTTTAATTGCTTGTATGAGGGCAAGATTAGGTGTGACATGTCCTGCGGTACCTCCACCTGTTAATAGAATTTTATACATTCTCTTCGAGCAGCTCAGTAGCTAGTTGCCTTTCTTTCATAGAAATATCGCCTTCAATTTTTACTGATTGTACAATACGTGGTGAAGAAATATTTGCTTTTTCAAAATATTGCCATAGAGCAAATAAGAGTTGTGAGTTAACATCTGAACGTGAAACAACTTTTGTGAGATCAATATAGTAGTCGATTCTAAATGTTAATAATATTTGGTCTGTTGATTTAAAATAAACTGAGGGAGATGGATGATGTAAAATTTTTGGAATAGAAAAAACTGCTTCTAAAATTACTTCCTTGACTCTTATTGGATCATCTACACGGTTAATGGAGAGTGGTACTGACAAGCGGATAACGCTATCGTGCCTTGTCCAATTAACAAAGTGCTTATAAAAAAGATCTGCATTGGGCACCATTAACTCTTGGTGCTCTTCTGTATTGACAGTAATAGAGCGAGCACCAATATGCATGACTTGTCCATTGTAATCGCCAATGGTTACCCAATCTCCAACTTTTAAGGGTCGTTCTACAAGAAGTAAAACCCCTGTGACAAAGTTATTGAGAAGGTCTCGCAATCCAAAGCTTAATCCAATTGCAAACCCACTGACAATATATTTTAATACAGATAGGGTCAGTCCTGCAGCTTGTAGTGTGAATAAAATACCTGATAAAACTGCAATATATTGTGTTAAAATCGACAAACTATTGCGTAATCCCAAATCTTTTAAATTAGAAAAAATGCTTCGGTAAGCAAATTCTCTTGTCCATCGTGACAGCCATACCACCATTGCGCTCATTACGGCTAACCGAATTAATTTCAACAAAGTAATAGGAATGTCGGAAATGATTAGAAGCTGCTTATTTAACCAAATGGCTGGATCTGCACTCATTGTAAAAAGCTGTTCTTTCCATCCTATGATACTAAATAAAAAGAAAATGATGGCAGCAAATATCATAAAAGTTAAAATTTGATATAAAGGCTTAAGTAATGCTTCACTCCATAGCCAACCATTACGAAATCGACGAATACTTTGTTCGGAAAGCCAATTGAAAAGCTCAGTCATTAACCCTTTCAACAAGGGGTAAATGGCAAGTGCCATTAATAAAATACTTTGATAACCTATAACTGCCCAAGCAAGTTGTACGTAACCTACCAATCCAAGAATAGCGTTTAAAAATAAACTCATGGGTAATAAAAAACTTGCCCAATGAATTACTTGTTTTAAATACCTAGGTCTTTTGAAAAAATAGTTTTCTAGTAACTTAGGTACTAAAAGCCATATTCTAAATAACAGCAAAGCGATCACTAATAAAAAAAGCATAAAAAGCCGTGCGACAAGATCGCGCACTTCATAATCTAAAATGACTTGATGTGCAATTAAACTAAATAAAGTAATTGCTTCCCCAATCCATAAAACACTTTGAAGTCGGTAACATAAAGCAGCATTTTGAAATCTTTTTTCTTGTGAGACAGTTTCCATCAACCAAAAGCGACAACTTTTAATTGCAACACTAAACAGAACGAGAATAAAAGCAAGATTTAAAATCCATGAGAATGTGTGGAAGGGAACTTTATAAACGGTCAAAACACTCCATAGACTTAACCAAAGTACAATACGATACAGATGCCAATCCGTTAATTGTATGAAAAAACTTGAAAGAGTCGCTGGTATGATTTTTTTCGTATTTGCAAATATATGAAGACGTTTTCTCAAAAAACGCTTGATTAGAATCGATATTCGTAGCCATAGCAAAAGTACTCCGATGACTACTATCGTTTTCCATCTAGAAGCTTGTGTTGCAGCAAGTAATATCAATTGAATCAACCCAATGACACGCTCTTTAAGCAGTTTAGGCACCTCTTTTAAACGTTCTGTTAAACTAAGCCATACCCGAACATCAAAACCCGGTAGATCTTGCCTATTCCCTAAATAAGCATGTAGTTGCTGTGTAAAAATGCTCAGTTCAGATTCTGTGTGTGCGCGCAATGTTGTAGTTTGAGAAGATTGCTTTTGATAGTCTTCATGTAATTTTTCTATTAATTTTAACAGTGATTGGGTATGCGTGGCGTCATACTGTTCATTGTTTTGTAAAAGTGCACAGCAGTTTTTCAAAAATTGTGTTTTCTTTTGTAGTAGTTCTTCAATCGTTTGTATTTGTGTTAAGAATGTTTCTAATGGTTTTTGTAATGTATTTAAAATCATGAGCGGTGGATGATATAACAACGTCTCATGCAATTGCTGTACCCGTTTTTCTATTGTCTCAAGATGAAGTTGCACGGCAAGTACGTTACTTTTTTCTTCTGCAATAATTGTATTTAATACAAGCAGTAAATTCGTCGTTTCAGAAAAAGCAAGATAGGATTCCGCATGGTTAATTTGACGGCTTAAATGATGTAACTGATTTTTCCAATGTACTTGCGTTTTTTGTAAACGATTTAATAATGAATTAAATGAAAGATGTTGCTCATACTCAAGCGCAAGTTGCATTTGTATCTGTAGTTTTTTATTCCATTCGCGTGTTAAAGTGATCGTTCTATAAAGTAAATCACTATTACTATGAAGTAGCTGCAATCTTTTTTGCTGTATTTTGAATAACTTTTGATAATCTCGTAATGTTGATTCAGTTTCAGAAGCAATGGCTAAGTGGCGTCTAATATCGGTATTACGTTTTTGCAAAGTTTGAATTGTTGATTGCGTCAGCTCTAGTTCAAGTTGAGCCGTTTTAATTACTAGGTCTGTATGACTGTGTTCCGTTTCAATCATTATTAAAGAAGTTTTAAGGCGTTGTAGTACTTTTTTAGTAAGAAAAGAAGAAATGGGCATTTGTTGTGCTTCTTGCAAAACGGATAAACGCTTCGATAAAAAGGCATTGCGCCTCTCTTCTGTTTCAAGTTGCTGCATCATCACAGTCAAAAAAGAAATTGACGTGTTTATGGAATTTGCATGCATAACGCATGGAGTAAATAAGAGACTAAACCACAAAAAAACGTAGCTTAAAATAGTATTCCACACCTTTTTAATACTCCCACCTTCTAACTGATGTGACATTTTTCTCTTTTGCAGTGTTCATTTTTAAAATGATGTACATTGGCATACTACTTAACAGAAGGCAGAAACCATAAAATACGATAGTTTGGCCTGCACCAATAATCATCCAAAATGCATATAAGCTAGCGATAACACTCACTCCAATTGTAAATTTTAATCCAACACGGTCTTGAAAAGACTTAGGATATTTGATCATCAGTAAAAAAGCAGACATGACAGTAAAAAAATAAGGGATCAGTGAAGCAAGTGTTGCAAGCAATACGATAAAGGTAAATTGTGAGACAAGGCTTTGATTTAACTGTAATAGCAACAGAAATGTCATCAAAGTACTTGAGATAATGATGCCAACTATTGGCACAGATTCTTGATTGGTTTTTAAAAAAAGTTTAGGAAAAAGCTGATCTTGAGCTGCAGAATATGGAATTTGGCCTTGCAAATATGTCCATCCAATTAAAGCGCTAAGGCAAGATAAAGCAGCAATCCCTGCCATCACAGTACTTGCCGCTTCACCAAGTATCGGTTTAATAGCGTCTGCATAGGGTGCACTGGAAGACATTATTTTATGGAACGAAAGTATTCCAATCATCGAAATATATCCCCATATATATAAAATAGCGGCGATACTTACTCCCAAAAGTGTTGCCCTTGGAATAGTCTTTTTTGGATCAATAACATGGTTTGTCGATAAAGTTGCAGATTCTAGTCCAAGAAAAGACCAAAGTGTTAATGTAGCTGCTTCATTAAATGCTAGAAAATGAGATGTATAGGATGGCGTAAATGTTAAAAAATGACGAAAGTCAAAAAAATAAACACCCAGCACACAAATCATCAACAGGGGAACTAATTTAATAAACGTTGTAATAGTTTGCAAAAGTGCCATGTAGCGCACATTTAAATAAATTAACCCAGTCAATAACCAAATAATACTGGTATTAATAAAAAATGCAAAAATGGCTTTTTCTTTTAAGATAGGAAAAAAAATACTGAGATAGCCTGTTAGGGCAACCACTAAAGCGGTATTACCAACCCAAAGTGTAATCCAATAGTTGTAAGCGACTTGAAATCCAACAAACTCCCCAAATGCTTCTCGACAATAAGCATAAAATCCTCCATTTTTAGGAAAAATAGCACTTAAACGTGCAAAAACCCAAGCAAGAGATAAAGCACCTGCAGCAGTAAAAGTCCATGATAATACACCAACAGTACCATAACTTGCTAAAGCAGAAGGAAGAAGAAAAATACCAGAGCCTATGATATTACCTGCAACAAGTAAAGTTAGTTTCCAAGTACCAAAGATTGCTTTTTGAGAATGAATAATTTTTGTCACACGAGAAATTAAGAAATGAGAAATAAACGGAGAGTCAAAGAACGTTATGTTTCTATAAAAATTTTTAGAATTATGCCATACTCTTTTCTTTCAAGTCTATTAAAAATAGTTATAAACATATCATAAAAGTAAAAATGAGTATCCGTCCTATTATTTTTTTAGATAACGAATCAAAGTTAAGAGAACCAACGCAATCGATTACTCAATTTAACCATACGTTGCAAACGCTTATTACTGATATGTTTGATACCATGTATGAAGCAAAAGGAATTGGTCTGGCGGCACCTCAAATTGGGATCAGTCAAAAAATTACCGTAATTGATGTCACAAAAGATCGTTCGCAACAATTTTGTTTAATTAATCCCGAGATTATTTGGGCAGAAGGACATGCGCTATTAACAGAAGGATGTCTCTCTATTCCAGGTGTTATGAGTCATGAAATACCTCGAGCAACAAAAGTAAAAGTCAAATCGGTGGATGCTTTTGGAAAACCTCAGCTATTAGAAGCAGACGGATTACTAGCACACTGTATTCAACACGAAGTAGATCATTTGAATGGAAAATTATTTATTGATTATCTTTCTGCTTTAAAACAAGAACGTATGCGTGAAAAATGTGATAAGGTGTTAAAGAACTTGAGTTATCTCAAGGGTTAAGCTGTGTTTAGTTGTTTAATAAATAGGCCACAATGAAAAAATACGCAATCGGTATTGCCGAGTTTGATCTTGTTTTACTGTCTCAGTTGCCAGCTCCCAAACATCTTTATCTTGTACTTGCAGTCTCTCAAATGAATGAAAGCAATGAAGAAAACTGGCTACCTTTAGAGAGTTTACATGGTCTTGCAACGCATAGTGAAAATTCAAGTACATACAGTGCAATTAAAGAGATATTTAGTACAAAGTTTGCTGCTAAAAAAAAGATCTCTTATGTAAAACTTGAAGATTTGTTCGATGGTGCTTTTAAACATTTATACGACCAAAACTGTGATAGTAATCATAGTCTTTATCGCTCAGAAGAGTTATCTGCTGAAGATTTAGAACGAATAGTCCCAGAAATATTGGGTATGGGTCAATTCAACGATTATTTACAAGCCTATCATATTCCTCACTACCGCAATGCTGAAAATTCAAGCAAATCTCAATTTTCAGTTTACTGGTTGAAAGCAGCACGAACCCATTGGATATACGGTAATCAAAAAGATCAAAGTAATGACTCTGTCTTAACAAGATGGCGTGCACTGACTTAACCCAATTTGCTAGAAACAATTAATGCGCCCTGTATTCACTACTCTGCTTTTGGCCTTGGCTACGGATTATTTAACGCCTGGTTAAATCTATTTCCTCTCTCATTGATAGAAAAAATTCTTTACTCAGTCGCATGTTAAATATAGCAAAACCACCCACAATTAACAGTAATTCAATGTTCACTTGTTAAGTCATTTACTCCTTGGCCACACTCCTTCCTATATTAAATCAATGAATATGGTGCAACAGACATTAAGACCGGGGGTCAAAAATACTATACTTTCTTTAGTAGAAATGAAAAATTTGCGCGAAAAGTATGTTTTACCTTTTATACAAGAAGAAACGGTACGTTTAGAAAACAGGAGTGATCCCTTAACGAAAAGTGAAAATCTAGAGTGCACTTCTCCTACACTATCCTCTTCTCTAAGATAGAGTAAAAAAGGGTATAAACTTATAATCCCTTTTCAACCTATAATAGTTGTTGCTGTATTGAAGTGTATTATAGTTATCAATACGCTTTCAAGGCAACATAAAGCTCAATCTTTTCGGGACCTCAGAAATTCTTTTTCTCTACCACGAAATTAAAAAATTTTTACTGACTTTCCTTGATTGCAAAAACAGTTTACAAAAATACAGCATATGTCACGATTTTCTGATTCGCTGTATAAGACTATAAAAGATCTAATAAACGGTGTCTATCAAACAGAAGGTAATCTATATGGGAATATTGAAATTAGACCTTCTCTCTTTTTGTAGTCATTTTCTCTAACAATCTTATCTTGAGCTAATAAAATTATTTTTCCAAAGGACGAAGTAATGGAAATAAGATAACATCTCGAATAGAGGTCACATTTGCCAAGAGCATCATCAGGCGGTCAATACCTATCCCTGTACCTGCAGTAGGTGGTAAACCATATTCTAAAGCAGTAATATAGTCTTGATCGTAATGCATTGTTTCTAAACTACCTGACTCTTTTGCGCGTAACTGCGCTTTAAAGCGCTCTGCTTGATCTTGAGGATCGTTAAGTTCAGAGAAGCCATTGGCGATTTCTCTACCCCCAATGTAAAATTCGAAACGGTCAGTGACGCTTGGATTTTTTATATTTCGTTTAGCCAGTGGTGACACTTCTACTGGATGGGCTATCACAAAAGTAGGTTGTCTTAAGGTATGTTCTACTGTCTCTTCAAACAGTGCAAATTGTAGCTCTCCTAACGAATGCTGAGGAACCACCGTAATGTGTTGTTGTTGTATCCATTCTTTTAACTTTATTTCGTTATATAAAATCTCTGTACTCAATGTATCGTGATGTTGTACAAGTGCTTCTGCAAGCGTTAGACGCGTAAATGCTTTAGAAAAATCATAGTGTTCATTTTGATAATCAATTTTATCTTGACCTAAAATATTTTTTACGACTCGCTTAATCAATGATTCGACGATATCCATTAACTTTTGATAATCTGAGTAGGCTTCGTAGAATTCTAGCATTGTAAATTCAGGGTTGTGCCGGGTAGAGAGCCCTTCGTTACGAAAACTACGGTTAATCTCATATACTTTTTCCAATCCACCTACAACAAGTCGTTTTAAATAAAGCTCTGGTGCAACGCGTAAATAAAGAGGTATATTTAATGCATTATGGTGAGTGATGAAAGGCCTTGCTAGTGCACCACCAACCAGTGGTTGCATCATGGGTGTTTCGACTTCTAAATAACCTTGCTGATCAAAAAATAACCGTAATTCGTTGAGAAGTTTGGCACGCATTTGGAAAATAGAACGTCTTTCAGGATTGGCAATTAAATCAATGTAGCGTTGTCTATAGCATATTTCAGTATCTTGTAATTTATGAAATTTATCTGGTAGTGGTCTTAATGATTTCGTCAATAGAAAAAGTTTTTCAGCGCGAATAGAAAGCGCTTTTGTTTTAGTTCGAAATACTCTTCCTTCAATACCAATAATATCACCAAGATCTAGCATTTTAAGAGTTATTGCTTGTTTTAATTGAATTTCTGTTTCCCTGATATATATTTGTAACCTACCAGACATATCTTGCAAATCTAAAAAGCTTGCTTTACCCATCACACGTTGTTGCATGATACGACCTGCAACACGCACGCTCATGTTTTTTTGGGTAAGTATTTCGTCACTGTCATTTTGACATTCTGTGATAACCGTTTGAAATAAATGATCACGTTGAAAATCATTTGGATAGTCATCCCCTGTGACTTTCAAGGTAGCTAATTTTTTCTGACGTTGTAAAAACGCATCATGTTGAATTTTTTTATCAATCATTTGAGTCATAAAGAGCTGAAGTGCGCAATCGTATGGAAAATTAAATTTAAGTGAGTGTATCATACTTTCTTATCATGCATGGGCAGGTGATACGAGATTTGTTATGATAACTTGCCCAAATAATACTTAATAATTATCACAAAAAAATGAAAGCACTTGTTCAAAGCGCTCTTGAAAACG
This sequence comes from uncultured Coxiellaceae bacterium, assembly GCA_964444925.1. Taxonomy (GTDB): domain Bacteria; phylum Pseudomonadota; class Gammaproteobacteria; order Diplorickettsiales; family Diplorickettsiaceae; genus CAYUIV01. The sequence continues at coordinate 3,866 of CAYUIV010000011.1, read as the reverse complement.
CGCTATTAACCTTATATCAAAACCAAAAAGTGCCTTCCCAAGTTATCTTAGTTGAACGTACGCGTCGCCTAGAACATGGCGATTTTTCTACTAATATTGCATTTGTTTTATCAAAATCTTTACGAAAGACACCTGCTCTTATTGCACGACAAATTGCAACTTACTTTACATCGCTTCAAGAAGATAAATATCTTGTATTTAAGAAAGTCGAAAGCACTGAAACTGGTTTTATCAACTTTTTCATTCATCGCCAATGTTGGTTAGCTGTGTTACCAGAAATTTTAGACAAGAAAGAACAATATGGGTGTACTACGATAGGTAAAAACGAATCAGTCTTAGTTGAATATGTTTCTTCAAATCCTACAGGTCCTTTACATGTTGGGCATGGTCGAGCGGCTGTGCATGGCGATGTTATTGTTCGACTACTGAAAACACTTGGTTATACCGTGCACGCAGAATATTATATCAACGATGCAGGCCGTCAAGTGGATATTCTAACGTGTAGTGTATGGTTAAGATATCTTGAAATTTGTAGTCAAAAAAGTTTTGTTTTTCCTTCAAATGCTTATCAAGGCCAGTATATTCAAGTCATTGCACAATTCATTCGACAAAAATATAGTGATCGGTTTTGCAAAGGAATACAAATAATAGAAGACTATTTAACCGCGTACACTATAAAAGAGGACATAGAACAAGCAATGGATAAGCTCATTTTGCATACTAAACAAATTTTAGATAGTGATGACTATGAAAAATTCAAGCAGTTTTGTCTTACAAATATTCTCTCTAACATTAAAACAGATCTTCTAGAATTTGGTGTGAAATTTGATCAGTGGTTTTCTGAACAATCGCTTTTGATGCAAGGTGATGTAGAGAGCATGATGCATACCCTTTCCAAGAAAGAGTATACTTATTGCGTAGATAAAAATATATGGTTTCGTTCGACACAATTTAACGATGATAAAGATCGTGTTCTCAAACGTGCTAATAATCAATTTACTTATTTTGCAGTTGATGCAGCATATCGACTCAATATTTTAGAGCGAAGAAAAATCAAGCGTATCATTAACCTTTTGGGTGCTGACCATCACGGTTATTTAGCGCGCATACATGCGATTGTACAAGCGCTGGGTTACGCTTCTGAGCAGATTGTTTTTAAAACTTTACAAATGGTATCTTTATACCGAAACGGTAAGCAACTTCCCCTTTCAACGCGTCGCGGTCAGTTTATTACGTTGCAACAACTACGTCACGAAGTTGGTAATGACGCAGCGCGCCTCTTTTTCTTACTCAAAAAGTCATCTCAAACCATTGATTTCGATCTTGAACTTGCAAAAAAACAATCTAATCAGAACCCTATTTACTATTTGCAATACGCTTATGCACGTATTTGTAGCATGATGCGACAACTTGATGCAAAACATATCGCATGGAATGCTTTGAAGGCCGTGCAGCTGACTCAACTACTTATTGAGCCTCAAGAAATTAATATTGTAAAAAAACTTGCGCAATATCCTGATGCAATTATAGAATCTGCTATGCAATATGAACCTCATCTACTAGTACAATATCTTAGAGAATTGGTGCAGGCATTTCATAGTTATTACAATCAAACTATCATACTGGTGCAAGATACTGACTTAAGAAATGCACGTTTGACATTGATCAATAGTATTAAGCAGATTTTAAATAATGGTTTTATTATCCTAGGTATTCAACGTGTCGCAGTGATGTGATGTCTTTCTTTGAAAAATAATAGGAATAATCTTTTACACTTCAAAATCATCGTCATCCATTTCTTCATGCAGACTACTTTGGTTACTGACATCTAAACTTTCCAAAACGGACCAAGGTAAATTTTTGAAATCAGTATTTCCTTTTATTACCGCAGTAAGATGACTTTCTTTATCAAAAATAAATCGATAAGAGGAATGCATTTTCATTGCGTTTACTCCTTCTAATAGTGTTTAAAATCATACACCTGCTTTAATCGCAGCAATACGTTGATCAATTTCAGGGTGTGTAGCAAGTAAAGCAAGAAAACGACGTGGTCCTGCAATTTTTAGAGAAGAAGCGAATGTATCTTGTTTCAATGTAGATATTTTTCCAATTTCTCGTAATTCTTCGAGCGCTGTAATCATTTTCTGACGTCCTGCAAGTTTAGCACCGTTATAATCTGCCCGATATTCGCGATGACGAGAAAAAGCTGCAACTAAAAGACTGCCAAGTAACGTAATACAAATATCTAAAATAATATAGATTAAGCTATACCACAGCGTATTTTTCCATTCTGAATGTGTGTTGTGTTTACTTCTTTTGTAGAGTGACTCTTGTAAAAAATATGCAATAACACGAGATATAAATATGGAAAAAGCATTCACGATGCCTTGTAATAGAGTCATTGTCACCATATCACCATTGGCAATATGACTGATTTCATGGGCGAGAACTCCGTCTATTCCTTCTGACTTCATGCGTTGGAGTAAACCACTTGAAATAGCAACTAATGCACGGTTTCTAGTTGGCCCTGTTGCAAACGCATTGACTTCTTTTGACTGATATAATCCCACTTGTGGCATTGTATTTAAGCCTGCTTGGCGTGCGTAATGGTAAACCGTTTCAAGTAATTTCCTTTCTTGACCTGCTGAAGTGGTAGGAGAAATTAGATGCACTTGCATTATTGTTTTCGCCATCCAACGTGATAACAATAATGAGATAAAAGCACTGCCCATCCCCCACAAAAGACAAATCTTTGCTAAAGCCCCATAATCAATACCGTATTGATTAAGGTAACTGTGCAATCCAAGCAGATTGCTCATTATTGAAACAGTTGTTACCACTAAAAGATTAGTGAGTAGAAATAAGGAAATACGTTTGATCATAAAAAACTTTTCTATTGGTTCAGTTTAACGGTAGGAGTTTTTGTTGTAGAGCTCTTTTGAGTAGCAGCGTTTTGGCTATATTGGACAGGATTTTCTATATTTTTTCCATCTTTTTGCAAAGGTATTTTTCGGTAGTTTTGAAATAAATCAGAAAACATTGTAGAAATCTGCTTTTCCATCTTTTGGAAATTTTTTTCCATATCGTTCAAATAAGCTTCTGTTTTTTCTTGTAGTTTCTTTGCCTCCTCTAAGGAGAATGGAGCATTGGAGGTAGTATGAATTGATCGATAACTATAAGAATTTGCTCCACTTGATTCTTTTGTATTGATCTTTTCCACAACGGTCGGTTTAATTTTTGTTTTCAATACCCAACCTGTTTCACCTGTTTTTGAATTTGCAAGCTTATACCAATCTTTCTTCTCAGTTAGTACAACAACGGTCTGATTAGGCTGAAGCGCAGGTAATACTTGACTTGATTCTGAGGGCTCTTGATAAAAAACGGGTACATTGTCAGAGATTTTCCACCACTGAATTTCATCAGCTTGTATAAAAGAGCTCGCTATAAAGAATAGAAAAATTGAAGTTTTGAACATATGAGATAACATTATTTTTTCTAGATACGCTATAAAAATAGATGAAATGATTTTGATTTTCAATCATCGTATAAAACAGTAACACTAGCCAAAATACTCTTAAAATTTTAGAAATACAATCACTTATTTGCGGTAAAAATATAACGGCTATTTTAACAGTAACAATACAAAGAACCCATTTGATCTATCATAAATTTTTTAAACCTTCTGTCCTAGTACTAGATCATGATACTTCGTTTCAATGATTTGTACTTCATTTTTGATCAGCGTTTTTTAAATAATTGTGTTTAAAATGAAATATATGCATAATCAAATCGTTTTCAACTTTTTTACTGCCTTATGAAAAAATATTATCCACTCACGGTATTGTTTTACATAGGTTTGTCTTTAC
>CAYUIV010000010.1:0-30392 GCA_964444925.1 uncultured Coxiellaceae bacterium | reverse complement strand
CAAAAAATAAAATACGTCCTTTAATATTGAAAGAATTTTCTAACTGCAATTGTAATTTTTTAGCTGCTTCTTCGTCTGCAACAGGACCTACTAATACCTGTGTCATCAGTTCTTTTCGAATAAAAATTTGCCGGCTTACTACTTGAAAATTTTTCTTTCGTAAATTTTTTACCAATCGCTCAGCATTACCTGCTTGGTTGAACACACCCATTTGTATTCTCCACCCCGTTAATGCACTTGGTTTCTCAACTGTCTCTGTTAAAGGTAAACTCGATTCTCTAGTTTCTAAAGGAACCGTCTCTGTCGTTTCGTTTAATACATTGACAGTATCATCAAATACTTGTGCATGTGGTACTGCACTTTCTGTTGTATCAAATTCTATTTTTGGTGCTGTATCTGTCTGATCGAGATTTTTTGACGGACGCATGTAATACACAATGAGCGCAATTGCTGTTGATAGGAGAGTAATCACTGCAAGCACACCCAGTACTCGTTGAACAATTTTCATAAATTGAAACCCTTACAAATAATTTTGAGTATTAAGTGGCTCATTTTATCACTCTAAAAGAGTAAACCCAAATTTCCTACGAACAGTTTCAATAGCACATCATAGATTGAATAGCTTGAGAACGATCATTTTGCTTTTAACTTGTTTTAATGAAAAGAATATGATGTTTTGTTCTTAAGCTTTTCGTGAAAGAGTATTGAATCAATAGTGCGATATGCCATAGGTTAATATATTGCAACACTACTTTAGTTACTTACTATCCTTTCCAATGCCTTTGACAGTATTCTTTTTTCTATTTTGTATGACTACTTTTTAAAATAGGTGTCTTATATTCACCACTGTAGTTTACTGGTTACATGGTGCAATCAGAGTGTATTGATTACTCAACTAGTTCTTATATAATAAAAAGCTTATGGCCGGGTAGCTCAGTCGGTAGAGCAAAGGACTGAAAATCCTTGTGTCAGTGGTTCGATTCCACTTCCGGCCATCATTTTTTCTCAATAGTACCAACACACTATTACCAGTAATGATGACAGAGTAAAAGCGTTATGTTGTATAGGCCTTCGTCTTCTTTTTATAGATAATACAGTCAATACATTTCATGTGAAAACTAACAATAGTGTAAAAAATGGTAAAACTATGTTTTTAACATTTTATCGGCACTCAATCAAAAAAATTCATTTTAAAAAATAAATTTTTTTATTAATATGTCCCTAAAACTTTTAGACTAAAAGAATTGCTTTCTTAAAATGCCTCCTTCATGCTAAAAACATCGTTTTACTTGGAGGTGTACATGTCTTTTGAAACAATAGCCGGTTTCATTTGTTTCGACCATTTCTTATCTCCTTTAGGTGAAAGTTTAATAAGACATTGCCAAAAATTCTTTATCCCGTTTTCAATACGAGATATTGAACAGGGAAATGATATCGAGAAAATGAGAATTTTGATGCATAACAAAGCATCAGATGAGATAGCAATTGTAGAAAATTGTCAAAAGTCACATATACAAATTACAGTTGATGCTAAAGGATTCATTCGAATTTTTCAAAGAGTTTCTACTCCTTTAACTGCATATCAAAAAAAGATAAATGTTCTTGCAACGCTTTCTTTAGAGCTAACACCTTATATGAATTTACTCAATTTATTACAAATTTATAAAAAGTATTACATTCGATACACAAACGAAGTAGAAGCATTTCAAAAGTTTTCTTCTTATCTTAATTTAGGGCGCTATTTTTCAGAAGCACTGAGTAACATAGAAATTACAATTTTAGCAGCAATGATTTGTGATAGCAGACAGCAGCAAATTGTGGAACTAATCAGTGCTTTTGATCAAAAAAAACGCTCTTTAAAAATTATCTCGACTCAATTGCAGTTTCTTAAAGGAAAACTTAAATCTAATTTTGATATACAAATGGTACTCAACGATTTAAAACGTCATCATCAAATAGAACATTTCGACCGTTGTAGTGATCAATAATTTTATGCAAAAATCTTTAGAAAAAACCTCGTCTTATCATTTAATAAAAATCGGATTACTTGCAAATGCTTTTGAATGGTATGAATTTTCTGTATTTAATTATCTTTCCGTTTTTATTGGAAAAATCTTTTTTCAATCCGCACTGCCCATTCACGAATTATTAAAAGTATTCAGTCTTTTTACGATCAGTTATTTTATCCGACCAATTGGTAGTATATTTTTTGGACTATTAGGTGATCGATATGGACGTCGTGACTCACTTAAACTGTCTTTAATTTTAATGACAGTGCCAACTATTTTTATTGGTTTTCTACCACAAAGTCAGTCATTCTCAGTACACACAACTTATGCCTTGATTTTTTTAAGAATGGTTCAAGGATTTGCAATGGGAGGGGAATTGCCTGCAACTGCTTGTTACATTTTCGAGGCTTCTCCAATACGTCATAGAAGTTTCTTATGCGCTGTAGTGGGTACCGCACCGAAAATTGGACTACTACTTGGCTCTTTAGTGACTTACCTTCTGATTTACTTCTTTGACGAAAACAGTCTACTCGACTGGGGGTGGCGCATTCCATTTTGGCTTGGCATCCCTCTTACTTTGTTTATTGCCTATACGCGTGGCAGTATCCAAGAAACGATGGATACGCAACACGTACGACCCTTTACATGGAAAAATTTTACAAATATCTTACCGACTCTTATAAAAACATTACAGATTGCAAGTTTTCTAAATGTTGGTTTTCCTATTGTAGCTATTTGGATGCCCTGCTATTTAAATCATTTTTTAAAACTTTCATTACAAGATGCAAATTTTTTAAACACATTAACACTTTGCTTTATGGTACCTGTTTGTTTATTATCAGGCTTTTTTGCACAATTTTTTGGTTATCGAAAACCATTAATCGCAAGCATTTTAATGACATTCTTTTTCGTTATTCCTCTTTTCAAATTTTTAGTTGCCTACGCCACAGGATCTTTATTGATTTTTATTCCTTTGTGCTTATTAGCTATATTAACGGGTATTGGACAAGGATTATTTGTTGAAATTTTCAATGATGCATTTCCCATCCATATGCGAAGCCTTGGTGTTAGTTTAACTTGTACACTGCCTGCTGCATTTATTGGCGGAACTATCCCTTTAGTTTGCAGCTATGTCATTAGTCAGACCGGTTGGCTCATGTTTCCTGCCGTCTATATTGTCATCTCTTGCTTATTTGCGTTACCTGCAGCATTTACATTACAACCCTATCGTGAAAAAATCTGCAGAACGTGATAATCATTTTTTAAAATCATGATACCTTTGCTTTGGCTTTCATGTTGGTTTGCATTGATATATAGATTTTTTACCTATGTTAACACTCAATACGCTCTTATGTACCATTCGACGTTGTCAACTTTGTAAAGAAAAGTTGCCTTACGCACCCAAACCAATTCTTCGTGCAGATGCAAGAGCACGTTTACTGATCGTAGGGCAAGCGCCTGGCATACGCGTACATCGCTCAGGTATTCCTTGGAATGATCCCAGTGGAAATCGTCTACGGGAATGGTTAGCAATCGATCGTAAAATATTTTATGATCAAGAAAAAATTGCAATTATTCCCATCGGATACTGTTATCCGGGTACAGGGCCTAACGGTGACTACCCTCCTCACTCAATCTGTTCAAAAACATGGCGCAAGCCTTTGCTCGAGAAACTGCCTCATATTCGGCTTACTCTACTCATTGGGCAATACGCGCAAAAAATTTATTTAGGTCAACGTAGAAAATCAAATCTTACTAAAACGGTGGCTGCTTATCGAGAATATCTACCAAAATATCTACCATTACCTCATCCCTCGCCTCGCAATAATATATGGTTAAATAAGCACCCTTGGTTTCAAAAAGAAGTGTTGGCTGTACTTCGTCTGTATTTTTCAAAGATTATACAGTCTGACACATTAAACACTTAATGCTTCAATCCGTGCATTTCTTAGTTGCTCTCCTAACGCTTTTCCTTGAATATCACCCGGTGTACGTTTCGTTACAACAACACTTTTTATCTTCTCGTAGGCTTGTATCCATTTTTTTTCTTGCATAGAAAAAGATTGTTGATATCTTACATAGTAATCAATACGACAAAGTATGAGAAGTTTTTGGAAACGTTCAAAACGTCGTAGTGCATCAGTTTTCTCAAAAACTGTCAAAATAGTCTCAGGTAGTAATTGTTCAACATGGTACATTTGATTTCGGTACCGAAGACTAAGTTGTAATAAGGCATAATACTTAGTAGGAAGACGTAGGCGTTTTGCAATGCGTTCTACCGTTTTCGTCGAACCCTCGCCTTGGCCAATATACTGCATAAAAGCAACAAGACGGATCATAGGATCTTTTGTTTGTTGCGCTGCAGCTTCTAATGCAGATAATGCAAGTTCACCTTCTGTGTTTGGCACATTACTTTCGTTAGAAGAAAAGGTGATACTAAATAGTGTGTTGAAATCAGGAAAAAGACGCAACAGTGCACCGCACTGCGCCATTGTCGTAATAAAATGTACAGGACTTGCTTCATTTAATGCTTTTGAAAACTCTCGCCATATTCTTTCAGGTACGAGCGTATCGATTTCTCCACTGTCTACTATCTTTTTCATCAATATTAAAGTTTCAGCACTAATTGAAAATTTGAGTACTGAAAAACGTGCCATAAATCGTGCAATACGTAATACACGCACTGGATCTTCAACGAAAGCAGAAGAGACATGTTGTAATTTTCTAGCTTGCAAATCTTGCTGTCCTCCAAAAGGATCAATGAGTTTTCCTTGTAGAGATTGTGCCATCGCATTGATCGTTAAATCACGACGCTTTAAGTCCTGTTCTAAGGTGATGTTTGGAGAAGTATAAAATTGAAAACCGGTATAACCTGGACGGCTTTTACGTTCTGTGCGAGCCAGTGCATACTCTTCATGCGTATGAGGGTGTAAAAAAACAGGAAAATCTTTTCCTACAGGTTTAAACCCTTTTTTTAATAATTGCTCAGGTGTTGCACCAACGACAACGTAATCGATTTCTTTTGGTACTTCCCCAAGTAGCATATCGCGTACTGCGCCACCTACTCGGTAAATCTTCATCTATGAATTAAATGCGTATTTTGCTTGCAGCGTCAAAATGTTACGTGGTGTAGAGGCTTTTAAAATATTTTTTTCTGACGTTTTAGAATCAGGTTGATATACGTACTGTAATTCTAGTTTAGAGTGTTTCGTTATATCAACTTTACATGCGATGGTATATTGCTGCTTAGCGTTTAGTGCATGAAGATAGCTTGCAGTTTTACTTGTTTGTCCGAAGCTATAGCTTCCTCTCAATGAAACAGGATAGCTTTGGATAGTAGTACTGCCTCCAAGTTCCACATTAAATGCATTGGGTATATCATATTCTTTTAATGCTCTTTTTTGTTTCTTTTTCTCCGATTGAAAGGGATTGAGCGTTGAATAAATTTGTGAAGGAATACCTAAATAATACTCAACTTGCACTTTAAAATTACCTAAAGAACCTTTCGTATAAATATTTACACTGCCTGCTTGATCATTTGATGTGGGTGTACTTTGACTCACGTAGCTTATACCCCCTGTCAAATCTGCTGTATTAATTTTAATTGCTTTTTGTATATCTATACCATAAATTTTTTGTGCATCGGAATTATCAGAAGACGCTCTATCTATAAACCCAAACAATTTAATCGTAAATTCTTGAATTGTACGGGATAAAATCAGTGTGGGTACTGTCTTAGTGCAACCTAATTTACTAACTAAACTACTTTGTACTGGAAAAGAACTACCTGCACCAAAAGGGATAGCACATTTTCCAGTCGTGACATCAAAAAAGGGTAATTGATTAAAGACAAAAGCAATGTCGTGTACAGATGTTTTTAATTCTTCTTGCTCAATAGAGGCAATTACTGCTGTGTATAAAGTTACCCCTTTTCCAAAGAAAAAAGCACTCTCATGAATTAATTTTGGAGTGAGATATTTCGGAAGAAAAGTGGCTGCAGTACTAAAAACATCAGAAGTGGTTTTGTCTGAACTCTTTTCTTTCAGCGCATCATCCCAAAGTACTGTTTCAACTAAACCATTTACATTAGAAGAAAGCGGAGACGAAGCAAAATAATGAGCACGTGTTTGGTTTCGAATTTTTGCCAAATCGTTCGCTAAATTCGTGCTTCCTACTAAAATAGGTAATGTTTTCGATGTGGTCGATACTTTAAATGTAGTAGGCTTTTTTTGTTGTTGTGTTGATTTTCTTCCATGTTTAACAGTGACTACTTTTGCTTCTACAAACTGTGTTAAAGATAGTGTTATCAAAGCAAGTAACAGAAAAGGGTAACGTGTCATGGCATTTTTCATGTTCTAAAACCAATAAGTGAAGTGATCATTCTAAACAGTGAACGCTGTTTTAAATTTTAAATATATTCTTTGCAATTTTTCTATTTACTCATAAAATTAAAGCTACTTTTTACTATCACTAGTATCTGTTCTTACGTCTTTGCTTTAAGACAAGACAGGTAAATAACACTTTTATTATATATGATTTTTTCATTATAAAGATTTTTTGTATATCCTATCTTACGTATCTAAGAGTGATAAGGGGTGTCCATGTTTCTGGATTAGGGTTTTCTCTTATTGCTTTCATACCCAACATCTTTTCTACGTTCACTCGAATACCAGCTATCACATGAAAAGAAAGAATGGATTGGATATTTAAACCCACAGTCATTTGATTAACCATCAAATAGGGCGTGTTCTTTATCTTAGAATCACTACCTATTTCATAGCAACAAACAAGTGAAATGGGGGTTCTGTAAGGATTATAGTGCTTTGCCATTTCAAAGCGTGTGCTGTGCGTACCAAATGCGTTTATCTTTTCCAATATGATTTGTATGGATCGTCGCTTCGCGTGAATAAACCAGCTTTTTCGGCGATATTCATTAGCAATATGACTGTTTTGTGCTGTTTCGTAGTAACTTTGATACGTACCACCGGCTTTGACATATTTATCTAAGCGACTCCAAGTCCACTCTCCAGCGATACCACGGTCATCTTGGCCATGAAAAACTGTACCAGTAAAGTGGTGCTGTAGAATAGAAAAATCGAATCCAATTAATGCACCTAAAATAGATTCTGGACTTGCCGTTTGATACCCAAATAACTGTGTAGTAGGTAATAACATCGAAACATTAGAATGAAAAGGAGGGCTAAGATAGCCTATTTGTCCATACAGTGGAAAATTTTTAAGGTTGCCTAGTAATAGATTGAATGCGCTATGTTTTGGATCGACTTCACCAATAATATTTATTGAATTTTCTACTGGAAATTTTGCAGACAAAACAGGGTAAATGGTGCACCAATGTGTGAGAAATGCTGGTGCTTCTATCATAATATTTCCTTCTGCAATATGTTTTTTGAAATCAACAGAAAAATTTGCATCGATTTGTAAAAGTGCGGCAGGATTGTAGGCTTGTTCATACAAAGCAAAGGCTGAAAGATATTTTGCTCTTTTTTGAAGTAACGTGGCTGATTTAATAAAACTGGCGTTGACTAAAGTAAAATTTTTTTCTTTTACAATCATGAATGCATGACTAAAAGGGATAAGACAACAAAAAAAGAAAAGATAAAAATGTTTCATAATAAGTATTTGTCTTCAAAAAACTGGTTTATATCTTAACATTAATAGAGTATTTAGTGTATCTTGAAAGTAAACTTGTAACAATCTAATGCTGAAATGCAATTTGAAAAAAGCCAGAGGGTTTTTTTTCAATTTTTGAGCGAGATGTGTCAATATGACTGGTATGAGAAAAAGTATATAAATTTATGCCTAGCCAAGCCGATACATAGCGCATAAGCCCTGTTTTAATTGCAAAGAATGCGTTGGGTTCATTGGAAAAAAGCGTTGTTTCTCCCCCGCTTTTTTCATATACAAAAATAACTGAACTTTCTTGTTTAAACAGACGAAAACGACAAGACAACTCTGTCTTAAAGGCAAAAATATTTTTCTTGTTGATATCTAATGTAGTGATTACTTCTGATTGCCAGTGTAGAGGGCCTTTTTCAAAAGCGCTATACACATTTAAGCCAGATATAGCACTCTGATCTGAAACTTTTTCTACCTGAGTTTTGAGTGTGTCAAATACATCATAGATAGTGGTAGTGGGCGTGCCTTCTTTAAAATTGAAACCAGATGATAAGAGAGATTGCATGAAAAATAAATTATTGATGTAGCTCATTCCTAAGTATATTTTTGCAATAGCTAATGTCTTTTTTAAATGAAGGTGAGCACCGTAATAAGAAGAAAATACGCCGCTAAACAGTTGACAAGAAAACTCACCAATAGAATGAAAAAAATGATAGTAACCAAAGGATAAAGAAATAGCATCAACGTGTTTAATATAACCCAGTTGTCTGACTTTAGATGTGATAAGATTATATGGAAGCGCAGACGCGTATGCACCAAATGGTAAGCGATAATTACCTAAAGAAAAGTAAAATGGTTGAGAAGTAAAATCACCTAAAATGATCGCAAGAGTGCAATGGTTAGGATTTTTATCGTTTAAAAGCGAATCGTAAACACCACCGTATACATGGACAAACAAATTCGAGAAAATGACACTTTCCAATGCATAGTATTTTTTATCGAGTATGAAGGAGACTTTTTCAGCGTTTTGAAATTGACCATTAACTTGTATTTTTTTATTAATCATCAATAGTGGATAGTAGGCGTTGTGTTTTGGCTGTAGTTGTTGATGCTTTATTAATAGCTTTTCTTCAAAAAAAATATCGTCTAATAAAAATTGTGGTGTAACGTAAGGTCTTGACTTTCTAAATAATACAAAAGCATGTGCACTGTCAGAGAAGAAAACTGCACAACATCCTATGGCTGCGTAGAAAATAATGTTTTTAAAGGAAGCTAAATAAGCTTTGAAGTAAGCAAAAAACATAAAAAGGTATTCTGTAAAAAATCGTTGGTTTACATAGCGAATTTTAGCTGTAAGTGAATACCCTTTTGAAAAGGCTTATCATTTGTTCTTAACAGTACGTTGTGTTCATAACCTACGGTCAAGTACATCTGCTTAATTTTAAATTGTAATAAAGCAAATGTGTGACAAAGGTCGAAGGGACTGACAACAATTTCAGCGGGCATTTCATTAAGCGGTAATGGCAACATAACAAAAGGACTGTTTCTAAGATAATGCGTACCTATCCTTATTGAGTGCACATATCTATATTTTGGAAAAGAGGAAAATAGTTCAAAAGAGAGGGTATAGGGTCGCTGATGATCACAATCATTGGTTTTTAGAATGGTTAGCTTATTTAATTTTGCCAATGCGATCATCAGTTCTCCTTTAACATGGGTTGCTCCATAAACAATGTCAACATAGCTATTGAAATAGGGTCGCTCAAAGTAACTATTATAATTGGGATTAACCTTTCTTCCTGGTAACCTTGTCACAGCACCTATTCCTATTTGAATAGTATAGGCTAAAAAATCATAGTAATGACGAACACTAAGTCCATAATATTCTCTTATTTTTCCAAATCCATAAAATTGCGTATTGGCTAAGAAGCGTTTTGGTAACGCTATACCTATTGAAAATTGTGTATTTGTAATTACTCCTAATCTGTGTTTCAAATTTGGAATCACATCAGGTAAAAAGATACTTTTTTGAACACTATCTGTTGAATAAATGCTAAAAGGCGCCAAGTGTTTGCCGTAAGCAAAATAAAATAGTTGACTGGGGTGACGTAAAATGACTGCCCAGGTATAAATATTTTCTAAACGTAAGTCGATGTCTTTAAATGTGATATAACCTGTCAACCAAGGATTTAAAAGACACACACCTTTCAAATCAATACACTTTTCTTTTAAAGGATTTTTTAATTGCTCTTGTAAAACTGTCCATACTTTTGAATTTTGAAGTAATAAAAATTTTTCTGATGTAATTAACGCATTAACTATAATACGAGGCGAGAAAGGAGATTGTTTTGATACTCTCTTGATCATCCACTCTTTTTGACTTCCCAACAATGTTTTTTCTTTATTATTTTGAAATTTAAAAAAATCCAAAACAAAATTTGTATCTGATATCGATTGATGATGGTCACTCATCCATTGAGTATTTTTCTTAGTAAATAAAATTGCAGCTTGTCCTACTGCAATGTAATCTAATCCCAATAAACCAATTAAAAAAATATATTTAAAACGTTGCAAGATAATTTTTAACAGGTGATACGATAGTTGACTAAACATTTGCATTGTATTTAAAAAAAACCTATACATCGCAAGGATACCTTATGTACTGTATGCTGTTGACATATCGGTTGACAAAAAATGTAGCGGTAATAAAAAGCTACAGTACAAAAAGAATTGATTGTGTGCTTAACGCCACACTTAAATTTATGTCTAGGGTAATGTTTAGGGAATTGCTTTGTTACTTGATTCTCTTTCGTATAGGTATATTGTCCAATCACGCTTCCTTTACATTGCCATAGTTGATAATAATAAATTAGTTCACTTTTAATACCTTGCAAAGCGATTGAAAAAGCTTTTGTACCACGCCAGGAGCCATATCCTTCTAGTTGAAATTGAATACTTCGAATTCTTGTTGAAACGTAGCTTGTCGATAACAGGGTGGTTTTTTCAGGGATAAAATTCTTCTCTTTTTGAAAGCCACCGCCAATACTCATATTCCAATTCGAATGCCAAGTACTATATTGGCCACTGATGGCATAATGATTGAGTACCTCATGATTGGGTACCTCTAATTGTGAAGCAATAATTTTAAAACTATTCTTATTGAAAGAATGATGCCACACCCCTGAGAAAATAGCTTTTTTCTCTAACTTTGCTTTAAGGGATGATGTGTATTTTTCAAATTCACACAGTTGAAAGAACGTGTTATATCTTCCAAAAATAACATACACAGGGTAGTGAGGAAGGCTGCCTATCACAAATGCCCATCGATACATGTTTTTCTTTAAGTGAAGATGATTCCATGTAAAATCAGTGAATAAGAAATATCCACTCAAAAAAGAATTAAAAAAGATGATCGTTTCTAATGCAAGATTTGAAATTTTTGATACATGAAAAAATTCTGCTAAGGGGTAAAAATGAGACCTTTTGAAGCTGCCTACGCCACTCACAGTCATTGCAAATGTCTGTTGTAGCAACTCTTTCTCGGGTGGAAGTTGATGTAGTGGCTTTTTTCTTGTAAGGATTGATTCAGCAAATAAAGGTTGCGTGATAATACCTGTAGAAAGCCATTTTGCAGTATCTGGTACGATGTCTAAAATACCATGCGCATTAAACGGTATTATTGCACAGAGGAAAAGACATCCACGAAAAAAAAATTAATATAGTACACGACGAATGATATAATCTTTCTGAAAAATAGCTTAAACCTTACTGTATTCTAGATATTTTGTATAGCGTTGACTGTGCCATTGCTGTTATTTTGGTACATCGCACTTTTAACTTTTTTATCACTGATTGATTTTTATAGCAATGCTAAACCCCTTGTTTTTCCAACAGCAATTACTGCAATGGTTTAAACAATACGGTCGCAAACATTTGCCTTGGCAACAAATGCGTACTCCTTATAAAGTGTGGTTATCTGAAATCATGTTGCAGCAAACACAAGTTAATACGGTGATTCCTTATTTTAATCAATTTATTCAATTATTTCCCAGCGTAGAGAAGCTTGCAAACGCTTCCCTTGAAGAAGTGCTCAGGCTTTGGGCTGGACTTGGATACTATGCAAGGGCACGTCATCTACATCAAACTGCTCAAATTATTCATCAAACATATGCAAATGTTTTTCCAAATGATTTAAGAAAGTTACAGACATTACCTGGTATCGGACGATCAACGGCAGGTGCAATTGTATCGCTTGGTTTTAATCAAGCCGCGCCTATTCTAGACGGAAATGTTAAAAGAGTGTTATCGCGTTTACATATGCTCTCTTTTGAACCTAGTATGAAAACATTATGGAAAATTGCCGAATACTATACGCCTTTAACGCATAATACAGACTATACGCAGGCAATGATGGATTTTGGTTCCATTATTTGTATACGAAAGAACCCACATTGCACTATTTGTCCTTTCTCAAAAAACTGTTTAGCTTATTTAACACAGTCTGTTACACAATATCCTCAACCTAAAGCGATCAAAAAATTGCACACTAAAACTCAGCAATTTCTTATTCTTGTTAATGATACCAACCAAGTACTTTTAGAAAAAAGACCACCTACAGGTATTTGGGCAGGATTGTGGAGCTTGCCTGAATGCACATTGGATACTAACCTTGATGATTTTTGTTCTTTACAATACGGGTATACCATTCATCGAAAATTATCTGTCGCACCACTTAAGCATACCTTTAGTCATTTTCACTTATTGATACAGCCTATGATTTTATACCTAGCAACAACGCAGCAATCTACTATGAAAGACAGTGCAAATCATTGCTGGTGCCATCTCAATGATTTAAAGAATTATGGATTGCCTGCCCCTATCAAAACACTTCTTTTGCAATATCTATCACAATAAACTAGTTTGATCGTGTCTCAATTACAACTTTTTCATCCGCGTCAAAAAATCTTACAGGCAGTTACAGAAACAAGATCGCTTTGTAAAAAAGTAAAATTAATAAATATTCCACCTCATCAGTTGCCTTATACTTCTCTTGAGCAAATATTTGAAGTGTGTGCTGAAAAAGATCTACCATTTTCGCAACTTCTATCAAATACATTACAGATTCCTTTTTTAGCATTGGAGACGCTAGATATCCGTCAAATACCACTGTATCTCACTACTGAATCAATTTTTAAACAATATCTTTTTATACCTCTTTGGGAAAGATCGCACCAGCTATATATTGGAATCGCTGATCCTTTAAATACGGAAGTACTTGATAAAATTCAATTTTTAACAGAAAAAGCAGTAGAAATTATTCTTGTTGAAAAGCAAAAACTCATAAAACTGCGTGATCAGCTTTTAAAAAATCCCGAGCGGCTACTGCAGTCTACTGCTATTCAAAATCATTCTTTAAAAATCGATTCAGATACAGCTTATCAAAAAAAAGATTTTTCTTTAGTGCAATATGTTGATCAATTGCTACAAAATGCAATTGATCAAGGTGTATCAGATATTCATTTTGAACCACGACCCAAAAAATTAACTATTCGTTTTCGAATCGATGGACATCTTGTTGTACAGCCTTCTCCACCGACTGAACTCATTGAACGTGTTCTGGCACGCATTAAAGTGATTTCAAATCTTGATATTGCAGAAAAGAGACTACCCCAAGATGGACGTTTTGTTCTAGATATAGGAGAGACCAAGCGTACTATTGACTGTCGAGTGAGTACTTGTCCTACATTACATGGTGAAAAAATTGTTGTTCGTTTACTAGATAATCAACAGCAATCTTTAGAGATAGAAACACTTGGTCTAGTCACAAAACAACGCATACTACTTTTAGAAGCACTTCAAAAGAAACAGGGGATGATCTTAGTCACAGGACCAACAGGTGCAGGTAAAACATTAACATTGTATAGTGCACTGCACTACTTAAATCAAGAAAGTTTAAATATTACTAGCGTAGAAGACCCCGTTGAAATTAACTTACCCGGTATTAATCAGATTAATGTTCATTATCAAATTGGCTTAGATTATTCGGCTGCACTTAAAATGTTTCTCCGTCAAGATCCAGATATCATTATGCTAGGTGAAATTCGAGATAGTAAAACGGCTAATATAGCGATACAAGCGGCTCAAACGGGTCATCTTGTTCTTTCTACTCTACATACAAACAGTGCAGTGCAAACCTTAACACGATTAATTAATATGGAAATTTCTTTATATAATATTGCAACTTCAGTAACCTTAATCATCGCACAACGTTTAGTAAAGCGCTTGTGTATTCATTGCAAAAGACCTTCTCGTCTTTCAATGAATGCATTAAAAAAGCTTAAATTAAAAGAAAATGAATCGTTTTCGGTTTTTCAAGCCATTGGATGTAAACAATGTATTCATGGTTACCGCGGTCGTACTGGCATTTTTGAATTATTTCCAATCAGTCGCGTGGTTACTGATCAAATTTTGCAAAAAAAATCTATTGCCGATATTCAGATAACTGCAGAGCAAGAAGGTATGTTATCACTACAGATGTGTGCAATACAAAAGCTAAAAGCAGGATTAGTCGATTTTTCGGAAATTGATCAATTTTTGTTGTAGTGATAAAGTTAAAAACTATAAGCTTATCATCTGAATGATTCGTGTAGAGAAAAAAATATGAATACTTGTCATGGGATAGATTGTTCTCATTATCAAGAGGACGAACAATTCAGGCAAATAATAAAAACGGCGCCTCAGTTTGTTATATTAAAAGCAACAGAAGGGGAAACCTATACAGATCTAACCTTTTTAAAGCGTGTTGCAATTTTAAATGAAAACAATATACCTTGGGGTCTTTATCATTTTTTCAGAACTACTAGCTCACCCATCAGCCAAGCTAAGCACTTTTTACAACAAATTCAAATAATGTTTGATACCTATCAAAAGATAGGTTTACAAAGCATAGCTCCATTGCTTGTATTAGACGTAGAAAAACATCCTAAAGAGCAAAAATTACCAGACTACGATGAAATAGCGCAATGGGTTAAGTATGTATATGAAAAAACAGATGTCTTACCTTTAATCTATGGTAGCCCTAACCCGTGGAACGAAATTTTGGCCGTGCGAACAGGTACATTTGACATTACCCAGTGTCCTTTGTGGATTGCACACTACGAAGTAAAAAAACCCACAATACCATTTGGGTGGGAAAATTATACTTTTTGGCAGTACACCAATAGACCCTATGATCAAGACATTTTCCAAGGTTCTAAAACAGAACTAGATGATTTTTGGAAAAAGCATAGTTATAAAATCTCTTTATCTCAAACCTCTCTAAAGAATAAAGTTTTACCAATTTCTGATTTTTTTACAAAAAATCAAGAGAAAATTCATGGTGCTTTAATCTCACACCATCAAACAGATCAAGTATTTACGTCCTTAATTCAATCTCCTGAAGTAAAGTTTATTTTTCATCGAGGAACGTTAGGTGCTGCACCGGATATTGATAAAAAGTGTTTAGCAAGAATGCTAGCAATCCCTTATCATACCGAATTAGGTATTTGGCACCTTTTTAGTCATCAAAGTGACATAATTCGACAACTTAGTCATTTACTCAGCTTCTTAAGACAAATCAATCAACAGACAAAGAGAGTGCCCCTTGTTGCCATTGGCTTGCATCATGAGCGTGACAAATTACCTCAATATGAGCAGTTTAAAGAATTTATTCGTCGCTATTTTTCTATCACAAAGACTTATCCTCTTATATACGCAAATCGCAATGTATTAGATATTTTGTTGAGTAACCAATCTGCACAAGAACAGGAATTTTTTAAACAATGTCCTTTGTTACTTGAACACTGGACAAATGACCTATACCCTACGTTGCCTTCTCTAAATTCAGGTTGGAAAGAGGTTACCTTTTGGAAAAAGGAAAGCACTCAGTGTATTTTTCACGAAAAAAGTCAAGAGCAGCTTCACTTGCTCCTGAAAGAACATGGTTATGATTTTGGGTCAAACAACATTGCTCTATCGTTTTAAAGTGTGTGTTATTACCACACGCATGGAATGCACCGTATTATATTTCTTTAAATAACATTAGCTGTAGCTTTTGCATCAGAAGATGTATAAGTCAACAAGATAACATAAAAATTTTTTTTTACTCTAATTTAGATAACCTATCCTTTTCCTTGTACTTCTTGTAAAAGTAACGTTTCATACCTAAGAACTGCAATATATAAAGCAGTCTTTGCTCTACATCAGCATCAACTTATCATTAAAATAATTATTTTCATAAAAAACAATGTTGTTTTCTCTGTAGAAATTGCAGTACAAATTTAAAATAGTTTGTAGCGACAATAAATGGGGGTTAACTTTCCATTAAATAATGTAGATAACTAGGCTATATTTTATAGATCATGTTACTTTCATGCGAAGAACATGGCTTTAAATATTCAATAGCAATGAACTTCTGGGACTAAAAAAATTGATTTTTTTTGCAACACAGTACACTGCACTAAATATATTAAAGACTTAATATCATTTGATGTTGCACCCCCTTGATTAGTAATAAAATTTGCATGTTTTTCAGAAATAACCGCGTTACCTAAACGTTTTCCTTTCAATTGACAACTTTCAATTAGACGACCAGCGTAAAAAGGTTTAGGGTTACGAAAAACAGAACCTGCACTCGGCTCTCGAGGTTGAGTCTGTGTACGGTGCGATAGAAAATGATGAATACGTTCCAAAGATTTTTTTGGATGACCTAATGTTAATTGTAATTTTGCGGAAACAAACCACTCATTCGAAGGTTTGATGACAGATCGGTAGCCGATACTGTAATCTTTCTTGGTCCGTTGTATTATCTTCCCATGGCGATTAATCGTTTTAACTTGTGTAACAAAATTCCAAATTTCCGAACCGTAAGCACCTGCATTTGTTGCCAATGCTCCCCCGACGGTTCCTGGAATGGCTGAAAGAAATTCTAGTCCTTCCAACGAAGCACGAGCACAAAATCTTGCTAAAGTAGGACAGGCAATACCTGCTTCGACTTCAACATGATGATTATCTAATAAATTTAACTGTGCATGCGCGTTCTGTGTTAATATAACTATCCCATCAAATCCTTGATCTGAAATAAGCGTATTACTGCCTAAACCGAGCCAAAGTAATTTTTCAGATACAGGTAGAGAAGACAGGAAATAAGATAAGTCCATTTGATTTTTTGGCTTATAACAAATTTTTGCTTTACCACCAACTTTCCAAGAAGTACACTTTGCTAAGGGTATATCGTATTCAATTTGTCCTTCAAAATCTTTAAGATACTGTTGCATGAATATCTTGTAAAATTTTAAAAAACTGATGGGCTATGTGCGTGATGTTTCCAGCCCCTTGAAAAAGCAAAATATCTCCAGGTTGGATCAATGATAACAATGTTTTTGCTAGCGTTTGGTCATCTGTAGTTTGTACATGCATTGCTTTATTCTCTCTGGAAATTGCTTTTGCTAGCGTACTACTATTAATATTTTTATCAAGAGGTACTTCTCCTGCATCATAAATAGGTAATAATAATAGAACTTGAGTGGTTTGAAGTATTGTAATAAAGTCAAACCATAAATCTTTTGTACGTGTATAGCGGTGAGGCTCAAAAATAACAATAATACGTCGTTTTAGCCATGTACTATTTATCGCATCCAAAGTAGATTTAATTTCGGTAGGATGATGTCCATAGTCGTCAATGATAATAATATCTTCGTCTTTCCAAGAAATTTTACCCAATATATCGAACCGTCTTGCAACACCTTGATAATTTTGGAAAGCCAGTTGCATGACTTCCTTGGATATATTGAAAATAGTACCAACGGCAATCGCGGCTAAAATATTTAGAACGTTATGTTTACCGGAAAGATGAGTTTTAATTTTTAAAGAGGGTTGAAAGAGCTTTTCTCTTGAAACGGTAAAATATAAATACTCTTTTATCTGCTGAATATTTTGAGCGAAAATCATTGCATCTTGGTGTATGCCATAGGTGATAACTTGTCTTTTTAACGTTGATTGTATTGCTTTTAATACGCAGTCCTCAGTACAAATAATTGCCCACTGTATATCATCTTCGCGAGTTTCTTGATGCTGATAAGGGGATAAGAAAGTTTCGTATGCTTTAATAAGCTGAGTAAAGTCTCTCTTATAAGTGTGCATGTGATCTTGATCAATATTAGTCACTACAGCGATTTTAGGTTGTAAAAATAAAAAAGAGGCATCACTTTCATCTGCTTCTGTAATGAGTAGTTTGCTATTTCCAACACGGGCATTGCCTCCAATTTTTTTAAGATGGCCACCTATTGCAATTGTTGGATCTAAGTTTGCAGTGAGCATGACTTGTGAAATTAATCCCAATGTGCTTGTTTTTCCGTGTGTACCAGCTACCGCAATTCCATCATATGCCAACATCAACTCCCCTAGTATTTGACCTCGAGAGGCACAAGGAATATTAAAGTACTTTGCAAGCTGTAGTGAAGAATGCGTTTTAGAAATTGCAGATGAAAAAATTACAAGATCTGCTTGTTCAATTAACGAACTTACTTCTTGCGTTAAATCAATCAGTATCTTCAAACATTTGAGATGTCGTGTCATGTGGTTTTCGGTCGTGTCTGAACCGGAAACTTGATAGCCCTTTGTGACAAGTATTTCTGCAAGAGGACCCATTCCTGCACCTCCGATTCCAACAAAATGAACATTTTTGACCCGTGTACCAAGAAAAACTGTCATTTTAGTGTTTGGCCAATACGCAACAGTAAGGCAATCATGCTACATGTCATGATAAGACTACTGCCACCGTAACTAATTAAAGGAAGCGTTAACCCTTTCGTAGGGAGTAAACCAATATTTACGCCAATATTAATAATAACGCTAAGTCCAATATTCATTCCAATGCCAAAGGCAAGATACCCATTAAACCTCTGGTTATAAAGCATACATTTCAAGCTAAAAATAAATGCTTTTGCTACTATAATGCTAAACAATCCAATTAAACATAAACCGCCTACTAAACCAAACTCTTCAATGAGTACAGCAAAAATAAAGTCTGTATGCGCTTCAGGTAGATAAAATAATTTTTGTACACTACCACCCAAGCCACTACCCATCACACCACCTCGCCCACAAGCAACCAAGGCTTGTGTCAGTTGATATCCACTACCGAAAGGATATTTCCAAGGATTAAAAAAAGTTATAAACCTTGCCATGCGATAGCTAGAACTAAAAATAAGTAATCCTGCTAAAAAACCACAGGTTAGTAAAATAAGAAAAAATGGAATCAAGGGAGGACCAGCTAAAAAGAGCATACTTAGCGTAGTAGTGGTAATGACGAGTACTGCTCCAAAATCAGGTTCTGCAAGTAGCAAAATATCAAGAAAAATAATAACTGCCAGTGGCCTTAAAAAATAGATAGCTCTTGTCGTAATCCGATCAGAGCAACAAGACAAATAATGTGCTAAGTAGATGATGGTAGTTAGTTTTGCAAGCTCTGACACTTGTAAGCGAATGATAAAGAGCGAAATCCATCGCCGACTTCCATTAACTGACTTACCTATTCCTGGTATTAAGACACTTAACAGCAGTAAAAAAGTCAAGCTAAATAATAATTTAGCATACTGATTCCAAAGATGCATTGGAATACTTAGAATTAATCTTAAGGTAACAAAGCCTATGATTAAATAAATAATGTGTCGAGTCACGTAGTAGAAGAATTGACCATGCTGTTTTTCGCTAATTTCCATTGAACTAGAAGCAACCATCAATAGTCCGATCAATGCAAGCGATAGGCTCGTTACAATTAAAGCACGATCATAAAGAGGACCTGTTTGCTTTTTAGTCAACATCAAAGTACACGATTAAACCATGGTGGTAGCTGTAATTGCACGGCCATTGCGACCAACATCACCCAAAACAAGCTAACTGGAATGAGTATCTTCCACCCAAGTACCATTAATTGATCATACCGATAGCGAGGAAAAGTAGCACGAAGCCAGAAATAGAAAAAAAGAAATATATTCATTTTTAATGCAAGCCAAATAATTCCAGGAACCCAAGTAAAAAAGAATTCAATGTGTGGAATACCTTGGAAAGGTGAAAGCCATCCACCTAAAAAAAATAAACTAGCTACTACAGAGATAAGAATCATATTCATGTATTCTGCAAGGAAAAAAAGCGCAAAATTTACTCCTGCATATTCAATATGAAACCCGGCGACAATTTCTGACTCTCCTTCTGCAAGATCAAAAGGGGCTCTATTTGTTTCAGCAACGCCTGCAATCCAATAAGTAAAAAGCAATGGGAAGAGTGGCCATATATACCATTGCCAAACACCACCTTGTTGATTCAATACAATTTTTTCGAGCTGCATACTCCCAGAGATTAATAAAATTCCAACAAGTGTCAGCCCCATCGTAATTTCATAGGAAATAGTTTGAGCGGCAGCACGCAAAGCACCTAATAAAGCATATTTCGAGTTTGAAGCCCAACCTGCGATCAAACTACCGTATACACCAAGCGAGCTCATCATAAAAAGATAGAGGACACCTGCATCTATACGTGAAAGAACAAGGTTTAGGTCAAATGGAATAACGGCCCAAGCGGAAAGTGCAGGTACAAGTGTGCAAATGGGTGCGATACGAAACAAATAGCGATTTGCTGTATGTGGTACTGTATTTTCTTTTGACAAAAGTTTAACTACATCTGCAATAGGTTGTAATAACCCAAATAGACCTACACGGTTGGGTCCAATACGTCCTTGCATATAACCAATAATTTTACGTTCTACCCAAGTAATATAGGCAACTAATATCAACATAGGTAATGTAATAGCAAGAATTTTTAATAGTATCCACAAGGTAGGGTAAGCGTAAGTCACAATGAAGCCTTTTGTATATTTACAATACCAAAAGTAGCACCAAGCTTTGCCGTTTCAACACAGCCTGCAGGAGTCCACACACAACTTGGTGGAATACAATCGCTCAAAATGATAGATAGATTATCACTTTGTATCTGTTCTTGAACTAATTTAACATTTTCTCCTGGTGCTAAACACAGTTGTTGCGCTGTTTTTGGATGAAGGTACGCTCCAATTTTTTGATTACTGCCTGACATTTGTAGTGCTTGTGTATGTCTAACAAGCGCATCTGTGCTGTAAATTAGCCACTCTGTAATACGCATTAGTGTTTTTTCTTTCAGTGTTGAAACATCTACCATAGGTAAAAATTTAGGTTCTTCACTTAATAGAGATGATGGATACGTTGACATCGTATTGGGCTGTAATGCAGATAAAAAAGCTTGTAAATCACTGATCGTGTCATAATCTTTTTCCTCAAGCTGAAGCATTTTTCTCAATGCAATTAACATTTTCCATCCAGGACGACTATTACCAGGGGGCTCAACACCTGCCCTGAAATTTTGCCAATTCCCTTCTACATTGATGAAACTACCTGTATTCTCCGCAAAATAAGTTACGGGCAATAATACATGAGCATGCTTTAACAAACTAGGTGATTTAAATACTGTAAAAGCAATATTACATTCTGCTGATTGTAAAGCACGTTGTACGACCATCGGATTTGCACAATCTAAATCTGGTTCAATATTAAACAATAGATAAGCTTTTAATCTGTTTGTAAACATTTCATGTGCTGATAGCCCAACCTGCTGTGTCATTTTACCACCGGCATGACGGTGAGGAATTGCACCTGCAAACCAAGCACCTGCGCTATTTGGACCTTCTGTTAGATCCATGTAATCTGCACCACTCACTTTTATCAACTGTTGCAGCCAATACCGTAAATTCGCAGCTTGTGGATGATAGTGAATTGTTGAACCCGTTAAAATGACTGCTTTTTTTGCAGCTTGTAATACTTTTGCAATCATTGCCAATCTTGGATCTGGTGCAACACTAATTCCAGAAACCGATAACTTTGCACCGCAGTGTCTTGCAAGCGTTGCAACCTGTGTAACAAGTTGATCAGGTGGTATAATAAATTTTTCAATTACTTTAAAACTGAAAGAATAGTTTAAGCAGTTCAACGCAATTACTGTTGCACCTTTTTGTATTGCTTTACGTAAACGTGCAATTAGTAAAGGCTGCTCTTTTTGAAGGTTCGTTCCAATTAATATAATGACATTAGACTGTTCAATTGCTAAAAGTGTAAGACTGGCTTGAGGGACTATTGGTAAATGTGCTTGATCACGTGTATCAACTTCTTTTATACGATGATCAATATTTGAAGAGCCGAGTAAACGACATAGTTTTTGAAACAAGTAAAGTTCTTCTGTTGTAGCATACGATGAAATTAGCCCCCCTAACTGCTCTGGCCCATGCCGATTAACCGTATTTTTTAAGTAGCGTGTAGCTTGTCCTAGCGCTGTCTGCCAGTCTGTCACCTGCCAGCTATTGCCAATCTTAATCATAGGTTCTGTAAGACGCGCTTGACTATCTAGTCCTAAATAAGAATAGCGATCTCTATCACTTAGCCATGTTTCATTAATCGTATCATTTTCTCTTGGAACTACTTTAGTTACTTTTTGGTGATAGACATGTAAATAAATGTTGCTGCCTAGGCAGTCATGTGGTGCAATAAATGGAATTTGCTTTATCTCCCAAGGACGTGTTTTAAATTTTGAAGGTTTCGCCGTTAAAGCACCTACAGGACACACATCAATCATATTGCCAGATAATGCAGAATGTAAATTCTTTGAAATGTAGGTAGTAATTTTTGAATTTTCTCCCCGATCTACCATACCTAGCTCGGGATTACCTGCAATTTCAGAACTAAAACGTGTACAACGTGTGCATTGAATACAACGGGTCATATTGGTTTCAATCAGCGGACCTAGTTTTTCGCTTAAAACAACACGTTTTTCTTCCTTAAAATTGGAATCATATGCACCATAGCCCATTGCAAGATCTTGTAGCTCACATTGCCCACCTTGATCACAAATAGGACAATCTAAAGGATGATTGAGTAATAAAAACTCCATAACGGCTTTCTGCGCTAGTTTTACTTTATCTGATCGTGTAAAGATTTGCATATCTTTAACTACAGGTGTTGCACAGGCTGGTAGTGGTTTATGTGCCCCTTTTACTTCAATGAGACACATGCGACAATTTGCCGGCACGGACAATTTTTTATGATAACAAAACCTTGGAATATAGATATTTGCTTTATCTGCAACTTGAATAATAGTTGTTCCAACTTCCGTTTCAAAAGCACGATGATTAATTTGAACCGAGATGCGCGATTGCATAATAAAATTTTTTAAAAATGTAAAAAAATACGTTATCAATATAACACTCATCTTATGAGATATTGAGAGAAGGATACAAGTATTAATAGTTACATTGAGATACCCACAAAAAATTTCATTGAAAAGCAATTATGCTGAAAGAAATACAGTGAGATAAATTTTTAGTTTTAAATCTTTTTGAAGTGGCTGTTTTTTATTTTAAAAAATATATAAATTTTCTGATGAACAAAGTCAAATGATCATAGACATTTGAGTAGCCTAGTGAAGGCAAGTGACTACTATTGAGCTACAGTAAGTATTTAGCTTTTTTTTGTTGTGTAAATAAATATTAAATATCGAGGTAACAAAATTTTACTTAATAAAGCGTTGTACGGTATAGCAAATGGCTTTAATACTTCCTTGATAAAAAGCAGTGAAGAAATGCAATCATACTTTATTTAATTGTGAGCAGTAATAAAAATTTTTCTAAAAAAATAGTTTCAGTGCTTTAAAATTGCTGTTTACCTACACTGTCTCATGTGAAAAGATTTTTATGAAATATTAGTTACGAAAACAAGAAAAAAACGGTAAGTTCTTATGTCTAAAATAGCTTACTCATCGTAATTGGTAAGCTAAGACAGATTTTTTAGTCTATGGCTAAACAATATAAAAAAAGTTAATGTTTTCTATTGATCTCTTTTAAAATTGTAGCAACTGTACGAAAAGAGCCAAAGACAATGATTGTATCTATAGGGCTAGCAAGTACTTTAGCTTTTTCAAATGCGGCTACAATACTGTCATGGTTTTCAACCGTACGTGATGTATGTTTTGATATGAATTGTTTCATCTTAAGAGGATCTGCACTTTTCTGATCTGTGAGCCGTCCAATGTACCAATGAGTTATTTTGTCGATTAAAGGCAATACCGCGCCTTGAATATCTTTATCATGTAACATACCTACCACTGCAATAAAGTGTCGACTAGACACTGTATTTAAATTTCTTCTTAATAGGCGTGTACTAGCAGGGTTGTGTGCAACGTCTAAAATAAGTGTTGCTTTATCTATACTTCTAATTATTTGAAAGCGACCGGGCAGAAAGGTGGCTTGTAATCCCTGGCGTATTGCATTTTCTGGGATAGGAATGATGATATCTAACAGTGCAATCGTTTGTAAAACCATGGCGGCATTTGTTAAAAGTAAAGAAATAGGTTTTGGTAAATGTTTTAATGTTTTTTCTTTTCCTCTCCAAGTCCACGTACTATGGTGCCTAATGACTTTAAAATGCTGGTAATATATAAATAGTTTAGTATTGAGCTGTCGTGCATATCTTCGTACTGCTTGGGGCATGAAAGATGATTCACCCCATACGCAAGGTGTGTTAGGACGCATAATACCTGACTTTTGCCATGCAATTGCTTCACGTGTATTACCCAAAAGATAAGTGTGGTCAAGATCAATACTTGTAATCATTGAAAACGTATTATCAACTGCATTAACCGCATCAAGCCGACCGCCAATACCTACTTCCAAAATAATAATATCTAAGTTTTCCTCTCTAAAAAGGAGTAAAGCAGCTAAAGTACTAAACTCAAAATAACTAAGATGCATATTTTTTCGAGCATTTTCGATATATGCAAAAGTGCGGCATAACGCTTCATCTGAAACGGGGTGGTTATTAATTTGAATACGCTCGTTATAGTGTAGAAGGTGAGGTGAAGTGTAACTTCCAACTCGGTAGCCTGCTGCTTTCAAAATGGTACTCAGTAGCGCAACGCAAGAGCCTTTTCCGTTTGTACCGGTGACTGTAATGACTGGGTTATTCCATACCGTTAAATTGAGTAAGCGTGTCAGTTTTTTAAACTGTCGAAATTGTTCACATTTTTCAAGTGAATTTTTAGGCTTTTTTTCAAGGTATGTTAACCAACTAGATAAAGACAATGTCAATGAATAAAAATAAAAAATATACTAGCAAAACTTCTTATCACAGTACAATACTTTTAAGTGTACCTAGCTATGTCGGTAGAAAAATTAAATAGTGTTTTGAATAGTGTTTTGAATAAAGAATAGGTTTGAAGATGAAATAGATAGTGTGCTATTACAGTGATACAATGATTATTTTTATTTATTTGTTTCAATGTTTTTGTTGCTTTTAGATAAAAAGCTTGCATACAAACTATTTTGAGCCAGCTTGCTTTGGCTGTGTGTTTGATTAAGTGTAGTCACAATAGCTAAGATCTTTTAGCAGCACATGTTTTTTTTACTATTTCTCATTAGCCTAACTTTGCATTTTAAGCAATTCCCAGTATTTCTCATACAAGAGCGTTTGCTGATGGGAAAATAACTGTAGGATACCTTTGCTCAAAACTTTTTCAGAAGGATAAATCATTTCATTGCTGCACATTTTTTTAGGAAGAAAAGCTTTTGCAGATTGATTTGCAGTAGCATAGCCTGTTGCAAGACTAATTTTTGCAGCAATTTTAGGTTCAAGTAAAAAATTAATGAAACGGTAAGCCTCTTTTTTATTTTTGGCATTACGTATCACAGCAAGACTATCAATCGATAAAATATACCCTTCTTTAGGGTAAAAAAACTGAATGGCTTTGTTCAAATGATTTGCACGGTAAATGTCACCATTCCAACCCATCCCTACTTTTAATTCTTCATCAGCATAATGACTACTCGCACTTTCGCTACTGAACACGAGGACATTACTTAATAATCTTTTTAACTTTTGATACGCTTGAGTAATTTGCGTTACATCGTGGGTATTAGGCGAAAATCCTAACGATAAAAGTGCAACGGAAAACACTTCACGCATATCATCAAGTAGTAACAAACGGTTTTTGAATCTTTGATCCCACAATACGTTCCAACTTTTCTCTTGATCTACTTTATGAAATTTTTCGTTGATAACAAGACCGGTTGCACTAAATAAGTAGGGTACAGTGTATTTATTGAGAGGATCATGTGATTTGTTAAGTAAACGGTGATCTATATGTTTAAAATTTGAAAGATTTTTTTTATTGAGTGGCTCTAGCATATGCTCTTGTATCATTCTTTGTGCAATATAGCTTGATGGCACAATAATATCGTAGCCATGACGGTTTGTATTTTTTAGTTTTGTGTAAAGCGCTTCGTTACTTTCATAAGTACTATAATTAACGGTGATGCCTGTTTCTTTCGTGAACTTTTCTAATACTTCTTCGGCAATATAATTACCCCAACTATAAACATTAAGTACGGCTTTTTCTGAAAAAACAACGGGTGTGTAGCAGAGGCTTAAGGTAAACAAACAAATGAGAATGTAGTGAATCATTTTTTTTCTTTCAGTAAAAATTGCGAAATTAGCACAAGGGTTAATGTCAGGCCAAGCGATACGGAACAAAGTGCATTTAACTCAGGCTTGATACCTAAGCGAACCCAAGAGTAAATTTCTAAAGGTAATACAGGAAATTCAGGACCACTAAGGAAAAAACTAATAATAAAATCATCAAGTGATAAAGTTAAACTTAATAGCCATCCTGCTAAAACACTCAATTTAATTAAAGGAAAAAGTACTTGATGTAGTATGCGCCATTCGCTTGCCCCAAGATCTTTAGCTACTTTAATAAGATTACTGTCCATTTCAATGAGACGACTATAAATTGTCATTGTTGTAAAAGGAATACAAAAAGTGGTATGCGCAAGTAGTAAACTCATAAAACCTAAAGGCACTTTTAGGTATGTGAAAAAAGAAAGAAGTGAAATTGCCATCACAATTTCAGGCGAGACAACGAGTAGAAAAATCAATAGGTATAAACTTTTTCTTCCGTAAAAGCGATAACGATACATTGAAGTCGCTGCTAATATTCCAAATACAGTGGCAAGCGTTGCAGCGGAGATAGCTAATAAAAACGAATGCAGTGCCATTTGTAACAGACGACTATTTTGCAACAGTTGTTGGTACCAATGCCAGGTAAAGCCTTGCCATTGCATGGTAAAACTAGCATTATTAAATGAGTAAACAACTAAAACAATGATAGGTAAATACAAAAATAGATAGATTAGAAAGATATAACTTAGTTTTAGCCAATTTTTCATAAAACATTTTTACCTGTTAATCATTGACTTAAATACATAGTTTATACGCTAGTTCATTTCAGATGGAAAGAAGTAGTTGCAAGCCATATTGCATCAATATAGGATAGAGCTATCGTCAACTACTTGCTATTTAAAAACAGATAGAATGTTATCTTACTTGCCTATACTACTATTTATTCTTTTTGGTATCTTACTTAGCGTCATTGCATTGCTCATTGGGGGATGGATCAGTCCTTCTCATCCTTATGCAGCAAAGTCAGAAATATACGAATGTGGCTTTCCTACTTTTGGAGATGCACGTGCGTCTTTTAACACGAAGTATTACCGTGTTGCTATTTCTTTTATCATTTTTGACATTGAAACGGCTTTCTTATTTCCTTGGGCAGTAAGTTTACGCCATATAGGTATCAAAGCGTTTTGGGCAATGTTATGTTTTGTATCTATCTTATTTTTGGGCTTACTTTATGAATGGAAAAAAGGAATACTGGAATGGACATAATTAACGCTACACAACACCAAGGTTTTATGACGGCATCCTTTGAGCAATTGCTAGATTGGGCTCGAGGCAATTCATTATGGCCGGTAACACTAGGTCTTGCTTGCTGTGGCATTGAAATGATGCACGCCAGCGCATCACGTTATGATATGGATAGGTTAGGTGTAATATTTAGACCAAGTCCAAGACAAGCTGACGTCATGATTGTTGCAGGTACTTTATGCAACAAGATGGCACCTGCACTACGCAGAATTTATGATCAAATGGCAGAACCGCGTTGGGTTATTTCAATGGGAAGTTGTGCTAATGGCGGTGGTTATTACCACTACTCCTATTCCGTTACAAGGGGGTGTGATCGTATTGTTCCTGTTGACATCTATGTACCTGGTTGCCCTCCCACTGCAGAAGCTTTGATTTATGGTATTATACAACTGCAAAAAAAAATCAGTAAAATAGTTGTAATTGATCGTACCTAGTATAATGGCGTAACAATGTCAGGTGTAGCTCAAAACAATCTAACCTCACTCATTGAGGCATTACATGCTACTTTAAACAAAGCACTGATAAAAGTCAGTGTACCAGATACCATTTTAACGCTAGAAGTGTTACCTGACTGCCTGCAAAACGTTAGTCAAACGCTTAAAGCAGCGCCTTTTAATTATAATATGTTAACTGATATTTGTGGCGTGGATTATCAGGAATATGGAAAAAGCGAGTGGAAAACACAAACAGCCACCTATAGTGGTTTTGATAGAGGGATCGATGCTAATCATAATCAACGACTTAATAGCTGGAAAAATGAACGTTTTGCCGTCGTGTACCATTTACTTTCTTTATCTCAAAATACTCGATTACGTTTAAAAGTTTTTCCAAAAGTAAATATTTCAAATAGCGAAGGAAAACTTTTACCCACT
Organism: uncultured Coxiellaceae bacterium; assembly: GCA_964444925.1. Classification (GTDB taxonomy): domain Bacteria; phylum Pseudomonadota; class Gammaproteobacteria; order Diplorickettsiales; family Diplorickettsiaceae; genus CAYUIV01. The sequence goes on along the minus strand of CAYUIV010000010.1, from coordinate 2,000 downwards.
ATCGATTCTGTAATCAACATTTGGCCAGCTGCAAATTGGTACGAACGCGAAGCGTATGATTTATACGGCATTTTATTCAAAGGACATCATGATCTAAGACGTCTTCTTACAGATTATGGCTTTTCTGGCTATCCCTTTCGAAAAGATTTTCCTCTCATTGGTTACCAAGAAGTAAGATTTGATGGAAAACAACAACAAGTTATCTATGAACCAGTCTCTTCTGTTGTGCCACGTACATCAGTGCCAAAAGTTATCCGAGAGTTTGAAGAAGATACAATATTTGAAGATAAAACAAGCGATGCCTGAACTTCAGAACTATACAATCAATTTTGGTCCACAACATCCTGCAGCACATGGTGTACTTCGTTTAGTTTTAGAAATGGAAGGTGAAGTCATTCAAAATGCTGATCCTCATATCGGATTATTACATCGTGCGACGGAAAAGCTTGCCGAATCTAAACCTTATAATCAAAATATTGGTTATATGGATCGACTCGATTATGTATCTATGATGTGTAACGAGCACAGCTATGTCTTAGCAATTGAAAAGTTACTGAAAATACAAGCACCGCAAAGAGCACAATATATTCGCGTCATGTTTGATGAAGTAACCAGAATTTTGAACCATTTACTCTGGCTTGGTGCACATGCATTAGACATTGGAGCAATGAGCGTATTTTTATATTGTTTTCGAGAACGAGAAAACCTTTTAGATTGTTACGAAGCAGTCTCTGGCGCTAGGATGCATGCTACTTATTTTCGTCCAGGGGGCGTTTACCGTGATTTACCAGAAAAGATGCCACAATATAAACCATCTAAATGGTTTTCTCAAAAAGAAGCAGATCGCAAGAATATGAATCGTCAAGGCTCTCTTCTTGATTTTCTAGAAAATTTTGCACAACGATTTCCTAAAGCAATTGATGAATATGAAACACTTTTAACAGATAATCGTATTTGGAAGCAGCGTACAGTGGGTATTGGCGTGTTGTCTCCTGAAGATGCAATTGCTTTTGGCTGCACAGGACCTATGTTAAGAGGTTCAGGAATTGCATGGGACTTACGTAAAAAACAACCCTATGAAATTTATGACCAATTACAGTTTGAAATTCCTATTGGATCAAATGGAGATTGCTATGACAGATATCTTGTACGTGTTGAAGAAATGCGTCAGTCTAATCAAATTATTCAGCAATGTATTCAATGGTTGAAACAAAATGCAGGACCTACTATGTTAAACGATCATAAAATCATGCCACCTAAACGTGAAAAAATGAAAGGTAACATGGAATCTTTAATTCATCATTTTAAATTGTTTACAGAAGGATATTGCTTACCCCCTGGAGAAGCATACGCAGCGATTGAACACCCTAAAGGAGAATTTGGTATTTATATTATTTCAGATGGTGCCAACAAACCTTATCGTGTAAAAATTCGCTCTGCCGGTTTTCCACATCTTGCCGCACTTGGAAAAGTAGTAAAAGGCCATGTACTTGCTGATCTTGTTGCAATCTTATCTAGCTTTGACATTGTGTTTGGAGAAATTGATCGTTAATGCACACTGCAACAATTGTCACTATAAAAAATATATGATGTTATCAAAAATTTTACAGATCGAAATTGAAAAATGGATTGCAAAATATCCTAAAGATTGTCGTCAGTCAGCACTAATTCCTGCGTTATTGATCACTCAAAAATTTCATCAAGGTTGGCTCTCGGATCAGCTTATTCAAGCAGTGGCTGACTATATTAAAGTTCCCCATATTACTGCTTATGAAGTCGTGACATTTTACTCTATGTTTGAGCTTCAGCCAGTGGGTAGAAACGTAATTAGCATTTGTACGAATGTTTCTTGCATGTTAAATGGCTGTGCGATGCTGGTAAACCATATTCAAAAAACATTAAATCTTACTTTTGGACAAACAACACCCAATCAACAATTTACCCTTAGAGAATCTGAATGCTTGGGCGCTTGTATCAAAGCCCCCGTTATTACACTTAAT
>CAYUIV010000009.1:0-34719 GCA_964444925.1 uncultured Coxiellaceae bacterium | reverse complement strand
CAAATAGCATTGACTGCAACAAAAGGACAGCATTTAGTAAAACAGATCAGTCGTCAAATATTTAGTCAGGCCATATAGGTCAACTTTAAGAAATCAGTCAAGAATTAAAGTCACTGTTTTTTAACGGTTCAATAAAAAGAAAAGTATTAAGTTATTTGAGAAATTTTTTATTTCGTGGAGTACATTTTTAACCGTACCGCTTTCAGCGCGTGTTCTTTTCTTTTTCAGCTAGAGATCATAACACGTTAATGGCATTATTAGACGTTACTCACAGAAAGTAGTATCTTGATAACACAAAAGACGGCACACTACGTAGTATTATCTTTTGCAAGTGCGTTCTTCATGCTATTGGTTTTATTTATGTAGAAACGTGAAGATGAGATTGTATGGCTTGTACCCAAGGCAAAACAGTAGCTAATGCTGTTTTGAGATCTTTTTCCTTCGTGCTTTTTGCTGTTAAATGCACAAAGTCAGCACGTCCTCCACCTGTTGCATCAAGTAGCGATGACAGTTGATCAGCTAATTTTCTAGCATCAAAAAAATCAGTATAGTGTTTAGCAGTGCTGATACTAATTTGTGTTTTATCTGCATTGATGCTACCTAATACAATGAGACAAGGAGTAGGTAATTGAGATCTACAATGATCGATTAAAGTACGTACTTGATCAGCAAGTATCGCAGGAATGGTTGTCACTAAAAGTGACATACCGCCAATAGAAGTCGCTTCTTTTATTAAAGTTTGACTATAGAGGTGACAGAGAGCTTGCTGCAATGTTGCGTTTGCTTTGTCTTGTTTTTTAAACTGTTGTAGCTTACTTTCCAATAACATCACACTATTTTCTAAGGAAGTATTGAGTAGTTTTGCCACGCGTTTTTGTTGTCCTTCTAGTTGCAATACCCAGTCCAATGCAGCTTTTCCTGTCACTGCCTCAATTCTTTTAATACCTGCTGCAATACTACTAAAATGTGTTATTTTAAATAGTCCAATTTCACCCGTTCGTTTCAGATGTGTGCCACCACACAGTTCAGTTGACAAATCACCCATTTTTAAAACACGTACTGTTTCATCGTACTTTTCGCTAAAAATTGCCATTGCCCCCATCGCTTTTGCTTTTGTAATTGATGTTGTCTCAGTACGAATTGGTAAATTTTTCCAAATATTTTCATTCACTGTAGATTCGATACGAACTTGAATAGATTGCTCAACAGAGCCTTGATAGCTAAAATCAAAACGCAGATAGTTTTCTTGTACTAAAGAACCTTTTTGAAAAACCGCATTGCCTAAGATATTTCTAAGCACAGCATGTAGCAAGTGTGTTGCAGAATGATTTTGGGCAATCGCTTGGCGACGTAGAGGATCAACTGTTGCATACACCTTATCGCCTATTTTAATTGTTCCTTGTGTTACATAGCCTTGATGTAAGTGTACCGTATAATTTTTTTGGGTATCCGTTACAAAAAATTGGCTATGACTTTGATTTTCAATTCGTCCAGTATCACCAACTTGTCCACCGGATTCAGCATAAAAAGGTGTGTTCTCTAATAGCACACTCCCTTTTTCTTGCGTATTTAGCTGGGTTACTTCTTGGTTTTTCTGATTCAATAATGCCGTAACGTTAGTATGAATACTTAGATCGGTATATCCACAAAAATGTTGTGTTAAATTTGTTCTTAGCACAGGATTCTCACGAAAAGTTGTATGTTCCCGAGAGCGTTGCTTCTGTAAATACATCTCTTTTTCAAATTCGACTTGATCCCAGTCAAGTCCTTGTTCTTTAGCTAAGTCTGCAGTTAAATCGACAGGAAAACCATATGTATCATAAAGCTTAAATACAAAATTTCCGGGTAATACTTTTTGAGGAAAATGCGCAACAAATTGTGAAAAGTATTGCATACCTGTATGTAACGTTTTCAAAAATTGTACTTCTTCTCTTTTAACCACATCTTCAATATATGCAGTCATTTCCTCTAGTGAAGGATAAACAGGTTGCATTTGAGTCGTGAATGTATTAATTAATTGGTATAAAAAAGGATGACGAATGTTTGCTTGATAACCATGACGAAGTGCCCGTCGAATGATACGACGTAGTACATAAGCACGTCCTTCATTACCTGGTAGAATTCCATCGAAAATGAGAAAACTAATAGCCCGAATATGATCTGCTATCACTTTTAAAGTTTGTTGTGAAGCCTGCTGTGGTAAGAATAATTTTCTTGCTGCTTGAATGAGTGGTTGAAAAAGATCCGTATCATAATTATCAGAAACGTTTTGCATGACAGCTGTTAAACGTTCAAGTCCCATACCCGTATCTACACAAGGCATAGGTAAAGGGTCAAGAGTTCCCTTTTGATCTCTGTTATACTGCATGAAAACAAGGTTCCATATTTCAACATATCGATCGCCATCGGCTTCTAAGGATCCAGGAGGTCCTCCTGAAACATTGGGACCGTGATCGTAAAAAATTTCAGTGCAGGGTCCACATGGACCTGTTTCTCCCATCATCCAAAAATTGTCCTTTGCATCACAACGAATGAGTCGCTCCTTTGGAATTTGAATATGCGTTAACCAAAGATTAGCGGTTTCATCGTCCTCATGAAAGACAGTAACCCAAAGTTTTTCTTTAGATAGTTTTAACACTTTCGTTAAAAATTCCCAAGCAAAAATAATAGCTTCTTTTTTAAAATAGTTACCAAAGCTAAAATTGCCAAGCATTTCAAAAAAAGTATGGTGACGTGCTGTATAACCTACATTATCTAAATCATTATGTTTTCCACCTGCACGCAAACAACGTTGAATGGATACAACTTTTGGATAAAGTATTTTTTGGGAGCCAGTAAAGATAGATTTAAAACGTACCATTCCTGCATTTGTAAATAATAAACTACTATCTGTACCCGGTATCAATGGACTAGAAGATAAAATTTTATGTTGTTTATCTTGAAAATACTCAAGGAAAAGTTGTCTGATGGCTTGACTAGAAAGCATAGTATTTAATTTAGGAAGATTAAAAAGTATTAATTTCAAAGAACACTGAATGGTTTTACAAGAATATACTCTTTTTCAACAGTTGTTGATTGTATTAAATATATTTTAAAATGTTACAACTACTTTAGAAAAAATCAAAAATAGTGGACTGAAAAATCAACACACTTAAACAATGTTTTATTAAGTCACTACAATCGGTAAACGCGTTAATAAAGCTTTTGCATTAGGCGTCAAAGCTTGAATATGTACTTGATGCGCATGCGTTGCAAGGGTAAAATACAAAATAAAATCAGGGCTTGGTAAATAATCCAGTCCTTTATCTGGCCATTCGACTAACCACGTTGTCGGCGTTAACGTATAGTCACGAATACCAATAAGATCGAGTTCGTGAGGATCTTGTAAGCGATACAAGTCAAGGTGTAAGATATGTTGGCGCTGTGTAGTGTAAAGCTCTATTAGCGTATAGGTTGGACTTTTAACATGTGTAGATGGACTCATTATCTGAATAAATCCTCGAGAAAAAGTTGTCTTTCCAGTACCTAATTCACCTTTTAAAAAAAAGATGGCGTGCGTTACGATCTGTTTTGCAAAAAGCGCACCGAGCTGGTACATTGCTTTTGATGTAGTGAGTGTATAAATCATAAAAACATTTCTCCAAAGTATTATGGCTCTCATTCCACCCTATTTTTATAATTGAAATGAATATGCTTGATATTACGCAACTTGTCCGTTCAACAAAAGCCCTCAAACAACGCTTTCAACAACTTTGGAGGTTGCTTTGACTACCCTACTAAACAAAAAAAATGTACTGAACTAGATACTGCATTACAAAACCCAGCGCTTTGGAAAGATCACCAGTCGCTCCATTGCGTTGAAAAAGAACAGGCTCAAATTGTGCATGTCATACAAGGTTTAGATCGCATTGCCATACAATTGCAAGAAATAGAAGAATTATGCTTGCTTGCTGAAGAAGCACCTGAAGAAAAAATGGTACTACAAGAAATTGAAAAACAGTTAGAAGTTGTGACGCACACTATTTCAGATTGGGAATTTCAGCAATTTTTTAAGGAAACAACGGATCAAAATTTTGCTTACCTTAACATTCAAGCCGGCGCTGGAGGAATAGAAGCACAAGATTGGACGGAAATGTTGTTGCATATGTATTTAAAGTGGGGAGAACGTCACTCTTTTACGACTGAAATGACTGAGAAATCTTTGGGAGAGGTTGCGGGGTTGAAAAGTGTTACTGTTCATTTTAAAGGAGAATACGCTTACGGGTGGTTACGTACTGAAACCGGTATTCATCGACTTGTGCGACTTTCACCTTTTGATAGCAATCAAAGAAGACATACCTCATTTGCTGCCGTGTTCGTTTCACCAGAAATAGAAGAGACAAATGAAATTCAGATTAACCCAGCGGATCTTGAAATTGATACATACCGTGCTTCTGGTGCAGGTGGACAACATGTGCAAAAAACAGACTCTGCTGTACGTATTACCCATCGTTCAAGCGGGACTGTGGTGCAATGTCAAAACGAGCGTTCTCAGCACCGTAATCGAGAGCAAGCGATGCGTCAACTTCGAGCAAAACTTTATGCATTAAAAAAGCAAGAAAAAAGGGAAGCACAACAATTACAAGAAGCCAGCAAACGTAAAATTGATTTTGGTAGTCAAATTCGTTCTTATATCTTAGATGATGCCAGAGTAAAAGATTTACGCACCGGTGTTGAGTCAAGGAATGTCAATGACGTTTTTTCAGGAAATCTTGACCCTTTTTTAAAAGCAAGTTTAGAAAAAGGTCTTTAAATTAAGTTTTCGATTCAGAAAAATAAGTGTATTCATCTAAAAAATAGGAATGAGTGCGATGCTAGATACGCATGTACTTTTGTAGATACCTAGCACTACTTTTTCACCTACTGTACACAAGCTAGTCTAAAATAAGTCATAAAAACAATAGACATATTGGTGGGTTGATATGTACTCTTTCTAAAAAACACGTTTCATTCATGACAGTTTTTTATTACGAAATACTTTTCAAAGTCTGCCTACTGCTAATTTTCTCTATTGGCTAAAATAGTACAACAAATAATTTTGTGAACAGTAAAGAATTTATTAAAAATACTTTTTTATTGTCGCAGCCTAAAAAGCAAAGCCTTCTCTTTTGCTTGTGTCACAGGCTTAGGTTTTTTTTCAAAAAATAAGCTCGTTATATCATTTAAAGGTGTTTGTTTGTAGCAAAATGCTTGCTCTACTGCAACGCTCGTGAAAGAAGAGGTGGTTAGCTTGCTATGCCCCCCTTCGTTCATGACGGTTTGACGAATACAGCCTTGTGTTGTAGTATGCGACACTTGCCATCCTCCTTGTTCTAAATTAACTTTTGCAATTTGTTTTCGCTCAGCGAGTTGTTGAGGCGTAATTGAAACACATGTTTTGACCATGCTCCAAAAGAGATGATGACTATGCTTAACGTTAGTAATTCGATCATTTCTAGCATGAATTAAGTGAATATAATACGGATGTGGTATCTCATTTTCATTGCAATAGCGTAGATATCGTGTTATCGCTTTTTCGTACGACCAATTTTCAACCACTAAAAAACGGATCGAATGAAGGAGTGGTCGTATATTTGGAAATAAATTTAAAGTAGTAAAATAGCCTCCTACAAGATAATCTGTAAGCCATGTCGTAACATCTACAAGAGGCGCAATGAATACATGACCTGAAAATAATATAGGGTTAGGTAAAGCTGCATAATGCTCCATCACTACACATGCAACCGCAGCACCCAATGAGTGACCATAAAGTACAATACGTTCGGGAGGAATGTGAGCAACTTTCAGTGCCCATTCCACAACGGCAATACCATCTTGTACTAACCCTTGCTGTGAAGGCATACCTGAACTTAACCCAAAACCTCGATAATCAAAGGCAATGAGATGTGTATGCTTGGAAGCCACTTGCATGGCTGCGCGGTAACTAGGTGCTCTATAGTCTGAGGCAACACACCCCGAAGCACCGTGTAAATAGATAATAAGATGTGCACTTTTATCCGACTTTAACCATTGCAATGGTTTCAATTGTTGTTTGAATGCATTGATAGGTGACATTGTATTCTCAAGAAAACGTTGATGATGGATTTCTTTTGATAATAAGTGCCATGCATATAATCGCTCTTGTTTTTCATTTGTTGGTTCAATAAAAAATGGATGCACTTGACCAGGTAAAAATCCAAATTTTTCTGGTATAGACAGGTATTCTAGATTCACTAGGGTAAACTGATGGAAATAAGGTATTTGTTTATGCACGACAGGAATTAGAATAGTCAGTACGATCAGTGTCGTCAGTATAGCCAGAACAAGATATACATCAAGGCTTATGACAAAGAGTTTAATAAATTGCAATAAAAAATAAGACATCATCCTAATGATTAAAATTCATAAAAAGTTCATTTCAGTATAATTTATCTGTTGTCTAAAAGAGCAGAAATATTTTTTTCCGTCTCAACTAAAATAGTTTCTTGTGTAGTAGGCTTAGGTGTTGTTTTAAAAAATAAGCTTGTCATATTATTTAAAGGTGTTTGTTTGTAGCAAAATGCTTGCCGTACTGCAACACTGGTGAAAGAAGAGGTGGTTAGCTTACTATGCCCCCCTTCGTTCATGACGGTTTGGCGAATACAGCCTTGTGTTGTGGTATGCGAGACTTGCCACCCTCCCTGTTTTAAATCAACTTTTGCAATTTGTTTTCGCTCAGCGAGTTGTTGAAACGTAATGGGGACTACTGTTTTAACTGCGTGCCAAAAGAGGTGGTGGCTATGCTCAACACTAGTAAGTGGATCATTCTTAGCGTGAATCAAGTGGATATAATACGGGTATTGTGTTTCATTTGCATGGCGATAGCGTAGGTACTGTGTCATTGCTCGCTCGCACGACCAGGTGTCAACGAGTAAAGAGTAAAGAAAGCGAATCAGTGGTGGTATATTTGGAACGAGGTCTTGTATAATAAAAAATCCACCTAAACGATAACTTGCAAGCCACGTAGCAATGTCTCTAAAAGGTGCAACAAAGATATGACCTGAAAAAAATACGGGGCTAGGTAACGCTGCATAATGTTCCATCACTATAGATGCAACTGCAGCACCTAATGAATGGCCATAGAGTACAATACGTTCGGGAGGAATGTGAGCAACTTTCAGTGCCCATTCCACCACCGCAATTCCATCTTGTACTAACCCTTCTTGCGAAGGCGTGCCTGTACTCAACCCAAAGCCTCGATAATCAAAGGCAATGAGATGCGTATGTTTGGGAGAAACTTGTATGGCTGCGCGATAACTAGGTGCTCTATAATCTGAGGCGATACAGCCTGTAGCACCATGCAAATAGCTGATAAGGTGGACCTCTTGATCAGACTTTAACCATTGTAATGATTGAAGTATTTTCTTATCCGAAGGGATAAAGCTTGCCGTTGAGTTTTCAAGAAAATGTTGATGGTAAATTTCCTTTGATACTAGATGCCATGCATATAATCGTTCTTGTTTTTCATTTATGGGTTCAATAAAAAATTCATTCACTTGACCAGGTAGAAATCCAAATTTTTCTGGTACAGCAAGATCTTTTAAATTAATTGAAGGAAATCGATGAAGATAAAGTATTTGCCTGTTTATGAAAGGAGTGAGAACAATCAACACGATTAGCGTCGTCAATGTCGTAAAAGCTAAGTATAAATTAAGACTTACAGTAACAAATTCAAAAAATTGAAATAAGAAATAGTACATCATCCTAATGATTAAAGTTAATAGGAAATATAATCCAGTGTAGTTTATTTATCACTTAAAAGACAAGAGATCATCTTTTCCCATTTAAATAACAATGCTCGTGTTTCTTCTATAAAAAATCATCCAATCGTAAAGTGATAACAGGTGATTCTGTTTCAAATTTAATATTGCAATAATTTTTGCTCTTTATTATGGGAGGATAAAAAGGAATGAAAAGTGTGACATTAAGTATCTTACTTGTATGGCCAATACTCAATAGGTACTACCTATGCTTTCGAGTGAACCGTATCAAGTACTGTTTTTGGATGTGCAAATGCGTCTAAAACTGCAAGGCTAACGATAGGGTGAATCATCAATCTCTCATGCGAACCTTGATAAAGCATGGTTTGACGAATCAAACCGTGTGGTGTGTGATGCGTGACTTGCCACCCTTGTTTATCTAAATGCACTTTTACTGCTTCTTTTCGTTGAGATAGTTTTTCATAAGTCATGGGTGCAGAAGCATTGACAGCATGCCAAAATAATTTGTCACTGTTGATGGATGAAAGTATCGCATCTGTTTGTGTATGAAGAAGATGGATGTGATAAGCCCTGTTTGTCAAACTTTCTTCTACGCGATGCACATAAGAAGCAATTGCTGTATTGCTTTGCCAGCGATTCACTAAAAACGAAGTGAAATAATTGAAAATCAGTGGTATTTTTGTCAAAGGAATAAAAATAGGAACAATACCTTCTATACGGTAGGTTTTCATCAGTGATTTCATGTCTGAAAAAGGTGCCAACAACACTTGACCTGAAAAGATAATAGGTTTTGGTAAGGCAGCATAATGCGAAGTTAGCGCTAGTGCAACCGCTGTACCTAAAGAATGTCCATGAATGACAATACGTTCCGGTGGAATATTAGCCACATGCATAGCCCATTCTACCACTGCAATACCATCTTGTAGTAAGCCTTGTTCCGAAGGCGTGCCTGAGCTCAAACCATACCCTCGATAATCAAATGCTAATACATGAATGGGATACGGTGCTTTTGCAAAAACAGTTTGGTAGCTTTGTGGTCGACAACTTGAAGCAATGCATCCTGCTGTGCCATGAAAGCAGATAACCAGTCGTGCTTCTTTATTTGATTGCAAAAGAGTCAGCGCTGCTTTATTCTGCCTTATACGGTCTATCGTTGCATTTTGCTTTCTTTGATGAGTTAACGTACGACATACTTCAGGTGAAAGGATATGCCAAGCATATAACCTTTCTTGTAGTGAGTGGGTGGGTTCAATAAAGAAAGGATGAACTTGATCAGGTAGAAATCCAAATCTTTCAGGAGTAGAAAGATGTTTGAGATTAACAGTAGGTACTCGGTACCGGTAAAAGAAATAATGTTGCCAGGATGGAAAGATTGCAACAAAACTCATAAAAACAGAATAAACAATGACAGGCAGAAGCATCACGAATCCAAGTCTTTGAAGCCAAGTATAAAACATCGTTGTGAAAGAAATTTAAAATAAAGTGCAGATGAATTCTATGGTTTACTGGAAATTATATACGTCAGAAAGCTAATACTTATGCTTATAACCGGTGCTTATCATCAGTGATTTTCTAGATAATGTCAATAAGCTACAGTTGTCACCCAATAAGGAACTTTAGAAAACAATTATCACAACAAAAATCGTTGCATTAAAAGTACTTCATCAACAGTCCAATACATAAACGGTGCATTAGCATGTATTGAATGCAAATAGTGTTATGCTAATATGAAATAGTAACGTCTTTCATTGAGTATACAAAGAAATACAAAAAATATAATCATTAACCACTAGAAAACGGACAGTGTTAGGTAATGATAAGTGGAGATAACTAGGCATATGAAACAATATATTTATCTCACCCTATTTATTTTTTACACTGAAAATTTATTAACAAAAAAGTAAACATGGATCGAATACTTACCGAAACGATAAATAACTCATTCCCACCTTCTTTAAGTTTTATTTTGCCCCCAAGTATCCCGGTATGGTGGCAGGCAAGCGTACAAGTGCCGTGTCATCAGGCAAGTTTTCTAGCGGCTTATGGTATGCAATCGTTTGATCAAATTAAGCTTTTTATTCATCAAGGAAGCGAATCATCAGCATTTCGCTTTCAACAAGATCCTCTTTTTGTGAATTATTATTGGGCTTGCCTCAGCGATGTAAAAACATTTACCTCAATTAATTTTGAATATAAACAATTTTCTCCAGTATTTTATACGGCACTTCAGACAAACCAATTTGAGCTGGCGTATCACATGGTACTCAGTCAGCCAAAACTACTATTTACAGAAAATAGCCTGCTTTATTATACATTGGAAGGATATCAAAAATTCAAAATTCTAATAGAACAATATCCTACTATCTTAACGGTCACAGATGGTCAAAGAAATAGTTTGATGCTGTTTGCAATCAAAGAAAATAATGTTGAATTATTACAGTGGCTGTTTGAGATAGGCTTGCAGTTTTCTTCAAGTGATATCGCACGTTTGCCTTTACACATTGCAGCAAGTAAAAATTTCTTAAAAACGATATGCTTTTTAGAAAAAACGCATCCTTATCTTTTTGATCAAAAAGATCAAGAAGGAAAAACACCCTTACATTATGCAGCGGCAAAAGGTGCAACTGAAAGTGTTGGGTATTTATTAACGGGAGTAAAAGAGCTTTACTGCCAAGATGTAAAAGGAAGAACACCGTTACACTTTGCTGCCATGTATAACCATATCAAAATTGTTAATATTCTTTTACATAATAAAAGGAATTCTATTAATACAGTTGATACAGGAAATAATACCGCTTTACATGTTGCAGCATTCAAAGGAAATGAAGAAGTGGTTAAGCAATTAATAGAAGCAGGTATTGATCCTTATCTCAAAAATCACGATAAGATGACAGCAATAGATATCGCTTTTTTTTCAAACCATTCACAGCTCATTAAGTATTTTAGGCAAAATCAACGATATACAGTATCACCTATAGTAGAAAAGAAAAATTTTACTATTTCTCAATGGTATATTTACTCTAGTATATGGACAGCCTTTACTCCTCAAGAAAAGCCAGTCTCTCTTTCTAAAAAAACTACAGTAGAAAAATATCCACGTCTTAATGATAAGGGTAAACGATCTGTGCATTACTATGTTAGCTCAGCAGATGATGTAGATTTTATTTCAGATAAATGGAAAGCACTTGGAAAACCGATAAATTATCTAGAGATTAAAGATGATGATGAGAATACGCCTTTACATTTTTCTATTCAAAGCAACAATCAAAAAATTGCACTTTGGTTGATTGCACAGGGCGTAAAGTACGATCAAGCAAATAAAGTAGGAATACTTCCTCTACACTTAGCGGCACAAAGAGATAATGATAATATTCTCAAAGCGCTATATAAACAAGATAAAAGTCTACTCGATAAAGTAGATCATCAAGGACGAAGTGCATTACACCATGCTGTAGATAGTAATGCGGTACACAATGTCAAGTTTTTGCTATCAAAAAATATCAACATTTATTTAGAAAACAATCAGGGACAGACTGCACAGCAGTTTGCTATAGAACAAAAATGCTCTTTTGAAATAGTTCAACTATTACTGCAACATGAACAGTTATTGCCATTATCACTCAAAAAATAAAAAATATTTTCATCGATCGGTTTTTTTTGAAACTAAAGCACATTGGACTTCAGAAGAACGAATCTGTTTCGCAACTGCATGCAAAATACCATTGACATAGCGATGAGAACCGGATGTACCAAAACGTTTACTCAGTTCGATTGCCTCATCAATTACAATACGATAAGGGGTTTCTACACAGTGTAACAGCTCATATACACCAATTCTCACGATAGATTTTTCCACAGGTTCAATCATAGTACTTGAATACGCAGTCAATGGCATAAAAATTTTATCGAGTATCTCGTGCATCTTAACGATATTTGAAAATAAAGTGCTAAAAAACGCTACATCAACACTTTGCATTTCATCTTGATCTAAAAATTGCTCCAGTATGTTCTCAATTTTATCTGGATTAAACTGCCATTGGTAAAGTGCTTGTAAAGCAAAACGTCTAGCGCGTTTTCGTTTTAAAATGTCTATTTTAACTATCATACTGGATAGCAGAGCAGCCAGCTGTATAAACAGGAAATTTTATACACAATTCACTCACTGACTTTTTAATTCGACTCAGTTGCTGCATACTATCAGGGTTTTCAAGAATATCTGCAATCCAATGTGCAACTTGTTTTGCTTCAGAAAGCATAAATTTTCTTGTTGTAATTGCAGGCGTTCCGATACGCAAACCACTGGTTATACTAGGTGGGTTTGGATCATGCGGTAACATATTTTTATTAGTAATAATAGAAGATTTCTCGAGCGCTATTTCTGCTGTTTTACCAGAAAGTGATTTGTTTCGAAGATCGATTAAAATCAAATGATTATCTGTACCATCTGAAACAAGTTTAATATTACGATTTCTTAAAACCATTGCCATACCCTGAGCATTATGTAACGTTTGTAATTGATAATTTTTAAAACTTGGCTGTAATGCTTCAAAAAATGCAATGGCTTTGGCTGCGATGATATGCATCAGCGGACCACCTTGTATTCCTGGAAAAAGTGCAGCATTTAGTTTAAATTTTTTTGCAAAAGACATATCTTGAGCTAAAATCATACCGCCGCGTGGACCACGTAACGTTTTATGTGTAGTCGTAGTAACAACATGTGCATACTGCATCGGAGAAGAATGAACTTTTGCAGCGACTAAGCCTGCAATATGTGAAATATCTGCTAAAAAAAAGGCACCTACTTGATCTGCAATGGATCTAAATCGTTCCCAATGAATTTCTCTTGCGTATGCAGAATATCCCGCGATAATGAGTTTTGGTCGGTGTTGCTTTGCAAGCACTTCAACTTGCTCATAATCGATACGTTCCTGTGTATTAATACCGTAGGCAACACTACGGTATAGCTTCCCTGAAAAGTTTACTTTAGCACCGTGCGTTAAGTGTCCACCATGAGACAATCCCATGCTAAGTATACAGTCTCCTGGTTGAAGAAGTGCCATAAAAACGGCCGCGTTGGCTTGAGAACCTGAGTGTGGTTGCACATTGGCATATTCAACATTAAATAGCTTTTTTGCACGCGCAATAGCAATATTTTCTATTTCATCAACATAGTGACATCCACCATAGTAACGTTGACTTGGATAGCCTTCTGCATATTTATTATTTAAAGGAAGAGATTTTTGGTATAGATACAGTAATTCAGAACTAATATAATTTTCAGAAGGAATCAAAGAGATTTGTTCTTCTTGACGCTGCATTTCTTTCTCAAGCAGCATTGAAATTTCTGTATCATGTCTCATACTTTTGAATGGTTTACAAGATAATTAAAGATTTTTTTGGATCAGTTGCATTCCAATTTGATTCAAAGGATTTACGATAAGAATCATGAGAAGCCGTAAACTAATCGAAATTACTAAAGGAGATAAATCAACATAGGATACATGAGGAACAATCAGTTGTGCTATTTTTAATAATGGTTCACATATTTTAAAGATAATTTCAACCGCAGGTCCTGCAGCTAAAGGACTAAACCAGCTCATGAGCACAAGTGCAATGAGTGTATAAAAGAATATATCAATTAATTGTTTTAAAAGAGAAGAAAAAGCTAAAGTAGCTAATCCTTGAAAGCAAGGAATGATTCCTGTTTGTAGCCAAAACACCATATATAACTTCAGCATAGACAATCCAATTAATAAAGCAATAGAGGCAATATCTAAGCCTCCTACATTAGGTATTGAACGGCGTATAGGACGAAGTAAAGGAAGGGTAATTCTGGCAAGTGATAGCGAAATAGGGTTTTCTGAGTGAATTTTTACCCAATGAAAAATTACGTGTAATAGTACAAAGCGGATGTATACTTCAAAAAAAGATTGCGTTAAAAATTGAATGGCCTGATTAAATATGGGTAGCATAGTTAGCTATTTTCTTGACTTAAAATTATTCAAGTTCCATCACGACAAAATCGCGTAGCCAATTTTCTAAAGGTTTGAGATAAGGCAATAATAGAGATGTCTTCCAAGCTTCCATTCGAGACAATGGGGTTGCTCGAATTAATAACATAGCAATACCCACTAACAGCGTCCCACGCGCTAAACCAAAAACTAGTCCTAGTAATCTATCAAAGCCACTTAGACCTGTTTTCCTAATGAGCCAACTGACAACACTATTGAGTAAAGTACCCAAAACCAGAATAATAACAAATATTACCAAAAACCCAAGTACAAAACGTATCAGCTGTGGCTGTACGATGTCAGGTAATTGTGTTGACATGGGTTGATAAAATAAGAACCCAAGCCAAGTAGCAATGATCCAGTTGGCCAATGAAGAGAGTTCTTTCACTAAACCTTTTGATAAACCAATGATTGTAGAGCATCCAATGCAAGCCATGCAGCAGTAGTCCATCCAATTTAATGTATATAAAGTGTCAAACATTTTTATTTATGAAACAAGAGTTACAGTGCTATATTATACGCTCTATAGTATAACATTAAATTAAAAAATCGCGGCGATGATAGAATAGTCAATTAATTCATTCGGATAAGACTATTATATATATTTGCTATTGACGCATCGCCTTGTTTGGGTAACGTATTAAAATATTCCTCAAATGTGCGGCTAGGACTAGATAGAGTAGGTAAGGCAGTTGTTTCTTCAAACTTTTGATAAAGCATGAAATAAAACTGTAGCCAGTCTTCAATTGTTTGGCTCTTCTTAGTATTTTTACTATCTTTTGTTGACACATCAATGATAGCATTAGCATGCGTGATAGTTTGAGAGAAAATGAGATTAACTATCTTCAAAATTTGTTCGTGAGTGAGAGGTGCTAAAGTGTTGTCATTAAAAAATGAAAGTTTCATAGTAAAGGGGGTAACGTGTTTCATCTGCAAGGAGATTTGTTCATCTTTCAAGCGAAGCACGGTATTGTTTGGTTGCGCGTGAAGATCGTATTTTACATAGCCATTGTCTTTCGATAGAAACGTATCATTTGGAATAATCCATCCTGGAGGTAGCAAAGACGCTTGTCTGTCCTTTACAGCATCTTCAATCAATATTCTTAAATCTTTCTCTTTACTATCTAGATTTTCTCTTGCTCGATTGATTGTATGATTGCTTTTCTTATTACCTAGAATCTCGTACGATGTATCTTTTTGACTCTTTACTTTTTTTAATAAGGCTTCGATAAAACGTGTCGGTATAATACTGATGTAATCAATTAAATCATGTAGCGTATTAAGAAGACTTTTAAGAAAACTAATGTTATCTTGTTGTGCAGTGGTGGATTGCTTTTGATGTAATTCTTGTTGTTGAGAAAGCTGATTTTGTAAATTTTCAATTTCACTCTTTGCTGTTTCTCCTTGACGCTTGAAAGAATCGAGTTGATGATTCAACTGCCTTACTTTTGTTTGCTCTGATTCAAGTTTTTGAACATGCGTATTATTTTCTTCTTTTTGAATGTCAAATCTTTGCAGCATACTATCATGACTGGTTTGCATTTTCCCTAGCTGTTCTTTCGCCTGCGCTAGTGTTGTTTCTGTCTCTTCCAGTGTTGCTTGTAACGCTTTTATCGATTTTTCCTCTTTGCTTCTCTGAACGAGTTTATTTAATTGTAAGCCAGATTTTATTTTTTGAGGGCTAAGTGGTTTAGATAGTTTGTGAGAAGAAACGGTACCCATGCCAGTACTTAGCTCGTGTTTTCCTTGGAGAAGCTGCGGTTCTACTAATTTTTTTAATTGTTCCATCGTACACAGGACACTTTCTAAATCTTGTATAACGTTTTTTTGATCTTCTGCGGATCCTTTTCCTTCTAATATAGCATTAAAATGTTGATTTATGCTATCAAATCCATTGTATTGACTTATCTCATCCGTCATTTCACTAATGCGCTTTTTTTCCTCTGATGTCACTTCGTGTCCAAACAGCTCGATTGCCTCGTGGTAATACGCAACGATTGCTTGAGTATCTCGTGTTTGTTCTCTCTTTTCATTTAATAGTTCATTATAATAATTTTTTATCCTTTTTTGTATTGGTTTAACAGCAGCATCAAGAATCTTGTCATTGCAAAGTAGGACAAGTAGCTCTCTTTCTAATAAAGTATGGAGCCATGCCTGTTTTATATCAAACGACAGTTGTAAAGATGCTTTGGATCGCGCATCAAGAAACTGACTGAGATGCTTAAGGTGATTGCTTGGTGAGGAAAGGTTGTTGGGCACAATTGTTTAATTATTTTTAATTGAAATAAAAGTTATGATGAAACGAGTAAAATGGTTCTGATCTTATCATAAAATTTTTTTAGTGCATATATAAACTTTTTCATTTGTATCTGACTGCACTTTTGCGTAAGATACTGCCTTTGGAGCAAAACTGTTTTTACAGGAGTATTTATTATAGAACCTATTTTTTAAACAACTCGCCAAATGTTTTTGTTCGAGTTTTACACGATAAAGCTAGATAATGAATGTAATACTTGACTCTAAAACAGCGCACGATTTCTTAGTCATTTGCGAAAAAATTAAAATAGCACATACTCCCAATTTTGAAAAAAAAGAGGAAGATTTAAAATTTACATCAATGCTTTCTGCCTTTAAAAAACATCATTTTAAAGATACAAACAAATTCAAGCATGATGTGCTGTGTATTGATATTAGTACGCAACTTGAAAAAATGAGAAAAGACCTAATTCAGGTAATTGATACTCTTTCTACAACATCAGCAGTAGCGCATATCGTCACCACACTTGAAACACTACAAGATCAGTTATCTCTACTTTCAAAACGACTATTGATCCGTAATCAACACAATGACAAACCAATCGTTGCATCATGGTCGTTACGATTGCCTACACTAGCAGTATCAAATAAATTGATTGGCAATCACATAACTTTCACTTGTATGTTTCACTCTAATGTTTTGAAAAAAACACCAGGCTTCACACCCTTTTTTGCAACTGAAAGCCAAGAAGCTTCGTTGTTTCCAGCACAAGATAATTTATCTATTTCGAACCGTTGGTGCTAACTATTCCTTCATATATCTACCTTACATTTTCTACGAAATTATGCTAGGTATGAAAATATTTTAACAATACTAAGATTATGACTCAACAATCTGTAGCATTTCAGATTCACTCCGCGTACAAACCTTCAGGAGACCAACCCGGTGCAATTCAATCATTAACACAAAATATTCATGCAGGACTAGCGCGGCAAACATTATTAGGTGTCACAGGATCAGGAAAAACATTTACAGTTGCACATGTGATTCAAAATATACAGCGTCCTACGTTGATTATGGCACCAAATAAAACGTTAGCAGCACAACTTTATGGTGAAATGAAAAGTTTTTTTCCAAAAAATGCGGTCGAATATTTTGTATCTTACTATGATTACTATCAGCCTGAAGCATATGTACCCAGTACAGATACTTTTATTGAAAAAGATGCATCAATTAACGAACATATTGAACAAATGCGTCTTTCTGCCACTAAAAGTTTAATCGAACGTCATGATACTATTATTGTTGCAACTGTGTCTGCAATTTATGGTATTGGTGATCCTGGAAGCTATCTTCAATCGACTTTGCACTTACAAAGAGGCGAAAAAATCGATCAGACGCACTTGTTAAAGCGTCTTGCAGAGCTACAATATACCCGTAATGATTTTGAGTTACAAAGAGGACGCTATCGCGTTAGAGGAGATGTGATTGATGTATTTCCAGCTGAATCAGTCGAACAAGCAATTCGTATTGAGTTATTTGGTAATGAAATTGAAGGACTGCGTTATTTCGACCCTTTAACAAATCAAGAATTAAAACGGGTACCTCGTTTGACTATTTATCCTAAAAATCATTATGTGACACCCCGTCAGCGTATTTTAGAAACAGCTGAATGCATTAAAGTAGAGCTAAAAACACAATTATCCGCATTAGAAGAGAAAAAAAAACTGCTTGAAGCACAGCGACTGTCACAACGAACACAGTTTGATTTAGAAATGTTATTTGAGTTAGGTTACTGTAGTGGTATTGAAAACTACTCTCGTTACCTATCTAATGGACAACCGGGGCAACCACCCCCTACGTTGTTTTCTTATCTTCCTAAGGATGCGTTGCTTGTTATCGATGAAGCACATGTTACTATTCCACAAATCGGGGCAATGTACCGTGGAGACAGAGCCCGTAAAGAAACATTAGTGAATCATGGGTTTCGCTTACCTTCTGCATTAGATAATCGACCACTGCGTTTTGAAGAGTTTATTGAACGTTCTCCGCAAACGCTTTATCTTTCTGCTACACCTGGACCTTATGAAAAAGAACACTCAGAAGCAGTTGTTGAGCAGGTTGTGCGTCCAACTGGTTTGGTAGATCCGATTTTATCGATACGTCCCGTTAATACACAAATTGAAGACGTACTCTCAGAAATTCGAAAACGTATTCCTTTAAAAGAACGTGTGTTGATTACAACATTAACAAAGCGGCTTTCAGAAAATTTAAGCGAATTTCTTAGTGAACATGGTGTAAAAGTACGTTATTTACATTCCGATCTAGATACCGTTGAACGAATGGAAGTCATTCGTTCATTACGTTTAGGTGTTTTTGATGCAATTGTTGGCATTAATTTGTTAAGAGAAGGATTGGATATTCCTGAAGTTTCTTTGATTGCAATATTAGATGCTGATAAAGAAGGCTTTTTACGCTCGGAACGTTCTTTAATTCAAACGATAGGAAGAGCGGCTCGGCATCAAAAAGGTCAAGCAATTTTATATGCTGATAAGACTACAGGTTCAATGCACCGTGCAATACAAGAAACGAACCGACGGCGTGAAAAACAAATCCTTTATAATAAAACGCATCACATTACACCAAAAAGTATTCAAAAAGAAATCATCGATGTTATAGAAGGTGCAAATTCACAAGAAGTAAATAAAGCTTTGTCCAAGAGTTTAGCTGTAGCGGAAACAGAAACACAATATCAAAAATTTTCACCTAAACAAATAACACAGCAATTGAAGCGTTTAGAAAAAGAAATGAATATGAAAGCAAATACTTTGCAGTTTGAAGCAGCTATCACTCTTAGAGAAGAAATTAAAAAGCTTAAACAACATCTTCTTGAATTAAACTAAAAAGCTTATTTTTCTTGGAGAGAGGAAGAAGAATCAATGGATTGTGCTTCAATCGATTCTGATTGTAGTTGTTTTTTTGAATAAATCATTGCTTCTGTTTCAAGTTGATGACAACGTTGATGTAAACGACGATTTATCGTTTTTAGTTTAATATAATTAATAAAATTAAAGCAAAGTCCGGCAATCCATCCACTTGCAAAACTAAAAAGTAGCAGGAGCGATAAGGGTAATGAAATCGTATTGTAATAATAATTAAATACTACAGGATCTGTATTTAGGCTTACCATAGACAATCCCATTAAAACAAGTAGCGTCCACAGCAAATATCGTATAATTAACATAACTAGGATTTTATAATGAGAAACTTTTAAAAACTCATTTTCAAAGATATTTTATCTATCTTTTCTATAAACGAGACTAAAATTTTTATTCAAAAAGGTTTGCGTTGTGCTAAGTATTCTCTTGATCTTGTCGTTCTATTTTTTGCACTTCGACTTCGTCCTCTTGTACGTCCGTTGCGTTATCCATTAATACATCAGGCATTTCAGTATTTTCTACATCTGCAAGTGTTTCGAAACTTTCTTCTGGTTCATCTAATGTGCTCTGCTGATTCGGTACTATCTCATCTACGGCAGCAGTCTGCGTTTCTTCTGCAAGAGAATTTTCTTCCAAAATGGGTGTTTCTACTTCTTCAGATATCTCAGTCTTTTGCAAAGAGGAATCATTCGTATCAATCTGTACCGAGTCATTACTGTATGACCCACGTTGCAGGCTAAGTCCCACACGTTCTTTCAAAGAATCAATGGAAAGAATAGTCACTTCTACTGTTTGACCTTTTCGAAAATCACGCATCGAATTCTTTTGTGCAGTGTTTTTGCTTAGTTCAGAATGATGAACCAATCCATCAATGCCACTTTCAAGATTTACAAATAAACCAAGGTCAGTGACAGAGCGTATTGTGCCCTGTATAGAATCACCTGGTTGATGCTCTTTTGCAAACGCTTTCCATGGATTTTCCGTTAATTGTTTTATACTCAGTGACACTACGCGTTCAAAGCGTCTTGATAAATCAATATTAAGAATAACGACATCAATTCTTCCTTCAGAGTCTTGTACTTGCGATAAAAAAGTATGTGTATCAGGGTTACGGTGTGCCCAATCCATCTCAGAAGCATGCAGTATTCCTTCAATTCCTTCTTCAATTTCAACAATACAAAAATCTTTACTAATGCGTAATATCTTTCTTTTCTTAAGTAGCATGCCTTTTTGATACTTTTCTGCGAAAGTATTCCAAGGATTTTCAGTTGCTAGCTCTTTTAAATTAAGTGAAATGCGTGTTTCATCTCCTTTTATTTCGATTTTTTGAACCATTACCTCAATAGTATCTTCTGGTCCTTTACTTAAAGATAGTACTTCACTAGGATGGTCAATTTTTCTCCACACAATCGATCGTTTATGTAACAATCCATCAACACCGCCAAGGTTAATAAATGCACCAAATGCAGTAATGTGTTTAACGCGTCCTTTGACAATTTGTTCAGGTTTTAGCTGACTTAACAGTAGCTCGCGATTCGCTTGACTATTTTCTGTGGAATCAATGAATGCTCTGTGCGACAGAACAATGTTATTGCGTTCTAAATCCACTTTAAGAATTTTAAACTCAAGTTCTTTACCATTTTCCACGTATTGAGATTCAATTAAAGAACCTGGCAGAAATGCTTCTAATATACCTAGGTTAACTCTAAAACCACCTCTATTTCTTGAACCTTCCACACCCTGTAGCGTTCCTTTGACTGTTTTTCCATGTTCACATAAATCGTTCAAGTGATCCCACGCTGCTCTACGCTTTGCAGTTTCTCGAGATAATTGTGTATTACCATCGCCGCGTTCCAACGCTTCAACCGCTAATATCACTTCAGAACCTACATCTACTTCTTTTTCACCCTTTTCATCTAAAAATTCTTGAATTGGAATTCGATGCTCTGATTTTAGATTAGCATCTACGAGAATATAATTTTTATCAATCTCAAGCACCTTTGCAGAAATTAGCTTACCAACGTATAGTGTTTGCTTTATACACGGTTCTTGTTGTATTAATTGTTCAAAACTCATTTTTTTACCTTAGAATGTGGTCGAAAGATGAAATATCATTGTAGAGTATTTGGCTTTTTTATAAAATTTTCCTGTTGCAACAACTTTTTTTTAATCATAGATGCAACTTGTACCACCGACAAGTCCGTTGTATCAATCGTATGCCTTTCTCTTTTAATAGAGGCATACGTTCCTGCTCTTAGTCGATCTTGTTGATCACGCTTTACAAGGCTAGATTTAAGATCATTTAGGCTAACACAGTTCCCTTGCTCCTTCAACTGTTGATATCGCCGTTTAGCACGTATTTCTAATTTTGCGTTTAAAAAAATTTTTAAAATAGCATCAGGAAAAATCACATTCCCCATATCTCGTCCATCTGTAACAAGACCGGGTGGCTTTCTAAATTGACGTTGTTTATCAATGAGTACTTGACGTATTTCCATGTGTTGAGCAATTTTTGATGCTTGTAAACCGCATATTTCTGTACGTAGTGCGTATGTAATGTTTTTTGTTGCATGGTGTATTATTAGCTCAGGTGTACCGCAAGTACTCACTTTCATCGTAGGGTTAATAGTTGCAGCAATCGTCACAAGTTTTGGAATATTATTAAGGGATATATTATTGACTGATGCTTCCAAAGCAACAAGTCGATACAATACGCCGCTATCTAATAAATGCCAGCCCAATTGCAGTGCAAGTAATAAACTGGTTGCACCTTTGCCAGCACCACTAACACCATCGATAGTGATGACAGGTATAGAAGATACATACATAATCGCAACAAAATACTTTGTAAAATAATGACGCGTTAAGTACAGTGCACTAAAACTTTTTAATGTTTATGATGGAGTCGCTGCACTCTTTTTATGTTGTGCATATAAGTGATTAAAATCAACAGCAGGCAAATATAAAGGGGAAAATCCCCCACGTGAAATTAAATCTGAGACGAATGCACGGATATAAGGATAAAGAACCGTTGGACAATGAATGTTCAAGACTTGATCCAACGCAACAGTATCAAAACCTTTGATTGAAAAAAGACCACCTTGTTTTACTTCAACAAGAAAAAGTGTCTTTGTTTCATTGGATGATTCAGAATGATTTATTGTTGCAGTAACTGTAGCTTTAAGCTCGACAATATACTGCGCCGCTGCGGTAGTATCTTTTCGTGTTTGTATATTGATTTGAAAATCTAGATGAGGGGGTTCTTGAAGTGTCAGAGTTTCCGGTGCACCTGGAAACTCTGATGAACCTTCAGCGTAAAGGTGCTGTAGATTAATTTCGTTTATCGGTGTGGTTGAATTTTCTTCAGAAATATTTGATGATGCTTCTGCCATACTAATTTTTTATCTCTTCGGTATGAAATAAAGGAAGATTTGCATCTTGCCAAGCAGCTATCCCTCCTTCTAAATGATGCAATTTTTTAAAACCTGCGCGTCGAAAAGTCCATAGGGTATTAAAATTTGGTTTTTCTTGCGGCACCACAAAAATAATCGCCTTTTCTTTTGAAATTTTGCCTAATAAATCATTAAAATCATTTTGATGAGTATGCTGTGCATGAGGTAAATGTGCTTTTCGAAAAGTTTCAATAGGACGTAGATCGATGATGATAGCTTTTTCTTGATTCATCAATAATGTGGTACGTATCAAGGAAAGTGCTTGGCTTGCGTAAAGCAAAAAAATTATTTCTACTGCACATAATAAGATGGCAAGTATTAACATAATACCAAATAATAGCAGATGATTTACTATGAAGTTAAACACTTGATTTGATGCAAACCATTTATTGCTAATTATCTAATTAACTCGTTTCATTTGCAGCAGGTGCGTTTTTGTTTTGTTCAGTCCATTGTCTAACCAGTACGTTAACTCGACTATTTGGACTTATTTGAGCACCGTGATCTTTCCAATACTGATAGCGCTCCCAATTAATTGCAAACATTGTTTTTTTGATTGGATCAAAATAGCCAATTTTTTCAATGAAACGGTCACGTTTTGTTTGTTTATTTGTAACAATGATGTGATAAAAAGGACTTTTTTTTCTTCCCACCCTTGAGAGTCGAATGACAACCATTGATATATGCCTTATTAAACTGAGAAATCAATTTAGTATAATATCGAATTTTTTGATTTTTTCAATCATTATAAAAGACATGAAGTAAGTGACGTGATATGACAACGCTCTGTAAAAAATATAGTTTCAATTTCTCTTATTCTATAAAACATCATTGCATTTATGTAGAAAAAATGATGTTATCTAAATCGCTAAATTGACCGATTCTATATTTGGGTTGTAACGCACGACAATTGGTTTGATTACCATCACCGTAAGTTGCCCAACACGCATCAATACCTACGGCTTTTGCAAATTCAAGATCAGTGCTGGTATCACCTACCATTAAAATATTCTTGAGTGAGACATGAGGAAACTGTGGTGCAAGGTAATGGGTATAAAGACGTGGATTTGGTTTACAAAATTTGCCTGGTTCACCTCCGATAAAAGTAGCAATGTATTGCTTTAAATTAAATTGTTCGATCAAACATTCTAAGCCTCCAGGAATTTGATTACTCACAATAATGCTTTGTATATTATGATTTTGCAGCTTTTGTAAAACTGTTACTACACCTGAGAATAGTACAGCTTGTTTTTTTGCCTGTTCAATATAATTTTGTTGATATGCTTGCAAAAGGGCGTCAATTTTAGATTCTTCTACATCAGAAGAGATATACTTGAGTGTATCTTTAGATGTACTACCTTGCTTTAATCCATTTTGAATTTTCTCTAAAGAAGGAAGCACATATCCAAGTTGATGATAGCTACTTTTAACGCTGTCTATAACAGTTGATTTTGTATTACATAGTGTACCGTCAAAATCAAAGATAATAAGTTGATAGTTCATAATAGTCTTAATATTAAAGCTGTATTGTATTTTCTAGTAAATGGGTTATTTAGTCTAAAACAGTTGAGTACGTGATGTATTTGGGTCTCAATTGTAAGTGATGCTAATTGAAATGACAAATTTAAAAGAGGATTAACGCTTCAACGTCAGTTACAAGTTTTACCGCAGATACCGTGTTCTAATATAACTTTATGCTACACATACTAAACAACTGATACGATTGACACTGTCAAACCATATACTATCTGCTAAAAAAAGTAATTCTACGGCTTTTAAAAGTATTCTACATGGTATCAATACAATTACTTTTTAAGCATATAGCGGTTATATATTCTGCATCTTAAGGCAATGGCAATTTTTATATATTGGCTAACGCTCTTTATCTTTTTTTAATTACCGTATTTGCAGTGTATTCTTTTTTTCATATTCAAAAAGGATCGCCTCTAGCTCTTTAAACTGATCAATTGTATATTGAGGTTGTAATGCACGACAGTCTAATGAATTGCCATCGCCGTACGTGACCCAACAGGCATCAATACCTATTGCTTTTGCAAAGTTTAAATCTGTTGTGCTATCTCCTACCATTAAAATATTTTTACGTGATAAATCAGGAAAAAAAGGTTCGAGATATTGCGTATAGAGACGTGCATCCGGCTTAGAAAATTTGTTTGGCTCAGCACCTATATAATTAACAATATAAGATTCTAAACCAAAATATTTAATAATGCCTTCAAGTCCTTGTACAAATAAATTGCTGACAATAACACTTTTGATATGATGAGCTTGTAGTTTTTGAAAAAGTTCTATAACACCTGGAAATAAAGCGGCTTGTTGTTCTTTTGCGTATGCGGTGTAATTTTTTGCATACGCTTGTAAAAGGGATTCCATTGCAGATTCTTCTAGATGAGGAGAAATGTATTTAAGTGCTTTTTGGGTTGTATTTCTTTGTTTGAAACCCTCTTGAATTGCTTCTAAGGTAGGGGGTACGTAACCCAATTGACAATAGCTTGCTAAAAGACTTTCTTCCACAATCGATTTGGTATTACACAACGTGCCTTCAAAGTCAAAAATGATCAGTTGATAATCCATATGATTTTCATCCTCCTTTTACTAAAAATAATATTAATCGTATCACATGTAATACATTCTTGCTTAACAAAATATCGTATGATTAAAAAATCATAGCGATTAAGAAGAAACAAGGTCAAATTAAAGTCCACGAAAAAATATAAATCATTTTAATTCGCTACATCCATCTAAATTACTAATTTCTTCCTTGTCGTGCGTTATAGCATACTGCGAAAGACATTTATTCAATCAATTTTATATTTTTAAGTGTTGAGCCGTTAATGTATTTCACATACACTAAATTCTGTATTGGCGCTTAACATCCGTAAATGTCGTTGTGTCTTCTTTTTTCGCAAATGTTTTTATGAAAAAGCAATTTATCCCCATTCGAATTATCAGTTTTTTTATTATATGTTGGATACCTTCTGTGCTTTGTAAAAATAGACTACATGCGTTGGAAGAATTGATAACACGTCTTTCTCAAGATCCTTTTTATCAACTGACTGCCTATAAACCCAATTATATTCTCCCCTATCATGGTATATTCGGGGACGTCAAACCGCTTAAACAACGACCAGTAACGGTCGGCCGGCTACCATCAAATTATGAAGTATCTGAAAAAAACCCGATTCATGAGAATATGAAAAAGACAGAAGCGATGTTTCAATTAAGTGGACTGTTACCTCTTTTTCGTTTTCAATTGACAAATACACGTTTTTATCTAACCTACACCCAAAAATCTTATTGGCAATGCTACACTGGCGTGAGTGCTGCCTTTCGCGCACAAGATCACATACCAGAATTAGTGATGGAACAACCACTGTCATCACTCAAAGAAAGGTTATATGTAGAAAAAGTTAAAATTGCTTTAATTCACCATTCCAATGGTGTGGGGTATGGATACGAACGTACTTGGGATCGTTTGTACATTGAGGGAATTTTTCATTGGAAACAGTATTTTATTTCATTGAAACCTTGGTATGTTTTACCAACAAAAAGTATGAAAAAGTATAATCCGTACGTACGAGGATATTTAGGCGATGGCGAAGTGAAAATTGGATTCCGTTATTATACAAGTCAATTAAATGTTAGAATGCGCTTAGGGTCCACCTCATTTACAGAAAGCAGTGAAAATGGCGAATCAATTCTTAAAAAAATGCCCATTATTCGCTTTGTTGAAGTTGTATTTATGCAAAAACTGTCACCAGCTCTACAAATTTATGTTCGTTTGTTTCAAGGAATAGGATCAACGATTGGCATGTTAAAAGAAAAAAGTGTGACAACATTTGGTATCGGTATTGCCTCTTGTGTTTGATAAACTGTTCTCATTTTACTTCCCACCACAACAGACATCTTAATCGTCTCAACTCTTCTTTTGATAAGCTATCAGGTACAATAATAATGGTTGTTGATTGCAATGCAGGCAATGTTTGAAAATGCAAAAGAGTCAGATAAAATGTGCAAATACTTTCTTTCTTTTGTAAAAAGGCGATATATTCATTCCCGTTATTATCTCGTAAATACCATTGTCCTTGTAAATCACACCACAACACTTTTATCCTGTGCTGCACATGGTGAGAAAAATAAGATTGCCAAGTAATATAAAAATGTATTCCATGTACTAACAGTCCACTCATTTTTATAACAGAAGGTAAAGTAGTCACTACGTTAAACCAAATATAGACGATACCTCCATATAGACATATCATAAGGTAAAAAGAATACGCTGAAGAACGAACATGAAAAGTACGCTTATTTAAAAGAGATACCATAAGATTAAGATATTTTATATCTCATATTAAGATAGCAGTTTTCATCTTTTTTTTCGTTTCTTTATTGAAAATTTAATAAAAAAATATATTTGTTGATAAATGAAAAAACGCCATGCGTGGATAGCTCGCCATATTGAAGATAAACATGTCAAACTTTCAAAAAAAGAAGGCTGGCGTTCCCGTGCAGCCTATAAACTACTGGCTATTCAGAAAAAAGATCAATTTTTAAAACCTGGACATATTGTATTGGATTTAGGGGCAGCACCAGGTGCTTGGTCTCAAGTTGCAATACAACAAGTTGGTTGCTTAGGGCTTGTATTTGCAATTGATCAGCTCCCTATACTTCCTTTAAAAGCAGTAAAAACATTACAAGGTAATTTACTTGAAGAAAAAACTTTACAAATATTATATGGAGCACTTGGTCAACGCAAAGTCGATAGCGTATTATCTGATATGGCACCTAATCTCAGTGGTATGAAAAGTATTGACCAACCACGTAGTAACACACTCATGCAAACTGCTTTTGAAATTGTACAAACAGTTCTAAAAATAAAAGGTAATTTTTTAGTAAAGTGTTTTCAAGGAGTAGGATTTGATCAGTACTTTCAGTGTTTATCGGCCTGTTTTGAAAAAGTGTTGGTACGCAAACCTGACGCATCTCGTTCTTGCTCCTCAGAGGTATATTTAATGTGTAAAAATTATCGCAAGCCATCCGATTAAATAATTTCCACCCTGTATATATTTGTTACTATATTAAAATAAATTTAATAAATTCTAGTTCTACTCATTCAATCAATGATTACAAAACCCGACCGATTAATTACCACACAGTCGTTAGATGAAGAAAAATATGTTGAACCTTCCATAAGGCCATTAACACTTCAAGATTACATAGGACAATCTGTCGTTCGAGAACAAATGTCTGTTTTTATACAAGCTGCAAAGGTGAGTTCAAGAGTACTTGATCATGTTTTATTGGCAGGTCCTCCAGGGCTAGGTAAGACTACGTTAGCGCATATTATTGCCCATGAGACAGGATCGAAATTGAAAACAACGGCTGGACCAACACTTGAGAAAGCAGGTGATCTTGCAGCAATATTAACTAATCTTGAAAAAGGTGATGTATTATTTATTGATGAAATTCACCGTTTAAGAACAGTAATTGAAGAAATTTTGTATCCTGCACTGGAAGATTTTCAGTTAGATCTTGTAATTGGTAAAGGACCAGATGCACGTTCTATTAAATTAGACTTACCTCATTTCACTTTAGTAGGTGCCACTACGCGAACTGGTTTATTAACTTCACCGTTACGTGATCGTTTTGGTATTACAGAACACTTGAGCTTTTATTCTGCAAAAGATTTAGAAACTATTCTTATGAGAACTGCAAGAATTTTAAATATTAATATTGATCAAGCAGGTGCTGCAGTCATTGCAGTACGTTCTCGCGGTACGCCACGCATTGCAAACCGTCTTTTAAAAAGAGTACATGATTTTTCAATTGTTAAAGAGAGTATTAAAATTGATGCACTTATCGCTAATCAAGCTCTTCATTTTTTAGAAGTGGATGAAGAAGGCTTTGATAAACAAGATCAAAATTTACTTTTAGCATTGGTTGAAAAATTTCAAGGAGGGCCAGTTGGTCTCGATAGTTTAGCTGCTATCATTGGAGAATCATCAGATACGATTGAAGAAGTCATCGAACCTTTTTTACTACAACAAGGTTTTCTTATACGTACACCACGCGGACGTATTGCAACATCTAAAACTTATGAACATTTTAATATTACACCTAAACGACATCACATAGAACAACTAGGCACTCATGACTACTCGCGTGAATAATTATTGATTCCTATTTTTTGAGGATTAATGCATGCAGCAAACTACTTTATGGCGTTTTTTTTTACAAGCACCTTTCTTAATGAAAATAATTTTTTTACTTCTTGGTTTATTCTCTTTAATTTCTTGGATTGTGATCGCACAAAATTATTTTTTATTACGCCATATTCAAAAATCTTATAGTCGTTTTGAACAAAAATTTTGGTCAGGTGCTGCACTTATTGATCTTTATCGTCATTTACCCGAAGTCACTTCTTCAGAAGATATTACAACTATTTTTCATGTGGGATTTACAGAGTTCTTACGTCTTCGTGAAAGTGGTTGTCAGACAATAAGTATCTTATTAGAAGCCGTTGAGCGTACAATGCATGCTGCGCACATGCAAGCAATACTTTTTATGGGACGTTATTTAAACGTATTGCTAATTGTTAGTCTACTGAGTCCATATTTAGGCATCTTTTGTAGTCTTTTTAGACTACTATCTATGTTAAGTACATCAAACACAGCGCATGCCCTCTCTTTGATGACTTTTGATATAACCGATTGCCTTAGTATATTGCTAATCAGCCTCTTTATAACAATATCAACAATTATCTTTTACTATCGCTCAATTTATCAAATTGATAAATTATCTGCTCAATATCATATTTTTGAAGAAGAATTTATAGCGCTTTTGTTGCGACAAACTTATGAAGAAACACAGAGTAAATCAGCACTATCCACATAAGTACCGTGGGCTTTTACTAGAAATAAATTTAATACTTTGTATCAGCTTCATCTTACTATTGACAATAATAGGTGTGCATCTTGCACAGCAGCACAATATAGTTTCTTTTAAAAGCACGCCTTCATCTTTTACAACAGAACCAATTGTCATTTATATGCATACTGACGACTGTTACGATATACAATGGAAAAGACAATGGTTAGAAAAAATTACTTGGACAACACTGAGACAACAATTATACTTACTTCAACATACATCAAAGAAAAACCCATTAGTTGTTTGGATCAAAGGTAAGGAAACCATAACGTATGCTACCCTTTTAAAAGTGATTCATCTTCTACAGTCTTTAAAAATAGAGTCTGTTGGATTGATTACAACTGTACCCGTCTAGCAAAAATGCGAAGTATTACACACCCTTTTTCTATTTTTCCTTCGTTCTTTTCTGCAATTTTTCTACATTATTTTTTAATAAATGTTATTTTGCTACCTGTACAATCAACAAGCCTGTCTGGCTCCGTGCTTTCTTCAAAAGACACTATCATTTCTGTTGAACTTCGTTCCAATCTAGAAAACGAGTTAGTCAGTCATCAAGAAAAATCTTTTTTTTCTGAAAAGGAGACTGCAATAGTCAAACGACACGTGCATACGGTAGCAAACACATTACTTGAAGATGCCCTTTCAAAGATAGAACAACAATTGTCTTAGTTTAATGTAATTTAATCCGTGGACGTATTGAACGTGTTAGCCATTGCGCAACTGTATTTAAGATCATAGGTATTACACCATGCAAAGCACTTAGATGCAGACGATATAACGAGTTATACAGTAATTTTGCAACCCATCCTTTGATTGTAACACCTCGATTAATTGAACCACCTTTCAAATGACCCACAGCACTAAAATGACTAAGAGATATCAATGAACCTAAATCGCGATATCTAAATGTCAATAACGATTTTCCTTGCAAGCGTCTTTTCATTGTTTTAAATAGAACATTAGCTTGTTGATGGGCTGCTTGCGCACGAGGTGGAACGGTTTGATTAGGCGTAGGATGCCCTATCCAAGGACAGCTGACACAATCACCTAATCCAAAAATGTCAAAATCATCCACTGTTTGTAATGTATCTTTCACGACAATTTGACCTTGTGTATTTACAGTAAGTCCGAGTGTTTTAAGCACAGCAGGTGGCTTAATACCTGCTGCCCAAATAATAAAATCTGCCTTAATTTGTTTACCATCTTGTAAGTGCACAGTATTCTTTTCAATTTTTACGACAGGTGTATGCGTTTTAACTTCAATACTGAGCTTTTTAAGTAAGCTCTCAGTGGTATTTGAAGTTTGTTCAGAAAGAGCAGACAAAATGCGGGGTGCAGCTTCAATAAGATGAATATGCATTTTTTCTACAGAATTTACTGATTGAAAACCATATCCAGAAAGTACTTGTGCGGCATTGCGTAACTCTGCAGCAAGCTCAACACCGGTAGCACCTGCTCCAATAATTGCAATACTTAATGGTTTTTTATCTTTTTCTTGTTGTACTTGGTGGCAAGCAGTAATAAAACGACGTCTAAAGTGTTCTGCTTGCGTTGCGTTGTCAAGTGAAAAGCTATATTTTTCGGCACCGGGTATGTTAAAAAAATGTGACACGCTACCAATACCTAAAATAAGGGTATCGTAAAGTAATGTCCGTGTTGGAAATATTTCTTCTCCTGTTTCGTCTGAAACAGATGCAATTGTGATCGCGTGTGTTTGACGGTTTAATGAGACAAGTGCACCTTGATGAAAGCTAAATCCATGATGACGTGCTTGCGCTGCGTATTCAACTTGATGGATGGGCAAATCAATACTACCTACAGCGACTTCATGTAATAAAGGTTTCCAAAGGTGTGTGGGATTGATATCTACTAAATGAATGTCTGCTTTTGGTTTCCTACTGTTTCTACCTAAATGATCGCCCAGTTTGGTAGCAAACTCTAACCCACCTGCACCACCACCGACCATAACAATTTGATGCATATGCAACCTATTAAACTAAAGAATATGTATTTATTTTTCGGTCACTATGATATCAGCTATCCTTAAGAAAAAGTAGCAAAGCAATTTATTGTTTTTATATTTTACCGCAATACATTTCTACTATGATTTAAAGTCTCTAAACGAGATTGTAACCGTTGCAATACACGCTCTTTAAAACATTGACAGCGTACTGTAAAATCTTGTGTATTTTTTTCTAAAAAATATTGTAAATCTTCTTCAAAAAAATTTTCTTGAAAGTTTACCGTACCAAAATAAAGTTCGGAAAATTGTATACAAAAATTAAGATCATCTGGCAAACTGTACCATAATTTTTTAAAAGCATTAATCAATGAATATGTATTTTTATAGTGCTCTATCAGTTCTTTGTGTTCTTCTAGGGAAGATGCATAAATCTCTTCTACAAAAATCTTCTTTAACTCGTTAGACATAGTCTCTGGTAAATATGCATGACTATATTGTGTCATACTTTTCAAAAGCGGTTCTAGCAGTATCGAAAGTAAAATAAGCTGAAGGGTTTGACATGCCTCTAAAAGATTTTGATATGTTATTTGAATGGGTTCAACGTTTTTGCTTTCTAACTGTATGATAGTATTTAAATCTTGTTCAAGAAGTATATTGTGTAGTATCCTGACCCGTAACTCTACTGTATGTATTTTTTGAAACAATAAATTTGCTTCAAAGAATTTTGAGTAGAGCGCTACCAATTGTTGAGTGTTACTAAATTGAGTCATCAGTTCTCGATGAAATCTATATTCTGTTGTATTAACAACACCATAAGTTTGCTGCTTTCGTTGTATTTGCATGTACTGATTACCTTAAATGCGTGTAAAAACATTTAGGGTATCAAAGCAATACCGAAGAAAAATACGGAAATTATACGACACCAGTTGTTACAGCGAAATAAGTTTAATAAGCGTTATTAAATGGTATCTTTATTGATATTTTTTACTTTCACATGCGTTAATACATGTAATTTCTTTTTGACACGAGTACAGGCAACGTATAACAGTCGAATGACTACTGCAGAGTGATGTTTTTGATCAATCTTGTGAAGATATTGATAAAAGCTATTTTGTGTTGATTCGGTAGTTCCTTTAATAGCAATAAAACAAGTTTAGGACGAAGACAATACTTGCTGAATCAGCAGTCAGGGATAGTGATTATAAGGTATTATTTGATGTAAATTTGGAACAATTACCATGTTAAATTCTAGTCCTTTTGCTTTGTGAATAGTCATTAAAAGCAATTTAGTATTCGTGTCAACGGAGTACTCAAGCTGTAATTGCTGTAACTGTTCTTCAAAATGTTTTACAGCAATTAGCATTTCTGCAGTTTGCAGTTTTTGTAAATATTGAAAAAAGCGTTTTACTTCTTGGCGATAATATTTATTGGCAGCATGCAGTGCAGGCCCACCTAAAGAAAACCACGGACATTGAATACAGTCTGTAATAAGGATGCATGCATATTTTTGGATGATTGGTGTTAAAATATTACTTATTTTTTTAATTTTTGTTTGCCTTCTTGTGTCATAGAAAGCGTGTCAATTTTAGCTAACGTATTCCAAATCAAGGTCGTAGGACAAATTTGTGTCAGCAAATATAAATCTTGTAATGAAATACCACACCAAGGTGCCCGCAACAAAGCACACCAGGCAATTATATCTTCAAGATGTGTAATAGCAGGCGTCAACATTAAAAGAGCTTGTGTCACTGATTTCTCAAAGAAATTTTCTATCTCTACGGCTTGGTAATTGATATTTTCTTTTTTAACGCAGCAATAATTGGGATTAAGTGCTGACGTGTGCACCCAAAAATTGCGATAGTTAGATGACTAGAGAAATTTGATGAAGCGTTATCAACTGTATCTTTTTCAGTTTTAAAAGAATATTGCATTTTTTAACAGTTTTTACGATACACATTGACTCTGCTTGATCATTGTCCTTGTGGAACCAATTTGTTTCTACTGCGTCTTGCTCATTGAAAGTATCTAATTCAATTGCTGTAGACGGTGCAAATGTATTAGTTTGTTGACATTACTTTTTCAAAAGGGATGTGATTGTTAAAAAGCGATCGTTTGTCCATTGAATTAGGGCAGGGTCTGCTTTAAAATTTTCGGAGAGCGTTAACGCTTTGAGAGGACGTGTAGCAAAACTTAAATTTTTAACCTTTTCAAACAAACTGGGTTCTGCATTACGAAAGCGATAAATAGATTGCGTTGAATTTTTAACGAGAAAAAGCGTACGGATGTCGTTGGCTTTTTAATCTTTTGTGAATTGATCAAAAAAAAACGAAATTGTTGTAAAAACATCTTGAAACTCGTCAATTAAAATATGATGAATTTGATGATTTACATGAAAGAGTAACCGATTTTGTTTTTTCTTCGATAAAGAAAAAAGATGCAATCCAAGTTCAACGTAATCTACCTGAAGATCTGTTTTAAATATTTCTGCTAAAGTGGTCAGTAATGTTTTGAGAATGAGTAACAACGATTCAAGAAATGTCTATTCAGTAGTCGTGTGAGTCATATGGGGCAAAAAGCGTATTTTTTCTAGTGTAAAATGAAGTGCCTTATTCGTATTCACACAGTTTAGGATATACTTTAATTTTTGCTTGTATTTTATTAAATGAGATGAACTGATAGGTACCTCATGAAAACTAGCTTTTCTACATGTCACAATTTTGCGCCATTGTCCTTTCTAATTGAGTAATAGTTTAGCCACAGCAGATCAAAAAGTGTTTTCTGATTCATCAACCTTGCTTTCTAAAAGATTTGATGTAAAAGCAAGGGTTGTAAGTTCTGTAAGATGTCTGTACCAGTTTTTAATGTGGTTTGACCTAATAGCCTTGCTACTTCTTGAAACTGTGTCTGACAAATTTGTTTAAACGTTTTTTCAAGGGTATAGCGCAATTTCTCAAAATCAATCACACTGTCTTGTACAATGAAATACCATTGATTTTTTTGCGATGACAGGTGAGTTAATAATGCTTCCATATGCAAGCGGTCGTTATCTAAGTGTTTTGAAAATAAAACTAGCGCTCGACTAATTGAAGAATTAAATTCTAAATAAGGAAATAGTTTGTGCACTGCCTCTTAATATAAATGTAGAGAAGTATTCATTAACTGTTGCAGCTGCTTGAAATAAAGAAGAGACTTTTTGCACCAATTGGTGATAAAACCCATCAATTATTTGAATTTGTAAGCAACAAGGTATCAGACGTAGATTTCACCCTTTTTTTTCCCACTGATAAAGCGAATGTGCCAGTTGTCAGCGTGTTTTATACACGGCTTTCTCAGGTGGATTGGATTGAGTGGCTGCAACGTGTAACGCTTCC
>CAYUIV010000008.1:0-40664 GCA_964444925.1 uncultured Coxiellaceae bacterium | reverse complement strand
ACGGATTTTATTTTTTGAGTTAGATAAAAACACTACTTCTCTTTAAAAACAATGTGTAGTGGCGTACCCTTTATTTTCAGTTGACGTAAATAAAAGTTTTCTAAATAGCGTTTATAGCTTGAAAGAATATAACGAGTATGTGTGCCATGTATAACAACTATTAAAGGATTGCTGCCACCTAAATGCGCATAGCGTAGTTTTATATTCCGGTTTTTAACAACGGGAGGTGAATGCGCGGCTACTGCTTTTTCAAGCAGTTGTGTCAATTTTGATGTATGTAATTTTTGAGTTGCGCTTTGATACACGGATTGCACTAATGAAAAAATTTTATCAAGATTTTTATCTGTAGATGCAGAAATGAACTGAATAAATGCAAAGGAAACAAAATGTAATTGTTTTTGAATATCTTTTTTAATATTTTCTTTTGCACTTAAAGAAACAACATCCCATTTGTTAAATAAGATAATGAGTGCAGGTCCCAACTTAACTAAAAGCTGCAGCAGTCTAAGATCTTGATCAGTAATACCAAAACAAGCATCAATCACAAACAGCACGACTTGGCTTTCATGAATTGCCTGTAGGCTTTGCGTCACGATATCTGTTTCAAATTTTGAATCAATGTTAGCAGACTTACGTATTCCTGCTGTATCTATAAAAACATAGGATTGATTTTTAAACTGAAAATACACCGATGTACTATCACGTGTTGTGCCTGGAATCGTAGAAACTAGACTGCGTTCTTCTTGAATCAAACGATTAAATAAAGTAGATTTTCCTGCATTAGGTCGTCCTACAATCGTTAATTTAATTGCGTTCTTTTCATCATATGTAGCAGTAGCAGATGAAAGACGTGTAATAAACTTTTTTAGTTGCTCTGTACCTAACCCTTGTGTTGCCGAAATATAGTATGTTTCAGAAAAACCCAGCTCTAAAAATGAGGTGTGAAAGTAGTGCTGTTTAAAAAATTTTTCAATTTTATTTACAATTAATATAATTTTCTTATTAAATGTTCGAAGATATTGTGAGAATTGATAATCTTGGTCGCTTAAAGAAAGTGTACCGTCAATGACAAAACCAATATAGTCTGTTTTAGCTAAGGCAATTTTTATCTGCTGATGTATTGCTTTTCTAAAAGGTATTTCAAATGCATCGGTGCCTCCCGTATCAACAACGATATAGTTTTTATTATAGTAACGTCCCAAGCCATAACGACGATCACGGGTTAAACCAAAAATATCGCCCGTTAGTGCATTTTTACTTTGCGTTAAATGGTTAAAAAGTGTTGATTTACCCGCATTACTCTTTCCAACAAGCGTTAATATGGGCAAATCTTTTTCGGTGTGATGAGAAATTGCACGAGGACCAAAAAACACAGGTGGCTTTTTATTATAAATTAACATAACAAAAGACAATATATTAAAATATTGAGAAACAATTTATTCAAAAGATAGTCTACGGTATCGCATAAAGCTTGCAAGTTTATTATTTTTAGATCCCCTCCGATGATACCACCTAAAATGTTTATCACATGATTTACTTTATCTTATTTTTATTCTTCACTGTAAGATAAAAAAATTTTGCTTAAAAATTAGAAAAAATACTTATTTTGCTACTTCTGAACAAAAGTTTAGTTATTTTGATTAGATAACCGAAAAAATAGGATCTTTAGTCATTAAATACTAGAAGCGGAAATTTCCACTTCCTTTGATTAGAAAATAACGGTAAGCATTTCGTATTGAAAGACTATCTATCGATATTTCAAAGCCAATCTTTTTACTACATGAAATTTGTAAGCCTACACTACCTTTGGTAGTGAAATAAGGGAAAGAACACTTTGAAAATGCTTCAACATCTAAATCTGTTTGTATTAAAGAAGAAAACCCGATACCTCCTTGGAAAAATAGCTTAGCTTTGTTTTTACTAAAAATGAATTGTTTACCATTTAAAATAACGCCATAAGCAATTATTTGACTTTTCAACTTTTTTAAGTGTATTTTTCCTTCTGTTATATGTGTTTCGGTACTATAATACGTTTTGAATGAAAATGTATTTTGAAGCAAAAAGCCACTAAGCCCTATTGTGGTTTGAGGAAAGAATGAATAGCCAACATTTAATTCGACTAGCCAAGGATAAGAATTGATCAATTGATTAAACTCTTTGTTTTTCTCATACTTACTGATTTTTTTTAAAGTGTCTAACTTTTCGGAGAATTCGTTCATGACATTCTTTTCCTTTTTAACTACAATATCCTCAAGATTGCATCTATAAAATTCATGGCAATCCTTTTTAGCAATCTTTATAAATTGAGTTAAGAAGTTTTGTGTACGTTCATAATAATCCTTAGTCAGCGCATTTAATTGTTCACCTTTAGGAGAAAAAGAAAGACAAACTGTTACTTGGCTTAAATCAGCAGAAGAAATATTAAAAATGTACAGCAACAGTGGATAGAAAAGTATGTACTGCATACTCTAAGGCTAAAACGTTTTCATTCACTACTGTAATGGTGACTCATTTTGTTTTAGAACCGCTTGCTCTTTTATCAGAGGAATCGCTTGTTTTTTAATATGCTTTTCTTTGATACGTGCACGTTTACCACGAAGGTGTTGTAGATAATATATTTTTGCACGACGTATGTCACCTTGTTTTTTAACAGTGATATTAGCAAGTAAAGGGCTATAAAGTGGTATTAAAAGACGAACACTTTCACCTTCTAAGATACGATGTAAAGTGACAGATGATTGAAGACCTTTATTTTTTCTCGCAATGACAATACCTTCAAAAGTTTGAAGACGTTCACGCGTGGTTTGCTTAGTCCCCTCTCCACTACTTTCTTTCACTTTTAGTTGAATTAAAAGAGTATCTCCAGCACGAAACAGAGGAATTTCTCTTGCCATTTGTGCGGTTTCTAATGTTTTGATATGAGCATTGATAGGGTATCTACGCATAGTCTATGAATCTTTTGCTTTATCTTGTGAAATGAATTCTGCTAATAATAACTGTTCTTGCTCGTTAAGTACATAGCCTTCTAACAGATCAGGACGTTTTTTCCAAGTGAGTCCAAGCGACTGCTGTAAACGCCAACGTGCAATTGCTTTATGGTTACCACTGTTAAGTACTTTTGGCACTGACAGTTGATTGAAAGACAAAGGTCTTGTGTAATGCGGATGACTTAATAATGGTTTATCTTGACTAAAAGAATCAAATTTTGCTGAGTCTTCATGTCCTAAAACATCAGGGATACAACGACAAATTGCATCAATTATACAAAGGCAAGCGAACTCTCCACCGCTGAGAATAAAATCACCAATAGACCATTGTTCATCGATATTGTTTTGAATAATACGTTCGTCAATTCCTGTATAACGACCTACGACGAAAATTAAATGAGTACGTTGACTGAGTTGTTTTGCAATGGTTTGAGTAAATTTTTTGCCGTGAGGAGATAAAGCAGCGACCTTTGTGTCTTGGGGAACTTTCTTTAAAGCAGTGTCAATAGCTGCTTTTAAAGGTGGTGCTGCTATGATCATACCTGGCCCACCACCATAAGGTCGGTCATCAATACCTTTTAGTGGATGAGGACTGAATTCTCTGAGAGGAAGCATTTGAATATTAATCTTTCCTGTTTTTTGGGCACGACCTAATACACCAAAATTAATTGCTTGAAATATTTCCGGAATTAGCGTGATAATTTGAATGTGCATCAAATCATTTGCTAGAAAAGTAAACAAACATTACGTTTTATGCTATTTAATTCGACAGAGAAGACCGTAATTACAATAACGACATTTTAGGATCAACAGCAGCATAACCATTTTAAAATTGTACTGCAATTTTATTCAATGTGCTTTGCCAAAATTTTATAAGCTGTGACCAACTACGGATTGTATCATTTTTAAAAACCACTGAGCTCACTTGACGAATACCTGATATATTTAATTCTTTCTCGCTTAATCCATTAAATTTTGCAAGTTGGTATGGCATAAATTGCATGAAAGCGCAACTTATTATCATTGTCGGTTGAATTAAACTATACAAAGGAATTTGAGGGAGTGTAGGTCGTAGCTCGAACCAATGTTGATAATCGGGTAATTGAAAGCTTGTTTTATAGTCTATTAAAAGATGAATATTATCTTGTAACCGATCAATGCGGTCAATGCGCATTTCTAAACGAAGATGACCAATAGTTAGAACTTTTTTTCTTTCTGTTGCGACTACTTCAAAAGAACGGCGATTCTTTTCTATCGTGAACCACTTTTTTAGTAAGGCAAATAACCGTTGTTTTTCTATCTAAATGAATGTTTTTTCTAACCCAATTGCATGGTAAGTCACTAATATGACTTGAAAGTTCTTTTCAATTTCTAATTCAAGTAGTGCATTGAGCTCATCATCGAATAAACGTTGCAAATTCAGCTGATTTTTTTAATGTCTTCCATATTTTTTCAAGTACGGTATGAAGCAATTTTGAGCGTTCCGCATAGAAGAAAAATGATGATTTAGATAAAAGCGAAAAAATAGGTTTCAGTTGAAACCGATACTGCACAGCGGCTTTGAAGAGACAAATTGCTTGCTACCTTATCATATCTGTTCCTTCACTGATAGAGCTATTGAACGGAAGTGGCGTAAGATGATTATCTTGAATACTCTCCCACGTCAAAACTTTAAACAAGTATTAACTCAGTAGTGTCACATCGTATCACTGCTCTTTTGTTGTCAAAAGGGTAAATGAAGTTTTTTCTCAAATATTCACACGCTTTGCTATAAGGAATAAGCTTTTTGATAACAGACAAATTTTAGAATTCAGTAAGTAACTCTTTCCAAAGTACTAAGTGTATTTTTCTTTTTGATATAACTTGTTTTGATCGAACTGTAATAATTTTGTTTGTTTTAAAAAGTAAGATGTCTATTGGTGAAACGTTTGTAAATGCGTATTTTGATAGAGTGTAAAGCACTGTTGAAAAATTTTAAGTAATCGTGGGCATTGGTATGCCTGACACTGTTGTATCAAATGAGCAAATGATAAGTAATGAGCAGCTTGTGTATTCAAAATATAGCTTAATTGTATTCGTTGATCTTGTTCTTTCACTGCACCATTGAGATAAGGTGAACGGATTAACTGCAAAATAAGATTTTTGTTGAATACCAAAGGCAACTGTAAAAAATTTAAGAGGGTTTGTACGATCAGTTGTTCTATAAAGCGTATTTTTTCAAAGGAAAAAAATAGGATAGGAAAATATTGTTGTTTCAAAAATATCTTGAGAAGCATTTTGAAACGCAGTCAAGACTTGGTAACGATGAGTACTTAGCTCAGCGATCGCACAACCAATACCGGACTTTACTTTGTCTCCACTGCGGCCATGCCCAACATGCCATTTGATATAATTCTTCTTCCCTACTTGAGAAATGTTTTGAGTAGTATGTGGATTTTCAATCATAGATTTGAAAGCATTAAAAGAGAGGGTACAGGATTATTACTGTAGCCATCCAAATAATTTCTGATAGATAATATCTTTTTGTTCAAAACCAAGCAAAAAATACGATTAGATAAATAGATGGTTTTTACACTCTTTTTTTGCATTACATCATTTATAAAAGCAGAAGATTCAATCTATTTATTATGGTGACATATTTTTATAAATTGATGTGCCTACTTTTTCCAGTGTCGTATTACATTATTTTCCTGAGCGTTAAGAGAATGTATTGAAAAGTTTGCTAACTAATATCTTTGCCATGCTTTAAATGCAAACTGCTTTGTTTTAAATAAGATTGATTCTTTCGTTGTATCCATAGCGTGTATCCAAATTAACTGACTTTGATAGGATTTTAAAAGGGTAAACGCAGGAGAAAATAAAGCAAAAAAAATGTCCGTCCATAATTGCTTCATCCAATTTTTTATGAGAAAAATACGTGGCTTTATTGATCAAGAAAAATCATTTTTGATTAAATAACGCTTGCACTCGCGTTCAAGGCACGTTTGAATATATTCATTTTTAACAATAACAGTATCTTTCTGCGAAAAAGACTGTCTTGTGAAATTAAAATACGCGGTAACAATAGCAATGCGTTTTATAAATTATTTATCACTCATTGAAATATAAATTAATGTTATTTCTAAAAAAAATAATAAACATCGCTTTCCTTTTTTTCTATTGCAATTTTCTAATTTTATCGCTCTTTTTGACGATTAAGTGCTTAAAATTAAAGTACTGTAACGATATAGTGTAAATGTTAAAGCACTGTAATAACTTATCAACCCTAAAACAAATAGCATTGTCCACCGTATGCCTGGAGAAAAAGTAGGAGATTTAACAGTTTTCATGTTATCGCTTTTTTTGAAAGGGTAGGACAATTGTGATTGAATTTTTTGATAAAATAATTGTTTGAGATAGCGTACCTTATCATCATCGCGTTGAAGATAGTTTTCTATAGATCCAAGCATTGTACACAAATAGCCGATTATTAATATTTCTTTTGACACATTTTCTGTATTAAGTAGTGTTTCTAAAACAGCCAGTAATCGTTTTTCGCCTTGAGAGTCTTGATGTATTGTGTGTAATAATCGTTGTCTTTTTCCCAAAGGCCATTGCAACGTATCTATAATTGAA
Organism: uncultured Coxiellaceae bacterium; assembly: GCA_964444925.1. Classification (GTDB taxonomy): domain Bacteria; phylum Pseudomonadota; class Gammaproteobacteria; order Diplorickettsiales; family Diplorickettsiaceae; genus CAYUIV01. The sequence continues at coordinate 34,062 of CAYUIV010000008.1, read as the reverse complement.
GCATCAATACAAAGACATAATAAATAGCTGATTACCTTTAAAATAGGTGCAGGATAATGCAGTGTTAATGTTGATTCAAATTTCTTTACTTGATGGCGTAATTGCTGAAAAACCTCAGTTGATTCGTTTGTTTGATTAAAAAGCGGTGTACAAGCGATAAGATAAAAAATATAATACGATTCTTTAAGTATTGATGGTGATTTTTTATCTTTTGAATAAGAAGAGAGTTCATGTAATTTCATTGAAATGAATTAGAAAGGATATTTGAGATGATCGTATTTTCACTCGATAACTTATTTTTTATTACCTTTAGTGATGAATGGTCATGTCATTTATTTTAAAGTGGTAGTAATTTTTTTTTTAAAACAGGTTAATAGCTGTTGATTAATGTTAAGAGAGGATTGTTGCTCTAGTTCTCTGATACATGTTGGGCTTGTAATATTAATTTCAGTTAAATAATCTCCGATAACGTCTAAGCCAACCCACAACAAACCTTTCTTTTGAAGGTAAGGTCCAACAGCATGACAAATTTCTAAATCACGCTCACTTAGAGAACGTGCAATACCTGTTCCTCCTACTGCAAGATTAGCACGTGTTTCCTCTGAAGCAGGAATTCTTGCAAGTACCTTTTCAACAGGTTGACCGTCTATCATGATAATACGTTTGTCGCCTTTTAGAATCTCAGGGATATAACGTTGTAACATGAAATATTTCTCTTCTCTTGCAATTAAAGTTTCGAAAATAACACGTTTATTAAAATCTTTGTGATGGACACGAAAAATTGATTGGCCTCCCATACCATCTAATGGTTTAATGATAATGTCTTGATGCTGCTCTAAAAATTGTAGTCCCTCTTCATAAGATTGTGTGACACAAGTTGGAGGACAGTAATTAGGAAACTCTAGTATGAGTAGTTTTTCATTACAATCGCGTAAACTTTGGGGATGATTAACAACACATACGCCTTGCTCGCAAGCTTTTTGTAGTATTTGCGTAGTATGGAAATACGCTCTATCGACAGGTGGATCTTGTCGCATTAGAATAACAGATAACTCGCTTAATTTTTTAACTTGAGGCGCACCCAATGTAAACCAATGCTTAATATTATTAAAAACGTGTAAACTTCTCATGTACGCGCTTGGCCCTTCATTATTGAAAACTAAATGTTTATCTTCCATATAAAAAAGTGGCCACCTTTGTTTTTGTGCTTCAAGTAATAAGCCAAAGCTACTATCTTTAGCAAAATTAATAGTTTGAATCGGGTCCATGATTACGCCAAGCGTTGGAATCATTTTAAAGTAGTTTACCTCGTCTATCATATTAGCATATGCTAGTTTACAGAACACTGAAGAGATTATCTACCTATAACTGACTTTCAGTGTGTTAAAAAATAGGTATACTGAATCACTTGCTGATCTTCAATCGATTAATTATTTTTATTAAAATTTAATAAGCTATGAGAGAGTTTTCTTTAGAAACATTAACAGGTTTTGTAAAATTTGACCTCGATGAAAGTGAAAAAGAACTGGATGGTTCTTATTTAGATAGCTTTTTAACTTTGGCACAGGAAATAAAGAAAATCGATACTCATCATATCCAACCTACTACACAGGTATCTGATAGGATTCAACCTCTAAGAAAAGATGAAGTAACCGAAAAAGATTGTTGGGCTACCTATCAAAAAAATGCACCCTATGTACAAAATGGCTTTTATCTTGTGCCACGTATTATTGATTAATTACTACTGACTCTATGTTTCATTCGATTTGTGATTTAATACTTGCTTTAGATAGAAAAGAAATCTCTAGCGTTGAGATAACTCAATTTTTCTTAAAACGTATTGAGAGATTTGATAAGGAAATTAATAGTTTTATTACAGTAAATGCAGAAAAAGCATTACTTCAAGCAAGGATTATAGATGAACAACGTGCAAAAGGTATCTCAAGTCCTTTGATGGGAATACCAATTGCACATAAAGATAATTTTTGTACAAAAGATGTAAAAACTACTTGCGCTTCTAAAATGCTTTCTGATTTTGTTCCTCCTTATAATGCAACGGTAGTTGATAAACTTGAAGCCGCCGGTGCTATTATGCTGGGTAAAACAAACATGGATGAGTTTGCGATGGGTTCTTCAAGTGAAACAAGTTTTTATGGTGCTGTTAGAAATCCTTGGGATACTGAATACATTCCAGGAGGTTCTTCAGGAGGTTCGAGTGCAGCAGTCGCTGCTGGATTAACCTTGCTGGCGACAGGAAGTGATACAGGGGGCTCAATTCGACAGCCAGCCTCACTATGCAATTTAGTAGGTGTCAAACCCACGTACGGTCGTGTTTCGCGCTATGGCATGGTCGCTTTTGCTTCTAGCTTAGATCAGCCAGGTTTGATTGTAAAAACAGCCAAAGATGCCGCTTACGTACTCAATATTATGGCAGGCGTTGATCCAAAAGATTCAACAAGCATCGCTGATACCACACCAGATTACATCAAATCCCTATCACGTCCACTCACTGGACTTAAAATTGGTATCCCTAAAGAATATTTTGAAAAAGGTCTAAATACACAAATTGCACAATTAATTCAAGATGCAATTTCTCATTATCAGTCACTGGGTGCGATAATAAAAGAGGTGAGTCTTAAAAATACTCATCAAGGTGTGGCTTTATACTATCTCATTTCTTCAGCAGAATGTGCATCTAATTTAGCTCGTTACGATGGTATACGCTATGGCTATCGTTGTGCTAATCCGCAAAACTTAGAAGATTTATACGTTCGCTCTCGAAGCGAGGGATTAGGTGCTGAAGTTAAAAGAAGAATTTTAACCGGTACGCACCTTCTGTCTGCGGAAGCTTATTGTGCTCTTTATTTAAAAGCACAAACAGTGCGTACGCTATTGATACAAGAATTTGCAAACGTATTTGAAAAAGTGGATGTACTGCTAGGTCCTACAACTCCTTCACCCGCATTTAAGTTAGGAGAAAAAATTGGCGATCCTATCCATATGTATTTATCAGATATTTATACTGTAACGGTCAGTTTAGCAAAGCTACCGGCTATCTCTTTACCCGTTGGATTCGTGAATAATTTACCCGTTGGTATGCAATTAATTGGCCCAGCTCTTAGCGAACCCCTACTTTTAAACATGGCACATCAATATCAAACGACGACAAACTGGCACAAACGTGTACCTGAGAGGTTCAAAGATGAATGAAAGACAGAATTGGGAAACGGTCATTGGCTTAGAAGTACATATACAGCTTCTAACACAGTCTAAATTATTTTCAGGGGCTTCAACACAGTACGGTGCAATACCCAATACATCAGCTTCAGTGATTGACCTAGGTATGCCAGGTACCTTACCTGTTTTAAATGAAGAAGCCGTCCGTATGGCAATCATGTTTGGATTGAGTATTAACGCTAACATTGCAAAAGAAACAGTCTTCTCACGAAAACATTATTTCTATCCAGATTTACCTAAAGGTTATCAGATCAGTCAACACGAACATCCCATTGTAGGAAGCGGCGGTTACCTCATGATTCAAACAGAAACCGGACAAGAAAAAAAAATTAATATTACAAGAGCTCATCTGGAAGAAGATGCCGGTAAATCTTTACATGGCCATTCAAGTGAGTATCATTTTCCTTCAGGTACTAGTGGTATTGATTTAAATCGCGCTGGAATACCTTTACTAGAAATTGTTTCTGAGCCTGATCTGCGTACAGTAAAAGAAGTTATCACATTTCTTAAAACACTACACACGCTCGTTTGCTATTTAAAAATTTGCGATGGTAACATGCAAGAAGGCTCTTTTCGATGCGATGCAAATGTATCAGTGAGAAAAAGCGGTGAGACGATACTTGGAGCACGTGCTGAGCTTAAAAATTTAAACTCATTTCGCTTTATTGAAAAAGCGATTTCATTTGAAGTAGAAAGACAAATTAAAGAGATTGAAAAAGGAAATACACTGTATCCTGAAACGCGTCTCTATGATGAGATTTCTAATCAAACACGCAGTTTGCGTGCGAAAGAAGCAGTGGCTGACTATCGTTATTTTCAAGACCCTGATTTATGTCCTTTACCTATTTCAAAGGAATGGATAGAAAATATTTTACACACATTACCTGAGTTACCATTTAATAGAAAAGAGCGTTTTGAAAAGCAGTATACATTGACTTCTTACGAGGCAAGCGTTTTGACCGCAAATCGAGATATAGCGGATTATTTTGAAGTACTGACTCAACGGGGTGTATCAATCAACCTAGCTGCCAGTTGGATAATGAAAGAGTTTTCAGCTGCATTAAACATGCATAAATCAAATGTTGATCGTTTAGAAATCCCTGTTGATCAAATTGTACTTTTATTAACGTGTATCGACGATGAAATACTGACACGGGGAACTGCTAAATTAGTTTTTGAAAAGCTGTGGTTAAATTCAACGCTTGATATCATGCAACTTATCAAAAACGAAAGATTAACTCAAATAACCGACGATCATTTAATTATGAGCTTTGTGCAACAAGTTTTATCCCATCATCCTCATCAAGTAAATGCTTACCGCAACGGTAAAGTAAAATTATTTAGTTTTTTCATTGGACAAGTGATGGCACGATCGCATGGACAGTGTCATCCTGAAAAATTAAATACAATTTTAAAACAAGCACTCATTGAACCTATTTAACAAAACCTTTATTGATTAAATTTTATGCACTCTTGGACAAACGTCATTAAAAATTATCAACAATTAACAGATACAGTGCTACAAAAAGTAAAACTTGCTGGGGCACACGCTGCTGAAATAAGATGCTATGCAAATAAAGGGTTCTTAGCCTCCGTACGAAAACAAGTAACAGATACGTTAGAATATCATCAAGACAAAAAATTAGCACTAACCGTCTATTTTGACCATTGCAAGGGAAGTGCTAGTACCACGAACTTTAGTGTAGAAGCTGTAGATAAATTGATTGAAGCGTCTTGTAACATTGCACGCTTAGCACAACCTGATACAGCTGTTGGACTTGCGGATGAAAAATATCTTGCGATAACTTATCCAGATTTAATGCTACATTATGAATCGCATATTTCACCCACACAAGCAATTGAAATAGCCAAAGAAATTGAAAAAAGTGCCTATGCCGTTGATCGACGCATTTTTAATACGGAAAACGTCGGAGTTGAAACGCAAGAAAGTTTAATATTTTATGCCAATACTTCTCAATTTAATGGGTACTATCTTACTAGCCAACATACCATGAGTTGCGCTTTAGTAGCCCAAGAAGGAAATAGTATGCAACAAGATAATGAATATACTACTGCAAGAGATCCATGTCTTCTAAAAACAGCGAAGTGGCTTGCACAAACGACAAGTGAAAAGGTCGTACGTCGTTTGGGCGCAAAACCAATTAAAACATGTAAAGCACCTGTGATATTTGAAGCACCTATTGCAAAAAGTTTACTACGATACTTCTTAAGCGCAATTAGCGGAGATGTCTTATATCAAGAATCTTCTTTTTTACTGCATCAACTTGGGAAAAAAGTTTTCCCTATGCATTTTACGATAAAAGAGGAACCTCATCTTTTAAGTGCAATGGGAAGTATTCCTTTTGATGCAGAGGGAGTGAGAACCAGTACAAAAAATATCGTGACAGAAGGTATTTTACAAACTTATTTACTTAATAGTTATACCGCAAGGCGTCTTGGCTTAATAACAACAGGTCATGCAGGTGGATTCTCCAATATCATTTTGGAAACTAATATGAAAAGTTTACCTGACTTATTTGTTGAAATGGGAGAAGGCTTATTTGTGACAGAAACGATCGGTCATGGCATCAATCTTATCACAGGTGACTATTCACAAGGTGTCTTTGGGTTCTGGATTCAAAACGGAAAAATACAGTATCCTGTTGAGGAGGTTACCATTGCAGGAAATTTAAAACAGATGTATCAAAATATCGTAGGTATGGCAGATGATGTTGATAAGAGAGGTAAAATACAAACAGGTTCAATTCTTATTGAAGAAATGACTATTGCAGGTCGATAATTAGAAATCTACTTTGATACTATTGAGTAAATCATAAGCTTTATCTTTTCTCAAAGGAAAGATAAGATTAACCGTGATGTAACTTACTTTAGGGTACCAAACACCTAATCCAATACCAACACATACTGCTTTGGTTGATTGAATATCTCCGCTACTTAAGTCAAAAAAAGGAGTGCAATACAAAGCACCTGTGATATGTTGGCGATATTCTAAGCCGCAGTTTACCATGCGTTGACCCAGTTCATGAGATGGATAACCTCTTGGATAATGATAACCTCCTGCATGAAAACGAAGCGTTGGAGGTAAGCCACTCAAATGATTTGAATTTAAAATGTAACCAAGTTGTGTACGTAATACTAAATAACTTAACTGACTCCAAGGGCTCATGCGTCTAAAATAGATACCTTCAAAGGCTACTTTAAAAAAATTAATAGTTGAAAAAGGTTGAAACGCAACTTGTGTGTGGAATTTAAGTTGGTGGTTATGAATTGCCTCGAACCAGCTCATTTTTGTATACGTCAAAAGAAAATTACATATGACTCCAGAAAACGTATCGGTCATTTTTGAATTCAGGTTTTTATTAAAAATTTCGTGGTGTAGATCAATAAACCGTTTTAACTCCCAATGCCGGTATCTATTTACTTGAAGAAAGCGAAAACGGTACAAATTGGTCTGTATATGGCTTAATACTGCTTGAGAAATATATAGTTGAAACTGATATTGCCAATTTTGAAAAGAAAACTTAGGTAACGTGTAAGTACTGACTATGGTTCCTTGCAATTGTAAAAGTGTGTCTTTACGTAATATCTCGTCAAACGTTTTAGGTAATGTTTGTACATTGCATTGAAAACGGATTGCAAACTGATGACCTTTATCATTGAGATAGCGAATTAATCTTTCAAATTTAAATTGTGTTCCTGCATGAGTTTGATACAAAATACCGAAGCTATCACAATATTTTGACGCTTTTTTTAGATATATATCTAAAGGAAGTTTTTTTGTTGACTCAGTGGGTAGCGCAACATGTGTGGTTGAAAAATAGCCCGTACTTTGTAATTGCTCTTCAGCAGCCAATACTTTATTCAATGAATAACGTTCTCCTGTTTTAAAAGGAAGTGTATTGTATAAAAGCTCATGATTTAAAGAAGAGTTTGTAATGAATCGAACTGGACCAATAAAATAAGGCACTTTTGTATCTAATAACAGTTCTATTTCTGCTGTCCATGCTTGTTTATCTATCTTAACAACATGTGTTTTCCAATGTGCATTTAAATATCCTTCTGATAATGCTTGTTGATAAATTTTCTTTTTAATGTTTTGATACCGTTCTACTTCCATAACTTGGCCTTGGAAAGCATAGGCGCTCGCTACAGCCTTTTTTAATAAAGTGTTATTTCGACCATGTCCTATAATAGCAATGTTAAGGTGTGTAACATGCAGTAAGGGTCCGGGTAAAACGGTAAAATTTGCATGATAATGTTGTACATTTTTTTCTAAACGGGTCAGTACTTTTGCCTTATAGTAACCCAATGCAGGTAAAATACTTTTAATATCTTCTGTTGCTTCTTTGTACCAATTTTTAATTTGATCAGCTTGCAATTCTAAAATTTGATTTTTAGTTGTTTTAAGGCGAGTATTAATACTGGCTTCTACGTTTTTGCTCACACCTTGAATGGAATAGCTTAGGGTGGTCACATGAGAAAATATAAATTTTGGGTAACAGCATACTGTGCTAAAAAAAGTAATCCAAATAAAGCGTTTAGCTAATACATTTAACATATTATTCATGACAAACCGTTTAAAGTAACTTTACCTTATATCAATGAATGAAAAGTAGATGCTTCATTTAACCATTTCTAAAAAATTATGAATCTCATTTGTAATCCTTTTCTAATTAATTTATTGTATTTTTTCTATTGTGTACTAAGTTTTCACAGTATTGGAGTTTTAGCAAATATCAGTACCGAAAAATTAGTCTTTAATTCTCTTGGTCCTCATACGCATCGAGTCAAAGGTTTACAACCCACATTTCAACCTTCTCTCCCGTATGTTCAAGCAAATGCTTACTTACTGATAGATGCATACAGTGGAAAGATACTCGCTGCGCGTAATATTCATGAAAAGGTTGCACCTGCAAGTCTTACTAAAATGATGACATCATACCTAATATCGAGTGCCTTGCATACAAATCGCATCACACTAGAGGAAAAAGTATTTATTAGCGAAAAAGCGGGTAAAACAGGAGGATCTCGAATGTTCATTGCCCCTGGCTCAAAAGTAAGTATTAAAGATTTATTGCAAGGCGTTATTGTCCAATCTGGAAACGATGCAAGTATTGCTCTTGCAGAACATTTAACAGGTAGTGAAAGTGCATTTGCAAATATTATGAATCAAGAAGCAAAACGCTTAGGTATGCATGGTACTTATTTTCATAATGTAAATGGCTTACCTCATTCGAAACATTACACGACAGCACTGGATATGGCCACGCTTGCTCGAGCTATTACATTGGATTTCCCGAATGATTATGCATGGTACTCTCAAAAATTGTTTACATACAGCAAGATTACACAAGCGAATCGTAATCGTTTGTTATGGCGTGACAGCAGAGTTGATGGAATTAAAACAGGTGACACAGACGAAGCAGGGTATTGTTTAGCTGCATCTGCAAAACAAGAGAACATGCGGTTAATTGCTATCATCATGGGTGCTCCTTCAGAAGCGGCACGCTTAAAAGGAGCACAAACACTGTTTAACTATGGGTTTAGATTTTTTGAAACCTGTAAAATATATAGTGCAAATGAACTCATTGCAACACCTAGAGTATGGTTTGGCCATAAATCAAGCCTTGACATTCGTCTAGATCATGATCTCTACGTCACGATATTAAGGGGGTATGCAAAAAATCTTGAAAAATCACTTACCGTACTCAATCCTATCAAAGCACCGGTTACACCACAACAAAAACTAGGAGAATTAAAAATCACATTGCAAGGTGATGTTGTTGCTATTACAGCTCTAACGACGAAAGAAAAGATTATAAAAGGCGCATGGTGGCGTAGAGCTTGGGACTATGTTTTATTCTTTTTAAGCAATAAATGGTATTAATTTCCCGTTTTTAAGTTGTAGTATCTTATCCATTTTTTTTGCTAATTGAAGATCATGTGTCACTAATACAATGCTTGTTTGGTGAAAAGTAAGCAATGTGTTAAAAACAGTATTTGCGGTTTCTTGATCAAGATTACCAGTTGGCTCATCTGCAAATACACATTTAGGATTTGTAATGAACGCGCGTGCGATTGCCGTTCGCTGCTTTTCTCCTCCAGATAATGCGCTTGGTTTGTGTTGTATGCGGTGTGTAAGATTCAATTGTTCTAATAAAGCACTTGCTCTCTTTTGTGCTTCTTTTTTTGAGATGCCTTGAATATATAGAGGAAGACAAACATTTTCAAGGACCGTAAAAGCAGGTAAAAGATGATGAAATTGATAAATGAATCCGATATAGCGATTGCGTATTATATTTAAATGCTTATGGTTCAATTGTTGAAACGCATGTGATTCAAAATAAACTGAACCTGAAGTAGGATATTCTAATCCTCCTAAAATATGTAGTAGTGTACTCTTACCACTTCCTGAGCTTCCGACAATTGCTAAATGTTGATGCGTTTGCAGTGTAAGATTTACCCGATCAAGTATCTTTGTTTGATGTTCTCCATTTTGAACAATTTTCTCAACATTTTGACATGAGAGTAATGGTGCTTTTGACATAGATACGACGACAAAAAATTATTTATAACGTAAACCTTCCACAGGTAAAGTATTTGCAGCTTGCCATGCAGGATAAATGGTTGCGATAAAACTCATCATAAAAGAAGCAAAGCTCACTTTTACTATATCATGCATATATAGTTGAGAAGGAATGCGATCCATGTTACTAAAAGGATGTGAGGTCAGGAAGTTAATTTGTAATACCGTTTCAATAGTGTCAATGATGGTGCCAATATGTATTGAAAGTAGCGTACCAATACCTACACCAATGACAATACCTACGATACCAATTAAACTACCTTGAAAAATAAATATTTGTAAAATATTGGTACGACTTGCACCTAACGTTCGTAATATTGCTATTTCAGCTTTTTTTTCATTGACAATCATCATCAGTGAAGAAATTAAATTGAAGGCAGCAATAGATACTAAAAGTAATAATGTGAAAAACATAATATTCTTTTCAAGATTAATTGCAGCAAATAAGCTTGCATAATAATCAGTCCAATTAGTGACAACATATTTTTTTAAAATGGTACTAGATAAATCAGTACTGAGTGTTGGAGCATGATATAGATGATCAATTTTGATATTCAGGCCTGTCATTTTCTCACTGTTTTTATATAAATCTTGCATATCTTCAAGATGCATATAAGCCAAAGCACTATCTGTATCAAAACCACTTTTTGTTTCAAAAATACCTAAGACTGTCAATTCTTTAAGAACAGGCGCAATCACTAAATCTCCTTTCGATTTTTTAGGTACAAGTAATGTTAATTTTTGACCAACACCCACATTCAATGTTTTGGCTAATCGCATACCCAGTAAAATTTGATTTTTTTGTGACTCTAAATTAAAACTGCCTCGAATCATTTTTGTCGAAATGAGAGAAACTGTTTTCTCAAATTTTGGTAAAACACCGTAAATCATAACGAATTTGTTCTGATGACCTTTCAGTAATAAAGCTTGTCCACTTATAAAAGGTGCACTTCCTAAAACGTGTACTGTTTTAAGTAGCTGTTCTCTTATTCCTTTCCATCGTTTCAATTGAGTGTTGCTGGTATTGTATGCAGTAATATGATACGCCGTACTAAAAATTTTTTCTCGTATCGAAACTTCAAATCCGTTCATAACAGAAAGTACTGTGATCAAAACCGTTACACTCAGTGCAATACCAAGTATCGATATACCCGTAATAAATGAAGTAAAATATGTACGTTTTTTAGATTTTAAATAGCGTAGTCCAATGTAAGTAGGTAAAAACATTTTACAAAAAAAAGACGAATGAAATGTAACACTGCCATTAAATCACATTTAATCTTCAGGTGGTAAATGATTCTTTACTGTGCGTTTGCCAGCAGACAACGGTTGATTTGTATGAAGAGAAAAATGATTATTGCATAAGCAATGGTGATGTAAACCTACAAAAACAGCATGCGCCATAGAGCGACAGCCTAATTTATTTAAGGTACGTTTTCGCAGGGTTGTGACTGTTGATGTTTTTACTGATAGTAAATAAGCCGTTTGTTGAATAGTTTTTCCTTCTGCTGCCAACAATAAACAATTTTTCTCACTTTCACTTAATTTTTGATTAAAAAAAATTGTGTGCTGACAGTTGATTTTAAGTAATAAATTTTCTATTAATTTAATTTGTTGAGGTTTCGGCTGTAGATTGCCAAGCGAGGAAAGTAGCTTGATAGCAAGGGTATGGTTGAGAAAATTTTTAGAAAACATTGTCTATTAATTTGATATTTGTACGTAGCTTTTTTCTAGGACAATTTTTATGTTAAAATAAATAACAAAATGCTTTATAAAAAATTAAAAAAAGATTTTTAACTCACTTTTTGAAGCATTTATGATAAAAATTTTATATTAACTGAACAAAATGTCAAATAAAGTAGACAATAATGTATTAAAAATTGAACGTGGGAAACGTCTCAATTATATTCGTAGTATGGTTGGAATGATTGGAGAAAAATTTGCTTCTTTTTGTAATATTTCAAGGACTACATTAGTCAGATGGGAACACGGCCAAGATAACGGTTTAACAGAGAAAGGTGCTCAAAAAATTGTAAAAGCAATACAATCAGAAGGAATCGATTGTGCTGTTATTTGGCTACTTCATGGGATTGGAATGTCACCTAGGATCGTTAATCAAAATAGATTATCTCGTTTTTCTTATACAAAAAGGAATGATTTAAACATTTTAAATGTCGTCAATGAAACTACTGTGATAGAGACTGAAGACGAAAATTGCAATAAAGAGATACAATTTTTTAAACACTGTTATCCAAATCATCTCATTTTTCAATTATCTGATGATAGTATGTTTCCCATTTATCAAAATGGTGATTTTTTAGGTGGTATACAATTGTCAGCACATCAGCTCTCATTGGCAAATAATAAGATTTGTATTGTGTTGCTTAGATCAAATAGTTATTTAATTAGAAAAATTAAAATTTTCAATGACATGCATCATAAAATTGGCATATATCCTATAAATATAGAAGTTGTATTAGAATACAATCCTATTTTGCAGTTATTTGCACAAGATATACTAGCACTTGCTCCTGTCACACGTTTGTGGCGAAATTTTTATCAATAGTAATCTGAAGATAATCAAGCTTTATGTGAAAGTGTGTGCATTGTAAAAAAGCAATTCGCTTTTTGTAGTATCTTAAGCTACAGTATTGACTATTGACTTTAGTCAACAGCACATCTTGTTAGTTAGAGGCGATTGACACTTTACAGTATCATATTCTTTCTTAAGGATTCCTTAAGGTTCAAGCAGTTATAATGCGTGCCTTTCGCGATGTTATTCTATTTGAAAAGTTTGATGCTTTTTGAGATAGAGAAGAAAGCGGCAAGTTTGTATTCTATAAGTCGTGTATAGAAAAGGGGGAATAAAATGCTTATTTTGACACGCCGCCCTGGCGAATCGATCATTATAAAAACGAACAATTCAGTAAAATTGGAGAATGATATAAAAACTCAAGAGATGGATACAGATCTCTCATCAGAGAAAAATAATGATCTTATTACTATCACTGTACTTGGAGTTAAAGGAAATCAAATTCGTGTAGGTATTGATGCGGATAAGGGGATTATTGTCCATCGAAAAGAAATTTTTGATAGGATTCAACAAGAGAAAGAATCTGAAATGTTTTTTGATACAGAGACTACTGACATAGATACGGATGAGTAAGTATTATCAAAGCTTTGCTAAGATATAACCGCTGTTTTTGCGAAAGACTATGTTATACTGACTCTTCAAACGTGAAAGGAGAGATGGCCGAGTGGCTGAAGGCGCTCCCCTGCTAAGGGAGTATGGGCAAAAATCTCATCGAGGGTTCGAATCCCTCTCTCTCCGCCAGCACTTTTCAAAACTGTTTTTTGCGCCCGTAGCTCAGTTGGATAGAGCACCAGGCTACGAACTTGGGGGTCGGGAGTTCAAGTCTCTCCGGGCGCGCCATCGTGCTCTATTACAGTGATGCTAACCTTGCCCCCACTCTCGTTGTATCTTCACTTTCCCTGGTGTATAAAAAAGTGTCCATATTGCGATTTTAATGCGCACACCCTACATGACCCTATACCAGAAAATCTTTATATAGAAACGTTAATCAAAGACCTACATCAGGAATTATCTATTGTACAAAATAGAAAGTTAGTGAGTGTTTACTTTGGAGGAGGCACACCAAGCCTATTATCAGGTGATGCAATTACTTATCTTTTGAAAACCATTGATGCATTAATAGGTATTAACAAAAATACAGAAATCACACTAGAAACAAATCCTAATAGTGTAGATGTACATCGTTTCATGCATTACTATACAGCAGGTATTAATAGACTTTCTCTTGGTATACAAAGCTTCAATACATTACATTTAAAGCAATTGGGTCGCACGCATAATAGTGACGATGCGCATCAAGCGATTCTAACAGCAAAATCGGCTGGATTTGAAAATTTTAATATCGATCTTATGTATGGGCTATCTCGTCAAGTATTGTATGAAGGGGTACAAGATTTAAAATATGCTCTACAGTTTAATCCACCACATATTTCATGGTACCAATTAACACTCGAGCCACATACTGCTTTTTTTCATCAGCCGCCTTCATCACTCCCTTCCGAACAATTGATTGAGAATTTAGAGCAAAAAGGCTATGAATATTTGAAGAAGCATCATTTAAACCGGTATGAAATTTCGGCATTTAGCCTATCCGGCTTTGAATGCCAGCACAACTGTAACTATTGGCAGTTTGGTGATTATATTGGTGTTGGACCAGGGGCATCAAGTAAAGTAACGGATGCGAAAAATAACCGAATTATACGTTATCGAAAATTATCTCATCCTAAAGCTTATCTCACGCGAGCAGGTTATTTAAGGCAAGATGTAAAATTTTTAGATAAAAAGACCTTGGTGTTTGACTTTATGTTAAATGCGCTGCGTTATTATCAACCTATTTCAGAAAAACTATTTGAGAACAGGACTGGTTTATCTTTTAAAACCATTGCATTGCCGCTACAGCAAGCAGTGCATAAAGATTTACTCACTTGGGATGCAAAAGGGATTGAACTGACTGCCCTTGGAAAGCGTTTCTATAACGATGTAGTCACCCTATTTTTGCAGGTAGTAAAATAGGTATATACACCTTTTGTAATTGCTTTTGATAAATGCGCTTGGTATGTTGGATCGTTCAACCGATATGCCTCTAAAGAATTAGAGAGAAAACCAACTTCAATAAGTACCGAAGGCACATCAGGTGATTTAAGTACAACAAAGCCTCCTTTCTCAACAGTATTTTGGTGTAAAAATATTGTTTTACCTAGTTCTTTTAAAATACATTGAGCTGCAGTAAAGCTTCGCGTCATCGTAACCGTTTGCGAAAGATTAATCAGTACTGCTCGCAATAAGGTATCTTGCGCTTTTAAACTCGTACCACCTAATTCAGAATAATTTTCTTGTTCTGCAATCCATTTTGCAGCTTCACTGGTTGCACCTTTTAAAGATAATGTAAAAACAGAAGCTCCTCGTGCATGAGAGTGAATAAAACTATCCGCATGAACTGAAAGAAATAAATCTGCTTGATGCATTTTAGCAACTTTTAGTCGTTCTCTTAAAGGAACATAAATATCGCTTTGACGTGTCAGGAAAGCTTGAAATTTTGGTAACCGATTAATATCTATTTGTAATTTTTTCGAAATTTGCAAAGTAATATCTTTTTCTTTTAAGTGTGCTATTTTATTAAAACTCCCTTTATCATGACCTCCGTGGCCTGGATCAATAACAACTGTAATCGGTGAGAATACTTTATTATCGGTAAAGCATTGTGTTTTTTTATTGACATGATGTTTGCTAATTATGCGCTTTTGATTCAGTTGTATTTTAGTAATAATGCGAGCAGTCAGCTCAGTCTCAATATCATGCAAAGATTGACAATAAGCAGCAACATGGATAAGAAATAATAAAAAATTAACCTGGAGTTTGAACACACGGCATACTAGCTAATTAAAATAAGTATACAACCCATAATTTTAAATACGATGAAAAAAATATCCGGATGTATAACTAACAGAAAGGGACCAATGTGCTTTGAAATCATTGATGTAAAGGGGAGTAAGAGTAAAAGTATACCGCTGATTCTAAGAAGATAAGATTTAAATAATTGAGATTTTTTGGAAAAATTTTGTATAATTACAGGCGCTCTTAAAAACTGATTATTCTCTACATCGCTTTTTGTATTTAGAAGATCTGATAGTTCAGGAAGCTTTTCTAAAAGCATAGGAAGTGAGCGTTGTAATTCTTGAAAAATATATTTTGAACTTATTTGCAGCTGTAACCAACGATTTAAGAAAGGACGAATCGCTTCCCATAAATCAATTTTTGGATCGAGTTGGCGGCTAATACTCTCTACATTAAATAGTGTTTTTTGCAAAAGTAATAGCTGTGGTTGTAGTTTCATATGAAATTTATTTGCAGTCTGGAATAGATTTGATAATACCTGCGAGATTGAAATTTTATATAAAGAACGATCAAAGATCGGTTCACCAATTAAACGTATTGCAGTTGTAAAATCATCTAAAGAAGTATCTTTTGGTACCCAACCTGACTTGACATGTAATAGTGCTACTTTTTGATAATTTTGATTTAAAAAAGCTAGCAAATTTTCTGCAAGATAACGTCTATCTTGAACGGTCAAAGTGCCTACAATACCAAAATCTACTAAACCAAAAGAAACAGTAGAAGCAACCGTATGAATTAAAATGTTACCCGGGTGAAGGTCTGCATGGAAAAAACGATCCTGAAAAGCTTGCGTAAAAAATGTTTCAAGTAAATGGTTGGCAAGTTTTTTAAAATCTACATTTTCTTGCGATAAGCAGGCATGTTTTTTGATAGAATTTCCATATAAGTATTCCATGACTAGAACATTGCGGTGAGTATATTCCCAGTAAATAGAAGGAATTTTAATATAGGGTAATTGTTTTGAGTTACGTTTTATTTGGGAAGCATTTGCGGCTTCTTGTAATAGATTTAATTCATTTAACAAACACCGCTCAAACTCAACAACAATTGCAATAGGATCAAGTTTTTTTAAAATAGGATGCCATTGTGCTATTTTTGCCAGGACATAAAGTAGTGCAATATCTTCTTTAATACTATGTTGAATATTTGGTCTTAAGATCTTAACAACGACTTGTTCTCCTGTGAATAACTGCGCTCTATGAACTTGTGCAATTGATGCAGAGGCAAATGCAGCGAGATCAAATGATTGAAAACAATCATGAATAGATTTTCCATATGTATTTTCAATCACCGATTTTACTTGTTCATCTAAAAAAGGCTGAACATTATCTTGAAGTTGTGACAGTGAATCGAGTATATCTTGTGGTATCCAGTCGTGTCGTGTTGATAATAACTGACCAAATTTTACAAATACAGGGCCTAAATGTTCTAGACCGTAACGTAATTTCTCTCCTCTAGAGAGAATAGGTTGAGTATAGAAAAAGGATAAAAACTTTTTTTTAGAGTAAAAATAAATGTAACTGACAAAACGTAGTAAACGGTATTTTAGGACAGAAGCGCTTAATTCGTCAAAACCAGCATCCCAAAAAACCTCATAAACCGAAATACAACGTACGAAACTTTTGAAAGTCTTGCGCATAAAAATTAGAGCAGTTTTTCTAGGTAATCAATGCGTGCTGCTAATCGTTCAGTTTCTTCTTGCAACGTATAAACTGCTTCACTACATGTAGTCATATCATTTGCAATGGGTAATATCTTGGACTCTACTAAATATTCTCTTAGACTTGTTTGCAAACTATGGGTTGTATCTTTAACCCAGCTATTACCTGTTTTTAACACTAATACAATAATATAGGCCATGTGATCCCCAAACAGTTTAGATAATTGCTCCTCCCAATCGATGTGTCTATTTTTAAAAAGTGATTGAAACTTCTGTGCGCATTCTAAATCACCTGAAAGCTGTAATTGACGAGAGGCTACTGTATTTTGTGTGATAATATTTAAATATTCAAAAAGATCTGTTTTGATTTTTACTGTCACCGGTTTTTCTACCGTCTGTGTAATTTTAATTTGAGTAGAGGTGATAGAAAAATAAATACAATTTTCTTTTGTTGCAATCGCGATCACTTTATCTTTTAGTTCTGACAATGCAATAGGTGTCTCTGGATCTAAGTATAAGTATTGATTAAGGATAACTTCGATACCATGTAAACCCAGTTCAAAAAGTTGAGTACGTAACATCATACATTATGCTTTCCAAGCTCTGTGTAATGCTACAATACCAAGACTTAGTTGATGGTAATCACATTTTGAAAATCCTATATTGAGTATTTCATTTCGTAATGTATTAGCATCAGGATGTCGTTGAATGGATTCAATTAAATATTGATAGCTTGCTTTGTCTTTTGCGATCCAATTTCCTAAACGCGGTATCCAATGTATAGAGTAGAAATTGTAGAGTTTATTTAAAAAAGGGGAAATAGGCTTTGAAAATTCTAAAACCATCAGCTGACCTGCTGGTTTTAAGATACGATGCATTTCAAGTAAAGCCTCTTTCTTGTAGGTAATATTTCGTAAACCAAAAGCAATCGTAATGTGATCAAAAGTGTTATCTTGGAAAGGAAGTGCTTCTGCAGAAGCTTGAACAAACGTAATATTCTTTGTGAAACCGCGATTGATAAGACGATCACGCGCTAAATTTAACATTTTACTATTACGGTCTAGGAGAGTGAGCTGACCTGTTGCACCTAATTTTGGATATAAACGTTTTGCAATATCACCAGTGCCTGTTGCAAGGTCCAATACACGACTTGCAGGTTGAATTTGACTGATCGCAATCATGAAAAATTTCCATAGCCGATGCATCCCTAAAGACATCATATCGTTCATAATGTCATACTGAGGTGCAACGGACTCAAAAACGGCATCAACACGCTTTACTTTTTCGCTAAAAGAGAGAGATTGGTTTCCAAAATCTGTTTTCTTCTCTCCAAGCAGCGATACCTTAGTGTCATTATTCAGTTTCATAACAATACGAATACTTTAGATAAAAAGTGAAAATTAAAATAAAAAAAGGTTTTATATTTATAAAGTAAATGATGCGCCGCAGCCACAGGTTGTTTTTGTTTTCAAATTACGAATAATGAAATGTCCTCCTTGTATATTTTCTTCGTAATCAATTTCTGCACCGCGTAAAATTTGTAAACTAAAGGGATCAATTAGGCAAAATACCTCTACAGAGGTAGTGAGCAAGTAGGTAATGACAGTATCTTGTGGTTGTATTTGCTGCGCCAGCGTTGGGTTATAACGAAATCCATGGCACCCCCCTCCAGTAATCGCAAATCGTAGTTTAAGTGCCAAATTTGCGCAAAGCTCTTTTGTCCAATTAAATATAATACTGTAATTGTTTACATTGAAAAATACTTGATTGTTCAACAAAAATTCAAGCTGATTCCAAGCAATGGTTTTTTCTTCTTCAGTAATCTCAAAAATTTTTAACGCTGCTGTTGCTGTCATTGTCATTGGAGAGGGTGTTTTTTTCTGAGAAAAATTAGTATTGAGTAGCGCAGTAGATACCGACATGATATTTCTATTTAAAAAATTTGTGGCGATAATGATGGCGTAATTTACAAAACAGGTCAATACACACGATCGTGAATTACCATGTAATGCTAGTAATTTATCACAAACTGATCAAGTTTGCGATTTATTTTTTCTTGAATTTTTTCATACTCAAGTAGCAAATGCTCTTTAAATAAAGTACGAACCCATATACCTTTATAAATCCAGTTGTACTCACATAGGCCATCCAAACAACTAATCCATTCATTAGAATATGCAAATTTTTTAGAAGAGCGGTAGTAATAAATGGTTTCCGTTTTATTGGTGTTTTGTGTATTGAAAGGTTGGTTTTGGTCTTGATGTTTTGCTAAGATTTCCAAAGGAAAAATGGTTGATTGAATAAGAAAACCACATTTTTTTTGCCATGTATAAAAAGATTGATAGGAAATAAAAGGATATAAATAGCTTAGAATAAGATTAGACAATGCGTACAAAGTATTTTGTCTATTAAGATAATAAAAAGTCATCTTATTTTTAGGGCAAGGCGTGAGTAATACTATAAGTGGAGAGATCGATTGCAGCGTGTTTTCTTCTTGGGGGAAAGCAAATAACAGTGCATTTAGTACCTGTTTTGAACGGGACGGTTGAAATAAAAGATAGTTTTTAGGAATTTTGATATTGATAGGATGTGTTGTACCTAATATGAAATGACTTTCTCCTTCAACAAAGTGCTTTGATAATAAACCAAGCCCTGCTTTTGTACCTTCTATTATTGCTTCATTTTCTAATTGAATAGTATGTATAGCGCTACTGGAATCTTTTTTTTCACGAAACATCAGTTTTTGTTGTGTTATTAAACTAATTTGAATAATCAAGCTATAGCTTAAAAGGCCAACAAGCAAATTGTAAAAACGCCATTCCTGCGTAATAGGTCTCATAGATACCTCTTTTTAATACATCCTTTATTACTTTTATTATTACCAGACTTTATAAGAAAATACATTTTTCATTGCAAGAAATAAAAAAACATCAATACCTATGATGCATATTATTTTGATAAAATATCTTATTTATTATGTGTTATAGCTCGATCATTGTGCTTTTTTAAGCTTTTGATAAAATAATTTTGCTGCATTTTAGGAAATGGCTTCAGTGATGCGGCGATCATTCTAAAAACATTACTTAAAAGATGAATTCCTCGATTTAACGAGATCATTTATGTCACCTGCTTTTATACATCTTCGATTACATACAGAATATTCTTTAGAAGACAGTGTTGTACGTATTCCATTGCTTGTCGATTTTTCCAAACGTTTACACTTACCTGCTTTAGCAATTACCGATCAAATGAACCTATTTGCGGCGGTAAAATTTTATCAAGCAATGAGTTCAGCAGGTATTAAACCCATTTTTGGTGCCGACGTTTGGGTAATAGATCATGTGTCCTCTCAGTCAAGCCCCGTGACATTGCTTTGTCAAAATATCACAGGTTACCACCGACTATTACAGTTAATTTCAAGATCTTACTTAGAACGCTTAGATAAAGCATCTTTAGCGATTCAGAAACAATGGTTAGTTGAAAATAACGAAGGATTAATCCTATTGTCAGGTGGTATACATGGTAATATTGGTCAGGCAATTTTACGAAATGATTTACAACAAGCCGCTACTCACTTAAAGGCTTGGCAATCGATTTTCAAGAATCGGTTTTATATTGAGCTTCAACGAATGGGTCAAAAAAATGAAGAAATCTATATTGCTTCTGCATGCCAACTGGCGTATGAGTATCACATTCCTGTCGTTGCAACACACAATACTTGTTTTCTACAAAAAGACGACTTTCTAGCCCATCAAGCACGCATGTGTATTCAAAAAGGCTCAACACTTTCAGTAGAAACGAAAAAACACAGTATTTATACGGATGAACAATATTTAAAAAGTACCGAAGAAATGCAAATCCTTTTCAAGGACATCCCAAGTGCATTACAAAATAGCGTAGAAATTGCAAAGCGTTGTAATGTACTACTTGCATTGAAAGAAACGCATTTACCTAATTTTCCTGTACCACAAAAAAATACAGCAGAGCAATATCTCATTGAAAAAGCAAAAAAAGGGTTATCTGATCGACTAGCTCTACAACAAATCAATCCTACAAATACTGTAGTCTCTAAAGAAATACAAGAACAACAGCGTCTTTCTTACTTTAAACGTTTAGAATTAGAGCTTGATGTCATTAATAAAATGGGTTTTGCCGGTTATTTTTTAATTGTAGCCGATTTTATTCATTGGGCGAAAAGTCAGGCAGTTCCTGTTGGTCCAGGGCGTGGTTCAGGAGCTGGCTCTTTAGTTGCCTATGCGCTCAATATTACCGATTTAGATCCTATTTACTATGGCTTATTATTTGAGCGATTTTTAAATATTGAACGTATTTCTCTTCCTGATTTCGATATTGACTTTTGTATGGAAAAACGTGACAAGGTCATTGCCTACGTGACGGAGCGCTATGGTAAAAAAGCAGTTGCGCAAATTATCACTTTTGGAACGATGGCAGCACGTGCGGTCGTAAGAGATGTAGGACGCGTTTTAAATTATCCTTACAGGATGGTCGATACCATTGCAAAACTGGTGCCTTTTGAAGTGGGAATGACACTTGAAAAAGCATTAAGTCGTAAGGATCAGTCAACTGACAGCTTGCAAACACGCTACGAAAAAGAAGAGGAAGTGCAAACTTTGATTGATCTTGCAAGAAAGCTAGAAGGATTAGTGCGAAATGTAGGAACGCATGCAGGAGGAGTCGTCATTGCACCACGTGCGTTGACAAATTATACAGCCCTTTATTACGAATCGGGAATGCCTTATAGCATTACGCAACTTGACAAAGACGACCTTGAAAGTATTGGGTTAGTCAAATTTGATTTTTTAGGTCTTCGTACTTTAACGATTA
Source organism: uncultured Coxiellaceae bacterium (assembly GCA_964444925.1). Taxonomy (GTDB): domain Bacteria; phylum Pseudomonadota; class Gammaproteobacteria; order Diplorickettsiales; family Diplorickettsiaceae; genus CAYUIV01. The sequence continues at coordinate 12,225 of CAYUIV010000008.1, read as the reverse complement.
TTGATTGGGCACTTAAAATCATCAATCAAAAACTCACACTACACAAAAAACCATTGATCAACATTGAGCAATTGCCTTTGCAAGATGCAAAAACATTTGCACTTTTGCGTGAAGGAAAAGTCACTGCCGTGTTTCAACTAGAATCACGTGGAATTCGCGCACTGTTACAACGTCTTATGCCTGATCATTTTGACGACATTGTGGCACTCATTGCATTATTTAGACCAGGTCCGTTGCAATCAGGTATGGTAGAAGATTTTATTGAGAGAAAACAAGATCTTGCTAAGGTTAAGTATTTTCATCCATTACTAGAGCCTATTCTAAAACCTACTTATGGCGTAATTATTTATCAAGAACAGGTGATGCAAATCGCACAAGTGCTAGCTGGATACAGTTTAGGTCAAGCAGATATTTTAAGAAGAGCCATGGGAAAAAAGAAACCTCTTGAGATGGCAAAACAAAGAGTGTCCTTTTTGTCAGGTGCGCAAAAGAAAAATATTAATCGAGACTTTGCAAATACGATGTTTGATTTAATTGAAAAGTTTGCAGGCTATGGTTTTAATAAGTCACATTCTGTTGCTTACGCGCTACTTTCGTATCAAACGGCTTTTCTTAAAGCGCATCACCCTTCGGAATTCATGGCTGCTGTACTCTCTACTGAAATAGAAAATACAGAAAAGTTAGTGGCTTTGATCTATGAATGCCGCATGCTTTGTCTCACAGTCAATCCTCCTAATATTCATCGAAGCCACTATCTTTTTACAGTAGATGAACAAGGAAATATTGAATATGGGCTAGGTGCAGTTAAAGGAGTCGGACAAGCAATGATTGAGCATTTGCTTGAACGACAGAAAATAGCGGGACCTTTTCAAAATCTATTTGATTTATGTCATCGTATAGAAAAAGAGAAAATTAATCGACGTGCATTAGAAGCATTAATTTATTCAGGAAGTCTAGATTGTTTTAATGAGACCAGAGCGACGCTTGCAGCACAATTAGAAACAGCCATTCGTTCTGCTTTTCAAAAAGCAGTTACTAGCTCTAATGCACAATTTGATCTATTTAAAGCAGAAGAAATGCTCTCTATTGCGATACAAGACCAAGTGCAAACAAATCAGAAAAATACACCACTTTTTCTTATGCAAAAAGAAAAAGAAACACTAGGCTTTTATTGTACACATCATCCTATCTGCACCTACGATGCAGAGTTAAAAGCGCTTTCGCTGATTCCTGTTAGTCAAATAGATAGACAACAAACGCAAATACCGATGTACCTTGCGGTGTGGCTAGTGAATATTCAAGTAAAATTTACAAAAAAAGGTAGTCGGTTTGTCATTTTAACCGTAGAAGATATGCAAAAGCGTTTTGAATTGAAGCTTTCCTCAGAGATGTACGATCACTACCGGGTGCAGTTAGTAAAAGATACGTTGCTGATTATACACGTTGAAAAATATCAAGATCGCATCAGTCAAGAGACGCGTCTCACTTGTAAAACATTTTGGAATGTTGAACAGATGCGACAAACGTGGGGAAAACAGTTATGTCTTAATATAAAAGAATCAACCATTATAGAACAGCCTCAATTCATTGCATCGCTAAAAAGTTATTTGAAATCTGTTCCAAAAGGGGCAACGCCTATTGTTATAGAATATCAAGTGGATAATCTTTGTATGTACATTACACTTGGTACACAATGGAATATATTACCAACTAACACATTATTAACAGCCTTGAGAGAAAATTTTAAATTCTCGAAAGTGTATATTAGATACTAACCTTTGCAATAGAAAAATATTCTTTAATGAATTCCTTCATATACCATGAAGAAAAGATATGGTAATAGTTTCTAATTTTTTTAAGAATTAAGCTTATTAGCTGGCCAAAGCATTAATCTTCTCAAATAAAAATATACAATTGCTACACTATAATGTGAAAAATAAAATTATTCATTACCCTTTTTATAAAGAAAAAAACATAGCATTAAAGCTAAATTAGCCTATATTATTACAGCGCTATTTTGTTCTATAGCAGACTTTTATACGCTTTGCTATAAGAGATAATCTATTGAATACGGTAAAAATAAGTTTTGAAAAAAAATGTATGGATCATGGAGTCATTTCAATACCTGTTGAAAAATAAAAAAGTCATTTTACTTAAATGAAGATCTTTTGAGTAGGGAAGAAGAGAAAGATTCAAAAAATGGATGAATAGATTCGATTTTTGATTTTAATTCTGAAAATGGAATGATTTCTGTCTCTGTATCAGAAAGTATATTTTCGTATCGAATCACGTATTGCTTTTTCTGTTCTTCTTCTCGGTATTGCGTATCAATGTTATGGGTTTGAAAAAAAGATTGTGGTAAAAAAAATAACTTACCCAATTTTTCCGAATTAACCTCTACATCAAAAGTACAATAGGCTTCATGAATGGCTACAATACCTTTTTGAGTACCTATTCTTTGAGTCGTTAAAGAAATGTGATTAAAAAAGCTCATAAGACTTGAAAACTGTAGCATGATAGTATCAAGCATATGACAAAAAGCGTTTGTATCTTGTCGAAGCCATTCATTTTGCTCTATTTTTTCTTTTAAAAACTCTATATTTTTGCGTGTTATGAGAATATAACTTTGGCTAGCATTCGATTTAATATCACGAGTTGTACACAAAGATTGAAATGCTTGGTGAGTATAATAATACTTTGCGATGTTTTCATCTTCTTCAATAAAACTTATTTTCTTTTGAAAATTATTTTTATTGATATAGAAACACATTTCCTGCTCTATCTTAGAAGATGAAAGAGATTTTTTCAATATATTTTCAGAGAGTGCTTTGATAGCCTCAATTGCTATTGATTTTTTCAATTGAAAAGGCTCTTTTTGGGTATTATAATAGATCACATTACAGTAAGGTATCGCATCTCGCCTTTGAAGAAAGAGATCGCGTTTTAGTTTTCTATTTGTTTCCTTGCATAGCTGTGAAGGTATACCTATTTGTGTTGATTCCAAGGGATGTAAGCAAGCACCATTTAACTGGTAAATAAAAAGAATAGCTTCATAATTTTTAAGTAATCTATTTTCTTCTTCTCCTGTTGATTTAGCCTCAACCTGCCATGTATGATGAAACATTCGAACAATTTTTTTAGATTGAAATACTTGATGAGATTCTTGTATGATTTTATGCAGTTTTTCTACTTTGTTTACCTCACCAAAAAGAATTTTGGTATGTATTTTTTGAATAGTGTCAATTGAAAGAGTAATCTCCATATCGAAACACATCAGAGACTGTAGTACGATTGAGTCTAAAAATGTAGCTCGACTATTTTTCCGCAAAATCTCTCTTTTATCGCTTGATTGAGAAAGTTCTGCTAACCGCTCAATAGAAGCACAAAGCTTCATCTCGTCTTTGATTGAAGTTATGGGTTTGTTAGGTTGCTCAAACAGATATAAGCAGACCATAGCCTGTTCACTGTTAAATTTTTTTATGTCTTGCGTCTGTTTATTTTGATAGATAAGCACAATACCATTGTGAAAATATCTAAGAAGAGATGTTTCTATAGAAAGAAGTAGTTGACTTTTATACCAATAATTATCGTGCTTCGTACTTTGCTGTAAGGTACATTCTACTCTAGGAAATACTGTATTTTGCCAAATTTTTTCTGGATCTTTTACATTTTTTAATGGTATTTCATCAATTACCTGAATACTTTTTAAAAAAGAGTGCGTCGTTATTTGTTGTATTATACCTTGAGAAGTAAAGTATACGACTTTATAAGGTGGCACGAACCCTTTGATTTTTTCCTGAAAAAATTCCATGTCGAAAAAAGTTCTTATTTCTTTCAAACATTTTTCAAAATCCTGCGCTGTGTTTGGAGAATGAACAACATAATATAAAAGATAACAAAGTGCTTCAAGATTATTGCTAAAAGGGCTTTGCGCTCCGGGTTCAAAGAAAATAAGAAGTTGTTCTAAGAATTTTAATTTGAAAAAAAGAATGAATTTATCTTTCTTTTTTGTCTGTGGTAAGAGGTTTGTTTCTGGTGAAGTAAGAGTAGAACTTAAAATTTCTTTTGAAGCTAGATTCATAAGTACAAGGATTATGTCAAAAAAATTAATCAAGTAACTCAATTTCCTTGTCGCTTATTTTCATAGTAGCAGCTAAAGACAATTACTATTTAGTCAATAAATAAAAAAAGCAAATCTTATTTAATATTTTTAATCAGATTGTGTTGCAAGTACTCTTATCCGTTCCATGAGTGTTGATTATCAATCCAAGAAAGCAGGTGCATGCTTCACCCTATTGTATACTACCTTTTTTTGCGTTTATCAATAAATAAGATTGAATTAACACATTACATTATGTAGTAGTGATATTTAAGACACCATCATTTCTACTCATGATAGTGGTAAGGCAATTCAATGTATTTAAAAGTCCAATTTTAATTCTTTGAAAAAGCTTTTTTGTATAAGAGTATTATTTATACGGCTGAAGTAGATTTTTAACCCATATCTTATCATAAGAATAGAAAAGAAATGTCATGTACCTCTTTTTTTAATGATGAGTTCAGCAAGAGAAGTTAAATGATGTGCAAGCATACAGTGCTTGAATAGTCTCTTTGCAGCAACTGAACGCTTTAAAAAAATAGAAAATAATGATTCAGCTTAGCACTCAAAGCACAGATTATCATTGATAAATCCCAGCTAATGGAGATATCAAGTAGCCGACCGATATGTATATATAGGGATGTGGAATGGGAAAATAGAAGTGCAAAAAGTGTCAATTTTAAAATAAAAAATAAATAGCTGTGATATTTGGATGAAGTGCTAATCTCTACTGCATGCTTTTCAAAGAAATATCTCAAAGCTAAATAGATACCAGCCATGATTGTTATTTTCTTAAAAAGAGTTAGAGACATGATATTTTTTATTAATATTGAAAGTAGTGTAACTATCTTAGATGTTGTTTGTTCTTTGAATCAAATAAGTTAACTAGACATTATCAATAGTCTATTTCGTGTAACTTTTTCTCTAAAAGTACGCTACAAACTGCGGCTATAAACCAAAATACTTTTTGAATTCCTATCGGTAAAATAGCTACACAACTAATGCAGTACGGGACTAAAAACGAGGATATGAACCTTATCAAAAGAGAGGAATAACGGCGCCTTTTGAGTAAAGTGCCAAATATCGTGTTTTTTTCATAATACTCTTGCACAAAAGAGATTGTAATTATCACAACAGCGTATGTTAAAAAGTATATTATTGTGTCAAAAATACTCAAAGGCATGGTGTTATCTCCTACTAAAAGTAATACAGTTATTTAAAACTTTGTAAGGTAACTGCTTGTTTAGGAATATGCAACAGAGCAAGCATTTCAAATCCTCCAGATAAATGAATTAATGAAGGAAAATTAGACAGGCACACATCAGTCTTAAATGCAAAGAGAGATAATAGCCTGTACGGGGAAATAAATAAAGCAACAAATAAAACAAAGAAGAAACAAGCATTATATTTTTTGTTAAAACACATGCACCCTATCTTTATCTTTTAGAAAAATTAGGTTGACTATACAATGTCAATAATTTATAAAAAGTTGGGAAAGAAACCGGTTTAGATAGAATGAGGCTAGCATGCTGTTGATAGCAGCGAGCGGTTAATTCTAAATCATTGTGCGCTGTCGTAATAAAAATAGGCACTGAATTTAGGTTCTTATCCTTTTCTTTTTGACGTATGCTGGATAACACATATTCTCCTGAGCGGTCAGGCAATCCAAGATCTAATAGTATTAAATCGTAACTATCACAGTTAAATTGCTTGAGTGCTTCACCAGCAGTACTTACGGTATAAACTCGATGATTCAATCGTTTACAAAAGTTTTGATAAATCATCTGCATGCATTTATCATCTTCGACTAACAAAATATTCAGCCGTGTATTTTGTTTCCCCTGCGCATAGTCATCCAACAAACAATAATTGTGATTCACGATAACTTCCTTTGATTACATTAATTACTACCCTTAATAATCTAAGTGACTTTATATGAAACAACAATTGGGAAGTATGAGTGAGTTTTTCTAATTAGGTAGATAAATTTTCACTTTTACTGAATTTTTATCTACTTTCGTCATTGAATATGTCTATTGTCTCTAAACTTTTTTTATGCTGAATAAGGTAGTTTTGGAATTGCACGAAAACTAAAAGTCACAGGTGCTGCAATTATACTTATCCCTAGAATAAGAAACGCCGGCGCAGTTAGCAAATGATAGGTTTTAATCAGCCAAATAGCTGTCAAGGGAGCAAGACCTCCAAAGATCGCAGGTGAAACGGCAAAGATAATACTAGTACTAATGGAGCGTATCTCTTTTGGTAAGACACGACCCATCATTTCAATAAAACAGGCATTAATACTGCCGAGAAAAAAAGCGAGTGTGCATTGGCTTAAAATCAGTAATCCAACATTTTGATATTGCAATAAAAAAAAGAGTGGATACACCGCCAGTAAAAGACCAATGTGTAAGTATTTTAATAATTTTTCAACCGGTAACTGGTACATCATATAACCTGAAGAAACAAGTACGGTGATTTCAACAATTAAAGTAATAGTGTTAGTCGTTGATGCAATATGTGGTGGAATATTTAAAAATGTTTGTAAATAGAAAGGCATCCATATTAAAAGTAAATTACTACAGGTTGTAAGCATACCGCCAAGTAAAATCATTTTGAATAAACTCGTACGTGCTTTAATTACTTGTTGCCATAGTGAATGCATACTTCTTTGTGTTGTAGAGCGATTTTGCCAGGTAGGATCAATAATAGATCGACGAATAAATGCAATAAAAAGTGTTAACGGAATACTTAGTAAAAAAGGGATACGCCAAGCCCAATCTAAAATTTCTGCTTTAGTAAAATACCAATTTAAACTCGAAACAACGGTTGAGCCCAGTAGCATTCCAAGAGAAGTACTGGCGCAAGTGATACTACCAAGAAAAGTGCGTTCTTTTTGAGAAGAGGTATTAAAAACATAGGCGATACTGTTGGGAAATTCACCACCTACACCAAAGCCTTGAACAAGTCGTAATGTACAAAGCGCGCTTGTGGCCCATAGACCTGCGCTCGCATAGGTAGGTAAAAATCCAATAATTGCAGTCGGAACCGCCATGGTCATTAAGGAAAGTTTAAGGGCGCGACCATGGTTAACAGTATCTCCCATTCTTCCAAAAAAAATACCTCCTAGAGGTCTTGCAAGATAGCTGAGTGCAAAAACAATATATACAGAAAGTGCAGTACTGATACGATCATCGGTATTAAAAAAGAGTGGTCCTAATGCAGCTGACATCAATCCATAAAGTGCAAACTCGTACCACTCAAAAATACCTGCAAACAGTGCAATATTGTATAAATGATTGGAATTATTGCCAGCGTGAGAAATTATTTTCATGACGAGTACGTAAGGTAGTGAGGAGGTGGACAAGATTAAATGTTCGCAGTTTTCTACTCAAACTTGCTTTATGCTCTTGTACAGTCCGCTTGCTAATTTGTAAATATTCGGCAACAAACTCAATTGATTGATTTTGATAGAGTAAAAGCAAAGTAGTGATTTCTTTACAGGTAGGTATTTCTAAAAAATAATGCGAAATTTCAAGAAACTGTAGAAAATTTTGTATGGCGATTTTTTTAGGGAGGTACTGTGTATATAAATCAAATAAGGTAAGCAATTCACATTGATGCGCAAAGTCATAATCAACACTTGCAATCGCAACAATATTTTTTTTGCTATCAAAAACAGGGGAACGGATAGTTTGCGTGATACGTATATAACCACTGAGTGTTAACTCAATGTCACGTTGAATGGCAGCTGTTTTTTGAGATAAGATATGATGACTAAGTTCATAAGTCTTGTCTAATAAAACCTGCAGTTTTTTATTCCATGCCTCTAGGTAACCTAGATTCTTTTCTGAATATGCTCTATGCTCAATCACTTCCCTTGGCTTAAGGCCTACAATATCTTTTGCTGATTGTAAACCGATGTTTTCTTTTGAAAATTCATTACATAAAATATATTTATTAGTTTTCGTATCTCGAAGATGAGCGGAAAACGGACTTTTTCGAATGAATTCAAAGAGATCCTCGCCTAAGCAAGTGATGGGCGTACTATGATAAATAGGAGAAAGAAAATTAACCATAATTATTCACCCAAACAATTGCATTATTAGTAATCTTACTTTAGCTTTTTTTTCAAAAAGTGAAAAATGCTTTCAATTACAACTTAAGAGCTATACATTAAAAAGTCAACTAATTATTTACGATGAATATATGACGAAAGTGATGATTGTAAGAATCGCAATTGCAATACCTACCTATCATCTGTTTGATTATCTCCTCTCTTCAAAAGACGCGGCGAAAATTAGAAAAGCTTTTAAAGGGATTCGAGTAAAAATACCTTTTGGAAAACGTCAACTTGTGGGTTTTATCATAGATTTGGTGCATCAGTCTGCTATTTCGCTTAAAAATCTTAAGTTCGTCATTGCGGTTTTAGACGAGACACCTTTACTACCGTCTACTCTAGTTCATTTATTAGAATGGATGAGTCGTTATTACCATGCGCCTTTAGGCGAAGTGTTTTCAAATGCCTTACCAGGTTATTTAAAAAATATATCTTCAAAAAAATCCTATACAAAAAGTACACAGTTAGCGGTAGCTGTGATAAAAAATTGTAGTGCACAGAAATGTATTTTTAATGAAGAACAAAATATAGCTTTTGAAACCATTCGAAATCAATTACATCAATTTAAAACATTTTTGCTAGAGGGAGTTACAGGCAGCGGTAAGACAGAAATTTATCTGCAGTTAATGCAAGAAATACTTGAACAAGGTAAACAAACTTTACTACTTGTACCTGAAATTAGTCTAGCTCCACAAATGTTAGCGCATATTACTGCTCGATTTCCTAACGTTGTTCTTGAATTTCACTCCCGTTTAAGTGAGAAAATAAGAAGAAAAAATTGGGAATATATTAGGAATAATCAAGCAAAAATTGTGATAGGCACGCGTTCTGCTCTGTTTTTACCTTTATCCTCTGTTGGATTAATCATATTAGATGAAGAGCACGATAGCTCTTTTAAACAGCAAAGTGGTTTTCGTTATCATGCACGAGATTCTGCAATTATGTTGGCTAAATTAACTAATATTCCAATTATTTTAGGTTCAGCAACCCCTTCTTTAGAAAGTCTTTTAAATAGTGAAAAAGGACGTTATCAAAAACTTGTATTATCAAAGCGTGCTGGTCGTGCATTGCTGCCTTTGATAAAAATTCTTGATATTCGTCATCATCATTTATCTGCTGGGTTATCCCATGAAGCAATTCAAGTAATGAAAAAACATCTTACAAACAAAGGACAGGTCATTTTATTTTTAAATCGACGAGGCTTTTCCCCGTTGTATTTGTGTCATGACTGTGGTTGGACAGTTATTTGCCCCAACTGTGATAGTCCGTTACGATTACATCAGCTACCTGAAACACTTCGATGCCACTACTGTGATTATACAACTTGTGTGCCATTGTTTTGTAACCGATGCAAACAAAAACAACTTTTCGCTTTAGGGCAAGGTACTCAACGTCTCGAACAAACACTACAACAATATTTTCCTCATATTCGTCAGGTTCGAATTGATTCAGATAGTACACGTCACTACGAGGCGTTATCTCAACTACTCAATAGTATCCCTACAGAACAACCTGCAATTTTAATCGGTACTCAAATTCTAGCAAAAGGCCATCATTTTCCGAATGTAACCCTTGCTATTATCGTAGAAGGTGATATGGGTTTATTTGCAAAAGATTTTCGTGCATTAGAACAAACAGCGCAGTTAATTATACAAGTTGCAGGACGTACGGGTCGGGCAAGTCGTACAGGGACAGTCATGATACAAACGCATCACCCCGATCATCCTGTTCTACGTCAATTGGTAGAAGAAGGATACGGTGGCTTTAGTCGCTTTGCCTTAAAAGGAAGACAGCAATCAAATTGGCCCCCTTTTACCTATGTTGCATTACTGCATGCAGAGTCCAAACAAAAAGAGGCTGCTTTAAACTTTTTAACCTTAGTCAAAAACCAAAGTTATTTTGAAACAACAAATATTTCGGTATTGGGTCCTGTTCCAGCGCTTTTAACAAAACGTGCCGGATACTACCGTGCTCGCTTACTCTTTTGTGCTAAAAAACGTGCCATCTTACATGACAAATTATCTATTTTGGTGAAACAACTGACTCATATTGAAAAAAAGTCGGTGCGTTATCTTTTAGAAGTCGATCCTATAGAAATTATTTAATTAATGAATTAAAAATGTGATAAAGAGTATATAACATACTCGTTATACCTATTGTACCAAGACAAATTAAAGTACTTTTTCCACCCGGTAGTTGGTAAATCGTTGTAAACTTTTGTGGTGTGCGGTAGCGTCCTTGCCAAGCAATTAATACCGGGAGCAAAACGAAAAGAATTAGACAATAAATTCCAGCATAATTTAGCGCCGTAACAAATATTTCAGGAAAAACTAAAGCAATAAGAAGAGGTGGAATAAATGTTATTCCGTAAATAAATAGATCATCTGTTTTTGTTTTTTTCTTAGTTAATTTTAAACCATCGGCTATAAAATCCGAAAGCCCCAGTGAACACGTTAGAAACGTTGTTAATACACAAACATAAGCAAAACTATTGGATAAAATCGTAATAAAGCGATTATTGAGTAACTGATTTAATTGCTTAATTAGTTGTGTAGTCGATCCATTCATTTGACTGATTTTAATTAAACCTAATTCTCCATATAGTGGTATGGTACCTGTAACACTTGCATTCCACAGTGTGTAACAGATGAGTGGAATTGTACTTCCCATTAAAATTGCTTTACGTAGATCGGCAATTTTTTCACCAAAGTAGGTGCGAAGACTTGGAATGACATTCGCGTACGCAAACGAAGTAATTAGTACGCCAAACCCTTTTGTAACATGCTGTATTTCTCCACCCGTTAGTTTTTCAACTGAAATATATGGTAATATAGTCGCTACCATCAAACTATAAAGTGTCAGTTTAAAAAACATTAAGATGCGGTTAAAATAATCTACCCAATTAATACCTTGGTAGACAATGCTCCCTAGCACACTTGTGAACAAAATCGCTGATACTGCTCTAAAATAAACACCTTTTGATGAAAGATAAGGTATGAAACTTGTCAGCAAATCTGCACCCACTGCAACATAGGCAGCGACTAAAGAATAGAGTAAAAGTAAGTAACTACTCCATGCCAATAGTGTGGCTTCTCGATTGAGAAAGGTGCGCGTTATAGATATAATATTCGTGTTAGGTGGTAACCATAAACTAATTTCAAGCGTTAAAAGTGCACTGGTTGTCATCAAAAGCCAAGTACTTATTAATAGCGCAAATGAATTTAAGAAACCAGCTTTAGCTGTTGCAAGAGGTAAGGCAAGTAATCCACCTCCCATTGCTGTACCAGTAAGGAGTAAGGTACCGCCTAACAATTTCGTATTTAAAAATTGTTTCATTTCAAATTTAAGAATTGAGTTAAAATAAAAAGCTTATATCATACCTGTATTTATCTAGCTTGAAAATATTTATGTCAATAACAGTTACTGATAACACCCTAACGCTCACTACAAGTGCACGTGATTATTTAAAAAGAAAACTTCAAAAAAACAAGGGGTTACGTATTCAACTCAAAAAATCAGGATGCTCTGGGTGGCTCTATCACTTTGAAGAGGCAAACCAGCTCTATGAAGGAGAGATGAGCCTTTTAGTGGATGGTATCAAAATTTTTGTTCAAAAAGATTTGGTCCAAAAAGTATTTAAAGCGACTAAAATTAACTACGTACGTGAAGGGTTAAATGGCTATTTAACCTGTATTAATCCAAACGAAGGAGCAAGATGCGGTTGTGGAGAAAGCTTTACTCTGCGGTAGAATCACTGTAAATAGTTTCAAGTGAACAAAGGAATAAATGAGCTATTCTATATAAAGGTTAGGGATGATCTCTTAGTTCAAACATTTCCATCAAATTTTTTAAACCAGCAACTGTTACAATCAAAGTGTAATGTTAATCTGTATTTTTTCAGAGTGAAATTAATATTTCTCAACTCTATTTGACTCAAGTACACGAACAATACATTTAAAACTACAACAGACATTAGACGTAAGCGAGCATCTCACGTGTGAGAAAA
>CAYUIV010000007.1:0-44312 GCA_964444925.1 uncultured Coxiellaceae bacterium | reverse complement strand
AATTTCTAATTTTTTAGGATGTGCTTCTATTATCTGTTTTAAATAAAATGTACTTTTTTTATCTGAAAAAAAGGTATTGTAAAACGCTTTATTGTGCTTCTGAAACAGTAAGTGTGCAAAAGATACGTGTTCTATAGCGATTTCTTTTAAAAAAGAAGCGCTGTAAGGATGTGATAGTATTGTCTCTTGGCAAGCATAATCTTTTTGTATTGCAAAAAGTGCCAAAGATTCGTGTGCAACTAAAATTGGTTTTAGATACTGTGCGTTTTCTCCATTTGCTAACAGTATAGTTTTTAACTTTGGCTTTGAGTTATTCAATAAAGCGTGTGCAACAGCTTCATGCTTTTGCGCGATAACCGATAAATACCAAGCATGATTCGTATCGACCTCAGAGAGTAACAGATTAAGCAAAACAGGTTCTTTTAATACAAGTTGTGCAAAGGTCACATGCCTTTCACACATCTTTTTAAGATAAGTGATAATGTCACGTTGAGGAAAAGTGGATGACTGTATTTTTTCTTTAAAATGATGGATCACTAATTGCTGTGCAACGGATTCATTTGCATCTGCAATGTCGATAAAATCCAAGATATTTTCTGTCGTGGCTAATAGTGCATGTATTAATTCGCTATTCTCACCGATAAAAAATGCAGCCAACGGATTTTTTGCTATGGTAGTTAATAATGTTGCAAAATGCGTGCCTTGTGCTAATAATTTTTCTTTGAAAAAGGGTAAAGTAATTGCAAGAAGCGATGATTCAATATCTAGTGTTGTGATAGTCTGCGGTTCTTTAAACTGTACACAAAGTCTTTGATAAGCGTTTTTAAATCGTGGATGTTTAATCAAAGTGTCCGTTTTAAGATAAGAAAAATGTGAGAGTGGATTAAAAAATATTCGGACAGAAGAAGGAGCTGTTTCATTAAGAGTATTCTCTTTAAGAAATGCACGAGTATAGTGCATAGCATGCGTGTAGTGCATTTTGCTATTTAATATAAAAAAGTAAAAAGCTTTTAGATCTGCTTCTTGACTCAATATCTCAAAAAGATGAAAAAAAATTTCAGCTGGTAAATCGTGTAATGTTGCCATCTCAATAAAAGTATACCTATCAATACGGTGGTGTCCAATTATTATAGGTAAAAATGGTTACATTTTCTACATAAAATCAGGCTAATTTTGTTGATCGAACGAGATACTATGCCTTAAAAAGCACAGCATCTTGTTCTTTCAATTGACTATAAAAACTCACTTTTATCTCATGCTTTGCGGCATGTGTGAACTTTACATTGTAAATCTTTTACTCAATCCTGCGGATACAGGCTTTTGAAGGTTGGTTAAATGAGAAGAGTTAAAGAACTCGACCCAACGGTTCGAATCGACTATTGCTAAATCTTGAGTAATGGAAAAGAGTATTCTACATATTGCAAACGCATGAACAGTGTTTTCTTCACTTTTCTCTTTATAGTCACGCCTGATCTTCTCTTGATTTTCTTCACATCGTTTCAATTTTTCTTGATACTCTGTCAACTGATCGGCTTGCTGCTTTAAAAAATCTTTTAAGGTTGAACCGAGTACTTTTTGAGAGACGGTTTCAGCAAAAGTGATGCTTCTTGTTCTTGTAACTTGTGCTGTACTTGCAGGTGTACTAGATTTTTTCCGATAGAAAGAATGCTCATATAAAGCGTTCTGTAACCTTTGCTTTTCAACGGATCGATCAAAATATTCTTTAGTTAAAACTTCCATTTCTCTTTTGTTGCCAAAAAGATTACATATATCATCTAAGAAGCATTTTACTGACTGCAAAGTAGAACTTACTTTTTTTGAATTTGGAAAAGAAATCGACGTATTTAATACTTTTTCAATTTCATTGTGTAATTTTATTGCTTTTTTTTCAGATTCGTTTGCTTGTTTTTCAGACTCATTGTGTAATGCTATTGCTTGTTCTTCAGAAAGAAATGGCATGCAAAACTGAATAAATTGATAGTAGGTCAGCAAAGATCCCAGCAATTCTGCGAGATTCTCTTGATGTTGAATAATATCTTCTTCAGAAGTTATTTTCTCATCTTGTTTTGAACTAGGAGAAGATGTGATGTACATATAAAAGCATTCCAAATAAAAAAACTTTTATGTAACACGTTTTGCTTCAAACAATGAATTCGTGAAGAGCACGTAATATTGTTCTACTTATTATTTCAAGCAGTCTTTAATGAGTACGCACTTTTTTTTAACTTAACCGACTGTTCCTTCTAAACTTAAATCAAGTAACTTTTGTGCCTCCACGGCAAATTCCATAGGAAGCTTTTTAAAAATAGATTTACAAAAACCATTGACAATAATTGAAAACGCTGTTTCTAAATCATAATGACGTTGTTGGCAGAGAAAAAGTTGTTCTTCGCTAATACGAGAACTTGATGCTTCATGTTCAATTTGAGCATTAACATTTTTTGATTCTACGGTTGGAAAAGTATGTGCACCACAGTGACTACCAATAAGTAGTGAGTCACATTGTGTATAATTGCGTGCGCATTCAGCAGATTTCATCACACTGACTAAACCTCGATAAGTATTTTGACTGGCTCCAGCTGAGATACCTTTTGAGATGATTGTGCTACGTGTATTCTGACCAATATGTATCATTTTAGTACCCGTATCAGCTTGCTGCTTATGATTCGTTAATGCAATAGAATAAAATTCTCCGATAGAATGATCTCCTTTTAAAACAACACTTGGATATTTCCAAGTAATGGCAGAGCCAGTTTCAACTTGTGTCCAAGAAATTTTAGAGTGACATCCTAAGCAGTGGCCACGCTTTGTCACGAAATTGTAAATACCCCCTTTACCTTCTTTATCACCCGGATACCAATTTTGTACCGTAGAATATTTGATACTGGCATGATCTAATGCAATCAGTTCAACGACTGCCGCATGTAATTGGTTTTGATCGCGTCTAGGAGCAGTACACCCTTCTAAATAGCTAACACTGCTGCCTTTTTCTGCAATAATCAAAGTTCGTTCAAATTGACCTGTATTTGCTGCATTAATTCGAAAATAAGTTGAAAGTTCCATAGGACATCGAACACCTTCGGGAATATAACAAAAAGAGCCGTCACTAAAAACAGCCGCATTTAAACTTGCAAAAAAGTTATCCGTGTAAGGAACGACTGATCCTAAATAACGTTCAATTAATGCAGGATGTTGGGTGATAGCCTCTGACATAGAACAAAAAATAATGCCTAACGAAGCAAGCTTCTCTTTAAAAGTTGTTGCAACAGAAACACTGTCGAATACGGCATCAATTGCAACGCCTGATAAGCGTTCTTGCTCTTTTAAAGAGATACCCAGCTTTTCATAGGTGCGTAATAACTCAGGATCAACGTCAGCTAAGCTTTTGGGTGCTACTTTTAATTTGGGAGATGAATAGTAACTAATGGATTGATAATCAATGGGCGCATACTGTGCGTGATTGGCCCAATGTGGCTCTTTGAGCGTTTGCCAATGCTGATAAGCTTTAAGACGCCAGTCAAGCATAAAAGCGGGTTCTTGTTTCTTCTTTGAAATAGCACGAATGACTTCTTCTGATAGTCCTTGTGAAAATGTTTCCGTTTCAATATTAGTTGTAAAGCCGTGTTGATAGTCTTGTTGAATAATTTGGTCGAGGACTGCTTGAGACATAAAAAATGAGATGAGAAAATCTAGAAAAAAGGATTTTTATTTGTTTTCATTGTAAAGCAATGACACTTAGAAAACTACTCATTTTAAAAAGAAATCTTTTGTTTTTAATGAATAAAAAAATGTGTTATTATTTAATTTCGGGGGCGATAAGGCTTCGACAGAGGTTTTAAGCTTAACGGTGCATGTCGAGGAGGCAACTGGGCCTCGTTAATCACGTTGTAAAACAATACTTGCAAACAAAAGTAAGTTCCCTCGCCGCGCTGTCAAAGCTGCTGCCTAATTAGTCAGCACTTTATACAACGCATTGTCGATTAAAAACCGACAAGGCGCCACATTACTGCTTGTGCTTGTACAGCGGCTAATGGTGGTCATTTTTACAAGCTCGTTATTTATGTTGGATTGGAATATAAATAATTAACATGAACAATCTCGTTAGAATTGAATGTGTCAATCCATTGTATTCTAATTAAATACTTGATTGCACTAAACATGTAGGACCCAAAGTAGAAAATCTTTGGACGTGGGTTCGATTCCCACCGCCTCCACCATCATAATAAAGGCTTTATTTTCTTATTTCGGCTGCTTTGGTGGCGTGCTCGTTGTTCAACATTAATGTAACGATCAGTAACCATGCTTGAACTATGCCCTGCGTCATCTCTAACGTGTTCCCTTGGACGGTGCTTGATGTCATCTGAGATACCTGTATGACGAAGCCAATGTGCTGTTGCATTTTCTAAAGAAATAGCTTCTTCTGACAAACCTTCTTCTCTAAACTGCAAAATGGCTGCATTAAAGCAGTTTTGTACAATAACGCGGATTTGACTGGTTGAACAGATAGGACCTTTCCCATGTATCTTTGGGATTAGTGGTACTTGTTCATACGGGGTAGGCAATCGTGGTAATCCCAGTGATAAGCGATAGCGCCCTAATGCTTCTAAAAGTGCGTTACTTACCGAAATTTGTCTTTCCTTATTATTTTTTCCTACAGTGGTAAACCACCACAAACCGTCCTGATCCCTTGCAAAATCACTCATCTTAGGTGTCCACCTAATATTTGCACTTAGTTCTGAAACACGCAAATATAAGCTGTAAAGAATAGTAATAATAAAAAGCGCCCGTTCATGTACTTTTTGACCATCTACTGCCATTTTTTCTGCGGTGTGCAAAACATAGTCCCATTGTAATTCAGTTAACCGCCTTACTTTCTGTTTCGATTGATATGTTTGAAAATAGTGACTTTTTTGGCGAATATGTGCCACAGGATTAATTAAAGTATATTCTTCGCGAATTAAGAAATGATAGAGGCTACTTGTAATTGTAAAAATTTCTCTTAATGATTTTGCAGATAGGCGGTAATGTTTAGGGTTAGGTATATATCCTTTGCGATGGGCTGCTTTAGGCACAGTGGCAACAAAAGGGTACCAATTTTGGTTTGGTATTCTATTTTTTGCACTACCTAAAAAACGAGGCTTTTTTTGTGTACCTATCCAAGCTAAAGGTGGATTTTGACAAAATTGAATATATAACTCAATGTCTTGTCGACGTAAATCGCGAATTGATCTCTGGTGAATATGCCATGCCCATTGTAAAAGGCGCTCTGTTTCACGGCGATAAGCGCTGAAGGTTGCCGTATTATTTTGATAGCTTAATAAAAAATTTTTGACTTGTATAAAATCTTTTTGAATAAAAGCATCCCATTTTGGATTAGGTTGTTGTAAAACGATAAATGACAAACTGTCAAAAATTGCCTTAATTTTCATTATTCACTAAGGGTAGATACTTTTGCAACAGCTTACAATTTACTTATTTCCAATAAAAGATGTTGATTCTGTTGTTTTTTCCATTGGAGACAGTGGTGCCCGAAATGCTAACTGAAACACTTCATCGATCCAGCGTACAGTATGAATAGTTAAGCTATCTAAAACATTCTGTGGAATCTCTGAAAGATCACGCTCGTTTTCTTTTGGGATAATAACGCATTTAATACGACTTTGATAAGCAGCAAGTAATTTTTCTTTTAGACCACCAATGGGCAACACTTTTCCAAGTAAAGTGATTTCACCTGTCATTGCAATGTCTCCACGTACGGGTTGTTTCACTATGCTAGAGAGTAAAGCACAGCAGATACCAATACCTGCGCTAGGTCCATCTTTTGGCGTTGCACCTTCTGGCAAGTGAACATGGATATCTGAATGTTCATATACTGAAGATGAAAACTGAAATTGTATAAGACGACTTTTAACAACGGTTAGAGCTGTTTTAATTGACTCTTGCATTACTTCGCCCAATTGACCTGTGTGTGTTATTTTATTTTTACCTGGAATAAGTAAAGATTCAATTTTCAGTAGCTCACCTCGCACTGCTGTCCAAGCTAGTCCATTAACCAGTCCAATTTGATCGGTATGATCCGCTTCTTCGTGTCGAAAACGTTTTGTACCAAGGTATTGCTCAAGATCTTTAGATTCAATCATGATAGGCAATGTGTTTAGTTTCTCTTTCTCCAATCGTATCACCACTTTTCGACACAATTTAGCAATTTCTCTTTCAAGATGACGCACACCTGGCTCTGATGTGTAATATCGAATAATATCTGTTATTGCATCTTCTGTGATGTGTAGTTCTGTATCGTTTAATGCATGTTGCTTTTTTTGTTTAGGTAAAAGATGAGTTGATGCAATGTTTTCTTTTTCTTCTTGCATATAGCTTGAAAGACGAATAACTTCCATACGATCTAACAAAGCTTCTGAAATATGGTTTACTTCATTAGCGGTTGCAATGAAAAGAATTTCTGATAAATCGTAATCTACTTCTAAATAATGGTCATTAAACTTACGGTTTTGTTCGGGATCTAATATTTCTAACAGTGCTGAGCTTGGATTACCCTGAGAAGTACGTGATCCAATTTTATCAATTTCGTCTAAAATAAGCACGGGGTTTGTCACACCTGTTCTAGTTAACTTTTGTATAAATTGACCTGGCATAGAACCAATGTAAGTACGTCGATGACCTCGAATTTCTGCTTCATCGCTAACCCCCCCAAGTGAAATTCGTTCATGTTTTCTTCCAATAGCGGTTGCAATGGATTCACCTAGAGAGGTTTTTCCAACACCTGGAGGACCAACGAAACATAAAATAGGGCTTTTGGATTTTGGTACTCTTTTTTGAACAGCAATAAATTCTATGATTCGTTTTTTTATTTCTTTTAACCCATAGTGTTTTTGATTGAGATGTTCTTCTACACTTTCAATGCGGTATTGGATTTTAGTTTTTCTGTACCAAGGAACGCGCGTTAAGACGTCTAGGTAATTACGGATTACAGTTGCCTCTGCAGTGAGTGATGACATATTTTTTAGTTTATTGAACTCAGTCATCGCTTTCTCATGTACTAATTTTGGCATCTTAGCTTCTTTAATACTTTTTGCGAGTACATCATACTCAGTGTTTGTACCTTGAGAGTTACCTAGTTCTTGCTGCATCGCTTTAATATGCTCATTGATATAGTATTCTCTGTGATTTTTTTCCATTTGTGACCTAACACGCTCACGTACTTTCTTTTGTATAGATAAAAGTTCTAATGCTTCTTCAAGAAATATAGAAAGTCGATTAAGTCTTTTTTCCAAATAATCAATAGAAAGTAGTTCTTGTTTAAAAGCAAGCAAATCTTGCTTATTTGTCAAAGGAAAGGTGATGTGCATGGCCACCATATCGCTTAAACGATCAGGATCTTCAAGATCTGCTAAAATATTAATAATTTCTAAAGGAATTTTTCTACTATGAATTTGAATGTATTGTTTGAATTGTTCTAAGATGTTTTGACTTAGTGCTTTAATTGTTTCTTGTGTTTTTTCGTCTTTAGGAATCTGTGTTGGAAAAGGCACTATTTGTGCATACATTTCTCCTTTTTCTTCAAAAATTTTCATGATGCGTGATCGTTGTATGCCTTCTAAAACGACTTGTGCTGTTTCTTGAGAAGATGCGGTATTACCTGGTTCTATAGTATGCTGCGATGTTTCACTAGAAGATTTAATTAATTGCAAAACATTAGCGAGTGTTCCGATTTCATACAAGTGATTTGTTGCAGAAAAAGGTATAGTATTTTTTTCTTGAGCGATGAGCAAAACATATTTATTCTTTTCTGTATCTGTTGCAACGCGTTCTAACAATTTTATCTGTTCTGTATTTTTAATTTCTTTTGGGATAAGTGTATGCGGGTAGACAACTGTATCCATTAAGAGAATTGGTACAACTTGAAACTGTTCAATCGGCATCAGTTGCTTTGAGAATGACATAATATTTATGCACCTACCGATTGATCTTCTAGTACTTCTTGTGCATTTTTTGAGAAAAGTAAAGGTTTTGACTGTTGACGAATGAAGTTAGCTGTAATGCGAACAGTCGCGATATCTTCTCTTGAAGGTAATTCATACATCAAGTTAAGTAAGTGTTTTTCTAAAATAGCACGCAGTGCTCTAGCGCCAACTTGCATTGCAAATGCTTCGTCTGCAATTGCAATTAATGCTTCTTGGTCAAATTCTAATTGAATATCATTATAACGAAATAATTTTTTGTATTGTTTAACTAATGCGTTTTTTGGTTCGGTCAACACACTGACCATCTGTTCTTGGTTCAATGCGGTCAAACTAGTAGTAATAGATAAACGTCCGATTAATTCGGGTACAAGACCGTACTTAATTAAATCTTCTGTCTCTAATCGCATTAAAATGTTTCCATTGGCTGTATCTTTAGAGACATGACGAATTTTTGTACCAAAGCCGATGCCTGTTTTCTCAGTTCTCTCACTGATAATTTTTTCAATACCGGAAAAAGTACCACCACAGATAAAAAGAATATTTTTTGTATTCACTAAAACAGTGTTTTCTTGTTGTGGATGTTTTCGACTACCTTGTAAAGGAACAGATGCCACCGTTCCTTCTAATAGCTTCAGTAAAGCGTATTGAACACCTTCACCTGAAACATCTCTTGTGATAGAAGGATTTTCACTGCGACGACTTAGTTTATCGATTTCATCGAGATAAACAATGCCTTTTTGTGCTTTTTCAATATCGCCTTCAGCATCTTGTAGCAAACGTTGTAAAATGTTTTCAACATCTTCTCCAACGTAGCCTGCTTCTGTCAAAGTGGTTGCATCTACAATTGCAAAAGGAAGCTTTAATTGCTGTGCAAGCGATTGTGCCAGCAATGTTTTGCCTGAACCCGTAGGACCTAAAATCAAAATATTACTTTTTGTAATTTCAGTTTCGTCTTCGCTATTTAATGTATCTAAAAGTGCAACACGTTTATAGTGGTTATAAGCTCCCACTGCAAGTGTTTTTTTTGCAATTTCTTGTCCAATAACCAGTTCGTCAAAATGTGCGTGAATTTCTTTTGGAGTAGGGATAGAAAAAATTTTCTTTGTAAACTGGGTGTTCGAGCGTTTAAAATCTTCTGAAAATTTCACACCTGCTTGTGCGCATTCATTACATAAAAATGCGTAAGGCCCTTTTAACAAAATCTCAACTTCATTTTTTGTTTTTCTACATACGGCACAGGCTTGTATGAAATCATTTGTGTTATCAAAATTAGAAGAGTTCACGTGTTATGCCTGCTATTGATTAATATCGTACTATAACGGTAATTTTTTTGGAGTCATCCAATTATAATGAGGTTGCTTTATATTTTTTCAAATCGATTATGGCATAGTCATTTCTGTATCATTGCGCGATTGCAATATCTTATCAATTAAACCATACTGAATTGCCTTTTCAGGGCTAAGAAAAGTGTCACGATCAGTGTAGGTCGAAATCTCTTCCAAACTCAGTGTACTATGTTTTTTCATAATCATATTGAGTCGTTCTTTCACATTGAGTATCTCTTTTGCATGAATTTCAATATCAGATGCTTGCCCTTGATAACCACCTAGTGGTTGATGAATCATAATGCGGGA
This sequence comes from uncultured Coxiellaceae bacterium, assembly GCA_964444925.1. GTDB lineage: Bacteria > Pseudomonadota > Gammaproteobacteria > Diplorickettsiales > Diplorickettsiaceae > CAYUIV01. Next base: position 34,699 of record CAYUIV010000007.1, on the reverse strand, counting down.
GTTGGGTAAACTATAACGTTTTTGAGATGCACCTGCGCATAGCAATAGCGCTGCTGCACTTGCTGCCTGTCCAACGCAAAGCGTACTAACTTCAGGTGTAATGAATTGTATTGTATCGTAAATAGCTAGACCAGAAGTGACAATCCCGCCTGGTGAATTAATGTAAAGTGAAATCTCTTTTTTCGGATCCTCAGCTTCTAAAAAAAGTAGTTGCGCAATGATAAGATTAGCCATTGCATCTTCAATTGTACCGCTAACAAAAATAATTCTATCTTTTAAAAGACGAGAATAAATATCATAAGCGCGTTCACCACGATTGGTTTGTTCCACCACCATAGGGACTAGTATTGAACTCATGCTATATCCTCTTTTTTTCATTTATTGATGAAGATTTCTTAAAATTAATGATTTCTTGGTAAGTACTTGCTTTAGAAATATAGTGAACTTTTTCTAAAAGATGATCAATGACTTGATCGGTTAAAGTATGCATAGATAATTGATAGTACATATCCTTATTTTGTATAAAAAGGTTAAACGCTTTTTCTTGATTTTTGAATGCAGATTTTATTTCTTGAATTTTAGTTTCAAAACGATGCGCGTCTAATTGTATACGATGTTCTCTAATATAAGCATCAATCAGAATATCTTGTATAAGTGCAGTCTGTGATTTTTGGTGCAAGATTTCTTCGCTTTCTGTAGGGTAACTTTTTTTAAATAATTCATAATGGTGTTTCATTAACTTTGCTGGAAGCGCTGTTATTGGATTTTGTTTAACCAATGTTGTCATCACTTGTGATTTTAAATGCTGCCACTTTGCCTGTGTTAACATCGATTCAGCCCACTGCTGTGCTTTGTTTTTTATTTCGTCCGTCTCTTCTTGTAATTTTGTATCAGTATTTCTCATATCCAATTGAGTGATGGTGTTTTCAATGTCTGATTCAGTAATTTGTGCCTCTAATTTCTCAAGCGTAATATTTTCCCAATTAACGTGCGAGATAGGAGGATAGATTTCAAATTCACCTATGTAGCTTAATGAGCCATCACGATGAAACGTTTGATTTTCTTCTAATAGTTCAACAGGCCAAACCGGTTTAAGCTTTTCTTGAGTTAGAGCATGCTTTAAGCTATCGTCGAAAAGTTTTTGGTGGACTTTTTTCAATGCGTTTGGAAAGCTTCCTAAATTTTTCTCAATATAACGTTTTGTTTCTTTATGGTTTGGTCGAAAACCTGGAGGAATGCTATTTTTAGAACGAGAAATTCTTTCAGCTTCTTCGTTTTTTACACTTTGTACTTCTTCTTTAGAAATTGTTACTAAAATCCGTCTTTGACAGGTGTCAAGAATTTCTATGGTATGAGTGGCCATTATTATAAAAGCTAAAAACAGTATTAAAGTATGCGAAGGGAGAGACTCGAACTCTCACAGGTTTCCCTACTGGATCCTAAATCCAGCGCGTCTACCATTTCGCCACCTTCGCTTCATCAAAATTATAAACGCCTTAAGTTGAAAAATTCAACGTGTTTGAAACCTATCAAGGAAAAAGATAGAATGAGAATTTTTAATTAATAACTCAATTATCCAATTACCTTTTTAAGATTAAATATGAAAACCATTATGGCAAAATCAGGGCAAATTGAAAGGCCGTGGTACTTGTTTGATGTTGCAGACAAAACATTAGGCCGAGTAGCAACACAAATTGCTGCATATTTACGTGGAAAAAATAACCCATTTTTTACACCTCATGTACTTACGGGACCTTATGTTATTGTGTTAAATGCTGGAAAAATTAGAGTTACAGGTGACAAGAGACACAGTAAAATTTATCAGCATTATACAGGTTACCCGGGTGGCTTAAAGTCAGAACGGTTCGACAAGTTATTTGCCCGTTTTCCAACGCGTATTTTAGAGAAGGCAGTTAAAGGTATGCTACCTAAAAATTCTTTAGGACGCGCCGCGTATAGATGCTTAAAAATTTACGTAGGTATTAAACACCCTCATTTAGCACAAAATCCTCAAAAAATTGAGCTTCACAGTTAATCTTATGTCTTTTCCTAATTTCTCCTACGGTACAGGACGTCGTAAGCGTTCAAGTGCACGTGTATTTATAAAACCTAATCGTTCAGAACAAGCTAGTATTACGATTAATGATAAACCGATCGCTCATTATTTTACAGAATTCTCTACATTACATAATTTGCGTAAGCCATTAACTATCCTTCATCTTGAAAATATGTTTGACATTAATATTAGAGTGCACGGAGGAGGAAAAAGTGGCCAATCTGATGCGATACGCCTTGGTCTTGCAAAAGCGTTAATTGCATTTGAAAAGACCAATGATGTAACCCTTGATACAATCAAAAACCAGTCGAACACTGAAGAAGTAACCCATACCTCTTTTTATCAAACGTTAAGACAACATAACCTAACAACGACTAATGCACGTAAAGTAGAACGTAAAAAATATGGCTTACATAAAGCGCGTAAAAAGGCAACCTATAGAAAACGGTAAGTGTTTTTGCAGTCTATACTACTGAACACAAATATATGGTTCATTGTCTTGTACAAAATTTATGGGAGATCGTCTAGTGGCAGGACAGCGGACTCTGACTCCGTTAACCTAGGTTCAAATCCTAGTCTCCCAGTCATTCTATGTATAAACTAGTTTGTACTAGTTGCTATCGAAAAATTTATTGAGGAAACGCATTTATGGCGCAAAATGATCACAGAAAAGCAACGATGACACTGTATACTGAGCCTGATGACCCAAAAACACACTGGATTCGAATTGTATTAGCTGAAAAGAATGTACAAGCAAATATTGTGGTTGTAAATAAGAAAAAACCGCCTGCTGCTTTGACACGTATTAGTCCATATGAGGTTTTTCCCGTTTTTGTAGACAGAGACTTAGTATTGCACGAAGCTTTCATTGTGGCTGAATATTTAGATGACCGTTTTCCTCATCCCCAACTTATTCCAGTTTATCCTGTTGTAAAAGCAAAATGTCGTCAAATTATTTATCAAATTGATAAAAATTGGTATACATTACTTCGCGCCATTCAAAACGAAGAAACACGAGAAGTTGCTCAAAAGAAGTTACAAAATAGCTTAATGAGTCTTGCACCTTGGTTCGGTAAACCTTATTTTTTAGAAGAGGAATTTACGTTAGTAGATTGCTGTATTGCGCCACTATTATGGCGCTTATTTCAGTTAAAAATTGAAATTATTAACAAAGTGCCAGCTATTCTTGCCTATCAAACACGCGTTTTTGAACGATTAAGCTTTCAAACAACCATTAACGAGTAAAAAATCATCAAAATGTTAGTACCAAAATGCTTCTATTTATTTCCAGCACTGTATAATTGGATGAAAGATAGTCAGTTAACACCTTATATTATAATTAATATAAATTATCCCAATACAATCATACCTAAAGATTATGCACAAGATGGTCGTATTAGACTAAATATCTCAGAGGAAGCGACTGATAATTTTTGTATCAAACACAATACTATTTATTTTAACGCAGCATTTGATATGCCTTTGGGCATTGTTGCGGTTGAAATTCCAATACGTGCAATTATAGCGATCTATCCAAGCGAAATAACAGATATGATTTTTTTTCTAGAAGAAAACATTGATGATAATTTTGACACTATTGCAGCATCAAACAAAAATGCTGAGTTTACCGTGGTTGAATAAAGTAGGTAAATAATTTTCTTATTCTTCTAATGCCTGTTGTATTAAACGTAAGCGTTCTTGAGAAAAGAGTCTTGTCAGCAGCCTAAGGCGTTCAAAAATAATATTACGTTGTAAAAACAGAGCACTATCAGAATTTGATTTTTGATTCATAGTCTCAGCATACATCAAGATTCTAGCTGCAGAACCCGCTTTTGCAGTATCTAAAGCTTGTAATAGACGCAATGTTTGTGTCATATGTAGTTCGTTACCAAACCGAATAAACAAATCTTGTTGATTAGGCTGATTTATGTCGGATTCTTTAAGTAAACTTAATGCTTTATTAAGTTCGTTAATGATGGTATCAAATAAAGGATTTTTTAACTGAGGAAATGTTTCTACGCTTTCCATAAAACTGAGTACTCGATGAATGATGGGATCTGAATATTGCTGCCAGTATTCATGTGAAGCTTTTAACGTTAAATCAGCCATAGTTGAAGAAAAAATTTGTTAAATTTTTATAGTATATCTGTAAAATAACTAAGATAGTTTTTATGATAATCTTTTCCATATTTTTTAAAAGAATATACTTTGTATGATGTTATTCAACCGGTTTCTAAAATTTTGTTTCAAAACAACGTTCAAACTTCAACATTGGATTGATCAACATTCATGGGTTAAAGCACGCAATACTTTAGTAAAAGATATTCATAAAAATTTTTTGAAAGAGACAAAAAAGAGTCAAATTTCTTTTGATTACATCGTTCAAAAACTTAGATTATCAGAATCTGATCTTTTATATCGCCAGTCTATTTTTTCTCGTCTTATCACCCTGCTTACAATACTGTTTTCATTTATTTTAAGCTATGGTTTCTACCTTGCTTATTATCAATTATGGCTTAGTTTTTGTATTGCACTAACAGTAAGTAGCATGGTATTGGTAAAAATATTTCAATACCATTTTTGGCTATTTCAACTTAAAGATAAAAAATTAGGGCAGAATTTTTCTGATTGGTTTGATGCAAGTTTTAGAAAAAGGAGTATGAAATGAAAAAATGGTTGCTGCTAAGCATTGCTTTTTTCTCACCTGAAATTTTGGCAAACATGGATTACTTATCATTACAACCTGTTTTAACAGATGTCTCTGTTGGCTACCTCTCAAATGCTTTTGGTGCAATTGGTGGCGTGTTACAAGGAGGAGGTAGCCAAATCTTAGGTCAAATGTTTCGTGTTATGAACACCTTGTTGCTTTGCTTCGCCGGAATTTTATGGTCTTATACTTCTTGTATCGGTATTTTAAACACGGCTTCGGAAGGACAATTTTTAGGACAAAAATGGTCTTCCATGTGGGTACCTGTACGTATTGTAGGTGGTACCTGCTTACTTATCCCAAAAGCAGCAACCGGTTATTCCATAGTACAAGTGATAGTGATGTACGTTGTTATTCAAGGTATTGGATTGGCGAATCACGTCTGGGGAACTGCAATTAATTACTTAGATAATTTTGGCACAATTGTTGAAACACGTCTTTTAAATCGTCATGCATTAAAACAAGAAGCTGATTTACTGAAACAGCAAGCTGATTATACTTTGCTTATTCAACAAGCAGGTGACATTTTAAAAGCAGAAGTGTCAATGATTCTTGCGCAAAATGCACAGATTTTAGAAGACCAAGAAAAAGGTACAATGCAACGTCACGTGTATTCAATACCTGAATTACATGTACAATTGCTACCAGATGGAAAAGTCATTCAGTTTACAAATATGCATGCTACTCGTTTTAAACAAGATAATGTAGCGAATAGTTGTGGCTATGTTTCTTGGAAAAATACCTTGGATCCTACTTTTGATGCTTTTGTTACAGCAGGAATACAACAGATGGTATGGCAATTATTACCGCTTGCACAACAAATTGCACAAACTACGCTCACGACTTCAAGCAAAAAGACATCGACTATTCCTAGTGTTGAGCTTTCTTCATTACCGTATGGTGCTTTATATAATAGCGTTTTAAGCTTTCTAAGTATTACAAAACCTGCTTTATTAAAAAAACAATTTCAAGAGAATGAGAAAACAAATCAAGAATTTAAGAAAAATTTTCAAAAAATGAAAGCAGAAGGATGGATGATGGCTGGGAGCTATTACTATCAGTTAGCAAAGTATAATCAAAAAATACGCAATTTGAATCAAAAAATTGATTTATCTCATCGCTATATGAAAACAAGATGTTTTCTATTAGAAATCGAAAAACAGTTTAAAAATAAAAAAATCAAGGAGCAATGGCATACAATAATTCAAAAGATTGATAGCGCAATTGAGCGTGAACAAGTGGACACAGAGTATATGTACCATGAAAAGCTTTTTCCAAAGGGAGAAGAAGGAAAATCTTTTGTCAGTCCTCATGAAAACCGTCAAGACATACTTAATCAGCTATTTAGTCCGTTCCATAAAAATATTCAGTTTTTTCAAAGAAACATGGAAGCTACCCTGCAAAGTCACATTGATCCTGTGATTGCCCTTGCAACAATTGGAAGTCTTTTAATTTATGCCGTAGAAGAAGCATGGAAAGGATTAGTACAAAATTTTATTACATTTTCAGGTATCTTTTTTAAAACAACTGAGAAAGGGGGTGAAGCATGGCATATAGAAGATAGCAGTAACAGAAATAGTCTTTTGGCAACTATTGGTACCTATACAGTGTTTACCCCTCTCATCATCATTTGGACAGTGAGTAATTTTATCATTGGTGCAACCCTTATCTATTATGTCCCTTTAGTTCCATTTCTTATTTTTTTCTTTGGTGCATTAACTTGGTTTATCTTCATATTTGAAGCAATGATAGCAGGAGCTCTCATTGCACTTGGTCTCATGCATCCTGAAGGTGGACATGATTTTTTTGGTAAAGCAGAACAGTCGACCATGCTGCTTGCAAGTCTTTTTTTCAGACCCGTATTAATGATTTTTGGCTTTATCAGCGGTATTATTCTATGCAGTGTTGCTTTTAACTTTTTTAATTACAGTTACGATATTGCAATTCAATCTGTGCATCAACTAGAAGCAGGGAGTGACTGGTTAAATATTGTGACACATACTGCAATGATAATGATCTACACTACTATTGCAATTGCAATTGTAAATCGCAGTTTTAGTCTAGTCTATGAAATTCCAAACCGGGCACTGCGCTGGATGAGTGGTCCTACAGATAATCATAATGAAGCAGAAGTCCCATTGCAGGTGAAAGGTAGTATCGAACGTTATGCAAGTGATGCAGGAGGACGGGTGATAACAGGGATGTCTACTGCTACTGATCAACAAACAAACAATACCGTCCGTGTTGATTATCATTGATATTTTACGGTAAGGTAAGAAATAAATGATAACTATTGCAAGGAGGACATATCAATCATGCTAGTTAGATTAGATCAATACCCTGTAGAGTTACTACGAGACGATATTCAAACAGCTATTCAAAACTACCTAAACAATTCTTGGCTAAAATTATTTGACAATACATGACACCCAACGCTCTTACTGTTAGATGCTTTTGCAAAAAACATTTATAAAGACAGTATAAAACAACCCGGACAAAAAACACTAAATTATGTAGATCAAATATATTTGCTTTATTTAGTATTTGGACAAGCCCAAAAATCCTCTGAAGAATCAAGTGCACTCACAAAAGCATTAGGTGCATTAAGACATAAACTAAGTGGTGAAAATCTTTTTAAAGAGTCTGAAGAATCTTTAAAGTTTTTGTATTGTCATAATGAGATATTATTAACATTTAAAGAAACAATTGATACTTTGTACGAGTACAACTGTCTAACACAAATACTCCTTCAAAGTTTAGATAAATGCTTTAATTCAATACATCAAAAGCAACAGAATGTATGTAAAACTTGTTTCTCTGAAGACAACTTATCTGTAAAATATTTTCATAATAACCCTTTTAAGCTCATTTTAGAGTTTGTAAAAAACTGCCACGAAGATAAGCATGACTTTATCCTCAATTCTCATATTCTTTCCAATCTTATAGAAAAAGAGTTCTTTGAACGTTTTTTCTATGTTTGTATGGTAATGCAATTACCTGATGTAGTACATTTATTTCAAAATGGGATTAGCGATCAAGTATTTTTAAACTTATTAAATAATCACTGTTCAACAACCACTTTTAAAGTATTGTATAGTTGTGGCAACTATTTTTTTTCTAAAAAGAATCGTGATTGTTTTAAACATTCTGATGGAGAAAAAACCAGAATTTTTGAAAAAATATTGCAACATCCATATCCAAATCAAATTCTACAGGTCATGGAAACACTTGATGTGTTTCATTATTTTGACTCTTCTTTGGTCGAAGAATCAAAAGCCGTACAGCAATTGATCGAACCTACTTGGAAAATTGTAGAGTTGAATCAAATAATTATATTCTTGAAAGGGTGTGTTTTTTTACCTTGTAAAAAAGATATAGTATTAAAAAAAGAATATAAAGAACTGAAAACAGACTACGTAGTACTGTTTAAAACACTATTGAACTGTCAATTTTCTCATCAGCAACAGATGCAGTATCTTAAAAACTTTATGAGTTATCTTCCAGGTTTTCAAAGCCATATTTGTCAACCTGATTTAGAAAAAATTTATGCTGTACAAGATTTATTTACCTACAAAGCTTACTTTTTAGAGCCTCAAATTTTAAGATATTTTTTTAAAAATGATGATAGTAGCAACTCACCTTGTCTTCATCTACACAGTGAAATGTTTTATAAAGAACTCATTCAGCAGTTTAAAGATAAGCAATGTGAAAATCAAACAAAAAATAATCCTATTAAGTTAAATCTTTCAATTAGTCATCGTGACCAGAAAAATTTTCTATACAACATTAACAAAGCATTAACTTTAACTCAAATCACAAGTCCTGCGGTTAATTTACTTGATTCTCCAACATCGTCTACAGAAGAAAAATCAATAGTCTCACCACATTTTTTACTTAATTAGAAAAATACATGAAGTTTACTTATTAGGAGTAATCAGTATTTTCTCGTGAGCAAGACTATAAAGAGTGTCAAAAGAATATAAACCAGTTTGGTGCCCATCATCAAATAAAAATTTAATGGCATAATGCCCTACGTGTTGCACGTCAACAATATTTACGTCCATGAATTCTTCAAGAGATTTTTCGTCATTCATTTTGTTTTCTGCCGAGGGTGAAGAAAAACGTAGAAAGGCATAGCTAATTGTGACAGGTTTTTGATCTTCAAATGTTAATAAAACCACTTTTTCAGATTTTTTAAGTTGAATTGACTCTAAATAAGGAGAATACATATCTAGTAAAGTAAAAAAACGAATATTTGTCTACAAACCCTTTGCAACTGTATTAGACCTTCTTTTATCAGAGTAACCAGACAGTAAACCTTTTTCAACTAAAATAGACTGTAGACTACCCATTGCTTTAACGAATTTTATCTGATGACCGCATGTTTTCAAAAAATGAGCAACATGGATAGGAAAACTTTTTTCCAATTCTACAAAAGAAGACAAATTATCTTGAAAGAAACGTGGTTGTAAAGTTGCTGTAGCAAGATCTAATTGATGATCAATCAAATAGAAAAGCACTTGAGCAATAATCGGGACGATGTATTTTCCACCAGCAGCGCCTGTAATTAACCAAGGTTTGTTTTCTTTAAAAACTATGATAGGAGTGATAGATGAAGAAAGATGCGTCATTGCATGGCATTTTTCACCAGAAGCATCATTGCGTAAAGAATTATTGAGTAAGATTCCTGTACCAGAAGGAACCACATGTGCACCAAAAGTAGATGAGAGTGTGTGTGTATTACTCACCATGTTACCATATCTATCTGCAATTGAGTAATGTGTCGTGTGCTGGCTATTGTGTTGAAAAAATCGGTCATTGCTTGCAATCTTTTTAAAGGTAAGATGTTTAATTTGATTTGCGCGTCGCGTTATTTTACTTTGATCATTCAAATTTTGCTTTAAAACTTTCCAGTATCGATAGTCGTAACTAGCTCGACGAAAATCTTGCCGTGTTATTTTAAATATTTCTTGTAGTATATGTATCGATAACTGTGTTTGTTGTTTCAATACTTTTATCGGAAAACATTGCAGTAGCTGCATTGTCATTGCTAAGATCAGTCCTGAAAAAGGAGGAGGCATAGAAGCAATTTGATAACAGCGGTAGCAAGACCAAATAGGTGTTTCCCACTTTACACGATAGTTCATTAAATCTTGTAGCGTAATCAGACCGCCGTTTTTTTGAATTGCATGAATCAATTTTTTAGCCACTGATCCTTTATAAAAGGCATTCATACCATCTTTTTGAATTTGTTTTAAACTCCAAGCTAAATCTAATTGTCGAATGAGATCTCCTGTTTGGTACAGTGTACGATTTTTTTTAAAAAAGATATGTGCTGCTGTTGTATCTTTTGAAAGGATCTTGTGTCTCTTTGCAATTGCAAAAGCGACTTCTTCAGTTAATATCACACCTTCATATGCAATTTTAACTGCAGGGGCTAATAACACTTTCCATGGAAGTTGACCATATCGGCAGTGTACCGCCCACAGACCAGCGACTGTACCCGGTATTGCCACACTTTGATAAGAAAACTGATGTGGAAGTTTTTTTTTACTGTGACCGGATGATGGATAAGTGTTTACAACCAGAGAATCCTTGATAAATTGTTGAGGTTTTTTATTGTAGTAGTTAAGCGCAACTGTTTGATTCTGTTTTTTTATGTATAGCAGCATGCCTCCACCGCCTCCAAGGCCTGCTTCGTGTGGTAAAAGAGTGGCTAGTGCAAATCCCACTGCAACAGCTGCATCAATGGCATTACCCCCGCGACGTAAAATATCTAAACCAATTTGAGTGGCCACTGCATGTTCAGTCACGACCATGCTTTTTTGACTGACTTGTATCGTCTCTTTTTGGTAAGAGACGTTATCATAAAACGAAAAGCTACAGCATGCATGCCCAACAACGTATAGTAACATCAGCGCATTGAGCCAATGCTTTACAGAATTAAAATAAGAAAAAAGATAGAATATATTTTGATAGAATTGATGTACTTGAGCATATTTTAATCGCATCTTGTCCGTTCTTTTGATTGAGACTATCATGATAAATTACATAGTCATTTTGATAAAAATTTGTTAAGGTATACCTACCTTTTAAACATAATAACTGGTTGCATATTTAAAACGAATAAAAGAACGTGCAAATTTGTTATAAACAATTTAGACTAAGAAAGTTTAACAAGGGGTGCTTAGCTCAATTGGTAGAGCATTGCCCTTACAAGGCAGAGGTCGCAGGTTCAAGTCCTGCAGCACCCATTCTCAGTTAATCTATATTAGGAGTGGTAGTTCAGTTGGTTAGAATACCGGCCTGTCACGCCGGGGGTCGCGGGTTCAAGTCCCGTCCACTCCGCCAGTCATTAAATGAATGAGCACACTAAAGATGCTACAACGTTTTGATAATTATTTTTCTTCATGGTTAGCTGCAATATTACTTATATTTATGGCCGTTTTGATGATAGTTCTAGGTTTATATAATCCTCAAAATCAAGTCAATACGAAAAAAACAGCCATTATCTCAATACGAAATAAAATAATTGATTACGATACATTTGATAGATACTATCAGCGGTTAAAAAGGCAATATCAATTTGCATTAGACAAAACAGCACAAAGTAATGCAGAACATGAACGTACGTTGCAAATGCAAGCGCTTGCAATTTTAGTGAATAAAACGGTGCTATATCAACATCTTTATCAACAAGGTTACCGTATTCATCCCAAAGATACTGTAAATACCTTACATCGAACACCTGCATTTCAACGAGATGGTCAATTTTCTTTAACACGTTTTGAAAAACTAATTGCATCAGAAGGCTATACGAGAGAATTATTTCTTTCTGAGCTTGAGATAGAAAAGTTGATTGAACAAAATAGAAAAGCAGTGACAAAAAGTGCCTTTGTGACAAAAAACGAGATAGAAAACACAAAACATTTGATCCATCAACGACGAAAGTTCGACTATTTAAAAATTCCAGCGCGTTTTTTTCAGGACACATTTAAAGAATTTTCTACTGATGAGATTAAAAATTACTATCATGCACATCTCACCGAATTTCGTCTACCCGAACAAGTCAGTATTGAGTATATCCTCGTTTCATTACAAGATATCGTAAAAAAACTGAGCGTAGAATTACCTAAAAAGAATGCAGAACAGATCAAAATAGCAGCAGAAAATAAATTTGCAGAGATAGTGCATTCATTATCACACTTAAGCTACATACAACCAATGACTTTAGTACCTATTGCACGGTCGTTAGGTACCGCACTTCACTCAACTCAATTGTTTGATCGATCAGGTAGCAAAGATTCTATTGCACGTTTTCCTGAAGTAACTACCGCTGCTTTCAGTCAAAATGTATTGAAAGGTTATAATAGTGATGTCATTAGCATCGATTCAAATTGTGTTATCGTATTACGTCTTAAAAAACATCAACCGCTCCGGTTAATCAATTTTAGTGAAGCCAAAGAAAATATAGTACAGAAATTGCAGTTAGAAAAATCAAAAGAGAAAGTAGCAAAAGTAGGTAAAGCATTGGTGCAAAAGTTAAATACTCACCCCGTACAAACACAAAAATTACCTTATGCATTTCAATGGTCTTCCACAGGGATGGTAAAACGCCATAGCAAAGTACTCCCCTCTGACATTTTAAACGCTGGATTTAAAATACCGAGCCAAGAGAAAAAAAATACGTCTAATACTGTTGGATTTGCAACGACAAATGGAAATTACATGATTGTACGTCTTGTAGAAGTCGATGATCAGTTACCCAATCAATTAACAACTCAATCGAAAACCACTTCTTCAAGTACAGTTGCCACTACTGATCAAGAATTTGAATATGATTTATATACACAAAAGATTTTAAAACGTGCTGCGCCTTTGATTAAGCAATTACAATGAATAAAAGCAAATTTTTAAAAGATATTTTATTATTTTTGACCGTGATGAGCTTTTCTTTCTCATTTAAAAAAAGCGATGCAACGGAACTCGATTCCCCTGTTGCCTTTGTTAACCACCGAATGATCACGACAAAACAAGTAACGCAAAAAATAAAATTTCTAAACAAACATATATTTAATAACACACTAAGTGAAGCAGACTATCCAAAACTTTTCCATGAAGCACTAGAACAGACGATACAAGAGGAAATGTTGATGCAGCAAGCCGGTGACATAACTGCTTATTTTGATAACAATGCATTTAGCGAACAAATGAATGCTATTGTTAAAGAAAAAAACATCGTTTTGGAAAATGAAACAGAAAAACTGCAATTTCAGAAAATGGTGATGACAGAAGAGTTGAAAAGAGGCATTTTGCAAAATGCAAATGTTGAAATTAATGATCGTGATGTCGCAGAACAAACAAGGCAATTCCCGTCCTCGAAAGAACCGCTATCTTTGCCAGAGCAATACCATATTAAAGATCTATGGATTCCTTTTGAGACAAAGAATACGTCTCGCTTTGCTTTTTTAAATAGAGTAGAAACATTGCTTCAAAACATACCGTTAAAAATGCATATAAATACTGCAAAAAACCTTGTATTTAGACAAGAAGTAGAAGATACTTATCAACAACTTAAAGATGGTACGTCCTTTTCAACATTATTACGCACACATCCTAAATGGCGTGTTAAAGATTTTAAGTGGCGTACTACATCTACATTACCTGATAGTTATGCAAAACGTGTACGCAATTTAAAAAAAGGTGCAGTGATGGCACCGCTGTACATTGGTAATGGTGCACGCATTGCATGTCTTGTCGATAAAAAAGCAACGACAGCAATTGTTACATCGAAAATTAGGTATATTTTGTTAAAACAAAAAGGTACAGTGACATCAGATGCGATCAAAAAGAAGCTTGAAAAAATGCGTGAAGAGGTACTAAAAACAGGTCGTTTCAAACAATACGCAACACAGTATTCAGAAGACCCACATTCTGCTTTACAGGGAGGAAGTCTTGGATGGTTAACAACTAAAAGTATCATGGAAAAGTTTGGTACTTCTCTTAATCACTTACTACCTGGTGACATTAGCTTACCTTTTGAGCTTTCTACAGGATGGTGTATTGTGCAATTGGTTGCACGTCAACCTTTGTTTGCAGGAAATTTGCTCAAGGATCAGATAAAAATAATTAAAGATACTTTACATCAGCGTAAAGCAGAAAAAGAATTAGAAAAAATATTTGATATACTAAGATCTCAGTCTTACATTAAATATGTCGAAAGATGATTGACTGTAGTCAACAAAATAAGTGTTTTTTACGTATAAAATTTTGAATAAAGGAATTGTTCACGCACTTTAATTATGTCAGAATAACCACGATCAATTTACAGAGAACATAGCTTTATGCCAACCCTCGAATTGCATGCTCCAGCTGCCGCTCAAACAACAACTGCGTCTAATAAATTTAAAAAAACTTTAGTCTCTTCGGTCTTCACTCCAACAGATACAAGCGTTAATACTGAATATTATCAAAAGGGTGAATTAGACACTCTCACTCTCGAAAAGAGAAATCTATCAACTGTTTCATCTATTGGTAATTTGACAGAGCATACAAACACCGAAAGCTATGCCAGCACAACATGGTTGCCTCCTGAATCTGAGCCAAGCGCAGCATTAGACAATAAAGAAGAATATGATGAGATGCTTCAATCATTTACATTACAGCAAACACAACAGTTCGAGGAGTTGCCAAATACAGTCCAAAAAGAAGCTGTGTACGAAAACTATATTCGCTGGAAAAAACAGACCGAGGATATCTCTTCCTTTGAAGGTCAAATTAAACATTTTTTTACGTGGTTCAGCGATATAAATGCTCAACAAAAAAAATATAAGACTCTTTTCTCATGCTTAAGTAAATATTTACCTCATGGTGCAAACAAAGTAACTAACATTGAACAAGAATGGATAGTGTCTCTATATGCACAAATCAAAAAATGCGAAGACTATACTGTAATCTTAAGAAACTCTTATGATGAACACAGAAGTAAAACGGAAAAAGGGCGTGTATTTGATACGCCTGATCCTGTGATACATGTTGCTAATTCACGTGAATCACTTCGTGACGCGGTTTCCAACATGCTTTTTTCAATAGAAAAGGAGAAAGATAAAGTTAACGATCAATTAAGACAAGATCGGAAAACGCTTGAAGAGGGTCTCAATAAACTGGTTAAAAAAATAAAAAAACGATATTCAAATCTAACCGATATATTTGAGTCACTCAAAAAAAATGACTTTATTCAATATTTTCATTCAGCAGAAAAACGTTTTACGAGCCTTCATAATGAAAGAGTCACACTAAAAGATTTAGAAGGCAAATTAGAAATTGTAGGCTTATCGAAACTCAAGGACTTCAATATAAAGTTAAAAAATTGCGTTGAAAAGATTGACAAAGATATAAGAAATGCAATGTGTGATGAATCAGTTAAAAAAGGTATACGAGCCGTAATTAATCCTTATTTACAAACAAAAACGAAAAGTAGAAGAAGAAAACACTCTAGCAACAAAGATTCTACAGAAAGTATTTCGACAGTTTCTATCCATTCTTATGAAAAGGAAAGTCGAAGTGTGAGTCGTCAGTCAAGATATTCTAATTCTCCTTCTGCTAGGTCTATTAAATCCAAAACTGCGGCTACAACTACTGAACAACAAGAGTTCGACGCTGGCGGGGATACTTTATCCCAACGTCTCGGGTCAGGGGGCTCAGTTGCATACAATAGTACCTTTGCTTCTAGCCAACAAAGTATGACTACTGAACAACAAGAGTTCGACCTTGGTGGTGATACTTTATCCCAACGTCTCGGGTCAGGGGGCTCAGTTGCATACAATAGTACCTTTGCTTCTAGCCAACAAAGTATGACTACTGAACAACAAGAGTTCGACGTTGGCGGTGATACTTTATCCCAACGTCTCGGGTCAGGGGGCTCAGTTGCATACAATAGCACCTTTGCTCCTAGCCAACAAAGCATAGCCACTGAACAACAAGAGTTCGACGTTGGCGGTGATACTTTATCCCAACGTCTCGGACCAGAGAGCTCGGTTGCACACAGCTCCACCTTTTTTTCAAATAGTCATCCTTCAAAAAGACGGCAAAAGCGTTCTTCTATGACTTCGAATTCTTCTCAAAATTCACAAGGAGTCCCGATTATAGAAACAGATTCGATGGGTAAATATTCATCTTCTAAGAAAGAGCATCGCAGATCAAAGACAACAATATCTGATCAAGAGTCAGAAGAAACGCGCAGTGCTGCTACTGTCACGTTAAACACTCCATCATCACACCGAAGAAAAATTATGCCTCGATCACAAAACAATTATCTCTCTTCACGTTCAAGTTTCTCTCATTCAACTGTGACAAAAAAACCTCGCCCTACTACTAGTAGCTCAACAGCTATAAGCTTTGGATTGACTCTTCTCACAACTACAAATGCGCAGTCACAACAAAGCACTGCTCAAGACCAAAACACATCATCAAGAAGACGTGTAGTAACCGCTTATAAGGGTGTACTTTCTTGTAATCAAAAAAATACTACCCTTAACACGATTCCTGCATTTCTGAGCCTTGTGAGGAGCGATGAGTTGCATAGAAAAGAATTACACGCGATACAAAAAGGAAAAGATGACTTTGATACCACTGTAATAGGAGAAGGAAAAGTAGGATCATGGTTTTCTCCAAGACCTACAAACTAATGCATTCCTTCATTTTTTGTCACAATTTGCATTTTAATCAACCATGACTGTTAAAGTTACTCGATGTTTTGATAGAAACTTCCGATAAAGGGCAGTGGTGCTGATAGGTACACTGTGTACATGTACCTGCAGTGTCTGTTTTTTGGGATTGACGCGTTGGTCTTTTTCTAGAGATTATGCCTAAAAACTTTAGCACATAAAGGCTACTACTGAATACAAGTACTGTAATGATTATTCCTTGTAGCACTGTATAAAAAATTATCACCAGAGCAATGCGATACGATAAGTGATGAAAGAAGCCAAATAAGCAAGTCCAAAAAGATAGCTCGCCGCAACAAGCATATTGCGTTGAGAGTTAGTTTCGCGCCGAATGACCGTTAAGGTTGATATACATTGAGGTGCAAACACATACCAGGCAAGTAGTGACAGCGCTGTTGGTAAAGACCATTGCTGTGCAATAACAGTACTGAGTTGTTCTTTGATGATTTCAGAGGAACCAGACATGGCATAAATAGTCCCTAATGCAGCAATAGATACTTCTCTAGCTGCAAGACCTGGAATCAACGCAATACAAATTTGCCAATTGAATCCAATAAATTGAAAAAAAGTAGCCAAAATACGTCCTATATAACCCCCCAGGCTATAATAAATTGCAGGTTCTGTTGCATTGCTTGGTGGCATTGGAAAACGACAAACAAACCACAGTAGTACTATTAAGGCAAGAATAATAGTACCTATTCGCGTCACAAAAACTTTTAGTTTTTGCAAAAGCTCAAGTAAAATATTTTTAGAAAAAGGAAATTGATAACTGGGTAATTCCATTAATAGTACAGATTCTTCAGCATTACTTTGCAAACGTTTTAACACCCAAGCAACGAACAATGCACTACCTATTCCCAAAAAATAGAGAAAAAATAAAATAATACCCTGTAAATTTAGCAAACCACTCACCGTCTTTGAAGGAATGAATGCAGCAATCAGTAATGTATAAATGGGTAGTCTTGCAGAGCAAGTAATTAAAGGAGCAATAAGAATTGTAATTAATCGATCACGGGAATGTTGAATGCTACGTGTGGCCATAATACTTGGAATTGTACAAGCAAAACTAGAAAGCAATGGAATGAAAGCGCGACCTGTCAAACCGACTTTAAAAAGAAGATGATCAAATAAAAAAGCAGCACGTGGTAGGTAGCCAGATTCTTCTAAAATCAATAGAAAGAAAAATAAAAAAAGAATTTGTGGAAGAAAAGAAAAGACAGTACCCAATCCTACAAAAAAACCATCATTCAATAAGCTATATAATGAACTGTCTTTTGGAAAAGGTTGTGTGATCCATATGCCAGTGACTGTAATTACTTTTTCAATCATATTTTTTAAAGTTTCTGTCCAAGAAAAGATAGCTTGGAACATAAAAAATAAAATATTAAGTAGAATGAAAGGACCAATAACAGGGTGTAATACCCATCGATCAATTTTTTCATCCAAGCTCATTGTATTAATTTTTGGAGAGCTCACAATGGTTGCTAAAAAAGTGTCTTCATTTTCTATTTTTTCAATTGTTTTTTCCATAGGAAATAATACACCTTGATTTAACCATTCGAGTAAAGGTGATAAACTTTTGAATTGTGTAGCTTGTATCGCAAAAACAGGAACTTTTAATGTTTGACGTAGTAAGGCAATGTTAATGAAAATTCCTTTTTTTTTTGCTTCTTGCACACGGTTTAATAAGATAACAATGGGTCGTTTTAATGCTTTAATTTTTAAGTGCAAGGGAAGCTGAAAGGCAAAGTGTACAGCATCAATGATACACAATATAAAATCAATTGTTTTTCCCTGAATACTTTGTGGATCACAGAGTTGACACGCCATTGATTCATCAGGACTGATAGGATGAAGACTATAGATGCCGGGTAGATCAATAATCTGAAAACGTTTTCTAGTTGTATGAAAATGGCCTACTTTGTATTCAACAGTTACTCCTGCATAATTTGCTACTTTCTGACGTAAACCTGTTAGGGTATTAAAAAGCGTCGTTTTCCCAGAATTAGCGTGACCAACAAGTGCAATACGTATAAGATCAGGTGAAGGCATTTGAATTTTTTGGTATAACAAGAATACGTGCTGCTTCAGTATAACGCATCGCAAATTGTGTTGTTTTGAGTTTAACGGATAAAGGACCTTTTGCAAAAGGCGTCCGTGCAACGATTTTAACCAAAGTGCCTGCTGTAAATCCAAGATCACATAAGCGTTGTGCAATTAAATCTTTTTTATTTATAAACTCAACTTTTTGAATAGTTGCCTCTGACCCTTTTGAAAGGTGAATTAAACGCACAGAAACCATGTGAACTTATTTTAGTAGAAAAATTTGAAGATCACTCAAGCCATATGAATTTTTATAGCTCAATTATAAAATAATCTTTTTTTTTGTCAAAAGATGATGATTATTGTCCTCTAAAAAACCAACGATCAAGCTCTTTTAGAGTCAATTGTTTCCACGTGGGTCGGCCATGATTACATTGTCCACCATGCTGTGTTTTCTCAATTGATCGAAGCAATGTGTTCATCTCTTCTATACTTAGTTTTTTGTTTGCATGAATAGCGCTTTTACAGCAAAGTGCTGCAAGCAAATGGTTGAGTGTATCTTCGACGCGGTGACTACATCCTCTTGTCTTAAGATCAAAGAAAACTTCTTTGACTAATTTACTGATCGGCAAATGATGTAGTAGAGCAGGTACCTCTGTTAGAAGTAGTGTATTTTCTTGTTGAATAATGTAATCAAAACCCAACTTTTTAAATAAATTAAGTTGTGTTTTAGCAAGTTCAAGCTCCTCCTCATCGATTTTGAGTGCAATTGGTATCAACAGTTTTTGTACCGATACTATTTTTTCTTTTACTACTTTCTTTAATTTTTCGTAAAGTACACGTTCATGTGCTGCATGTGCATCAACAATCACAAGACCTTGTTCATTTTGTGCGAGAATGTAGATACCATGTAACTGTGCAAGTGCGTAGCCTAAGGGAATATCTTTGATATAAGCATGTTCGTATGGCTTGACTATTTCTTGCGAATTTTCCATTTTAAATTGCAGCTGTTGCCGATGCGTTGATAATTGCGGAACACTGTTCTCTTTGAGATGAGATATATTCTGTAAGGTATTTTGATGGCTGTATGCTATTTTTTGTTGAATTACAGGAGAATTAAATGATACATTTGTCTCTTTTAAATGCCATTGTTTTTGAGATAACCCTTCTTTAATTGTATTGAAAATAATTTCATAAATTTTGCGTGATTGGTGAAAACGCACTTCTGATTTCATTGGGTGCACGTTAACGTCAACTTCAGTTGGAGAAATTTCAAGGAATATCACAAGTGCTGGACGATGCTTGCGGTATAAGACATCTTGGTAGGCCATTTTAACTGCATGGTTAAAAAGTTTATCTTTAACACACCGTCCATTAACATAAAAATATTGTAGATTTGCTTGACTTCTCGAAAAATTTGGCGAGCTTATCCAGCCACTTAACCGAGCAATGGGTTCTTCTTTATTAACAAAGATAGAATTATTAAAGAAAGTTTCTCCAAATACAGTAAATATTCTGAAGTGACGTGCTTCAATTGTTTCTTGCGGTACCATTCTTATTACTTCTTTGTGATTATGATACAAAGTTAATCCTATGTTTGCGTAATACAATGCAATACACTTAACGAAAGCATGTATACGCGAAAACTCAGTTAAAGAGGTCCGTAGAAAACGCCTTCGTGCAGGGACGTTATAAAATAACTCTGTGATTTCTACTGTACTGCCTATCATATGCGAAGTAGGTGTCGGAAAAGGTAACGGTTGGTTAGGCTTTGCAATTGTTTGCCATCCATGTCTATCTTTAATAGTCCTTGACATGAGATGTACTCTTGCAATAGCGCTGATACTTGCTAATGCTTCTCCTCGAAATCCAAGCGTTTGAATCTTTTCGATATCTTCTATTTGATAAATTTTACTTGTTGCATGGCGTGCAAATACTAATGTAGCTTCTTTTTTTACTATACCTGTACCGTTATCTCTGACTTTAATAAGAGATGTACCACCTTCTTCAATAAAGATATCGATTTGTGTTGAACCTGCATCAATACTATTTTCAATAAGCTCTTTCACGATTGAAACAGGCCGTTCAACCACTTCACCTGCTGAGATTTGATCTGCTACGTAAGAAGATAGTTTTTCAATTGATCGGTGCATGCTAAATTTTTTTATTTTAGTAGGGATCAGGATAACCAAACTGTGCTAAATATTGCTGCTCTAAGCTTTCCATACGGAAGGTCTCATGTGTATTGGTATGATTATAACCAAATAAGTGCAAACATCCGTGGATTGTAAGATGAGCCCAGTGCGATTCTATCGACTTACCATACTGGGCAGCCTCTTTGTAGATAATGGTAGGACACAGTATAAGATCACCAATTAAGTTAAAAATTTCTGGACGATGCGGAAATGCACGTTTTAGAACAGCAGTTGGTAACTCAGAAGGAATACTTAAAACATTTGTTGGTCCTGTTTTACTACGGTATTGTTGATTAAATTCGGCACTTCTTTTTTCATCTACGATACCAATTTGCAAAGCAGCTGCCTCACAGCGATTACACATAACAGTCGTTGCCCACTGTCTTAGTAAGCTATCTTGTGGAATAAAAGAACTTTTAGTCAAACGAGTAATCGTGATTTGAAATGCACTGTCAAATTTCATTCTTTCGATAGGCCTCTAAAATTTCTTTAATCAGCTTATGTCTTACGATATCTTCTTCTTTAAAATCAATAAATTTAATCGTCTTGATAGATTCTAGTAAAGGTCTACAATGCTTAAGCCCTGATTGTTCTCCATGAGGTAAATCAATTTGTGTAACGTCACCACTCACTACTATTTTAGTATTGAATCCAATACGAGTTAAAAACATCTTCATTTGCTGACGTGTTGTGTTCTGTGCTTCGTCTAGAATGATGAATGCGTTGTTTAGTGTACGTCCTCGCATATAAGCAAGAGGAGCAATTTCAATTATATTGGTTTCAATGTATCGCATTGTTTGCTTAACACCAATCATTTCATAAATTGCATCGTATAAAGGACGAAAATAAGGATCAAGTTTTTGAGAAAAGTCTCCAGGAAGAAATCCAAGTTTTTCACCTGCTTCCACTGCAGGTCTGACTAATACGATTCTTTCAACTGTTTGATTTTCAAGAGCAACAATTGCACTCGCAACAGCAAGATAAGTTTTTCCTGTGCCAGCAGGACCGATACCAAAGTTAATATCAAATTTTTGAATATTTTCTAAAAAAGAGCGCTGTATTGCATTATAAGGCTGAATGATTTTATTTGGTGTATGTAGTTCAAAAGACTCATCTGTAGATATATCCACTGATTTTTTCTCTTCTCTGTGCTCATTTGCAAGTAATGTATCAAGCTGCTGTGCATCTAATGTGAATAAGAGTGTATTCGTCTGAATTTTTTGATATAGCTCTGTCAAAAACTGAAAAGCATGATGAGTCTTTTCTGCAGGACCAGAGATTTGAAATTGATGTCCTCTATTTTGAAGTCTTACACCAATTGTTTGTTCAATCTGTTTCAAATGTTGATTATATGCTCCACATAGATGAAATAACGCCACATTATCTTCAGGCGTTAGCGAAAAACTTCGGCTAGTGATGGAGGATGAATCTAAAGACATTAGAGATTAAGGTGACAAACCACAACTAAATGAAAAACTCATTTTATTATACTCTAAGTGAATAATCTAGCTCATTTAATATAAGCAGACGCATGAATAAAAGGAGAGAATACACTTTTTCTTCAAAATAACGGTATGCTAGACCCCGTTTCGTTTCTATGTTAGAAGTAAAAAGAAACTGAGCTAATCAGTGTTGTAATCTGTGCTGAGCTTTTTTAATTGAGGTGGCTATATGATAGAACAAAATGATATAACTCAACTATCTGTACCAAATAATAATGCACTAAAATTATTAGATGCGTTTTCCAAATTCAAAAATGCCACTTTTAATACCACCCTCGATGAAAAAATAGAATTCAACTCTCTTGAAACAGTGCAAGCATACATTGAGACACTTGAAGAAATAAGAATACAAAAAACATCAATATTAACCCTTTTCGAAGAACTACGAGACCCAATACAAGAAAAGAAAAAAGTAGCTAGAGAAAAAGCAAGAAATTATCTTTCCAAACTACAGCAATCTAAAGATAGGAAAAAAGACATATTGACGTTACTTAATTATCTTAGTGCACAAGAAAAAAAAGTTATAAATGCGCAATTAGAAGCCAGTAGCCAAGTGGGCATGCATGCCATAAAAAATAATAGTGCCGCTCAATTAGAAACGTTAAGTCAGTGTATTAGCGAATGTACTGATGAAGTAAAACTTGTTGAAGAGAAAAAAGAGCAGTTTGTTAAAATTTTAGAGATACTGTGTCATACACGTACGACTCATGTCAATGAAGCAGAAAAATATATTAGGGAACTTAGCGTCATTAAAGACCAAAAAGAAGAGATTCTTACGCTACTTGAACAGATTCGTTCTTCTCAAAAATCATTTGGTAACGAGGCTTATGCAACATTAAGGGAAAGTATGCAATCTCTTAAAGAGAAAAAAGAAAGTATGGAAAGCATTAAAAATCAAGTAGATGCCACCAAAAAAACTAAAGATATATGTAAACTACAACTACAAGAATTTACAGAAAAGAATGAAGCATTTGCAAAAACTTATGTCATGCTTCAGGAAAATTTAGAAAAAATACAGATAACATTAGATCAAGCAAACACAACATCTGATACCAGTTTACAAGAACAATTGAATCAAGCAAATAGTGAACTGTCACATTGTCGAGTGATGTTTGAGGATATAGAAGAAAAAATCAAACAGCATAAAAAACTCTTGAGGTCTGCGAAAAAAAATCTTTCAAAATTTCTTGAAATATATCAAACCTTAGAAGAAGAAGTTCGTACACTAGATAAAACATGTTTTCCATACGTTATTGAAGTTTTGTTTGGTCAAGATGGACCATTGGAAAATTACGATATCTCCCGCAAAGATGAAAAAGGACGGGGCATATTTCACTATATTATGGAAAAAGAGGTAGCTGTGATCAAAACTTTTGTAAGAATTAAAACAGATTCTTTAAAAGAGATTACATCTGAAATAATTGATAACCAAAATCAAACGCCAATCAATTATGCTGAAAAAAGTAAACATTCTGAGAAAGAATGCCAAGAAATAACCAAATTATATACAGGGGTACTAGGAAAATCCGTACAAGAAAGAAATAACTCAATTTACAGTTATATTACACAACGTAAGTTAAGAACAAATGGTAGTTATACAAAAAGAAAAAGTGACGAAACATTGGTGGTTAGAACATCAGACTCTGCAGACTCTTTTGTTGAGCAACTACAAAAAGAACAATCAAACAGAGTTGGCCAGTTTGCTCAATCAAGTAATTTGATTGGACATCGTATTGTAGAGCATACGAATTCAGTGAGTGAAATCATCACCTTTCTTGAGAAAATAGCTGATTGTGATCTTCTAGTAAAATACGTTGATTGTGATTCTTATCACCCTTTTCACAACACATCTATTGCACTGCAAATTAATACGGTTCATGAAAACAGCACTAGATTCAAGGATAGCGCAGCAATTTCACAGCCGACTCACTCTACTCGCTCTTTTTTTGGACAGCGGCAAGAGCGGTGTTTAGATGATAAAACATCAGAAAAATGTTACTATCCTCCTATTATTGTATTAAATCAATAGATTTGATTTGCATATTTTCAACACGTCGTTTTGGTAAGAATCCAGGATAAGTTTGTTGAATGGTATAAAGCATTTTTTCGCGAATATCGCATTCAAGTTTAAATAGCTTGTCTGGGTCGTCTGCACTGATGAATAGACTTAGCTCAATTGCTTTTTCTTTAATCGCTGTGACTTCTAAAAGACCCACTTGATTGTTCCATAATCCAAGTTCATTAGATCGAAGATATTCATAGAATTTTTGTCTTAAAGGTTCAACCGGTATTTGATAGTCGACAGGTAGAATAACTGTACCAATGAGTTCTTTTGAATCATGTGTTAAATTTTGAAAAGGTTTTTCGAGGAAATATTTAACAGGTACGATCAGTTGTTGTTTGTTCCACAATGTAATATTGACATGTGTTAAGTTAATCGCACTAACCACACCTAATTGATTCTCAACGATAATGGTATCATCTAAGCGGATGGGTTGTGCAATCGTTAATTGAATGCCTCGTAACAATCCTTCAATAGGTTCACGACTGGATAAACCAAAGACAGTACTCAGTATACCGGTTGAGATTAAAAGACCTGTACCTAAATTGCGTACTTCTCTAAATGTCATAAAAATTGCTGCAACTGTGATAATTGCCAACAACAAAATTGCGATACGTTTAATGATAACAATATGTGTATACGTCCTACGAAAATCTAAATCTTCATCTAACAAGCTATATTGCAGTGTAAAAATAACTTCAAGCGTACGAATCAATTGTAGGAAAAACCACGCTATTCCAATAATAAAAATCACATGGCAGATGGTATTACATTCAGGAAACCACTTGGATGGTTGATAAAAATATTGTACTAGTCTCTCCAATACAAGTGTAATACCAAATGTCATAATGCCTTTTGCACCGGCAGAGGCTAAAAGTGCGATGGTGCGTGCTTTACGTGTAGGCAAAGTACCTAATGTTGTATAAACAATACTGTTAATCGTACTACCTAAGGGATAGAGCAGTAGTAATAGTACAAATTGGAAACTGCTCTCAAACTTTTCGTACAGATAAGGATAAAGTTGAAAAAAATGTCCATTTACTCTTTTGAAAATGAAAAAAAGGCCATCTATTATATAAAAGAGTATCACCACAGCTGTTAGAATGTATAAAGAACGATAGTTTGTAACGATACTTTTCATCCTTGATTGCATAAATTCGTTATCTAATTTTGGTTTTGGTATGTAATAAAAAAGATACATTAAAAGAGTACTTGTCAAAAAAGCGCTAGATAAAATTAGCATGATCTCTACCTATAAAAATGGTGGCTAAAGGTGTAAAGAGAAAACGTGCATTAACAATAAAGTATTCATTCGTTTAATGTCGTTTTTGCTCAAGTATAATTTCAAGGTTTTGTTCATCACAAAACTGCAAAATCTGTTCTCGTAAAATACTTATTGATTGAGCAGTAGGAATAAGGAAAGTAATATTAATTTCAATCATCTCTATTTTTGTAATGATTGTCTGATAAACCTGAGTCGCAATGTCGTAAATTATTACGGAAAGCGTTACAAAAAATTGTACAATCCTATTGAGTGTGTTCGAATAATTTTTTCCAACAATATAAGCTTGATAAGGTAGTGCCTCTTGAGGTTCTTCTGTTTGTGGTGTTATCTGTTGTACGAGTGAAAAAAATCGATGATGCGTTTGTAATAAGGAAAAGTTTGCTTCAAATAGTGCAAGTTGGTTCCACTTTCCAGAAATGTTAAGATTCAATATTGTAAAAGGATCACTGATACAAAAACAGTGTATTCTTCTTAATCCACACTCACTGTCTTGGATCAGTGCACAGATAGCTGGAAGAATACTTTGACGGTGAGTACAAATAATTGTAATAAGTAATTGATGCACCAATATTTATTACTCACTGATCACTTGAAAATTAGAAACTTTTTCATCACTAAACCGAAGTTTCAACGTCTTTTTTTGTAAGCGTCCGTAACCTGGCTGGTGTAGATAGAGATATTTCCATTGATTACTTGTTTCGTCAGGGTCTATTAAAGATTTACCGAGCAGCTGTTGGACTTCTACTTTGGTCATACCTAGTTTTAACTGAGATACTTTTTGTTCAGAAATAATATTACCTTGGGTCACATCTACTTTATACCATCTTCCACAACCTGTCATAGTCAAAGCTGATATAAATAATAGAAGAGCGAAAATAGATTTAAATGGGAAAAAAGATTTTTTCATGGAATAAAGTCATTGCACATTTGCATGCTATCATACCGAATTTTTGTAAGAACTGCTAACGGCACAATGCATTGTCTTAATTATTCAAATGGCTTAACAAAAGTGATCGTATTTTTATGAGTAATTTTTTAATTAAAAATGGCGCTGAGGAATAGGTACTCTATTCTCTCCCATTGTAGAATGCAACGCCCCGTGTTCACCCAACAAAAAACGCATATTTTCGAGTTTACATTCAGAAAAACATGTTTCAAAGGAGTGGTCAAGTACTTTGAAATCTCCTTCCTGTATACATCGTCCCATACAATCTGCTGATTGCTTAGAAAAAATACGACATTGACTACCAAGCCCTGCTTCGTGTGCTTGAGAGAAAATATGCAGGACGTAATCTATCAATTGGCCTAACCATCCTGAAACACCTCTTTTTATACAATCATAAACAACGTTTTCATTAAGAAATAGAGTACGAGTTTGGTCGACAAGCACCTTTATTGAATTTTCAGGAAAGTGTAAAGGGACGAAATCATCTTCTAATATAACACACTTGTTTTTTTCTGCTTGGCTACAATGCTTGAGTACTTCAATATATTTATCACGATAAGCAAAATCTTTATTTTCTTGTAGCGGCGAATCAAAATACAGTTGTGTTTGATTTAAAATATTGCAGTCTTCATGATCTAAAATATCCGGTACTAGAATAACTGATCCAAAGTGGTTAGATAATTGTGGTGTTAAGCGAGCGCAAGCTTGCGTTAGAATATAAATTTGTAGTTGTGTATGAAAAAGTCTGTCATAATCTAGACCAAAAACGTGAGGAAAAGCGAGCTGGCATAGCCGTTGATAAAGTGTATACCAAGGAAAAAGAAATATAAAAAAAAGTATAGGAGGACGTCCATGAAATTTATAACGATTATTTCTGAGTATTCTCATTTATGCTTCTCCTTAATATAGTATTCGTGGTATTTTCAAATTTAGCGTCTGTTTGCTATATTACTTTTTTCAGACGATAGTGGTTCTGCAAGATCATTTTCTATTTTTTTAGATGCAATATCAAAACTTTGATGTTCTTTCTGTTCATGCAATGATTTTTCTCCATTTCTGTTCATAATAGAGTGTTTTCCTGTAATTTGAGTCAACAGTATCTTTTTTTGATTCAAACCGCACGTAGATTGACACTCACCTAATCGATAATCTAAAAACGCATGGCGTGTTGCATCGTTTTTTTGTATACATTGGCTCATACAATGGCTCGAGTGCTGCGGATAAACGCGACATTGGCTTCCTACAAATTCAGGCTCTGTGTAAAACAATACGGTGCCTCGTTTTGCACAATCATAAGCATCTGTTTCGTGACCAAATAACATCAAAGTGTATTTAGCAAACATTGCTCGCATAACAGGAGGATGTTGAATGAATAAGATATCGTCTTCTACAATAAGACAACGTAGTTTTTCCTCATGCGCACAGTGTTCAAGAACTGCCGCGTATTTATTACGATATAAAGCATCTCTATTATCTCCGGGATCAACAGAGAGGTGTAATTGCGTTTGATTAATCGCTTGACAATGAGCACTATTGAACACATCAGGTACTAAAAGAACAGAATTAAAACGTGATACTATTTCCGAAGTAAAGCGGCCACAGTCATGTGTTAAGATATATACCTGAAATTGTGTATCAAAAATTTTTTCAGTGTCAAGGCCATGACGATGAGGAAAAAGTAATTCCTCCAATCGATGTAAGTAGAATAAGGTAGGAGGGATCCAAAGAAATAATGCTGTAAAAAAACGAAAAAGTTGTTTATATCTATAGTGATACATAAATATTGTATTTATTTCTCAAAAATTTTTCATTGCAATATTGTTTTTTGCGACATATGAGGGTGAGACCGTTGTATATAATGCCTCGTCAATCGCTTTTGGTTTTCTGTCCATGATTGAGTTATACCCTCCGTGTTGTGTCCATAAAACTCTTGCTTGTTTTAGTCCACAGATTGGCTGACAAGTTTTAAGCATTGCATCTAAACGTGAATCGGCATGTATCGATTGTTCATGCGTTTGTATACATTGGCTCATACATTCGCTTGAATGCTTGCTATAGATACGGCACTGACTACCCATGCCTACGTGTTGACTAGGAAACCAGCCAATCCCTCTTTTAGTACAATCATAAGCTTTGTCTTCGTTAATAAACAATGTGATTGTATCGTGCACAATTGAAGTGATTGTATGGTAGATGAGATTTTCTATTGTTTTCTTTGGTGACGGTATAAAATAAACATCATCTTCTAAAATCCAGCATTTTGCTTTTCCCTGCTGTGCACAGTGTTGAAGTACTGCGGCGTATTTATGACGATAAAAGGTATCTTTACTTTCTCCAGTATTTTGCTGCAGTAAATGCAATTGTGTTTGGTTAATTGCTTGACAGTAAGAGCTATTTAGAACATCGGGAACCAAAATCACTGATTTAAGGTGTTCAGAAAGTACTGGTGTTTCCCGATCACATGCGTGAGTTAGAATGTAAACTTGAAATTGCGTTTCAAAAATTCTCTCGTAGTCAATACTATAAGAGTGAGGGGCAATAATTTCCATGACACGCCGTGTGACTAAAATAACTGTCGTTACAGCAGGTAGAAAAATTATCGGCAGGAAGTGTATAAATAGCAACACACTGAAAGCAGTGAGGATTGCTAAAGCGTAACGTTTATATCTTGTAGGGTGCACTGCTTTCATTCTCCATGTGTGCTAAAAGCATATATTACTTTTTTATTCGTGACAGGTACATGTATAATACATCACGAAAACTAAAAAAGCTTATTTTTTCAAGATAAAGGTTTATATCGTGTTTTGCAAGTTAAAATAATGTCAATTTAGGTCAAATTCAATAATCGATAAGGTGCAAGTCGTCCATCTTTTAAGATTTGACCTAAGCCAAGAACCGTATTGTTTTCTTTTGAACGAAGCCTGACCCAGCCATTTGGAGGCATATTCGGTAGCGTAAGTGGTTGACCTCGATGAAGGTAAAAAATGGCTGCTTTGGACAGTTTCATTTCAGGCCAATGCGACGGTAATATATTATCCAATGGTAAGAGCTGCTGACGTCTTTTTTCCACAGAATTGAATGATTCTATTTGTTCAAAGCAAATACTATTTTCAATATGGTATTTTCCAACACTTAACCGATGTAGGGCACTAACGTGAGCACCACAACCAATCATTTCGCCAATATCTTCTACAAGGCTTCTAATATAAGTACCTTTACTACAACTCACTTCCAAAATCAATTGATCCTGTGTTGAAGATACAAGCTTTAATTCATCAATTTTGATTACGCGTGCTTTTCTTTCAATATGAATACCACGCCTTGCAAAACGATAGAGGGGTTGACCTTGGTGTTTGATTGCTGAAAATAAAGGAGGTATCTGATTAATTTTTCCTTTGAATGTATTCAATATTTCTAAAAGTCGGCTTTTTGCTACAGGTAAAACGGGTGCTGTTGCAATGACATTTCCTTGCGCATCCCCCGTATCTGTTTTTATACCTAGTTTCATAGTGAAGCGATAATGTTTATCTGTCATTAGTAGAAATTGACAAAATTTCGTTGCTTCACCAAAACAAATTGGTAAAAGTCCTGTTGCCATAGGATCTAAACTGCCCGTGTGTCCTGCTTTCTTACTATCAAATAACCGTTTCGCGTAAGAAACACTTTGTTGTGATGTCATGCCATATGGTTTATTGAGTAATAAAAATCCATCTATTGGTTTTAGAAAATCGTTTGATTGATAAAAAGACATGTAACTTAATTATGAAAGTAGCGTGTTGTTTTCAAATTGATCAATCATACTATTTAACACTACTTTTTCAGAAAAGGTATCATCGTAATGAAAGCGTATTTTTGGTATCGTACGTGACTGAGTGAACTCTTTTGCAAGGAGAAATCTAATTTTAGACTTGGCATGCTGTAAACTATCTAAAATAATTTTTTGGTCACCATGAAACTGTT
The DNA here is from genome assembly GCA_964444925.1 of uncultured Coxiellaceae bacterium. GTDB lineage: Bacteria > Pseudomonadota > Gammaproteobacteria > Diplorickettsiales > Diplorickettsiaceae > CAYUIV01. Next base: position 4,217 of record CAYUIV010000007.1, on the reverse strand, counting down.
GCTGAATTACTTTGATATCTACATAATCAAGCTTTTTTGAAAGAGTTACCGTAGTAATGAGCAAATTTTGTAAACGCGGATCTGCTATTTGAAATTGTAAAATAGTTGCAAGTTTTCTATGCAATGTTGCTTCTATTTGTGCTTTACGATAATTTTTTGTCATACTGATTTTTTAGAATCAACTGTTTTGTATCTAAAGGTTGCGTTCAACCGTTTCTACTCGATAGTTTTCAATCGTATCACCTATCTGCAGTCCCGTGTAATTTTTAATTTTGATACCACATTCTGTACCTTCACGAACTTCCTGTACGTCATTTTGGAATCTTTTTAGAGAATCTAGTTCACCTTGATAAATAGATTTATTATGGCGTAGAACACGAATTTTATGTTTTTTATCAAAATAACCTGCTTGTATAATACAGCCTGCAATTGTTCCTGTTTTTCTTGCACCAAAAATTTCTTTGATTGTCGCATGACCTAGAACAATTTCTTTCACTTGGGGTGCTAAAAATCCTTTCGCAATTGTTTTGACATCATCTAACAGCTCGTAAATTATCCTATAATCTTTAATTTGAAGAGAGGTACCTTGTATAAGCTGTTTGACTGATCTATCAACACTAATATTAAAAGCTAAAATAAGTGCTTTAGAGTTAGTCGTGGTATTAACCGTCATTGCTAAATTAATATCAGATTCAGTAATAACTCCAACACTTGCCACTAAAAATTTAATTTCAATTTCTTCATTAGATAGTTTAAGCAGTGCATCTTTTATCGCTTCTGCTGAGCCTTGTACATCTGTTTTTAAAATAATATTAAGTGTTTGACGACTATTTTTATCTAATTGATCTATCCAATGATTTGGTTGCTGTATACGTTGTGTGTTTAGAGAAGAAGCGCGTGCCAGTTTTTTCCGTTCTTCTATTAGTTTTTTTGCTTCACGTTCATTTTGTATAACGATCGCTTTATCTCCTGCAGCAGGTGGAAAAGATAAACCTAAAATTTCAGCAGGCGTTGACGGTCCTGCTGACAACATCATTTTTCCATTTTCATCATATATTGCTTTAATACGACCAAAACTCGTGCCTGCGAGTAGAAAATCTCCTTTCTTAAGTGTTCCTTGTTGTATTAGCACACTTGCCGTTGAACCTTGCCATTTATCAAGCTTTGCTTCCATAATTGTACCTTGTGCACTACCTGTGGCCGGTGCTTTTAAATTCAATAATTCTGCCTGAAGCAGTAATGTATCGAGTAGAGTATCAATACCAGTACCTTCTTTTGAAGATACTTCCATAAAAGGGATTTCTCCACCCCAAGCTTCCGGTATAAGGTTGTGTTCACCCGCTAACTGCTGCTGTACTTTTTCAATATTTGCACTCGCCTTGTCAATTTTATTGATAACAACAACAATAGGCACATTTGCTGCCTTCGCGTGCTGAATCGCTTCTACTGTTTGCGGCATCACGCCATCATCAGCTGCCACAACGAGTATAACAATATCCGTAATATTTGCTCCACGTGCTCGCATCGCCGTAAAAGCAGCATGTCCTGGTGTATCCAAGAAAGTCAATTTTCCTCCAGGTAATTGAACACGGTATGCACCAATACGTTGTGTAATACCCCCTGCTTCTTTTAAAGCAACTTTGGTATGCCGAATATAATCGAGTAGAGAAGTTTTACCGTGATCAACATGCCCCATAATCGTAATAATTGGTGCACGTGTTACAGCTTTTTCAAAGCCTGAGGCTTTTATAAGGTTTTCTTGTAGTGTACGTTCCAGTTGATTGCTTACAATTGGTTTGGGTACATGACCTATTTCTTCAACAAAGAACATGGCTGTTTCTTGATCTAATGTAACGTTCTCATCACTGCTATAGCCCATCTCTTTTAGTCTTTTAAGAGTATCAGACAATTTTAAAGAAAGTTTTTGTGCAAGCTCAGGAACAGTGATTTTTTCAGGGATAAAAATTTCTTTTACAGCCAATTTTGTGGGTTTTGAAAAAGTTTGTTTTACGGTATTTGATTTTTTAACCGCTTTTTTTGATACATAAAGTGCCATGTCTTCTTCTGATTCACTATTTACGTCAGACAGTATTTTATGTTTATGCTTTACTTCTTTTATAGCAGGTTTAGTTTTTCGATTATCTTTTTGAAAAATAGATGATTCTTTTTGTTCTTCTGATGACGATGTTTTTTCTTTTAAAAAATTTACTTCTTCCTCAGCTTCAAAGGTAGAAGTTGATTTTTCTTCCTGCTGAGAAGGAATAATTGTTTCTTGTGAAATCTCTTCAGAGGTATTAGCTGGTGTTAAAGGCTTTGTTTTTTTTGTAATTGAAACAGTCCCTTTTCCTTTCAAGTTGAAAACACTTGTACTTCTATTAAGGACCCTATCTGTTTCTGGTTCAACGTGTTGATTTAAAGCTTGTGTTGCTGTCTTATTTTTAAGGTAATTTAAGACTTTTCTACTTTCCTCAGGTGATAAAGAATAATTAGAATGGGCATTTGAAATACCAGCTTTTTTTAGTTGATCAATAAGTGTTTTAACTGGTACGCGTGCTTTGGTGGCAAGTTCAATGACAGTGGTTGACATAAGTGTTTGAATAAGATTGAAGTAAATAATTTTTAGGCGAATTTTTTTATGACGTAGTTTTATCAAACCAATGTGCACGTGCCTGCATAATAATATTTCCTGCTTCTTGCCGAGTCAATACGGCTTTGGAATTGCTTTGAGTCATAATATCCATCAAATCATCTACATCAAGTTCTGCAAGTGCTTCTCTGGACTGAATACCTGCTTGCATCAGTGTTGTCTTTACCTCTTGGGACAGTAAAGGCAATTGCAAATTTGATTTTTCTGGTTGTGTTAACGATTCATCATCAGAAAGCGCTTTTGCAAGAAGTTGATTATTCGCATGATCTTGTAGCATTTCTATTTGCGCTGGACTTAAGTTTGTAATTGATTTTAATTTATTGTCTTCATAAATAATTTCTTCTGAAGTAGAAATATCGTGGGCAACGAGCAAAGCAGCCATTTCTGCTGTAATTTCGAGCTCTTGCATTAGTCTATTTTCCGTTTTTTGAATTTCTTCTTTATTTTTTGTTTTTGCTTGTTGCTCTGTCATTAAGTTAAGTGTCCATCCTATTAGCTTACTTGCTAAACGAACATTTTGTCCGTTTTGACCAATGGCACGTGGTAAATCTTCTTCAGATACACCAATATCCATCGTTTTCGTTTCTTCATCCATCGTAACTGAAATAACAGTAGCTGGTTCAATTGCCTGAATCGCTAATTTCGCAGGATCTTCATCCCATAGAATGATATCAACTGATTCATAATGAATTGCTTTAGAAATAGATTTAATCTTTTCGCCTGATCTGCCTATACATGTTGCAATAGGATCAAGACCTCCATGATTTGTTTTGATAGCTACTTTGGCCCGAAACCCTGGATCTCGAACGAGACTTTTAATCATGATAATGCCATCATCTACCTCACGCACATACAGCTTAAATAGTTCAATCAAAAGTTCAGGAGCAGTTCGACTAACCATTAGTTGAGGACCTTTCTCACTTGAATTAAGCGCATAAAGATAAGTATATAGACGATCGTCAAGACGAATTTCTTCTCTAGGAATCATTTGATCGTGTGGAAGAAGGGCTTCAATTCCATTATCTAGTTCTAAGATAGCGCCTGTTGAAATCATTTGTTTACGTTTCACTGTAATGGGAAGCATTTTATTCAATTGATGCTGATAACGGTTGGCAATTTTCATCCTTTCTGCTTTTCGTATTTCTCTTTTTAAAATACCTTTTGCATTTTGTGCATTAACACGCGACAAAATAGTAGATAAATCAATGTTTGGAAGACGTTTTTCAAAAACATCGCCGACCTTTAATGTATCATCGTACTGTTTTGCTTCTTGGAGTGGTATTTGATTAATTGCTATTTCCTGCGCAATTTGTGTAGAATCAACGCTGTCTTCTACAACTTGTAAACGTCTGTAGATTGTATAATCACCCGTATGGTGATCTAAAGAAACACGCAGATCAATGCCTTTTTCAAATTTGGTTTCTGCTACTGCTTTTAGTAAAGACTCAACATACTCAAATGTGTTTTTTAATACTCCTCCTGTTTTATTTGTTAACATTTCGGCAGCTTCTAAGATTTTTTTATTCATAGGTATTCTCTTAAGTTTACTGCAATATAAAAAAGCCCCAAT
>CAYUIV010000006.1:0-49662 GCA_964444925.1 uncultured Coxiellaceae bacterium | reverse complement strand
CCGAGGCTACATCTCACCATATTTTATTACAAATTCACAAGCGGGAACTGCTGAATTAGAAAATCCGTATATTTTGTTGGTAGATAAAAAGCTTTCTTCTCACCAAGACCTTATTGGATTGTTAGAAAAAGTAATACAAGCAGGCCGTTCAATCTTTATTATTGCAGAAGATGTAGAAGGTGAAGCACTTTCAGTATTAATCGTCAATAAATTACGTGGCCACATGAAAGCATGTGCAGTTAAAGCACCTGGATTTGGCGATCGTCGTAAAGAAATTTTACAAGATATTGCTATTTTAACAAATGCAAATGTTATTTCGGAAGAAGTAGGCTTAACACTGGGTAAAGCCAGTCTTGAAGATTTAGGAACAGCAAAACGAATTGTTGTTGATAAAGAAAGCTTTACTGTTATTGATGGTGGAGGAAATCAATCAACAATTGAAACACGTATTTCTGAAATCAATACACAGATGGATGCGTGCACCTCTTCATTTGAGAAAGAAAAGTATCAAGAACGTCTTGCAAAACTTTCAGGTGGTGTCGCCGTACTTAAAGTTGGCGCAGCAACAGAAGTTGAAATGAAAGAGAAAAGCGCACGCGTTAGAGATGCTCTGAATGCAACTCGGGCCGCCATCGAAGAAGGAATTGTACCGGGTGGTGGAGTCGCGCTACTTAGAACTGCAAAGGCTTTAGAAGAGTTAAAAGGCGAAAATGTAGATGAAAACGCAGGGATTTCAATCATTGCCGAAAGTTTACGTTCTCCACTGAATCACATTGTCAAAAATGCAGGAGGTGAAAGCGCTATTGTAGTGGACAAGCTATTGCATGGTGAAGGTAGCCAAAACATCAATTATGGTTACAATGCTGCAACGGACGAATACGGTGACATGCTTAAAATGGGTATTGTTGATCCTACGAAAGTAACACGTACCGCATTACAAAAAGCAGCCTCCATTGCAGGTATGTTAATTACAACAGAATGCATGATTGTTGAAATACCAAAGAAAGAAGAATCTGCAAGTGTACCACAAGGAATGGGTGGCATGGGTGGAATGGACATGATGTAATTCCACAACGACACTAGAAAACCCCACAAGATGGGGTTTTTTTATATATAAATTCATATATTAGTAGTTATACTAAAACTTTGATACGCTACAAAGGTTATCTACCTATTCTCCAACGCTGACTTAACGTAAAAATCTCATGTCTGAATTAATTGCAAATGAATTGATGCCTATTCCGATTGAATCGGAATTAAAAAAATCTTACCTTGATTACGCGATGAGTGTCATTGTAAGTCGTGCATTACCTGATATACGTGATGGATTAAAACCCGTACACCGTCGTATCTTTCACTCTATGAATTCATTGAACAATTTTTGGAATAAACCTTATAAAAAGTCAGCACGTACCGTAGGTGATGTCATTGGTAAATATCATCCACATGGAGAATTGAGTATTTACGAAGCCGTAGTACGTATGGCTCAATCGTTTTCAACACGTTACAAACTCATTGATGGCCATGGTAACTTTGGTTCTGTTGATGGAGACGAAGCAGCAGCAATGCGTTATACAGAAGTACGCATGTCACGTATTGCACATGAAATGCTTTCTGATATAGAGAAAGAGACTGTTGATTTCATTCCAAACTATGACAATAGTGAAGTAGAACCTAGCGTATTGCCTACACGAATTCCTAATCTCATTATTAATGGTAGTTCAGGTATTGCAGTTGGAATGGCAACTAACATTCCACCACATAATTTAAGTGAAGTCATCAGCGCATGTAGTGCACTGCTAGATACCCCAGATTTAACGGTTGAACAATTAATAGAACACATGCCAGGACCTGATTTTCCAACAGCTGGCGTAATTCATGGACGAAACGGTATCATAGAAGCTTATCGCTTAGGACGTGGAAAAATTACGATGCGTGCAGTGACACACGTAGAAGAAGAAACAAAATCTGGTAAACAAAAGATTATTGTCTCTGAATTACCCTATCAAGTGAACAAAGCACGGTTAATTGAAAAAATTGCAGTACTCGTTCGTGATAAACGAATAGAAGGCATCACAGCACTTCGTGATGAAAGTGATCGAGAAGGTATGCGTATTGTCATTGAGATTCGTCGTGGTGATTTACCAGAAATTGTTTTAAACAACCTTTTTGCACATACTGCTTTACAAGCGCATTTCCATGTCAATATGGTTGCCCTACAAGAAGGACGACCGGTACTTTGCAATATGAAACAAATGTTAGAAGCATTTTTACGCCACAGACGTGAAATTGTAACACGACGTACCTTATTTGATTTAAACAAAGCAAGGGAACGCGCACATTTGTTAGAGGGACTCAGTATTGCACTTACAAATATTGATGCAATTATCCAAGTCATTAAAACGTCCCAAGACAGTGCTCGCGCAAAGCAAGCATTGATTCAAAATGCATGGAAAGTTGAAGCTGTACAAGCATTACTTAATCTTTCAAAAAGCCAGGGTATCCATCAAGAAAATACGAGACAAGAAAATGGAAAGTATTGCCTCTCTGAAACACAAGCACAAGCTATCCTCGATTTACGGCTACACCGTTTAACTAATCTTGAACATCATAAATTACTCGAAGACTATCGCGGTCAAATCGAAAAAATTAAAGAATTGTCACAAATTCTAAATGATCCAAATCATTTGAAATCTGTTATTCAAAGTGAATTGCATACTATTCAAAAAGAATTTGGAGATGCGCGTCGCACTCAAATTTTGGATGCAGTACTTGATATTCAAAATGAAGATCTTATTCCACGTGAAGAGCGCGTTATCACAGTATCTCATGAGGGATACACAAAAACTCAAAGCTTGACTAGCTATCAAGCACAAAAAAGAGGAGGACGAGGAAAATCATCGGGAGATGTAAAAGAAACAGATTTTATGGAACAATTTATTGTTGCCAATAGTCATCAAATGTTAGTGTGTTTTTCAAGTGCAGGACGGGCTTATTGGCTTAAAACCTATCAACTACCTCAAGGTGGACGCGGTTCGCGAGGCAGACCTATTGTTAATTTTCTTCCTTTAAAAGAGAATGAAAAAATTCATGCCATCTTGCCGGTAAATGAGTACTTAGAAAATTGCTACATTTTTATGGCAACAGCTCAAGGTATCGTTAAGAAAACTCCATTAATTCATTTTTCAAGACCTCGAAAAGATGGTATTAATGCTATTGACTTAGATACAAAAGATTTTCTTGTTGGCGTTGCATTAACAGATGGTCAACAAGATGTTTTACTCTTTACAGATGCAGGTAAAGTCATTCGTTTCAAAGAAACGCAAGTAAGAGCTATGGGCCGTACGGCAAGAGGTGTGCGAGGAGTACGTTTAAAAGAAACACAACGTGTTATTTCTCTCATTATTGCACAATCGAGTGGAGAAATTTTAACTGTTACAGAGAATGGGTATGGTAAACGCACGCCAATTGAAGAACACCGTCTTACAGGGCGAAGTGGTCAAGGGGTCACAGCAATTAAAACGAGTATACGTAATGGAAGAATTGTCGCTGCATTACAGGTGACAGAACAAGACGAGGTTATGTTAATTACTAACCGAGCTAATCTGATTCGTACTGAAATTGTGGGCATTCGACGTACCAGTCGTGTATCTCAAGGAGTCCGTCTAATACGGTTGGAAGATGCAGAAAGACTAGTTGCAATACAATGCATTGCAGAATAAGTAGTGATATTAAAGATTGCAATAAATTCAATGAAAATATCAAACATCAATAATTTAATCTGCGCGCAGTACCTCTAATAAATGTTGCATATCGCTTGGTATAGGAGCTGTCCACTGTTGAAATTGCTGTGTTAATGGATGATAAATACCAAGTTGATGAGCATGCAAAGCTTGTCTCGTAAACTTCTGTAGTGCGCTTTTCAACTGCTGACTAAGCGGCGTAGGGTTTATGGCAACACTTTTTCGAGTATGGCGCATATTGTTTTTATACACAGGGTCGCCCACAAGTGCATGCGAGATATGTGCCATATGTACCCGAATTTGATGCGTACGCCCTGTTTCAAGTGTGACTTTTAATAATGTATGGCGCGAAAATCTTTCTTTAATTCTATAATGTGTTACTGCTGGCTTACCATTGCGTAAGTTAATTGCTTGTTGCTGTCGATAGATCAAATGACGACCAATTGGTAAATCAACATGACCACCTGAGATGACAAAACCTTGAACAATTGCAAGATAAATACGCTGTATCTTACGCTGTGCTAGTTGCTGTACACAGTAAGCATAACTTGTTAGTGTTTTAGGGACAAGTAATAATCCCGAGGTATCTCGATCCAATCGGTGAATAATACCTGCTCTTGGTAATTGCGCTAAGGAAGGAAGATAATGAAGTAATGCATTGACTAAGGTATGATTAAGATGACCTGGCGCAGGATGTGTCACAAGCCCTGCTGGTTTGTTCACTACTAATAGTGCTGCATCTTCATAGATAAGATCAAGGGGTATTGCTTTAGGAATCCATGTCGTATCAGAAGATGCTGCCTTGATCGTTAATGTAATACACTGATTTCTCCGAACTTTAAAATTGGGTTGACTCATCCATTGATGATCAATTTGCACACAATGTTGTTGAATTAGTTTTTGTAACTGTGTCCGAGAATACATGGGAAAAAGTTGTACAAGTGTTACATCTAATCTTTTCCCTGCGAGTGAAAGGGGAATGATTTCTTTTAACTGTTGAGATGTCTCAAATGGTTTCATAATGTTTAATGTATGTCATAGTCACAACATCAGATAACACGAGTCTATTCGCAGATTTTTTATTCTTAAATAGTCAGTTGACTCATGCTTCAATGATAAAAAACGTTTATTTGATCAGTTTCTTATTTGAAATACAATGACACGCCGAAAAAATGTTTTGCACTAATACAGATTATGCTAGTATTGGCAGCAACCCACTTTTAATTGCATACATTTTTTCACAGTAAATTACTGAGCACAAAACAGTTTTATGATACGACTGCAGCACTTTTTCATCGTACTAATTTCTAGTCTTTTTTTCACTGCTTGTGATCATTCCAAGATTTTTCAAGAGCACGATCAAGCACTTTCAGAAGTGAAACACTGGTCTGCAAAAGCTATTTATCAAAAAGCAGAAGAAGAAAGAAAGATAGATAATCATCACGAAGCAATCCGTACGTACATTGTTTTAAATAGTCTACACCCTTCCAATGAGTATGCAGAAATCTCACAATTACGTTTGATGCAATGTTATTATGATATGAAAGATATCGATGAAAATGTGCTAGAAAAAGTGACGCGTATAGCCGACAAATTTATGCTTTTATACCCAAAAAGTCAGTATTTAGAAGAAATTTGGTATCTTAAGATAAAAATATTGTTACATCATTATCTCAGTAAATCCTCTTTTTGGAAATTTTTTAATCAAGATCCTTCAGAGCGCGACAGGACAAACATACATTTACCCATGAACGAATGTTATGTTTTTCTAAAGCGTTTTTCATCAGGCAAGTATGTCAGAAAAATTCATAAAAAACTCGATAAAATCATCAATCAACGTGCAAATTATGAATATCATATTGCCAATTTCAATTATAAAAAACGTGCTTATCTTGCAGCGATGAAACGTGCGACTGCAGTGATGCAAGATTATCCAAAAACACCCGCAGCAAAAAAAGCAAAGACGCTTGTTAAAATGGTAAAAGAAGTTATCAACGATATTTAAGCGTGCTATTTGATACGCCTGAGAATTTAACACGTTATCTAGAAGAACGTGTGCTAGATACATGCTATATCATTTATAGCCACGACAATTTTTTAACAGAGCAAACACGGACGATCGTTAAACAGAGAATAAGAAAAGAACATACTTTTCAAAATCAGGTTTGGGATATTCACTCTCACGTTGACTGGGAGCAAATACGTGCTTTGCACTCACCTTCACTGTTTGATCATCATTTACTGATTGATTTAAGATGGAATCAATCTTTTACACTTTCTGTTAAAGAAGCACTGGAAAAATTTTTAGATGAAATCCAGATCAATCATCAAACGGTCCGTTCTATTTGCCTTGTCAGTTGCCTCAATATACCTTTAGCGACTTACCGTACACATTGGTTTCAACAATTGTTAAAAAAAGGCACATTTATTTCACTTAGAAAACCAAATACAGCGCAATTTCCACATTGGCTTGCAACGCGTTTAGCAGCAATTAAATTACATTTGGATGAAAAAGCTTTACTTTATCTTTCTCGCGCCGTAGAAAATAACTTTATTGCAATAGAGCAGATAATTCAAAAATTACGTCTTGTTTATACAAAAGAGACACCCACGCTACTTAATTTAAAACAGCTTAAATTAATTGTTGCAGATGATGCAACATTTGAAATTCATGCACTAGTTGATGCCATTATGGTAGAAAAAGCAGAGCGTTGTTGGCGTATCTTAAATCATCTACGTGTAAAGAATGCACCTACAATGCTCATATTAGCTTATCTAGTACGGCTTTTACGTTTGTTATCTTGCCTATACTATGCAACCAGAAATGGCATGTTATTAAATGAAGCTTTTAAAAAGTACCGTGTTTGGAAAATGCAGCAAGCTTATTTTCAAAAAGTGTTGCCATCTTGTTCTGCAACCACTTTAAAGAATTTTTTCCAATTCATCTATCAAACAGAACAAATGATAAAAGGTGCAGTACCAGGGGATAGTTGGCAAGCCTTAGAAAAACTAGTGCTAAATCTTGCATGTTTTTCTAAAGAAGCAGAAAAACCTTGTCTTACTCTATCTATTGAATCTTTTTCGTCACAATATTAATAAGCCGTGCATGGTTTTGCTTTGAAGGAACCTCAATTATTTTGATGATATGCCCTGTGATGTGATCCTGAATCACCGTTGATTGTAGTATGAATGCTTTCATTTTTTCAAAAGACATTTTTCTTTCAAAGGAAAAAGTTGTTTTACGTTTACCGTTTATTTGAACAATGACTATTTCTTGCAAATGATTAAGTGCTGTTTTATCTACGGTTGGCCATTTCGTATATAATAACGTGATTTCTTTTCCTAGGGATTTCCATAGAGTATGTGTAATATGAGGTACGATAGGCGATAGTAAATATAGTAAAATTTCAAGTCCTTCTTGTACGACACGTTGCCATGATACATCTAATACCTCTTGACGGATTATGGCATGTAATGTGTTGAGCAAAATCATCGCATTAGAGATAACAGTATTAAATCGATGACAGATATAATCTTCTGTTGCGCGTTGTAACAATTGATGTAGCTGTCCACGTATTTTTTGTTGTGCTGCGTTAAAATCACTATCAGTATTGTTTTCTGATACATTTATTTTCAATTGAAGATATTGATCAACGAAGTGCCATAAACGTTTCAAAAAGCGATGCGCACCGATGACACCACTATCAGACCATTCTAATGACTGTTCTAAAGGCGCGGCAAATAAAATGAATAAACGCACAGTATCTGCGCCATATCTTTCAATAAGTCGATGCGGATCTACAGTATTCCCTTTTGATTTTGACATTTTTATACCATCTTTTAATACCATACCTTGTGTCAATAGTTTCTTAAATGGCTCTTTTGATGGATTTGAATTGTTCGCAAATAAGTTCAGATCACTCATTAATTTATAAAAGAACCGAGCATACAAAAGATGTAAAACAGCGTGCTCAACGCCTCCAATATATTGATCCACAGGTAACCATTTGCATGCTGCGACAGGTTCTATCATCTGTGTGGCATTGGGTGTAATAAATCGTGCAAAATACCAGGAAGATTCTACAAATGTATCAAAGGTATCGGTTTCACGGTGGGCACTTTGATGGCATCTAGGACAAGTGGTCTCATAAAACGTTTTAGTTTGCTTTAATAATGTATGGCTTGCTTGAAAAGAGACGACTTCAGGTAAAATGACGGGTAAATCTTTTTCAGGGACAGGTACCGTGCCGCACATTTTACAATAAATAATAGGAATAGGTGTTCCCCAGTAGCGCTGTCTTGAAATACCCCAATCTCTTAAGCGATAGTGAGTTTTAGAAGCTCCTTTCCCTTTTTGAATCAGATAATGTGCAATACGTTGCTGAGCCATGGAAGATGTAAGTCCTGTAAACGGATCCGAATTGATTAAAATACCCTGATGGATATTAGGTAATATCATTTTTTTTTGGGTGTCAGTCGACTGTATAACTGGTTTAATAGGAAGCTGATATTGCTGTGCGAATTCAAAATCTCTAACATCGTGTGCAGGTACGGCCATGACAGCACCAGTGCCATAGTCTGCAGAGATAAAGTTAGCTATCCAAATAGGTAAGCGCTCGCCACTGATAGGGTGTAGCGCAGTGTATCTTGTATTAATCCCTTCTTTTGAATGGTGTGTCATCTCTGATTCGGCTAAAGGAAGGGTTTGACAAGTGGCAATAAAAGCATTAATTGAAGAATTTTCTTGAGCTATCAGTACCGCCATTGGATGTTCAGGGGCAATTGCAAGATACGTTGCACCCATCAAGGTGTCAGCACGCGTCGTAAAAATTTCAAGTTCTGTGTAGGTAGTATGGTCAGTTGTAAATCGAATTGTTAACCCTTCCGATCGACCAATCCAATTACGCTGCATTGTTTTAACAGATTCCGGCCACAAGGTCAGTGTATCTAAATCGTTGAGTAACTCTTCTGTATAGTCACTAATTTTTAAAAACCATTGAGAAATAGAACGACGTTCAACGCGTGCGCCTGAGCGCCACCCCCGACCTTGAATGACTTGTTCATTGGCAAGAATAGTTTGGTCTACTGGATCCCAGTTTACTGCACTGCATTTACGATACGCCAGTCCTTTACTCAGTAACTTCAAAAAAAACCATTGTTCCCAGCGATAATAATTTGGATCACATGTTGCCAGCTCTTTTGTCCAGTCGTAGCTCAAACCAAGCTGTTGAAGTTGCTTTCGCATGTTTGCAATATTTTGGTAAGTCCATTTTGCAGGATGCGTTTTTCTATCCAGTGCTGCGTTCTCAGCAGGCAGTCCAAACGCATCCCAGCCCATTGGATGCAAAACGTTTTTCCCCTGCATTCGTTGAAAGCGTGCACTGACATCGCCTAACACATAATTACGTACATGGCCCATGTGTAATTTTCCACTAGGGTAAGGAAACGCACATAGACAATAGAATTTTTCTTTAATATCGGTGTTTTCGACGACGAAATAATTATTCTCTGTCCAGAATGCTTGAACCTGCGCTTCAATAATTGTGGGATTATAGTTACCGATCATAAATGATTTGATGAAACTTGATGTATTGGTCTGTGTGTCTTATTTGAAGAATATGCATGCATACAACTGAATCACATTCATTGTATTGTAGGGTCTTAGTATACATCGATTTTTGTGAAACATAGGTGACCTTTTTATTCTCAAAAGCTAAGTCACTCATAAGTGCAAAATGCTAAGCATTATTTTTAATTTATACAATAGCTTTTTCGCGCAACAGAAGTAAAGAAAAAACGTTATTGCTTATTGTAGTAGATAGAAGTATAGTACCTATTTTCAAAATCCATTTGAGGTAAATGACAGTGCATGATACTACGTCACATGAAACAAAAAGCACGGTAACTTCTTATCCAACGATTCATGCCGCAGTCCGTGCAGGTGATCAACAGGCCGTGGAATATTTTTTATCCACAGGTATCTCCATTGATGTAAAAGATGATGAGGACAATACCCCGTTACTCCTTGCGATCCATAAAATAAATGTCAGTTTAACACAGTGGCTCTTAGCACAAGGAGCAGATCCCAACGTTTTAACAGCGTCGGGAGACAATGCGTTGGCCGCTTTGTTTTGGATTGAGGAGCAAGAGGATACGGTAGATCTATGCGAAGGGGAGTATGAGCAAGAGGTTTTACAAATAACAGAGTTACTATTGCAAAAGGGTCTTGATGTCAATACACGTCATGCGTTCAATGACTATACTGCCTTAATGAAGGTGGTGAAACAAGGCTATCTTAAGCTTGTGGAATTACTCCTTAGATATGGCGCTGACCCTACTTTAACTGATGATAGCGGAGGAAATACACTCCACGCTTTATTTGCTCGAGTAGAAAAATATAATGAATTCATTGCAAAAAATCGTCCTAGCATTTTGGAATTACTACTGCACACTTCTCAATTTAACGTCGATATTAATGCAAAAGATAAGCATGGTGAAACGCCTTTGATACGTGCTGTGCGCTGTGGTAGTTTCAAGAATATAGCTTATTTATTAAAACAAGGAGCTAATCCCACTGTCTCGAATAGGGAATGTTACACGGTACTTGAGCTCTTAATACAAGCTTATAGTCAATCGTCTTTTGTATCAGAGGAAGCGCTTCCTGCCTTACTGACAGCGCTACATCCCAGTAATATACATCTATCTGAAGAGACTATTAGAAATCTTTTCGAGCAGTATTGCAAAGATCATTTAGAAGACTTCATCGAAAAATACAAACAAATTGGCACGACAGAAGATTTTTTATCTGACTTATTAAAAGGTATAACAAGTGAAAAAACAACTCTTTTTTCAAAAACATTGGCTTTATTATGTGAGCGAGAATTTGTGTTACCGGGTGGAATGTTTTCAACATCACATATAGAAAAACTTGAAAAAGAACTTAAAACACAATATCAGAAATTAGTTGCTATACGATCTAAACCCCAAGACGTTAATTTAATTGAAAGATTATTGCGAGTGTTCATCAGGGACTGCGTTTTATTAAACGGTGCGATACAAGTAAGAACAGTAGTACAAAATAATCTAAAGAATGCACATCAAGTTTGGACTCCAAATAGTGGTCTTCTTCTTAATCAAATGGAAAGTTTTTTTAAATTACCGCAGGGAGAACGTTATTTTGTGGATGTGATTTACGACAAGAAAGCGCAACTAGAGCTCAGTAAAACGGTTTCTATCCCCCATGAGATTCACATTACTATTGCAAATCAGTTACTTGAGTCGGCACCTGATATTTCTTCTTTTGCCATTCTCTCTCCAAAAACAGGAAGAAGCGCCTATCGTTCAAACTAAACAGTACAACGCATGAAGATATTATGATGTAATCGTGTGATAGGTATACAAAAAAGATCGCTGTACCATATCATGTTTTAATATATCTAGTTGAATTTACTTAGCGCATCATACGGCGTTGAGTAGATATACAATCTTATCAAAGATTAAAAATGATGTTTGATTTTAAATATTTAATCCATTTTCTTTTGCGCTACAAAAGTACTGTGGCTTACATCAATTGTATTGTGTTAATCAATACATTATTTGCAAAAGTTCCTCTCATTCAAGCGTATCATGCTGAATTTTCTCCTATGGATTGGGCATGTGGCGTGCTTTATATTTTACGTGATTTTGCACAGCAAGAAATAGGTCATTTTGTTAGTTTGGCAATGATTATTGGTGCCAGTATGAGTTACTATTTTGCTCATCCGAGTATTGCTTTTGCCAGTATGAGTGCATTTATTGTCGCCGAATCTATTGATTGGCTCGTTTATACCTTGACGCGTCGTCCTATTTCAAAAAGACTTTTATTATCGGCAGGCATCAGTGCACCCATTGATAGTTTAGTTTTTTTAGTAGTTGCACACCGCTTCAATTGGTTAGAAATGACACTGGTAACTTTTTTCAAATGGGTAGGCATACTAGGGTTATGGTGGCTATGGCGACAACGTCAAACCTTAGCGAATGAATAATTCAGTATTTATGGAGTAGATTCTACACAATTAAGAATTGCCCCTCTATAGGTCCTTTGTTGATTGACTTCATAAATGATTTTCTCGTACCTATTTGTACTTCTGTACTTGTTTATACAAAATATTTGTGAAAATTCAATTATTGCTTTTGAAACACGCCGCTGCACCAGAGCATTGTTAAAACTGTGAAACTGCAATGCACGGTCAATGTCATCCATATTTTTTGTCAATGTGTTTACGGGTACACTTGTTTGATACTGCAGTACTGCAGTATCAAACAGATGCCAAAGTATTTCTAAAGTAGGATAAAATTGATAGGTCTTTTTAGAGATCTTTAGAAGTGTTATACAAAGATCGTTTGCTTCTATCAATTGATCATTGGCACTTATTTCTTTTTCTCTTTTTTCCTGGCTATATATTATATTTTTATGTACCTGCTCTTCTATAGGAAGAAAAAATATTTGTGAAAGCTCAAATATTGCATCTGAAATACACTTCTGTACGAGAGTATTTTCAAAACTGTGAAACTGTAACAAGCGTTCAATGTTAGCCATGTTGGCTTCAAACGTTTTCAACGTGATGGGTTGTTGAGGTTGATATATATTGATGATGGCTTTTTGATGCAGTTCTGCAATACCAAATAGATGCCAAAGTGTTTCTAATGTCGGATAAGAATGATAGATATTTTCAGAAATGGTCAAAAGTGTTGTGCAAAGATTGTTTACTTCTATCAATTGATCAGGAGTCAATTGTGCAAGTTTTTTCAGCCAAGAAAAAACAAAGGTTTGATTATATGATTCAACCAAGCTAGAGAGACACTGCAATATTCTTTCCAAAATCCATAAATCAGGTAGCGGTAAAGGTTTAGAAAAATTCTCTACTAACATACTAGGGGTAATTGATAATTGTAAAAACCGACTCAATGCATCATCATTTTTCTCTTGAGTGTTAGTTTTCACAGTAAACATTTTTATTATTTTTTTTGGTAGCTGAAAAAACTGTGTTTGATAATGCAGCATTTGTATCAGTGTTTCTAAACTAAAAAATGCTTTGGGGTGTGTTACCTTTGTTTTTACTTCTTTCCAAGTTGGCTGATACATTTTTGGTAAGTAATATCCCCATGCTATTGATAGCTTATCTTGTATATCGAGACAGTCTTGAAAAATGGGTGTTCTATAAAAATCGAAAGGAGTAATTGCGCTATGGAATAATCCTCTTAAGTGATCAAAAATAAGAGTTTTTAAAGAGTGATACAATGCCTGTTGCTCTGGTATTATTTCTCTTTTAGCCCATCTTTTCTTTTCACCATCAAAATACATTCCATTTTGAGCCAATGCCTTATATTGTTCTCTAACTGTTGGTGAGTCTTTTAAACAAAGTAAGATAATATGTTTTGGGTCTATATTTAAAAAATTTTGTAACTCTTCTATTTTTTCAATCTGTATTGATTGAAGCTGGGAAAAATCTGGTTTTCCATCGTTTTGTATATAACAGTCAATAATATTCTTCAAAAACGAGTGAAGTTTTGCATGTATATTATCGAAATGTGCTTTAACGCGCTTTTCATCTTGTAAGCTGATGTCTTGCATGATCTGCTCTAATGAAAGCAAATTATCTTGCCATAGTTGCTGAATCAATGGATAACGCTGCAGATTTTCTGTAATTCTTAGACGGTTTTTTTGAACTTTTGACTCTAACAAAGTAGAAAACGTGCTAGTGCTGCTGTCTTTTTTTGCATAATAATAAAGCACGAGCAGAGTTTTCCATGGCAATTGTGCATAAATATTTTCCAGCTTTTCTATACATTGCTTTCTTTCTTTTGATGTTATAACGGTCATGAGTTGATCTAATGAAATCAAATGGCTAGACCATAATCCTTGCATGAACGGATGACGAAGATTTTCTCTGATTGCTAAATGTTTTTTTTGAATTCTTGAGTTTACAATATCAGCAAGCGTGAGGGTACTGTGTTGTAGTAACTGATGGTATAGACCTAAATCTGATTCTTCGATGAGAAATAATTTGTCCCATTTTAAGTATTTTACTATTTGGTCATCTTCTAAAAGTTGTGCTTTCTTGGTGCCAGTCACAAGTAAAACAAGTTGCTTATCTTGTCCGATGTATGTCACATCATTGATTGGAAAATTTTTTTTTTGCAAATGATATAGAATATGAATTATCTCCCGTGACGAAAGCTTTTCTTCTTTTGGGAAGAATTGGCAGTCATGGATAATGAAGGATGAGCAGTTTTGTTTTCCTTTGCTGTGAATAAAAAAAGAAGAAACTTCAATTGTGCTGGTTTCAATACGGTCATAAATTCCTCTCAAAGTTTCGTCGTCAATTTTATTTTGATATTTGGAGGAATACAGAGAAGGAATCATAGGCAATAATATGGTTGATCTTTAAATCTTTTAAAATTTTTCTTATCATGCCAAGAAATCAAAATTAAAGAATACGTAACAATTACGACGTACATGTGCAAAAAGTCTCTTTTCAATAATACGGCTTGTTTAAAATTTTTTGATTCCGTTAAATAAAGTAGAGTAGAAAGTGGCAATATTTTGCATTAGACATACTCTCTTGTAGAAAGAGTACAAGATATATGTGTGGTAGTGTTTTTTTAACAGCAATATTACAAAACTAACGCTGATCTAACACGTTTTTGATCTGCAAGAAATTTTAAAAACACGGAAAAAGCAAAGATGAATTGATGTTGTAATAGCACATTAAAAAGAATGAAAATAGATTTTTAAAAGAGATAAGCAGTGGATAAACATGATACCGTGTTTATCTGCTAGCTTTATTTCAAGATAGATAGAAGGTTATGTGAAAACGATTGTGTAGGCAAAACAGTTTGATCCGTCTTTGAAGACATTTCTTGTGGCCACTTAAAAAAAGTAGGTTTTGCGTATTGCTTCAATTTCTTATTTAAGTCATCGTTAATTTTACTACTGTCTTCTGTGTGACCTGTATTGAATGCCTTGATTCTTTCTTGATTTAATAAAAGTACTGAATCTCGTTTTTTTTCCGGAATACGTAGGAAAAGTCTTAGAGCGTGAAAAGTGGGAAAGCGATAATGATCCTTAGCATTAAGTGTTGCAAGCCTTGGATTGATAAAGTACATTGGTTCATCTGAACCATCAGAAGTCCATAGATAATGATCGATAATATGATGCAACAATTCTTCAGGTAATCTTAAGCTGTTTAAAGGATTTGGGTTATTTTCATTTTCTCTTCTTATATTGTAAACGGCAGCAACAAAAAAACGTACACCAACTGAGGAAATTTGTAAAAAAGGTTTGATTTTCATTTCAGAAGGAAAAAGTTTTTCAAAACGCATTCTTACGTCCTGTATCTGTGTCCTAAAGCTCTCCTTTACTGCGTCTGCAAGATTAGTGTCAATAGATTTTGCTAATTTAAACAAAGTAAGTGGTCTAAAGCTTATGCTGTTTTCCATGAATAGTGTGATGATCGAATTTATATGGTTTCTGAGGCCAATCTTGTGTGTCCAATTCGAAGTGGGGAATGACTGACCTTCTAGTTTGCATTCCAAAATAAATAGTGTGAAATAGTTCATTCTTATCTTTCTATCTAATGCAGGGTGATGCAAAAAAAGCTCAAATAGGTGGTATACTGGCACGAAATTATATCCTTGATGCAATATGATGTCTTGATAAGCGAGCATGTTTTGATAAGCGTGTATAAAATGATGAAAAGCGGAGTGATTTTTTTTATCTACGTCCTCTAAATTAGCTCCATAGTGCACTAATTTTGGGAAAAGCGAGGAATAATATTGCGTTTTTTTTGATACAAAGACTTCCATTAATGGTGTTCGACCTAAGTGATTAGGCAGGTTAATAATTTCCTTTTTGTTCATCGATAACAACTGACCAATAATGGCTTGAGTATTTTCTTCAGTTGAAATTTCATCGCGTCCTACTTTTTCAGGTACAAATTCAGGGAAAGAAAAGTCTTCTACCTCATCAATCGATTGGTAAACCTCAAGACCGATTATTTTGTATTTAGATTGAATTGCCCAGTGTAAAGCGCTATTGCCTTGACTATCTTGAAGCATAACGTTTGCTTTTTTTTCTTGTAATAACTTAACAATATTGACCAAACCACTGCCAGCAGCAAACATTAAAGGTGTCTCTTGATATGCGTTTTGCACATCGAGGTTAATCTCGTCTACAGTGAGCAGTTGCTGGACTATTTTAAAACAGTTATCGAAATTAAAGTGCTCTATTGCAAGGTGGAGTGCTGTATTTTGCAAACAATCCAATGGAGAGTTAATCTTTTCCTTGCCTAAGCCATCTTTTTCATCAAATAATAAAAACATTACGATTTCTAGCTGTTGAAGTTGCATGGATTGAGCTAAAAGTGTATTTTCTGTGGAGTGTGCCTTTGTATGAGGTAGTAATGCTTTAACACTTTCAATACAACCGGCGCGTATGGCGTATTCTATTGCATTGTAGCGTCGGCTAAGTTTTTTTAGTCACATTCACAACTAATTCGTCTGGACGAAAGGTTTGCTCAGGTTCAAGAGTTGTTCGAGTGATATCTAGTTCATCGATACTAATTCTATTGGTTTGAGTGATACCTCCTGCTTGTAAAAGAAAAAGCACAGTATCAGCTCGTCGATAATCAGCTGCCAACATCAATAATGTTTTCTTGCTAAAAGTTTGTACTGTGTTGATACTCACTCCAGCTTTCAAACACTCTGCAATCTTTGTATTGTCTCCTTTTTTGGTCGCATTAATAATGGTTTCTTCGTTCAACATGATCGGTTCTTCAGTTAATTTGAATTAAAAAATGTAGTGCTAGTGTAAGTATAATGCAACTGATAAACAAGGTGTATTCACGTGTATGAATGATCAACCTTACACAAAGTATGGAATATCAATTGTGTTGAAATTACCGCACCTTTCATATAATAGTGAAAAATAAATTTCTTATACTCTGTCATTTAATAAAATGCATTGCGTGAAACTACAACTAATTTTTAATATTTTTTAGAATGATAAAGGCTTCTGCCTGTTTCGGGGGAAAGAATAGCAAAAGAGGTATCAGGTGCGGATTTAAGTAGCCAACCTGCAATAATAAAATAAACTTCATTAGGAATAGAAATTGTACCAAGAAGCTTAAGTTGCGCTTTTTGATCATAAACCACGTCGACAAAATAGCGTTCTCCTTCTGATAATTTAAAAAAACTTTCCATGTATTTTAGCGGTAGAGAGCTGTTCACACACCATGCCCGATACGCTTCTTGTAGACTTTTCTGAACAATGTCTCTTGTTTGTGCTTTGCAGTGTATTATAATTGTTTGATACAAAAAGGCATCACCTCTTCCAGAACGATCTGCTGCATCTTCTTCATTCAGTATGTCTATTATTTTATGTCTTTCTGTTGCGGAAGGTACTTGTAGACATTGATGCGGTATCACAAATTCTCGCTTAAGTAACAAAGTTAACGTTTTTGAAAAGGCCATCGTTCTTTTAGAAAGATTAACTTTGCCATGTATCATCTCTTCTGATAAAGAAAGCAATGTCTTTTTAGAACAGGCATTCGAACTGATTTGATCGTGAAACTTTTTTCTCATGGTTTTACAATCTACAAGGTATTGATCGCATAAATATCGATCCAAAAGATCTTTGATAGGATTTTTAGATAAATGTATTTGACTACTTTGACGCAGTGCAGTAAGTAATGCAGGCAATACACTTTCTAACAATAAAAAAGGTTGGTCGTACCAATGCATCAAATAGTCGAATGCGGTGTGATTCAAATGATCTAAAACATTAGGATCAGCACCTTGTTTTAATAGGTAGGCAATATCGGTAGAGCCACACAGTGATGCCTGAATTAAAGGCGTTTGTCCCTTAATATCTCTGGCATTGATATCCATTTTAAATGCGGAAGTATACAACAATTGCTCCAAAATATTTTGACGACTTTGTGCCATTGGTTCGCTCGCTTCATCTTTAGAAAATACAATATGTAATGCATTTTGACCTTTTCGATTTCTTAAGTTAGGGTTTGCACCATGTTTTAAAAAGAGTTGAACCAGCGCTGCATTGCCTTGTCGAGCCACGTGCATTAAAATGGTAGCTGTATTAAACGCAAAACAACTGTTGACATTAAGACCTCCTTGTAACAAAAGTTTTGCAACTTGCAAAATAAATTGTTCGTGACCTCTGTCTTTTTTTTTCTTTTCCATCCGAAATAAAGTAATTAATGCATTCTCTCTTTTTTTATTTGAAATAGTCGCTTCTGCTCCTTTTTTCAAAAGCCATTGTGCCAGATTAAGATGTGCTTCACGAAGGGCGATGAGTAAAGGCGTATTGCCTTCCTCATCTTTTGTATCAATCGATTGAGATTGTAAAAAGTATTCAATCGCTTCTTGATCTCCTTGGTGAGCTGCTGCATGAATCGTTGGATAGCTGGCTTGGTTTTGAGGTGTATAAGACTTAATATGTGAAGCAAATGTAGTCATTGATATTGAACTCCGTGTATTAAAAATGGTACTGCCATACATTTATTTCAACCTTTTTAAAGAAAAAAGTCTATTACAATCGTAAAAAAAGATCACCAAAATAATTGGATGAGTTAGTATCGTGCTTTATAAAGGGAAATAAAATATGTGGTCAACACTGTACTCCATAATTGACACGTTGTTGAAAGTATAAAAGAGTAGTGCTGTGCCCTGTCTAAAAAATCTCACACGAATGAACGACCCCCATCAATTGCCAGTACTTGCCCTGTAATGTAAGGTGCATCTTTTATCAAAAATAACGTTGCTTTTGCAATATCTTCTGGCGTACCAACACGTTTTAAAGGCGTACGTGCAATAATTTTTTCTTGTTTTTGCAGATCTTGATCCATGACTTCATCTGGCCATAGTACAACGCCGGGTGCAATCGCATTGACTCGAATATCAGGAGCCCATTCGAGCGCTAAACTTTTTGTGGCCATCACTAATCCTGCTTTACTGATACAATAAGCACTATAATGTTTCAAAGGTTGCATTGCCCGAATATCGACCATATTGATAATACACCCTTGCGTTGCTTTGAGATGTGCTGCTGCTTCCATTGACAAAAAGAAGGGGGCAGATAGATTACTTAACAGGGTTTCATTCCATTGCAAATGTGTTAATTGCTTTAAAGGAGAGTGATGAAAACTGGCTGCGTTGTTAATGACAACATCTAAACGTCCCCAAGTTGCCGTGGCAAGTGCAATCAGTTGAGGAATATCTTGTGGATTATTAAGGTTTGCTTGAATACAAACAGCAGACTGTGCACGTATTTGGTTGAGTTGTTTGCAAAGCGCTTTCGCTTCTTCACTGGATTGACGATAATGCACAATAACATGCATACCATGTGTATGCAGTGTTCGTGTTATACAGGCACCTAAACGTTTTGCGCCCCCTGTAATGAGTGCAACTTGCATATTTGACATAAGGTAGTGATTTTACAACGAATGATGAAATTTTTATTAAATATATGATAACATTTCCTACTTCTTCTCAAACGGTAGCACGACATCAAGCGCTCACTCACTTAATTCGAGATAAAATCCATCAAGCACCTTTTACACGTATTCCATTTGATGAGTTTATGACGCTTGCCTTATTTGAACCACGCTTTGGTTATTATATGCAAGAAAAACCCATTGGCATACACGGAGCTTTTACAACTGCACCTGAAATTTCACATTTATTTGGACAATGTCTTGCAACATACTGCAAAAAAATGATCATGCATTTCTCAGAGGGACTACCTGTCATAGTAGAAATAGGTGCAGGTACAGGTAAAATGGCCGTCAACTTACTGCTTGCTTTAGAGAAAAAGAAGGCACTACCTAAACAATATCTCATTATTGAGAAAAGTAGCCATCTCATTGCACAACAAAAAGCAAATTTTATGCAGTGGATCCCACATCTTATGTCACGGATTACCTATCAAAAAACATTATGCAATGAAATTGAAGGAATTGTCATTGCTAATGAAGTACTCGATGTGCTACCCATACATCTTTTACAATGGCATAAAAAACAACTTAAAGAAAAATATGTCGTATGGAAAGAGAATCAATTTGATTGGCAATTGGGAGAGATTAGTACACAAAACTTGCAAAGAGAAGGTCAACGGTTATCGAATCAGTATTTACAACAAGTGTCATCTTACCTTTTAGAAATCAATACGAGTTTATATTCTTTTATACGATTACTTAGCCAAAAGCTTAAAAAAGGTTGTTGTTTACTAATAGATTATGGGGATAGTGAATCGATTTACTATGATTTAAAGCGTGTAAAAGGGACGCTACGTTGCTATTATCAGCATCGCTGCTATGCTAATCCTTTGCAGCGGGTTGGCTTACAAGATATCACGCACGATGTTAATTTTACACAACTGGCAGAAATTGCCTTTGCCTGTGACTTTGAAGTGAATCTCTTTGCAACACAAGCAGCTTTCTTATTGGAGGCAGACTTATTACGTTTAAATGAGTCATGTTATACTCAATCTTTTAATTTTGAAATAAAAGGTCAACTGCACCAGTTATTATCTCCATCAGAGATGGGTGATCGATGTAAAGTGATGGTGTTAAGTCGCAAAATGGATCATCAACTTTTTTCTTCTCACTACGATAGACGTTTTTGTTTGTAAGCTAAAAGCTATTTTTTACGAAAAATTGAAGGTTTTACAGTGGCAGGTCAATCGCAACAGCAAAATACAGATAACTCATTAGGAATGCTATGGGGAGTGCTACTTTCTTTTACAGTGCTTTGGGTATGCTGGTTTTTTTTTCATTCAACTATTGCCAAGCTTGTGATTACGATTCGCTTATATCAAGCAAAACTACTGGCCTTTTGTTTACCTAATACCAGTGCTTTAGTCACATACCTTCAGTTACTCAATCCAAATAATGTTGAGCTATCCGATTTGATTGAGATAAGCGATGCAACAGGATATTATTTGCGTTTCCCGATTACATGTCTTCTACTTATCTTTGCATTTTTTATTTATCGAAGTCGTGCGACATTACAATTTACACGTCATTACAATATGCAGTTATTAGTGGCAGAAGAAAAGAAAAACTGGGTACAAATTATTCCAAGCATACAACAAAATTTAGTGAGTGCTGACATTGATAAGGGTGCTTGGGCAATGGCATTAACACCGTTGCAATTTGCAAGACAACACCATTTGGTGGAGCTCGAACGTAAAATTGAAGCGGTATCAACAACCATGATGATTGTTGATCATCGACAAATCAATGCAAAACTCAATCATCAAAAAGTGCATCAAATATTTATTTTACAGTTAGGTGCACAATGGGAAGGTATGACCCAATTATCTTTTGTAGCAAAAGCACTTTTTGCGATATTTGCAGCACGTGCTGTACGTGACCGAAAGGCAGCAGACAGGCTCATGTGGCAAATTTCAAACTCTGCAAAAGAGGTTCAATACAAAAGCAGTGAGCAGTTGATACAGCAGTTAGATTTTAAAGGTGTTGATACATTGTTGAAAAAATACGCAGCTCACCCTTTGGTATTACAAGTGACTCAACAGCATGCTTATGTACTCACTGTCATGGCTTCTATGCTTGTTTTAGCCCGTCAAGATGGTGTATTAGCATCTGCAGAATTTTTATGGCTTAAACCTTGTGATCGTAGACTATGGTTCATGTTAAACTGTGTGGGTAGACAAACGGCTTATACAGAAGTAGCAGGTCCTTTTGCACATTGGATTGCAGAAAGAACATTGGGTGCTCCTTTGAAAGTACCTATGGTTGAAACAGCAGTGATTGCACTTGAAACAGCCGTTAAAGAAATTCGTTTTTCAGAAGAGATGCTAAAAAATAGTACTTTATAAAAATACAATGATTGCAAATATTAGCGATATCGCATGGTAATTCGTCGAGGCTTAGAGCGCCACCAAGAGCAAAATCCTCAACAACTGTTACGTGACACGCGAACACTAGGACAGCGTGTGGCTGATTTTTTCTTGAATACAACAGGCGTTATCCTTTTATTTATTGGGCTGGCGTGTAGTAGTTTCTTGATGACCTCAGCGACAGATCTTATCTTTTTAATAGGAGTCATTTGTTTTATCTACGCTTATACCCGAAAAACAATGCTTCCTTTCCGTATTCCAAAACGCTCCAAGCTAATTGATCACAATGATCTGATTCCAGGCAGTACAAAACCCAAAGAGGCTCAAGGCATTTGTTTATTTGGTAACGAAATATCAACCAATGAGGAGTTATGGTTTAGCAATGAAGATATGCGAACGCACTGCCTTATCTTTGGGTCAACCGGCAGTGGTAAAACAGAAGCACTGGTTTCAATTGCATTCAATGCGTTGGTACAAGGCAGTGGTTTTATTTATGTTGATGGAAAAGGAGATAATTCCTTGTTTGCTAAAATTTTCTCGATGGCAAGATACATGGGTCGTGAAGACGATGTACTACTGATCAATTTTATGACAGGTGCACGAGACATTATTGGACCCCAAGACAAACGGCTTTCTAACACTGTCAATCCTTTTTCCAATGGATCTTCAAGCATGCTTGCTCAACTGGTTATTAGCTTGATGGAAGAGTCAAGTGGTTCTTCCGACGGAGACATGTGGAAAGGACGTGCTATTGCTTTTGTAGAAGCTTTAATGCGTGTTTTAGTCTACATGCGTGATCAAGAAACGATTTTGTTAGATGCAAATGTGATACGTAATTACTTTGAATTGAACCGCATAGAAAGTATTGTGATTGATCGTTTGTTTCCGCGTGATCGTCAAGAAGCCGTCAGTCTTGCCAATGTACCCGATCTTGTGCTCGAGCCGATTACAAACTATCTTATTAACCTGCCAGGCTATGATCGAAATAAAAAAGGTCGTCAAAGTGGACAAGTGTTAGAACAACATGGTTTTGTCACAATGCAATTAACACGTGTTTTTGGCTCTTTAGCAGATACTTACGGACATATCTTACGCACAAATTTAGCAGAAGTGGATATGCGTGATGTCGTATTGAACCGACGTATTTTAGTTGTATTACTGCCTGCCTTTGAAAAATCATTAAATGAACTTTCTAACCTGGGAAAAATTATTGTTGCTTC
This sequence comes from uncultured Coxiellaceae bacterium, assembly GCA_964444925.1. GTDB lineage: Bacteria > Pseudomonadota > Gammaproteobacteria > Diplorickettsiales > Diplorickettsiaceae > CAYUIV01. Next base: position 26,779 of record CAYUIV010000006.1, on the reverse strand, counting down.
TTTAAAAGCAATGTTAGCAGCCGGTTTAGGTGAAGAAGTAGAAGGCGAATACCGTGATATTATTCAACGAAAACCGACTAACTCACCTACTCCTTACCTATGTATATTAGATGAATATGGTTATTATGCCGTCGAAGGGTTTGCTGTTGTTCCAGCTCAAGCGCGCTCGCTTGGGTTCTCCATTATTTTTGCTGGACAAGATTTACCTGCTTTTCAAAAAGCATCTAAAGAAGAAGCGGCTTCTATCGGTGCAAATTGTAATATTAAAATCTGTATGAAACTTGAAGACCCCCAGGAAACGTGGGAATTTTTTTCTAAGACAACTGGGGAAGCCTGGGTAACAAAAGTAGATGCTTTTCAAACTAAGCCAGAGTCTGTGTTTAATCATTACCTTGACACGCGCAGTGCCTCTTCTGAAAAACGCCCACGTATCGATTTAATGGATTTAAAAGCGCAACGTGAAGGAGAAGCACATATCCTTTTCCGAGATAAAATTGTATGTGCACGTATGTTCTACGCAGATCCAAAGCCGGTTCCAAATATGCGTCTCAATCAATTCTTAAGAGTTGATCGTCCTCCAACGCGTGTCATTAACGATTTACGTTTGCGGTTGAAGCGTTTTCAAACCCTGATACAACAGGCACCATTACAAGAAAAACAATTAATACAAACCGATAGTATTTCTCGTCTAAACACGTTACTAGAAGATGCAACAACTTCTTCTTTCATGAAGAAAGGACAACAGGCACTACAAATTTTAAGTGAAGAACATAGACAAAAAACTGAAGTAGTAAAGCCCCTTGTTTTTGACTCACTCAGTGAGCAAGAGTTAAATATATTTAAACCATTGATACTAAATGATCAATTAAAAACACTACTAAAAGTAAATCATCTTGAGCAATTTAGTGCACCACTTTTGTCAAAAGAAACAACCTATCAATCAATTATCGCAATTGAAAAGTTAGTGGGTGATTTTAGTCATCAAAAAGGACAACGCGTTGCACATGAGATTATTAAAGATATTGAAAAAGCAACTTATTATGCGCCCTCCATACAACAAAAAAAATTATCGTTACCTGAGCTCATGCAACTGGTGAGTCAATTAATTCGTAGTATTCGTGAAAGTAAGAGAAAGTTCGATGGATAACCATCAGCACTATCAAAAATTTTATACCTTTTACTGTTGGTTATTACTTTTGATGATGATTGCTATTCTATTATGTAGTATGAGTGTAATTATCACTATTGTTTTACGTAACGATCCTGCTTATTATGCAACCGGCATGGATGGAACATTAGTTGCACTATTTCCTTTAGATAATATTCAATCATTTATAAAACAACCATGAACCAAGATGCATTGAAACTCATTCATTTAAGAAATGATTTTTATCGTCACAATTACAGACGTTTAATGTTCGTTCTCGTGTTAGGATTTATCACGCTTTTAATGTTAGCAAGCGCATTACTCTACCTGACTCTTTATCCTCCTGAACCCCGTTATTTTGCAATCTCAAAAGAAGGTCACTTAACACCGCTTATTTCAATCAATAAGCCAAATTTATCAAATGCTGCACTGCTACAATGGGCAACACAAGCAACGGTTAGTGCTTTTAATTACAACTATGTTAACTACCGTCAAGCACTACAAAGTATACGCGATAATTTTACAAATCAAGGTTGGGAAAATTTTTCAACGGCGTTAAATTATTCTAATAATTTATCTGCTGTCATTCAAAAGAAATTAATCGTCTCGGCAGTTCCAACCGGTGCACCTGTGATTGTCGAGCAAGGATTAAGACACGGTATTTATGCATGGAGAGTTCAAATGCCTTTACTTGTGACTTACCAAAGTCCAAGCGATCTGATTCCTCAATCTTTTCGCATTGATCTATTAATTATAAGAGTACCTACGTTACAATCTGTTAAAGGAATTGGCATTCAACAACTGATTATGACAGGTAGTGGTAGTATTAGGGATTAACAATGAAAAGTCCTACGTATTGCTTTAACAAAAAATGGCTAGTCAGTTTTATCTTTTTGTGGATAACATCGATAATAGAGTGTAAATCGCAGTCATCCCATGAAGCACCGCATTTAGAAAAACGTATTGAATCACTGCAAAAAGAAACCATGCAACCTCTGGCAAGGACTTCGACACAAAAAAGTTCATTCACTGAGACAGAAAATTATTCTAATAAACGTGTACTTCCTTCAAGTCTTGACAATAACCATTCCCGTCATTTAAATCAATCTGCTTTTTATGACGCCATGCAAAGTGCAATGCCATTATCGCCTGACCAAATTACTGAACTTAAAGAACAGTTCTATCAAAGACAAGCAGCAATTACTTCATTACCCCATGTGCCACCAAAACCAGTCATCGCCTCACGGTACGTCAATTTAGCACCTGGTAGTGTACCTATGGTACTTCGACTTGCACAAGGTTACGTAAGTACATTAACATTTTTAGACCAAACGGGACAGCCATGGCCAATTGAAAGCTATAACATTGGCGATCCACAAGCTTTTAACGTACAGTGGGATAAGAAGAGCCATCTATTGATGTTACAAGCGACAACGCTGTATCAAACGGGTAATTTCGTTGTGAAACTCAAAGGATTGGATGTACCTGTCATGCTAACGCTGATTACAGGTCAAAAAATCGTTGATTATCGCTTAGATCTTCGTATGCAAGGTAATGGACCGCATGCAAAAGCATCTTTGGGACGTAGTGTTTCGTCTATTTCTTCTGAATTACTTAACATCTTAGATGGCATTCCAAGCGAAAACCATAAACAACTGCAGGTAACAGGAGGCGAAGCAAGTGCTTGGCGCATAGAAAACCGTCTTTATCTGCGTACGCATCTAACTGTTTTATCGCCTGCATGGCTTAGTACATTATCTAGTCCAGATGGCACAAAAGCATACGAACTACCTTATGCACCTTTTATTCTAGTCAATGATAATAATGGTAAAACGATCCAGCTTAAAGTTTCAGAATATTAAGTGATTTTTATGTGGTGGAAAAATTTAATTATATTTTTTGAAGATAAGAGACGTCGCAATGTAATATTAGTTAGTACATTGCTTTTAATTATACTAATAAGTATGGGCGTTATTCGATTCTTTCATCAAGTCAGCGACAAGCATTTTAGAGCGAAAGCACAAGTTGAATCAGTCAGGCCTATCCGTTCTATCCCAGGTGGTGTCGAAAAAGCGCCTTCACAAGAATATGCCAGTTTGCAAAAACAAAACAATAATCAACAAGCAAAAGAAGCGAAGAAAACAGGAAAAAGTGCAATTGCAACTATTGTAGATCGTAGTACATTTGAAGCGGAACCGCATCACCATGACACAAATTCATCTTTTAAACCTCTTTCTCAAAACCCTAGTGATCCAATGCATGCTTTTTCTTTTTTGAGACCACCTAAAAGTGAGGCGCAAGAATTATTAGATCGTCAAAATGATTTGCTCGTAAAACAAAAAGCACAAGTTAGTAAACAACAAATACAAAGTGGAATGAATGTCCAAATGAACGAATTGATGACACAATGGAATCAAGTGCCTTTGCAACATGCTGTGACTGGATCAAATCATTTTTCTAAAGAGAATAAATCCTATGATAAAATTGCACGAATTAAAGCAGGCACTATCTTAAATGCGGTTTTACTCACGACAGTCAATAGTGATCAGCCAGGACCTATCCTTGCCAAAATCGTATCCAATGAATTAGAAAATGCACGTCTTATTGGTTCTTTAACCACGGCACAAGAACGGGTTTTGATTCAATTTGATCGTATCAATTTATTAGACGCCAAACAAACAATTCCAATTCAAGCAGTGGCAGTGGATGCAAAAACAGCCCGTAGTGGATTGTCGAGTTACACCGACAAACACTTAATTCTACGCTATGGTTCTTTATTTGGCGCAGCTTTGTTACAGCTTTATTCTTCTAATTATCAACAAGCTAGCATCATGAGTACTGCGCAAAATAGACCATATTCTTTTCAGACCATGATTAATCCAACAGATAAGCTAATTGGTGCTGTCGGCCATGTGGGCTCTCACGCAAGTGATGCACTCGCAAAACAATTTCATCGTCCGTATACTATTCATGTTAATTCAGGAACAGGCATTGGTGTACTTTTTACAGAAGATCTGATGAGTGATCAATTAAAAAATTTATGAGGATATTCATGCAACCTACTTTAACCTTATGCAACGAGTGTCTTTCTATCATTTAATACGTGACAAGCTACACTGGGCTAAACAGCGTCTTTTTAGCGTAATGAAAAGTATTTTCTATCTGCTATTATTTTTTACCATGGTTGTTTCAGGCATTGCCTTCTATCAAATTGGTCCACAAAGAACGCTTGAGCGCACACAATTTGTTTGGAAAAAATGCCGTAACATAAAACTACAAGACGTAAATGAAGCTATCACAGATACAATACCTTCTTTAAAAGCTACTTTTTCAAAGTGGGTCTACAAATTATCTTTATTTGATCAACCAGCCTCGATAGCCACTACGTCAAAGACAAAAGAACAAAACCATGCTGTTAACAGCATGTCATCTGAAAAGCTGCAACAATTAGAAGCGCGCGTATTGACTATGCAAAAAACTATTTCAACACTTGAGCGTCAAGTAAATAAGAGACAAGCAATACGCGAGGCGTTTAATGGTTATCCGTTTGAAACAGCACACTCTTACGATATTCAGCCTACGTTAAAAAAGCCAGCGCTTTATTCTCTGTATGCCATTATTCCAGGGCGTGCTTGGATTCATTGCGCAAATGGTAAAATCATTACGGTCAGTGTACACAGTGTTTTACCCAATGCGCGCAAAGTACAGCAAATTGATGTAGCAAATGGCGTGGTTTATTTAGATAATGGTCATCTCATTGAGTTTAAATTAGACGATGTTTAGAAGAAAATGCTTTACCAAACAATGGTACGGTATTTAGCAGCAAACCGGTTTTTTATAAGTATTACAATAGATCTTGATTATGCCTTCCGTGGACCAATTACTGAAAGGATTTAGCCTCAACGTTCCAATTTTAGTGGACCTTATTAATGCAGGTGCTGCCTTAATTGGATTTTTATTTATTTTTAGAGCTTTCTTAAAACTAAAAATATATGGTGAAATGCGCTCTATGATGGCGCCTCATGCACGGTTAAACCAAGTTATTTTACTTTTAGTCGTCGGTACTATTTTAATATATGTCCCATATGCAACGACTCAGCTGCTCGCTGATGCTATTTTTGGACAACCCTATATTGAAGAAATGCCATACGTACAGACATTATGGACAGCGGAGATACAGTATGTAGGGAAAACGATTATGAAATTAATTGGCCGTATCGCACTCGTTAAAGGTATGATACAGATTGGAACCTACCAAGAAGGAGGACGCCATTCTTTAAGTAAATCAGTGACACACATCTTAGCAGGCATGTGTGCCATCAACATCGAACACTCGTTAAGTTTATTGATGGGTTTATTCGAATTAGAATAGTTAAAAATAGAGTTTTATATGTATCGAAAAAATTTATGGCAAGTCCGAAAACAAATAACCTGGGTGAAAGAAACCTTAAACACATTATCATGGTTTCTGCTTTATATCACAGTTACCTTTATACTTACGAGTTATGCCCCCAACACTTTTGCAGCAGCTACTGTTCAATCCTTTGCTAAAACGCTTAAACAAACTTTTCTCATTATCAGAGAATTGATGACTGCAGCTGCGTATGCATCAGGCGTTGGCTTCTCCATGATTGGATTATTTAAATTTAAAGCGTATAAAGATAATCCCGCACAAATTCCTTTAAGTACACCCATTGCACTATTGGCTGTTGGTGCAGGATTACTATTTTTACCGACTGTGTTTGATATTTCAGGCGATGCACTCTTTGGATCAGATGCGCGTTCGGGCTTACCTAGAAACCACATTAATTTATTATAATGCTGACGAAAAAGCTGACATTAAACGTTAATCCACAAGGCTGGCGTCTTTTTGTAGCACGCAGAACTGACCTGACTTTTGAAAAGACCAGAAAAAACGTATTAACGCGTGATCAGTTTTGCTGTCAGTATTGTGGAATAATCCACCAGCATGCACAAGAAATCATTAATTTAAATGGTCAATATAGCGACAATAGTGTAGAGAATTTAATCACGGCCTGCGTGCTTTGTGCACAATGTGGGTTCTTAGAGTCCGTCAGTATTGAAAATTATGGAGGAGGAGTATTAGTCTATCTTCCTGAGCTATCACAAGCTGCTGTCAATGGTTTTTGTTACGCACTGTTCAAAGCAATGGATCAACAAGGACAAGAAGAAGAAATCGCACATCAATACTATCGCACTTTAAAGTTGCGAACAAAAGCAGTAGAAGATGCACTGGGTACTGGTATGAGTGAGCCTGCTGTCTTTGGGAAACTTCTAGTTGAATCAAATCTTGAGCAGGTATCCAGTCCATTTTTATCTCATCTTAAATTACTGCCTTCGCGCACTGCATTTAAGAAATATATGAAAGATTGAATACCTGTGCAATTAATCGGTTTATCTTGCCACACTGACTCTCAATTTTTTTGTTTTTTCTATCATTAAAACATGCAACGTTGGTCTTTTCGATTTTTAATGGTCACTGTTTTCATGGCAGTCAGTTTTTACAGTTTTTTTTGTACTACATTTGGCTTAAATATTGTTTGTCGAAGCGTTTTACGAATGACTGCAAATCATCTTGAAATTCAAGGTTTGAAAGGGTGCTTACTGAGTCCAATGACATTTCATGTTTTACATTATAAAGATAAAAATTACGATATATTACTATCAAATTGTCGTGTAGTGATACGTCCTATGTTACTTTTTAAGAAAAAATTGTGGATTGAATCATTCAGTATTCGTAGTATTAAAATTGAATCACCACATACTCAATCGACGCAAACACCACAAGTACCTCAATGGCTGAGATACCTTAATGTTCAAAAGGTATCAATTCAAACATTTATATTTAAAACACCACTATTTTGTTTAGAAGGACGAGGTGATTTTTCTGACAAATTACCTTTCTTTTGGCAGTTACACTATCAAACCCCTCCAAAGGATATGATTTATCTCCAATCTTTTGCTATGAAAGGAACATTACAGGGTGCTTGGACAGATTCTTTTTATCTAATTCTTCAAGGATCTAGTTCGTCGCTCAACATACGAAAATCTAAAAAGCAAGCGTATCACATACCTAGCTACGACTTTCGTTTATGTGGCTTACCTAACCATTTCACGTGTACGATTAAAGAAAAAAGTACTTTGAAAACAGTACATCAGAATGTCGCATACGCAAATGTTCGATTACACAAGATACAAACGGCCTCTCAATCAATAAAGACACGCTGTACCATACAGATGAAACTGCATTTGAGTCATTGGGAAACAATTAAAAAAATAAATTTACCACTCGAAAAAGTTTTTTTACCTAATGCTGAAGGTATGTGCAACATATACATGGCGTTTTCTGACTATTGGTCGTATTGGGAATCGCTTTTCTTCTCTTCGTCTTTCACGTCTTTTAAAATACAGCTTAAAAAACTGTTATCGAGTTCCTCTTTAAAAGCAAACATATTTTGGGTATGGAAAGATTCCTTTTTGCCAAGAGTACATATGCCATTTAAATATTTCATGGGAAGTAGTCTTCTACAAGATCAAATCATAGGCTGGGACAGCTGTTTATCCGATAACAATCAAGGACACAAAAAATGGTATCTCACAGGTATGACGTATCTTTTTGAACGGAAAAAGTTTTCTATGAAAACAAAATTGCAACTGACTGGCGATGATTTAACAGTTGCGCCAAAACAAAATATTATTATGACTATCCGACCTAAGATTCATATTACAGTAGACGAAAAGCGTACAAGCATACACGGTAAATTACAAATGCCGTCTGCACAACTTAGCATGCAGTATTCAGAACCTGTCCCCATGCTTGATTCAGATATTATTTGGCCCCATGTAGAAAATAAGAAACAGCGATCTTATCGCATGAAAATAAGTATCCAACTAGGTGATACCGTTTGTTTTTATTTTTCAACGTTAAAAGCTAAATTGAGAGGAAAACTTTTGCTAGAACAAAAAGATCAAAATCCTATTTTAGCTCAAGGCGATATTCGTTTAGTTGAAGGAGAATACGATTATTATGGAAAGCGTTTACAGGTTGATACAATGTCACGCTTTCTATTTCATGAACGTTTTGCAAATCCTAAAGTCGATATTAAAGCAAGCCGATCATTACAAAAACGTATTAATCATCAGCATATGCGTATTGCTGATGCGAATGAAGATGAAATACAAAACAAGCATTTTGCGCCTCAAATAAACATAGGTACTCACTTGCCACCACATCTTCAAGTTGGATTACGTTTGCATGGTGATTTAGAAGATCCAAAAATCAGTATCTATGCCACACCTTCTGGATGGATGCAACATCAAAGTGATGCAACAGCTTATTTTCTTGCTGATCAAACGGCTCGTCAATTAACTCAAACATCTTTTCCCATGGTCTTTTACATGGTAGGCCAGTTTGGTTTTCAATATCTCAATACTTGGCGTATTGTTTCTTATTTGAAACGCAAATTTAAACCCCAATTACATGTCTATGCCATGCAGGATACAACACAAGTGTTAGGCAGTATGCAGTTACATCCCAAGTGGTCTATTGCAATGGCGAGAGATTTGCAAAAGCGCACCTTAGGTAAAATAAATTATCTATTCACACCCCACTGGATTTCTGAGTTGAGTTATGGCCATGAAGGAGCAGGTATTGGTTTTATGTATCAAAGAGAAAGTGACTAAATGATTAATATAAATAGTTTACTCCTTCGTTTTCTATGAAAATATGCATACCTTGATTCGTTTTTGAGTTGCTAGACGATTTGTACGGACAGAAAAAATGAGTAGCACTTAGAAGCGACCAATAAAAAATGAATGAACCGACCCGTAACTGTATTTAGAGAAAGTGAGCAATACATATTTCGATCGTGGCTTCTTCTTAACGTCGTTCATCAAGTAACCTAAGATTCCTATTCAATGATTCATGACTCACTGAAAAAAGTGATTGCGATAAAAATCATTTTATAAGGAATTAACAACTATAATAGGTGACGGTTTAATGTCGCTAAACACAGTTGTGTGAGGTATTTCATTTACCAGTGCTTAAATTCGCCAACTAATGCTGTGTTTGGAACTCACATTGACACTATTTATAACTCATTCCGAAGCGAGACGACGTAGACGATATTTTTTTCTCAATGTGTTGTTTTTTCGTCGCATATACCTTTGCAATCTCATCAACTTGTGCCCCATTTTCAATGAAGATTTCAATGGCTGCAACAATTCTCTGCAACGTTTCAGCGTTTTTTGGTTCAAGCCTTCTGTAAAACGTTTTGTTTAAGCCTTCTGTAGAACGTAAAGAAAAATCTTGTGCATTTATGAAGAAAGCAGGGGATTGATGCAACGCATATTGCTCATTGATAACTTTCAAATCTTGATAATGACAGCTGTGTAATAAGGTTTGCCATGGATTAATATTGAATCGATTACATTGTTGAATCCTTGCCCCTTTTGCAAGGAGCAAAGCAATCAATTTCAAATCTAGACCTATCTCAATGTTCTTTTGTAAATACGTATGAAGCGGTGTATTACCATCTACATCGGCTTGGTTCAAGTCCAGTGGGTAATCTAATAAATACGCAATGCCTCTACCTTGAAAAGAGTATTTTCTACTTGGCGCTTCCAGTAGTGAAGTAGATAGATTTTCCAATGCAACATGCAATAAGTTTTTTTTATCAGGTAAAGTCGTTTGATTAATAGCCTGTTGTCCAATGCGAGCGTATAAAGGTGCTTGTGCTGTCAATACTTCATTTACCTCTAAAATATTATTACATTGCACGCTATACCAAAGTATTTTAAATGCTTTGTTTTGTATCTTATTAACAAGTGTTTGTCGGTCCTGAAACTTCGAAAATACGTTGAATAATGAGGAAAAAAATTCAGAACTTCTTAGGTCTAATCCCAATGGAAACGCGTGCTGCATCGTAAAGTAAATTTTAGAGAATTCTGTAGCATCATCGTGCAGGAACGGTCGGAGCTGTCGTGAGGAAAGCAGGATGTCAAAAGCGGTTTCTCCATCTTTAGACATGTCTAAAGGATTTGCACCGTGTTGCATTAACAGTTGAAATATTTCGGGATCTGTTTGAAAACGGCTACAAACCATCAAAGGCGTATCCCCTTGTGAATCCTTTAAATTTATGTCGGGTCCTTGATTCAATAAATAAGCAAAAACGTTCGCATCTATACATGACGCTATGGCTCGAGAATAGCTGTGAATTTCGCCAGCAACATAAGTATTTCAAATAGAAAGTATAGACCTTTTTACCAACCGTTATTCATGTTCTTTTTCTCTTGTGTAACCTGCTTATGTTAACAAAATAAAATGCTTCATGATTGACGAATGGCCATGCATTTGTCTTATTAAATACATAGACCGTGAGCTGGTTTAATCAGGCAGTGTGGTGTATAATGAGCTCTGCTGTATCAAGAGAAAAACATTTTATATGGAAAAAAGTTAACCATATACTTTCTGCACCTCAGCATTTTCAATGTTAAGCGCACATAATTTATCCCTTTTAGCAAAAGTCAGTGAAATATGATTCAAAGTAAGAGTTATCTTTTATAATGAGTCGTATGACTTTTGTCTATCAGTACATCGTAGTGTAAAACTACAAATCAGCCCTTATTCCAAACGCTTTCAGAAAAGCCGATACGAATTTAGTGCAAGCCGACGATTCCACGAAACAAAAGATTGATTTCTCATTAACATTTGGCGTAGAAACTGCCAAAATTCTACGAAAATAAGTACTCGCTTTGCGACTATTAATGATTTTAGTGCTGAATTGCGTTGGTAAATAGACCTATTTTTAGTTTTTTTATCTTGACGGAAAAAATTATACTCTTTTATAAAAAAATTTATGAATCAACACTCAATACCGGCACCTTATCTAGATAATTTAGATAAAAAGTTCAGAAAAAAATTCATTTTGAATGCAATTTCAAATCATGAGGTAAGAAAGGTAAAAGAAAAATTAACAGCCTATCAAAGCTATTATAATCTATCAGAAAGTCAGGTTGTAAATGAGCTGCAACTCGTGCATTTTGTGCTACGCAGCCATAGCATTTCATCAGATATTTTCGATTATTTATTACTGTGTGATCCAAATCTGAATTTATTAGATGCAACAGGAAATACACCATTACATCTTTGTGCAAAATATCAAACCGATCAAGAAATTTTTAATGCGCTACTGGAACAAGGGGTAACAATCAATCAATATAATAAAGTAGGAATGACACCATTTGAAATATTACTTATGGAAAATTCCTTGAGTTTACAATATTATGCTTTGTTATCTTGTAATGTAGATCTTGGAAATCCAATGTTACCTTTATCATGCTTACACACATATTTACAGATATTTGAAGATTTTCATCGATTAATACGCATATTTCTTCGTTCTGGTGTCAACATAGATGTCGCTGAAAGTCATCTCTCATCATTCCTACCCGATGCAATCCGAACATCTAACATAGCTTTAATAAAAGCAGTTTTTACAATACAAATGTATTTCTACGGCAATTCGGAAAAACACGTGATTAATCAGAAAATAGGACTAAATCATCAAAGTTTACTACATTTTGCTTTAAATACGGAGTGTGATTTATCTATGATTTTATGCTTATTACATGAGTATGAAACGCCTAACTTAGGCTTGTCAGATATAGAAGGTAACACGCCATTGCATGCGTGTGTAACACGGAGAGTACTAGACGCAAGACTTGTTTCCACACTCATATTAAAGGGTGCCGAGATTCATCAACTCAACCGAAAAAGCATGCACGCTTGGGAAGTATTGTTAGAGCGCTGTAGTCAAGAAGACACTATTTTTTTAGAAAATATGTACTTAGCTCAAGTAAAGGGAAAACTGCCATGTCTTTTTGAACATAGAACAACCATTCCAGAAAACGCGTTATATTCATCAATCAGTGCATTTCTTTTATATGGAGCAAATCATTGGACCATAGGAAAAGTATACCGTCGCTTACATAGAGAGCCAATACTTTCACCGCATTTCATGTCGACACGACGTTTTAATTAGTGATGAAGAATAGAAATTCTTCTAAGAGGAAAAGTAGTACGGCGTATTGATAAGCGACATCTTTAGTGTTAGCTAGGTTACATTTAATCTTTTTGTCAACGTAATAAACAATTTTTGATAGATGCCAATGAAACATAAGTGAAAAATTTGAATATTGCATATGTTTTTATAATAATTACGCGTGCACTAGGCTCGAAGCTTTTTATAATGTACAGAAAATCAAGTCTCATACTACTATGTTACTTTTACAAAACGTTAAATTTGATAATTTGTAGATTCATTTATATACTTTTCAGTACGACGCACAGTAAGATCATAGAACTTAAAAAAGCCTCTCAACGTTTATCTTGTATTAATTGAGCGTCTTTTAATAAAATAATTCTGGTTCGAATACGTTGTAAACGTTTTGGTCCAATTCCGGGAACTTGTAACAGTTGCTGAATGGATTGAAACCGTTGATGGGGTAGTTGGTTTCGATAATCAATGATTGCATGAGCCCGTATGGGTCCAATATAAGGTAACTGTTGTAAAAGATTCACATCAGCTGTATTGAGATCAATGAGTCCTATTGTGTGCGCCTCTTCTACCGGAACAATATCTTGTTCTTCTTGTGTAGCAGTTTTTTTTAGCTCTGTTTGATTTTTTCTTACTGTGTTAAGGTATTTTTCCTGTTGCTTTGCTGTTTTATAGGCTTCATAAAAAAGTGCGTCATTGGTATAAGCGATCATGAAGTGAAAAGAAAAAAAGCTATAAAGAATAGTAAACCACATACGCGTTTTGTACTTCAAAGCATTTATTTTAGTACAAATTAATACGCAAACCTATCAAAAAGTTGTTTTTTGATGAAGAGTTCAGTAGTATCGCGCTGTAATAAGTCTATATTATTGCAAAAACATCACTACTATTTTGTATTGTTCTCATTCGGTTCACATTGACTATCAGCTGCCCACTTATATTGTGCTTGGATATGCTAAGGTCGGTAAAACAACGTTTATTCGCTCACAACATGCAACCCATGCGCAGCTTTTTATCACATGGGAAGAAAAGAACCAAATAACTGAAATGGCATGGATATGGACGGGAGATAAGGCATGTTTTATAGAAATATCACAAGCTGTCTTAAAACGCTTAGATCAATTATATAACTTTTTCGCGCTGTTATACCGACAACGGCTTTCTTTTGCATGTATTTTCTTAATTATCAGTGCAACACATCTTGTAATACGTGATCAGAACGAGTTTTACCCTGCATTAATACAAGCCATTGCTGTATTGACTTACATTTTGCAAAAACCAAGCGCAGTAGTGATCATTTTAAGTCAAATGAATCAATTCATTGGTTTCCAAGAGTTTTTTGCACCATTATACAATCAACAGAATCAACCTTGGGGAATTAATTTAGACAGCTACCATGCACAGGAAGTCATCCTCTCGGTGGTACGAGATAAGTTTCAACAGTGGGAGCAAAAATTACAAGAACAATTTATTGAGAGTTTATATCATACTCAAACCGTAAAAAAACGATACCTTATTCAAAAATTTCAAATGCAAGGAACGTATTTATTACGAACTGTTCTTTGCTACATACAGTATTTAATTAAAAATGAAGTTTTTAGTGCTCAGCTTTGGTTAGGCGGGATCTATAGCGTAGGTTTGAAAAATGTTGTCACTGACATCAATGACACGCCTGTCATTGATATATTTGCTCACACGCTGGCATCTGATATATCAAATTTAAGATCTCATCAACAACATTTATTAATAATACATAGGTCACAGAATACAGTTTATTCTGGTAAAACGTGTTTATATTTTAGTAAAAATATTGTTGAAACAATTGCACAAGATAAATACAATCAACAAAAAAAACAAAGCCGTTTATCTCAAACAATGATTTATCAAGGTGTAATACTTTGGTTTTTATTTATCGTAGGAATAGCCAGTCTTACTTTTTCCTATTATAAGCACCTTCACATACTGTCGTGCGTCAATAAAACTGTCTTAGAAAACAGAAACGAATCCTTGAATAGTGAATCTTCTCAGTCATTTACTGAAAAACTGGCATCTACTATAGCTCGTTTGAATACATTACAACATACACTGGCTTTAACACGACAATTCCAATGGTTTTCTATTCGACAAAAAGAAATAGTGCATCATATTTCTTATATATATCGAAAAGAGCTAAGGAACTTGGGATATTGTTTGATTAAAAGCCTCAGTCATCATTTGCATACCTTAGAATCGCCTGAAGACCTTTATAATTTCTTAAAAGTATTTCAAATACTGCAAGGAAAACATGATCAGTATCAAGATTTTTTGATCGATCAACTCATCAAGGTTAGTGAGAAAGCCAAAATACAAGTACATTTACAATCTGCTTTAAGAAGCTATATCGCTGACTTTATTTTAAAAGAAGCAGAGTATTTATTAAAAAATACTACTTTGTTCACTCAAAAAGATTTAGAAACCGTTGAAAAAATACGTCATTCTTTAAAGGCACTGCCCACAAAACAAAAGGTATGGCTTGCATTAAATAGTCATTTTAGTCAACGAAAAACAACCCCGCTTTTTTCAAGAAAAGATACTGTGAAAGAGAAACAACTTTTTTCAGAAAAGTTTAGAAATAAAAAGATTTTACTCCAATATACTTATGAAAATTTTAATACAATTTATACGCAGCTTATTCCAAAATTGACTAAAGCAGTGATGCAAGGTCGTGATTTTGTCTTATATGATCAAACGGAGGTCAAAGAAGAAGTATCACAATTAAATGAAGCGCAAATGACTCAACTGGTATCTGCTATTCGTGTTGCTTGGTTAAACGATTATACAAACTTTTGGTTGAATCTTCTTCAAGAAACAGCAGTGGTTGATATACATTCTTGGCATCAAATGCGAACAATTTTTACTTATTTTTCAGAACATCCTTTTCCATTTAAAGAATTAATTACTACCATTACTCAGCATACAAGTTGGATTTTGCTTCAACAAACGCTAACGCAATGGAATATGCAAGATCAATGGCTTATACAACAGCATTTGACGCAACATTTTGAGTCATTAGCAGCGTTAGAACTACAGCCTCATTTAAAACTACTTTCACCTCTTGTCACGCAAGTGCGTTTGCCTTTGGAAAAGCTTTCAAGTTATTTACATGCATTATTCGTGACGGAAAAAACACATGTTGTATCTTTTCAACTGATGAAGCAATATTTTCTGCATCCAACTGAAAACCAATTGCTGTCACATTTTCTACAGTCTAGTCTGTCTTTGCCCATGCCTCTGCAAAACTGGATGTATCAATTTATTGTCCAAGTGCGTCAATTGCTCGTGCAAGAAACCGAACAATATATAAATACAACATGGCGAGAAAATGTCGTTAATTTTTATACAACATATATTGAAGGACGTTATCCTGTATTTAGAAATAGTCAAGATGACATACAAATAGAACACTTCAATCGTTTTTTTGGTCCCAAGGGAATATTGCAAAACTATATCAACGATTATTTATTTCCTTTCTTAAAAACAGATACAGTCAGGTGGAGTACTCAAAAGTACAACGACATATGTCTTACTATCCCTGCTTTTGTAATGACAGAACTTGAAAGAGCACAGTTAATACAACAACTTTTTTTTAAAGAAAAAGAAAAAAGTTATGAAAAATTGATGCTGAAAGTACTGTATCTACCGCCAAAAGTAACATTGAAAATACAATGTGGTGAGAAAATCTATTTTATCCGAAATAAAGACACCCAAATCGAGATAAACTGGCCGTTAACAACAGATAGGTCTTACAAAGATCTTGTCTTTACTATTCAAAAAGAAGGTATAGTGGAGTATACAAAAATTTTTCAGGGTGTTTGGCACTGGTTACGTTTTACCGATCAACAGTATAATATGAAGAGTACTATACCATTGATCTTTACATTAAAAAAGAATGAGGATACTGTTGTACAATGTCAAGTACAGCCAAAGCATAAAGCAAATATATTTATACACGGCATTATTGAAAAATTTCGTTGTCCTTCTCAACTGACAGTATAGCAGGCTATGTAGCTCAGATGGTTAGAGCGCAGCACTCATAACGCTGAAGTCGGTGGTTCAAATCCACCCATAGCCACTTTTAAGAAATGGGTATATTTCTAAGACACATAAGAAAAAAGTTGATCTTATTAAGTTAAGACAACATATTTTCAAAACAAGACCTTGCTAAATAAACTTGGTATCAAAAATACTACTTGACTAATAGCTTACACTTTTTCCGAAGAGATACTTGCACAAAGAAAGATTCAATTTTTAAAGATACCTATCACTTTAATTTTTCTTAAAATAGCTTGATTTGCTGTTTATTACTACAGGATATATAACAGTATGCAATCACTTATCCTAAGCACTGGACCAAGTATAAAATAAGTAAGCAAGCTTTATTTACTCTCTTGTTCTGTAAAAAATCTATAAGACCTATGCATTCTCAGCGGGTAATTGATCGAGATGAAAGAGTTTAAACGTATTGCGACCTGCTAAAGACCAAAGGCTTGGATCTTCTGGGTAATGCACAAGCAGTGGTAAAAGAACATTTTGACCTACAATAGAGCGTCTATCTTTCACATTTTCTCTTTCAGGTTTCGGTCTAAATCCCCATAAAGATTGATAGCTCATAGGAATTAGACCACTGATGTGTTGATGATTACCAATGTATAACATAATGTGACCTGGTAAGTATATCAGCGTCATGAAAGGTTTTCCTACCTTCGTTAGTGTTTCTAAGCGACTTTTGGCTTCTGTATCTTCTGATAAATCCTGCATAGTACCCAATAGTTGTCTTTCATCTACCTGATTTTTTGAACCAATGGGTAGCCAAATACCAAATAGGGTGAAAATATTTTTAAGTTCTGAGGCACAATCATTATAAAAGTACATACCACCCCATCCATAAGGGTGTCCTAATACCCCTTCTATTATTTGTTTAAAATGGTGTATCGAAGGCAACAAAGGTAAGGGTGTTGCTTCTGTTGTAGAGAGCTTGGCTGTTGCAATCGTTGCTTTCCCCACTGTATCTCGTACTGGAATTAATGCATATAATCCTTCATCACTTTGGTTATTGAGTTTGACCTGTGGTAGCATCATGCCAACATAACCTAAAAAATGGAACGTACCTTTAAGATAGTCTGTAATAGAAACTTGTGTGCCTGTAATACCTAAGAATTTTTTTGATGCTAGCCACTGCGTAATAAACGATTCATCAACAAGCGCAACTGCAGTACTTTTTACCCAAGCTGTAAAACGAGGACTTCTAATAAAAACCCATGCTTTATCCTTGGTTTCTCCCAAAATATAAAGTGGCGTTCCAGCCCAAATAGTAGAGGCTTGTAATGTGTCAAAAGGATATCCTTGTCCTGGAATTGTGTGATGATAAAAATGTGGTTCATCAGTTGGTAAAATACGGCCTTGTAAATTATCCGTTGCAATGGCACGTTTTGCCGTGTCATAGTTTAAAGGCGTTTCAAATTGATGCAATTGCATATTTTGTTTAATAGTCTCAAACCAATTTTCCGTATAAGCACGAAAATTTGCCCCATATTTAATTTGATCTTCTGGAGTTTGTGGTGTATTGGAATTTTTTGTAAGATGTCTTACATTTGTTTCATATAAATTTAAGGCTTCTGCGTCATATGGATTAGGCCGTTTTAATATTTGGATAATAAAGTTTTTATTCCAAGGAGAAGACTCTTGATAGTAATGACGCATTAACGCTTCCCAATGTCTTTGGCGTTGCCTCTTATCGAGTAAAGACTCTGTATCTGTTTGCTTTAAATCTAACCAGGTTGAAAATTTCTGCGTATAGTTCTCTATAGGAAATAAATGGATGATATCCATTGTATTGTTTGTCGCAACACCAGTTCTAATGTAGAAATAAGAACCTATAACTAAAATTAAGGTACTGACACACGTGACAAAAAAATGTTTTCTATTGAACATAGGACAGTTGATAGACAAAAAGTGTAAAAATGACAATATAATATTTTTATATCTAATGCAAATGGTGTGATGTCACCATGAAATGTAGTTTATGACACTAGATAACCTTTGATCATTTTACTGGTTTAGTTTTCTAAGAATATGGATAACGTATGCGTTAACTATGTGTTGTAATTGATCGATGCTTATTATTAAATAGTCGTATTGAACACTTAAGAAAGATGATGAACCAATGGTTACACTATGTTGTACGCTTAAAAAATATTTTTAAGCGTACTATGATGTTTATTTACAAGAAATAGGTTTGTTGATACTTTGTGATTGTTTTTCAAAGTCAGCTCGTAGGTATTGCTGTATTCTAGCGACAGGAATATTTGGAAAGCGGTGACCGTATAATATCTTTGAAATATGATAGTCAAGCTCTGCAGGCATGACTTGGCTATATAAAGCAGCTTTATGAGATTCATTCATCCATGTTTTCATATCACTAGGCGCGCTTAATCTGATAATTTTTCCTTTTAGTTCGTCAGAAATCTCTTTTCTTTTCATGATTAAATGATAAAGTGCGCCTCTAAATTTGTTGTCAACATCAAAATTTATATGGGGTTGTTGCAGTAGGCGTTCAAGCACGGCTTGGGGTGCTTCGTATAGTGCAGAACAAAAAGGCGTCATACCGTCTAAGGTTTTTTGATTACCATTTGCGCCGTACACCAATAAAAAGTTTACCATTTCGAGATTATGATGATCAATAGCCCAGTGTAAAGGTGTACCGTTGCGGTCGGCTACTGCGTTAATGTCAGCGCCCTTTTCTAAAAAGGCAGCACTTAACTTTTTATCCGAGCGAGCCACAGCAAGATGCAAAGGTGTACACCCTAAAGAATTTGCGTGTGTTACATTCGCACCATTTTGTAGTAAATGATGAATAATTCTCATGTTATCCATATCAAGTTCGTTGACCGCGTAATAGAGCGCAGTTTGTCCATCGGCATCCACTGCATTGATATCACAGCCTTTGTCAATTAGTAAAAGCGCTGCTTCTGGATATTTTTCTTCAATTGCAACGTGCAAGGCAGTGGCATCACCTTCACCTTTAGCATCGATGTTGATCGTGTCATTTGATAACACTTCATTAATGCGAGCAATGCTTGCTTTCTCAGAGATAAGTGTATGTAAAATCGTCATTTTTAACTCCTTTTAAAAAAAATATGACACACAAGAAAGATTAACTTTTTCTTCTAATTTAAATTATTTTAATAAAAAAAAGAAGTGGAGCGCCATATTTCAATAAATGTATACGGATCATGCTCTTTCAATAGGAAAAGTCATGATCTCTTCAAGCTGTTTGACGTGTAAGCAAAGTGCAATCAATCGATCTATGCCAAATGCAATGCCTGAACAGACCGGTAGTCCTTGCGCAAGAGCACCCAATAAAGATTCACTGATAGGCACAAATTCTAAATCTTGTTGTTTTCTTTGCTCGACATCTTTTAAAAATCGTTTCTTTTGTTCCACTACATCAGTGAGTTCATAAAAGCCATTGGCTAATTCTATACCCTGAAGATACACTTCTACGCGTTCTGCAACATTTGGATTACCATCTCGAATTTGAGCAAGACAGGCTTGTGAAGCAGGAAAATCATAAATAAAAATTGGTCGGCCCGAGTAGGCTTTTTGTTGCATTATATTATCTAAAATCAGTTGAAGCCAACTATCCTTATTGGTCAAAGTCTTTTCATTATGTAGATGGATATTTTGGTCCTTTGCGATTTTTATAAGTGTTGACAGCGATGCTTGATGCGGATCAATGCCTATCATTTCTTCAAAAATCTGCTGATAAGTCAAACGAATTGCTGGATCACACTCTAGTATTGTCTGTAAAAAATCATCCGTTTCATCCATTAATTGAGATAGATTAAACCCAGGCCGGTACCATTCCAGTAAAGTAAACTCAGGGTTGTGCCATCTTCCTCTCTCTCCATCATTACGAAAAGCATGTGCAATTTGATAAATAGGACCACTTCCTGCTGCAAGTAAACGCTTCATTAAAAATTCAGGCGACGTTTGCAAGTACAGTTTTTGAGTTTTACTATCTTTTGATACTTGATATATGGTAGAAAAGCTTTGTAGATAAGGGTCTGTTACAGTACTTTGAGATAAGATAGGTGTATCAACTTCAAGAATTTGGCGATTCTTAAAAAATATACGTATTTTCTCAAGTAAACGGGCGCGATGTTGCAAACGTTCTAAACTAATAGTGGGTTGCCAGTGATGCATGACGACTTGTGGACAAAATGCGAGCAATTTGCTGATGCACTTCTTCAATAGAGAGATGCGCTGCAAGTGAGAAGAATTGAGGTGTGAGCGAAGACATAGGCTCAAATTGTTGCTTCATTCTATAAAAGTTTGCAATTGCATGTGTTTTCTCTTGATAAATTTCTAACCTTTTTCTAATAATATGAATTTGATCATCGTCTCTTTGTGTTAAAAACTCTCCCGTGACATCGTCTTGGTTTGGTAACTTAGGAGGGTTGTATGTTGTGTGGTAGGTACGCCCAGAAGCAATATGTACGAGGCGACCACTTAAACGTTTTACAACTTCTTGAACAGATACGTTTAATTCTAATACAATGTCTATGGGTATTTTTTCGTTAGCAAGTGCCTGCGCTTGCTTTAAAGTACGAGGAAATCCATCCAAAATAAATCCTTTTTGACATGTTGTTTTAAGCATTTGTTCTTTAACAATAGCAATAATTATGTTGTCGGGCACTAATTTTCCTGAATGCATAAATTTTTCTACTGCATTACCTAAAGAGGATTTTTCAATCATTGCTTGTCGTAATAAATTACCTGTTGTAATGTGCGGAATATGGTAAAGTTTTTCGATCCACTGTGCTTGTGTCCCTTTTCCAGAACCAGGTGGACCAATAAGAATTATACGCATAGAGAGACAAAGAAAAAATAAGATAATCAACACCACCATAACAGTGGTCTTGATGTTAATAAAAAGTTTTTATTGCTGTTTCAAACAGATCTTAGCATAGCGTTTCTTGCCAACTTGATAAAGCTGAGTAGTATTCACTGAGACAGAAACATTTGTTTCTATAATTTTTTCATTCTCTACTCGAATCGCACCACCTTTTAGCAACCGCATTGCCTCCGAAGTACTTTTTGTTAATCCAGCTTCTTTTAATAAATTTGTCAAAGGTAATGTAGACTGAGAAGTGGTAACAATAATAGTTGGGATATTAGACGGTAATTGTTTTTGTTGAAATTGTGCGATAAATGCATTCTTTGCTTCGATTGCTGTTTTTTCGTTATGAAAACGTTGTGTTAATTCCAGAGCCAAACGCATTTTGCAATCACGTGGATTGAGTTGGCCCTGTTCAACTTGTTGCTCCATTTTTTCAATGTCTGATAAAGAGTCGTTGAGTGACAACAACCGATAGTAGCGCCACATCAACGTGTCAGAAATTGACATTAGTTTTGAAAAAATCTGAAAAGGAACTTCTTGTAAGCTAATATAATTATTCAATGATTTTGACATTTTTTGTGTGCCATCTAACCCTTCCAACATCGGAAAGGTGACAACGATTTGAGGTGTTAGTCCCATTTGCTGTTGTAGTTCGCGACCTAACAATAGATTAAAAGTTTGATCTGTTCCACCCATTTCGATATCTGCTTTGAGCACTACCGAGTCATACGCTTGCAAAAGGGGATATAAAAATTCATGGATTCGGATAGATTGATGTTGTTGATAACGTTTCTGAAAATCTTTACGCTCTAACATACGTGCTACCGTATGCATCGAAGCAAGTTTGATCAATTTATCTGCAGATAGTTGACTGAGCCAGTGTGAATTAAAACAAAGCTCTGTTTTTGTAGGATCTAATATTTTATTAAACTGTTGTTGATAAGTTTTAGCATTTTCTCTGACTTCTTGCTCAGTTAACATCGGTCTTGTAATATTTTTTTCCGAAGGATCGCCGATAAGTGCAGTAAAATCTCCTACTAGAAAGATAATATGATGACCTAAAGCTTGTAACTGCTTAAGCTTATTTAATAAAATAACATGGCCTAGGTGTAAATCAGGGCCCGTTGGATCAATACCGACTTTAATACGTAAAGGACGTTCCTCTTTTAGTTCACTAAAAAAATTATTTTCTCCAAAACAATCATGACTTCCCGTCTTTAATAGGGAAATAATTGACGACTGAGATGTCATGAACTTACTACAGTATCAGAGATTATCTCAGCTTCTTTTTCAATACCATAGCTATCCAAAAGAAAATCAAGACTGATTGGTTTTTCACAAAAATTTTCAAGTTGTACTAATGGGTTTTCTGTTCCACCCTGTCCGAATAATCCATCGAGTAGTTTTTTGCCCATAGTCGGGTTGAGAACCCCTCTTTCTTTCTTATTCAATGTATCGAAATAGTTATCTGCACATACTTCAGCGCGAAGGTAACTATAGTAACCTGCTGCATAGTAATCGTTACAAAAAATATGTTCAAAGCTATTTTCAAAAGAATTCATTGAGAGATTGACAGGCAACAAATAAGTTTTATCAATGATTTCTTTTTTAATAGTTTGGATTTGTTCGATCCCTTGATCAAGTCTAAAAGCAGCATACAGACGAAAATCAAATAACGCTAAAGATAATTGTCTTAATAAAACCAAACTACCTAAAAATTTAGAAGACGCTTGCAATTGTTTGATCATTTCGTGTGAGAGCTTTTCGCCGGTTTTGACATGTTGACTGATTGTTTGTAAGTATTCAGAAGTATGTGCAAATTTTTCAACTAACTGGCTGGGTATCTCAACTGCATCTGCTGAGATACCGCTAGAGCCCGACAAGGTACTACGATCCACTTGTGTCAAAGCATGTTGTAATCCATGACCTATTTCATGCAGCAATGTTTCTACTTCCTGAAAGGTCATAAGAGAAGGTTGGTTAGGTAAAGGAGATTGAAAGTTACAGTTAATAAAAGCAATAGGTATCTGTAGTACCTTGTCTTGACTCTCATACCGAATATGTCGTGTTTGACAGTGCACCATACAAGTGTGTTGTAATTTATCTTCTCTTTCAAAAAGATCAAAATATAGATAAGCTTGCACGTAGTGTTTAGCGTCATAAATCTCGAACACGCGCACATGCGGATCCCATTTATATGGCACTTTTTCTTCTGAAGAGAAAATTTCCTTGAATGTTATGTCAAAGAAAGTAGCAAGATTCTTAAGTATTGCATCAAGTGTATATGGTAATGGAAAATATTGTTTCACTTGCTCTTCAGAAAGAAATCGTTCTTCTCCCAATTGTTTACTAAAATAAGCAATATCTTCTTGAGCAAATTGATCTTGATATCCTTTTTTCTGTGCAAATGTTTTTAACATTATAAGATCTTTTTGAGCAGCAGGTTTAGCTATTTCTATAAGCCGCTCTAGAAACTCTAAAACAGTAGCTACGGATTGGTCTATACGTTTATCTTGTAGTAAAACGAATTCTGCATAATTTGAAAATTTTTTATCTTGATATAATTGACTAAGATGATATCGGGTCTTTAAAATTTCAAACATGACAGGTGTATTATCATATGCTTTCTCAGTCGCTGTACTTTGCCATATGGTATACATTTTGGTGCGTAAGTGTTTTGATTTTGCGCATTTAATAATAGCACCGTAATTTGAGGTATTAACGGTAAATAACCAACCTGATTTTCTTTCTACAGCTGCCCTTTGCTTTGCACGTTCTACAATATCACTTGGTAATCCTTCTAATTCTTTTTGATCAGTGATCTGTAGTGCGCGACTTGCGCGTGAGCGTTGAACATTCTGTTCAAATTGAATAGTAGCTTTCTTTAACGCTTTTTGTAATTGAATATATCTTTCTTGTTCAGTTACAGTTAAATTTGCACCCGAATATTCTAAACGGTGTATATAATTATCTATAACTTTTTGTTGCGTTGTGTCTAAAGTGCTGAATTCATCTTGTTTAGCTGCATGTATGAAAAGCTCATAAACTTTTGAATTGCAACAAAATTTAGCATACCAATCTGTGATTTTTTCTTGTAGGGCTATATAATCTTTTTGAGGAATTTCGTGATGGCATACGATATTAGTCTGCTCAATTTTTGAATGAAATTTATTAAGATTATCTATTGCACATTCAATTTTATCTATGGCTTGCCAGAAAAATGCAGCGTGCTTTTGTTCAAGATCATGACTTACTGTATTTTCAATCACCTTATTATTTTCTGTGAGAATACAATCTAAATCTTTGTATAGTTTTGAAATGTCAAGATGAGTTAGAATAGGTAATGCTCCCGGGCTAGGTACACGTTTTACGTGCTTGGACGTAGTTGACATAGGATGAATAAAAAATATTAAATGCGGTTAGTTAAAAATATATGTCTTACCTGACAGAGTCAAGTTAGTTCTATACAAGATAAAAAAGAGGTATTGTTCAACTGTGCAGAGAAAATTATTTTATTATGCGTTATTGAGCACGATGGTTTTAATAAAGACTGAACTCTTTGCAAGAAAAGTACCTCCTATTATCAATTTATACGATTATCCTTATTATGTTGTGGAAGCAACTCATCTAGACAATTCAAAGAAAAAGGTATTTACAACCAAGAAGCTTCACCATTTTGAAGTATTAGAAGCTAAGATCAAAGAGCTTCAAAGAGAGTTATCTATTGCACTAGAAAAATTGCAACAGCAAAACACTATTATTAAAAGTTTACGTCAAGACCATGATACTTTTCAAAACAACTTATCAAAGCAATCACAGCGACCGCTTCTTAAAGAAAAGGATATTTTGCATGAAAAAGTGCAATCGATATGGAAGGAAAATGTTAGACTACTTAAAAATAAAAATTACAGTGAGGCAAATAACAGATTTGTACAATTCATTGCAAAGTATCCTTCTGATACGAAAGTCGCAAGTGCTTATTATTTTTTAGGTCAACTTGGTTTGCTACGGGAAAATCCTGATCAAGCAATTGAAACCTTTACAGACTTTATGAAAAAATACCCTAGTGATGTACGTGTACCAGAAGCAAAATTTCACGTAGCGCTTTCTTATTATGCTAAGCAAGATATGGATAAAGCGCATCAGCTTTTTGAAAAAATAATAGTAGATTATCCCAATCACCAAATTGCAAAAAAAGCTTCAAAACAATTGCAGTATATAGAAAAGCACCGTACTTAAAATGCATAGAGTAATTATGGGTATTGCATATGAAGGGACGGACTATGCGGGTTGGCAAATTCAAGTCGGCGCTACCACTTTACAAGCAGTCATTGAAACAGCAATTAGTAAAGTAGCAAAACACACTGTTCACGTCGTAAGTGCAGGACGTACGGATCGAGGGGTACATGCTGTTTGCCAAATCATTCATTTTGACACTGATACTCAACGTGATTCTGTCACTTGGGTAGCTGCCTGTAATTATTATTTACCAAAAGCAATTCGTGTACTATGGACAAAGGAAACAACACATAGCTTTCATGCTCGATTTTCAGCGGTTAGTCGTTCCTATCAATACATCATTTGTCAACATCAAGTACCTTGGCTAGAAAAATATGTTCTTTATAATGGTTCTCATTTGAATATCAATGCTATGCGAGCGGCAACGCAATATTTTTTAGGACAGCATGATTTTAGTACATTGCGGGCTGCAAGTTGCCAAGCACATTCACCTATTCGTCAAATTTACGATTTAAAAATACAGTATAAGAATCCTTGGATTATTATCACAGTCAAGGCAAATGCTTTTTTACACCACATGGTGCGAAACCTTGTCGGTATTCTTTTAGAAGTTGGAGAAGGTAAGCGTTCGTCAAATTCGATTACTACATTACTTCAAATAAAAGATAGAAGACAAGCAGGAAAAACAGTATCCTCACAAGGATTGTATTTGCAATCTATAAAATACCCTGATTATTTTCATCTTCCAGAACCAATAGTCAAAAGCTTTTTTTGTGATATATAATATTCTTTTTTAGGATCGTTTAAGTTTAATTAAACAGTTAATCAATCTTTATTAACAGGAATAAACATGACAAAAAAGCTATTGACATTTTTGGTAGCAGAGATAAAATAACAATACTTCGCTGTTATACAGTAGTTCATTTTTAACAAAGATTAGAGAGTGTGTGGGCGTTTAGTCATTTACTTACAAAATAATAGCTTTCTTAAAGCTAAAAATTAAAAATGAGAAGAGTTTGATTCTGGCTCAGATTGAACGCTAGCGGCATGCCTAACACATGCAAGTCGAACGGCAGCATCATTTAAGGCAACTTAAATGGATGGCGAGTGGCGGACGGGTGAGTAAAACATAGGAATCTACTTTAATGAGGGGCATAACTTCGAGAAATCGAAGCTAATTCCACATAATGTTGAAAAACCAAAAGCAGGGGATTCGCAAGAACCTTGCGCATTAAGATGAGCCTATGTCGTATTAGTTAGTTGGTAAGGTAAAGGCTTACCAAGACGAAGATACGTAGCGGATCTGATGAGGATGATCCGCCACACTGGGACTGAGACACGGCCCAGACTCCTACGGGAGGCAGCAGTGGGGAA
>CAYUIV010000005.1:0-55131 GCA_964444925.1 uncultured Coxiellaceae bacterium | reverse complement strand
TTCTACGTAGTCTTTTATCGTCATGTCTTCAGCTTGCAAGAGCTTGGGTACAATTATACTACTCTCTAACTTATACTTTTCTTGAACACTCTTATGGACTTTAGTGACGATGTTGTCAATATATTGACAGTATTCAAACCGCCTTGTCTCATCATATTGATTTATATGCTTAGATAGCCCCGATAAATGATACCTCAGCCTAACTTCTTCGTGCCGTAATATTTCAATCGCTTTATTTGTATTGAGTGTAAATTCTCGTACATCAGGTAAGTCGTCAGCAAAATAATGAAGCGCCATTGATTTATAGTGTTTTCTCATGGTGATGAAATCGCTCTGAAATTTTCTCCCCTGCGATTTGCTTACTTTTTCAGTGATTTTGTTAATTTGGGTCGGTACGTGGTCTTTTTTTTCACAATACAGAATGAAACAAGCCACTTGCTGTGGGATATTGCCAATCATGTGCGCTAAGTGCGGTTTGAACGTCAGACCCGCTTTCATAAGTAATGAAACTTTTTTCTCAAAAAGCTCAAAATGAATAAGCCATTTGCTTCTGAAATATTTCTCTATTCTATCTACGATAAGCAATTCTAACGCGTTTAAATTCCATGCATTGCGTGTATAGGGATTCAATGCCGGGTGCAGGAGTAGCTGTTCTAAACAATTTGCACTACTGTCTTTAGTCGAAAGTGCTGCTATCATAAGCGGCGTAAAATTTGACGTTTTTTGAGATGTGTTAACTATCATCGTACTCTCGTTGTGAGAGAGCAATAATCTAACTACCTGGGTATGACCTCCAGCGGCTGCATGTAAGAGTGCGGTCACTCCATTTTGATCACACTTCTCCATACCCGCACCTTGATCCAGTAATAATTTGACTATCTCGATATACCCTCGATTAGCGGCCCATAGCAGTGCGGTAAAACTCACATGATCACATTTCTCAATATCGGCACCTTGGTTCAGTAATAATCTGACTACCTCGGTATGACCTTGCTCAGCTGCATGTAAGAGTGCGGTCACTCCATTTTCATCACGCTGCTCTATACTCGCGCCTTGCTCCCGTAACAATGCAACTACCTCGGTATGCCCTTGCTCAGCTGCATATAGAAGTGCCGTCATCCCATGAAAATCACACTGATTGATATCAGCACCTTGCTCCCGTAACAATCCGACTACCTCGATATGCCCTTGATTGGCGGCATGCAACAATACAGTACATCCTGCAGTATCAGTTTTATCGAGTGTTAGACCGTAGCACAATAATAGTTTAATAATTTCAGATACTTTATGAACGTCTTGATGCGCTTGCTGTAGTATTTCTACTAAAAACTCTGGATCTATCTGCGCAATGAACGCTTGATTTTCTTTCAAGAAAAGCTCTAGGTTAGGGATATTTCCTTGCTAAATCGCAGCAAGTAGCGCATCTTTTTTGTTTACTGGTTGTATAGGTAAATGATGCTTCATGGTTGTAGCTTCTGTGGTGTTTGGCATAGTTGACCCGCTGTTGGCTGAAAAGCCTATAAAAACTAACAAAAATTTAACATATATTCAACAACGCTTTTGTGTTGAGAAGGTATCAAGCTTGATTGCATTGATACACAATAAATAGCTACTTTTATAATAATCAGAGCACGAAGCCTGTGTTAACGGTTGCGCTAATACATCTTTCTTAAAAAACAAGGGTTCTTGGCATAATAGCAAGCCAAAGATAGTCTCAAATAGTTCTACTGGAAAATTCAGTAAGTGAGATAGGTTGTCAGGATTATGCTGATATTTAGTATAAGCTTCATGTATTGCTTTATAACCTTCAATGGTTATATGACCTTAAGCTTGCAAGAGCTTGGAGACGATTGTACTGCTATTTAATTTGTGCTTTCCTTGAACACTCTCATGTTTTAGTTACGGTGTTCTCAACACATTCAAAATAGTTGGATTTCGGCTGCATCATACTGACTCTTAAAACAACTCAAATGGATAGGAAGGGGCAAAGTGTTACATTTAAAGAAAAATTATTTTAGTAAAGACCACTTCACTGTCTACATCTTATTGTCTAAAACAACTGGCATATCCTCAGAGGAATGAGCGGAATGTTCGACTGAAAGTGCTTCTAAATATGAAATTTCTTTAGCACTCAAATTTTTTGTAAAGAAAATACGATTGAAGTTGTCAGTGAGAGGGGTACAGAACTTTTCCATTCCTATAAAGAACCTGTCTTGTAAAGGAAGAGGTAAGTAAGAGAGATTTTTCTTGATTTGATCTGGTACATTTCCACCATCACGTATTTTCTGTAGCAGTTGATTCAGTAATGGACTGTCGTCAATGCGATGGCTATTTTGTATTTGCCTAATAAATTTATCGCTTTCGCGCAAAAGACAGTGAACGGGAGTACTATAGCGATCACCGAACTTCTCTGTACAAGAATTTAGGATAGTTCTAATGCGACCGCTTTCGAGAATGTTTTTTACTGACTGCCCGCCAATTATAAATTCTCTAATACAATACTTAAGATCTTGAAAAGAGAAAAAGAAATTTTCTACTTCTGTATTATTTTTAGCATTATTATAAAATATCAGATTTTCTTCTATAAAAGAGAGTATTAGTTGGAGTAATGGTATGGCTTTATCAAAATTCTCGTGAGTAAATATTTGCTCATTTTTCTGAGAGAGATTTTTAAGAAGGGCACGTATTATTTTCCTGTCACATCCTTTTTCCATATTATTTCTATCAAAATCTGTAGGCTTAGGAATCTTTACTGCAAAATGTAAAGCATTATTTCTTCGAGACTTTCTATGTGTATAAAAAGGATTTGCACCTCTTTCAAGTAAAAAAGTGACACTATCATTTTCATTGTACAATGCTGCAGTCATTAAAGGAGTCATGCCAAATTCATCAACGCAATCGATTCCTTTTTCTCTTACTAATAAATACTGTAATGATCGTAAATCGCCTATTTTTGCAGCTTCCTGAACACTGTCTATTCTAGGGAAATCCATTAACTGATCTTGTGCTAATACGGATTTGTAGTCTAACTTTTCTTCTATGAGTTTAATTTTTCGATTCAATTCTTTTACGTGTTCTAAGAAAGCTTCGATAATACGCTTAAATTTTATTTCCTCTATTTCTCTTTCTATCTTATTAAGTGGAAAATCTAGTATTGAATAGCTTTTTTCACAAATCTTTGCAATGCTTGTATCACGTGTGTCTGCTTGACTTATGCCAAATTCGACAAAACATTCATCCCAATGTTTTTCAAAAAACTCTGTCCAGCGACTTTTATCAGAATTTTTGTAAAATTTAGAGAAAAGAAAACAATAAACAAATTCTTCGAAAGGAGTACTATTCATATCAGAATGTGCTTCGTAGATTTCTGTGATATGTGATGTATCTATTTTATTTAATAATGCTCTTAAAATATCCCTATGATAAACGTTTCCTATGATTGCATGATGTAGAACATTACAACCTTCTTTATCTACCGTGCATAACACTGCTTTTCTTTTTAAAAGTTCTTCTACAATTCTTTGATGTTGACAGTATACTGCTAGCATGAGTGGTGTCTCACCCCGCTCATTCTGATGATTGATTGTTTCATCATTTAAAAGTAGTTTAACGCTTTGCAAATCATTATTTTCAATAGCAGAAAAGGTATCTTCTACTGAAAACTCAAAAAAGTTTTTTTGACAATATTCTAAATTTGTTATCCTTTGCATTATGTCCCTGTTTTCATATTTTTTTATTCTCTCTAGTAAATATAAACTTTTTTTAAAAAAGATGACAAGCACATTTAAATCATTTTATAGCTCTGTATTCTAGTAAAATCTTGATTAGTAGTATGAAAAAGTCATCACTTTCATGATTTATTGTTTAAATTACATTATAGAAAAACGTTTCAGTGGTTTATTTTCAAGGCTAAAGCTTAATTTCAAAAAGTTTATTACGAAAAGACATAAATAATCAGAGAACGTCTAGCATGCATTTTAGATAAACAACAGCAAAACCATAAGTATTGCTTTAAAAAAGGTATAGCGCTTAATAAAGCAGGTCGCTATAAGAACAATATAAAGTACTAAAAAGTAATCGTCTTCTATAAGCTTTAGGTACAATAATTGTTAGCGCCTATCAAAATCCGTACGGATAGTCGCAATTCATTTAAAAGGTTAGTAGAAAATCCTTAATAAAAAACACATTAAAAAGTAGAGATCAAACTATATTGATATCGATCAAAGTAGCTATTTATTCTGCATCAATGCAATCGATCTTGATACTTTCTCAACATAAAAGCGTTGTTGAATGTATGTTAAATTTTTGTTAGTTTTTTATATGTTTTTCAGCCAACAACGGGTCAACTATGCCAAACACCACAGAAGCTACAACCATGAACCATCATTTACCTATACAACCAGTAAATAAAAAAAATGCGCTGCTTGCTGCGGTTCAACAAGGAAATATTCCTAACCTAGAGCTTTTCTTGAAAGAAAATCAAGCGTTCATTACGCAGATAGACCCAGATTTTTTAATAAAAATACTACAGCAAGCACATCAAAACGTTCATCAAGCATCTAAAATTATTGAACTATTATTATTTTATGGGCTAACACTCGATAAAACTGACGCTGCAGGGTGTACTGTACTCTTGCATGCGATCGATCAAGGCCGTACCGAGATGGTCAAGTTGTTATTGAATCAAGGTGCGGATATTGAGCAGAGTGATGAAGATGAAATGAGCGCACTTCTGTGTGCGGCTAATCAAGGCCATACGGAGATAGTCAGATTGTTACTGGATCAAGGCGCAGATATGAATCGATGTGATTGTTACAGGATGACGGCACTGATGCATGCCGCCAATCAAGGGCGTACTGAAGTAGTTAGCTTGTTACTAGAGCAAAGCCTGGATATGGACCAGGGTGATGAAGATGGAACGAGCGCATTGATACATGCCGCCAATCAAGGCCATACGGAGATAGTCAAATTGTTACTGGACCAAGGCGCGGATATTGAGCACCCTGATTGTAAGAGCTTGACCGCACTGATGCATGCCGCCAATCAAGGACATACCGAGACAGTCAAGTTGTTACTAGAGCAAGGCGCTAATATTGATCAGCATGATCATAAGAGGATGACCGCACTGTTGCATGCGACCAATCAAGGGCGTACCGAGATAGTCAGATTATTACTGGATCAAGGCGCGGATATTGAGACACGTGATTATAGCGGGATGGCCGCGTTGTTACACGCGACCAATCAAGGGCATATCGAGATAGTCAAATTGTTACTAAATCAAGGCGCGGATATGAACCAAGGTGATGAAGATGGAATGAGCGTACTTCTGTATGCGGCCAATCAAAGCCATACTGAGATAGTCAGATTGTTACTGGATCAAAGTGCTAATATTGAGCAGCATGATCATAAGAAAATGACCGCACTGTTGCATGCGACCAATCAAGGGCGTACCGAGATAGTCAAATTATTACTAGAGCAAGGTGCTAATACTGAGCACCTTGATTGTAAGAGCTTGACCGCACTGTTGCATGCCGCCAATCAAGGGCGTACCGAGACAGTCAGGTTGTTACTGGATCGAAGCGCTAATATTGAGCACCGTGATCATAGCGGGATGACGGCACTGTTGCATGCGGCCAATCAAGGGCATACCGAGATAGTCAAGTTGTTACTGGATCAAGGCGCTAATGTTGAGCATCGTGATCATATCGGAGTTACCGCACTGTTGCATGCCGCCCCTGAAGGGCATATCGAGATAGTCAAGTTGTTACTGGATCAAGGCGCTAATATTGAGCACCGTAATCGTAGCGGGATGACCGCACTGATGTATGCTGCTAACGAAGGCCATACTGAGATAGTCAGATTGTTATTGAATCAAGGTGTGGATATTGAGAAACGTGATCATAGCAGGCATAGCGGGATGACGGCACTGTTGCATGCCGCTAATCAAGGGCATACCGAGATAGTCAAGTTGTTACTGGATCAAGGCGCTAATATTGAGCAGCGCGATTATGATGAGGCGACCACACTCTTATGTGCGGCTAATCAAGGGCATATTGAATTAGTGACATTATTACTAGAGCAAGGCGCTAATATTGAGCACCGTGATCGTAGCGGGATGACCGCACTGATGCATGCTACTAACGAAGGCCATGCTGAGGTAGTCAAATTGTTACTGGATCGAGGTGCGGATATTGAGACACGTGATTATAGCGGGATGACGGCACTGATGCATACTGCTAACGAAGGCCATACTGAGATAGTCAAATTGTTACTGGATCGAGGTGCAGATATTGAGAAACGTGATTATAGCGAGCATATCGGGATGACCGCACTGTTCTATGCTGCTGACAAAGGCCATACCGAGATAGTTAGATTGTTACTGGATCGAGGTGCAGATATTGAGCAGCATGATCGTAATAAGGTGACAATATTGTCGTATATAACAAAAGCATTTCTGCCATTCTCGAATGGAACAGCTAGTGAACAACTGAATAGTAAAAGTAAAAGCGATGCGCTGTTGCATGCCGCCGTTCACGGGCGTACCGAGACAGTCAGGTTGTTACTGGATCGAAGCGCTAATATTGAGCACCGTGATCGTAGCGAGATGACGGCACTGTTGCATGCTGCCGATCAAGGGCATACTCAGGTAGTCAGGTTGTTACTGGATCGAGGCGCTGATATTGAGCATTGCGATCGGGCAGGCTGTACGGCACTTCTGTATGCAGCACGTAGGGGTTCTGAAGAAATAGTGAAATTATTGCTTTCACACTGTGCGAGTGCAATAACGGTTAATATATCCGATAAAAATGCTAATATGACACCATTGATGGCAGCAGCGCTTTCAACTCGAAACAGCAGTCTGAATTGTTTAGAACAACTGCTTTTGCATCCCGTATTAAATCGACATGCAAGAAATTCATGGAGTTGGAATACTTTGGAATGGATGGTGTTAGAGGCAATCACGCCATATGCTAAGAATAAACTGTCACTTTCTCATTTTGAGAAAAAGGTTACACTGCTCGTCAAATACGGTCTAACATTTAGACCATATTTGTCGCATATGATTGGCAATATACCGCAACAAATAGCCCGTTTCACCTTGTATTGTCAGGAAAATAGTAATGCGTCGACTCAGATTAACAAACTCAGTGTAGAAGTGAGTCGATCCCAGGGAAAAGCATTTGAGAATGATTTTATTATCATGAAAGAAAACTATTCTAAAATGAAAAAATATTACTTTCCGAACAGCGAACTTGTGACAGAAGAACTTTTCCTCAATACAAACACAATAATTAAAACGCTACAGGATCAAGAAACCAATTTTATACAGCATTTACAAAATCATGGAAAACTTGTAAAACAGCATAGTAAAAGAACACGGTTTCAGTACTGTGGAAAGGTTGATGAAATCATGGTTACTTTGTACAATGGCATTCAAGAAGAATATAAGTTAGGTAGTAGTAAAATCGTTCCAAAGCTATTGCAAGCTAAAGCTGAAGATATAACGATGGAAGACTATGTAAAAATGCGTAAAGTATATACGAAATATATTGAATATAAGCATTGCGCTAACTATAAGCCTAGTGTTATTCATCTGTTCGATCTTCCTCCAGAATTACTTGAGACTATTCTTGGCTTTTTATTATGCCAAGAACCTCTATCTTTTAATAAAGACGTGTTATCACAGCCGCTAATACACGTACCGCGCTCTGACTATCATACTTTAGGTAAAATTAAACAGCTGGTTCAAGAAAAACTAGGTGCTCAACCACTCCAAGAGAGTCTTGCCTCCTCTGCTTTTTCTCCCTCATGAGAGGCTCATTTGTATTTAATGCCTATGGCATGATGCTAATATGCAAAATGCATCAAACTACCATGTTACATACACTTTTTTTGAGATGATTTGGGGAAGTAAGATGATATATACATGTCTTAGTTGATTAACACCAAGGTAAAGCTTTTTACACAATCGTACGACATGGCTTTAGTTCCTGGGCGAGTTGGTGCAGACTGAACCGTCCTTCAAAATGTGTGTGCACAATCTATGACTTGAAAATGTATGCTTGATAAGCATGACCAAGCATACATTTTCATTCTAGTTCTTTTTCTGACAGCCACATCTTCTTTTAAAGCCAATAAATGTGTGTTTAAAAATATACGCTCATTATTTCTTTCTTATGATTGGATAGAAAAGGTAAGTCATCATTATCAGTGTGGGGAAAACTAAGGTGAGTTGAGGAAAACAGGCAGTACGTCGTATCTCGTATCTAGGCAGCAGCTTTTTTGAAGCATGTGCTTTTCCCATGCAGGCGCTTATTTAAATCAGACGCTTTAAGTTCCACGACACGAAAATACTTTTTCTTTCACAAAAGAACTTAATTATTTTCCCCATTCAATGGCGCAAAACGTAGGAACAGGTGCCTCTCAAAATCCTTTGATATTTGAGAGCGTTGATGACAATATTCTTGCAGGTACGTTTTTTCAATTGTGACGGGTTTGACACTGAACAGTTACAGTATTGCCAAAGGGCATATCAGAGTTGAATCGTATTGGCGAAAGCAACTGGGCCACTACTGCACGAGTTACTCTTACGCTGAATAATGGAACAAAAAAATTTTTTTTTCTTAAGGTCAGTGCTATGACTTGTTTTTCATTTATCACGACTCATCAAAGTAGGTTGCAAAGGGAAATGAAGGGCAAGCCATGCTACAAGGCGAATTTGAATCGATGCAAGCCATCGCAGAATTGAGTCCAAATTTTGTACCTCATCCTATTTACACCGGCATTTTTGCATCTGATAAAAACTATCATTTCATGCTATCACAGTTTTGCAACATGGAGCAAAAAGTTCCAAAGATGGAACTGACATGTGCTATGCTTGCAAAGATGCATCGCATGTCTCATGAAAAAAATGTTCAACAGTTTGGCTTTCCCATTACAACTTACAATGGGAATCTGCCACAAGACAACACATGGTGTCAGACATGGGAGCAGTTCTATGCACAGCAACTACGCGCTATGTTGAAACACGAAGAAAAAGCGCAAGGTCCTCATACTGCAGCACTTCAGAACCTTTTTCAAAATTTATTCGATAAGGTGATTCCACGATTACTTAGGCCAATGGAAACAGGCGGCTACAAGATTACACCCAGCTTGATTCACGGCGACTTTTGGGATGGCAACGTTGCAACTAAGTATGAAGACGGCGCACCGGTTACTTACGATGCAGGCGCTTTCTGGGGTCACAACGAGTATGATATACGAACTATGGCAGTACAATCACGATATGTATTTGGGCCTGAGTGGCAAGCGGAGTACTTAAAGTATTATCCTCCAGCGCACCCACGGAAAGATTTTGAAGGCAGAAGTGCGCTTTATCTGCTGCGCTCAAAAGTACACGACGCCGCACTTTTTGCAAATGATTCTAAATTTCGCACAGCACTGATCGAGCATGCGCAATTTCTCGTCGAAAATTACGGTGAAGGATATGAAAGCTGGCTTGCATCTCAAAAGGAAAAAACTGCTCTCGCTTAACAAAGATTGATGGTGTTTTTACTTTTAAAAACAATAAAACCTTTGTACTTATATTTGCTCTAAAGAAAATTTTTTATCAAAATGATAATAAGCTATTTCAACACAGGACATAAAAACATAAAGCACTCGTTAATTGAAAGTGAAAAGCTTACTCAGTAGCAGCGATCATAGTTTTTAAAGTATATCATTCTATAGTTTGGACGCTTTATATGACAAGAAGCATAGAACATATATTGCTTTGAGTTATCTAGCAAAAGAATTTTTGAAATATATTCAGTGAGGCAAACTGCTTTAGCGCAAAAGCTATTTTAAACAAAATGTATCATTTATCAGAAACTATTGCAGCAATTGCCACTCCTTTAGGGAGAGGAGGGATCGGTATTATTCGTATTTCAGGTACCAATGCATTATCGATTGCACAAAGAATAACAGGAAAAAAGTTTACACCAAGGTATGCAACCTATTGCGACTTTAAAGATTTGACAGGAGAAAAAATAGATCAAGGTATTGTGCTATATTTCAAGGAACCTCATTCTTTTACAGGTGAAAACGTTATCGAATTGCAAGGGCACGGTGGCCCAGTTTTAATGAATAGCTTACTACAATCTGTATTGAAATTAGGTGCAAGACTTGCTCAACCTGGAGAATTTTCGGAACGTGCTTTTTTGAACAATCGTCTCGATTTAGTACAAGCGGAAGCCATTGCTGATCTAATTCAAGCAGGATCAGAAGAAGCTGCGCGTGCGGCCGTGCGCTCTTTACAAGGCGAATTTTCTAAAAAAGTCAGTACCATCGATGAGAAATTAATACAATTTCGCACTATGATTGAAGCCTCAATTGATTTTTCTGATGAAGATATTGATGTTTTCAGTGATCACGAGGTGACTGAGCAATTAGGTGCAATGATGACAGACATACACCAACTTTGTTTGGTTGCAACACAAGGAAAAATCTTACAAGAAGGCATGTCTCTTGTTATTGCAGGTCTTCCCAATGCCGGTAAATCAAAGTTGCTAAATGCATTAAGCGAAAAAGAAGTTGCGATTGTGACCGCCATTGCAGGAACAACACGCGATGTTTTGCAGGTACCTATTCACCTTGATGGGTTACCTATCCACTTAGTTGATACCGCAGGATTACACATGACAGATAATCCTATTGAACAAGAAGGGATTCAAAGAGCATTAAAAGAAATTAAGAATGCAGATCAAATTCTTTGGATTGTAGATAGTACGTTATCAGAGACTTCGATTACACCACTTGATCAAATAAAATATTTTTTACAAGAAAAGCTTGAGGTGCCTGTCGCAATTGTACGCAACAAAACAGATTTAAGTCATGAGCCTGTTGGTATAGAACACGGAAAATTATGCGATATTATTCGCTTATCTGCTGAGACAAAGGAAGGTTTAGATATTTTAAAAGACTATCTCAAAGCGCAAATGGGTTACTCCCAAACAGCCATTGGTTTTAGTGCCCGCACAAGGCACATCGATGCGTTAACGCGTGCAACCTGTGTACTAGAAACAGCGAAAAAAGAGTGGCAAGTAGCAAAAACTATAGAAATCTTAGCTCATCATCTAAACGAGGCACATCAAATACTAGGAGAAATTGTAGGAATTTTTACCACAGATGCGCTGTTAGGTAATATCTTTTCGCAGTTTTGTATTGGCAAGTAGTAAAAGAATAAGGTATTGTAAAACTAACGGTGACTGTAAATCATCGCAGTCAAGTCCAAAGTATCATGATGGAATGTAGGAGAAAATTTCATGTTCACACAATTTAGCTTTGTACCTCTTATCGCGTTGTTAACATTTTTTTATATATTACCTTCATATGCTTCTCGTTCAGGTATGTATATGAGAGGAGGACCGATGATTTTGTCCCCTACCTCATCATCTTTAATTAATTGGAAAGAGAACAAAAAGATTGTTCCACCAAAATGGAGAGGCCTTATTAGTCTTGGCTATAAACCACACCGCTTTCACGCAAATGAAATCGAGCTTGTTGTCAGTGGATCCGACTCCAAATCTGCTATACAAAATTCGTTGGCATGGGTGAGCAAAGATATTTTTCCTGCAACAAACCGGTTAGACCTTTTTACAAAACAAGGTATTAATTGCGGTTTAGTAAAAAATGTGACATTAAGTTTTTTCTTTGGTGTCGGTGCGACTTACTACTACTACCGAGAAGTTCCTATTGAATTCTCTTACAGAATTTATTTTTATTCTGGTCCTCCTCTTTCAAGTGATGAAAAAGTTAAGCCTGGACTCTTTAATACCTTTACCATACAAATGGGCCAATTTATTTAGAAAAGTTTGACCACTACTTATATAACACGCGATTGCAAAAAAACGATACATTCCTGATTAAATTTGTGTAATTGAGTCAAGATTGTCAATATTTGAGGAGTGAAAAATATTTGTCGCCGAGATAATTGAAAATTTTTGGGAGCCATTTCAAGTACAAAATTGACACTTTTTACTTGACGCCAGTCACTCACTTGATCGGCACTGATGTAGTGTATAATATTTTGTTCGTTGAAAAGACCGTAATGTATGCAAAATCTTTTGACTTCATCAACTAATTCAATCGGGTTTTGCAGGGGTGCATTAAGATCTCGTCGGTACAACGCATACGAAGAAGCATTTGAATGCTTACGAGGTGACCGACCGACATAGTACACTATTTTATGTAATTTGCGCATAGTTGCGCTTTCATCATAACAATGCTGTAAGTGAATATCTGCAAGCTGCAATGTTTCTGCATGGTAACAATCTGAAAGGAGAAACACCGTTTTAGGATTAAAATGTACAAACTCTTTGAAAAAGACGCTGTCTTTACGCGCATTTAAAATAGGGAAACATTGTGAATCTGCATATTGCACAAGTAATACGTCACTTTCAGGATCTAGTTGTTGACTTGAAATCAAAGGGTTTTGTGTTCCTTTCCAGCCTTTAATGATTTCTTCTTCTAAAAATGCATGTTGTCCTTTCATCTTTATTTCCTTTAGTGAAACAGGTCCAATGAATCCTGCATGTCGAATCTCTCGTGTGAGCCAGTGTAATACAAAAAAATAATTATTCTGTTGCTTGACATGCTGCTTTATCCTATAGAGCATATTTGTAAAATTGGTATACATAAATGTACTCAACGCTAGGGTTGCTGTGCCAAGTGTTAATGCAATCATGCATTCAAGCAGTGTAAATCCAATTTGGTTTTTCTTCATACAGTGAATTTTAGCTCGATCTTTTGAGTCGATCGACTCAATATCACCACACTTAAAAAAGTATTGCTATCCTGATAAACATGATGTATGGCAAAAGGAAACTTTTCTTTAAAAATTCTTTGCCATTTTTGTAGTTCGTAAGATTGACAACGAAAATTTTTTTGACAACCTTGCATACTTTCTGCAAAAGAAGATTGTAATGAAGAAATTGCATAAACTGTTGCTTGATTGTTTACATGGCCAATCATACGCATTTGAAAACGTATGAGTACGATGCTAACTGTGCTTAGTAGTGTTAAAGCAATCAACGCTTCTAATAAACTAAACCCTTGCGTCCAAGAATAAAAGCGGTACCGATGCTTTTTCATCATAAATAAAAGAAGAAAGTTGCATAAACAATGCTTTAAAGCCATAATCTTCTAAAGCATACTGATTGCTATATTCAATCATATAAACACTGTAAAATAATCTACTTTTGTGAGGACACAATGATAAAACTAAAAAACTTATTCTTTTTAGATACATTCTTTGGCACTAGGCTCGTGACAATTTGTTATTGGATTATGATCATGTTTACATTTATAGATCATATCAACCTCTTAAGAGCCTTAAGCGATTGGCGTGTAGAGCTACCCTCGATCATTTTTCGCTTTTTCTATAGTCTTTTTTATACCCGTCTTGCGGCTGAAGTTTTAGCTTCATTTTTTAAACTGAATAGTAACGTACAAGCACTTGTTACATCAACTGGAAAGGTTCCACAAGATGTCAAGTCTTTGTCTTAAATCGTTAACTACACTAAAAAATATACCACTTCTGTAAAAAACCGGTAACCACTTTTACCGGTTTTTTTATTGCATTCAAAAATTACACTTTACTTTTTAGAATAAAATAAACTTTTTGACTGTAGTGAAATAAACTAAGCACTGTTAAGAAAACGGCTATATAGAGCGATACATAGCCGAGGCGAATATAAAAACTTTTTTTCAATACACGATAAAGTAATAATGAAATAATCGAAAATATTTGAGAAAAAGTTTTGAATTTCCCAAGCTCTGAAACTTGTAATAAATGTGTCTGATTCACACGAGCCATCCATTCGCGTAATGCAAGTACAGCTATCTCTCGGCAAACGATAATTAAAATAGGTAATGTAAGGAAAGAAAAGTCATTTTCTGTATGCAGTAGAATCAGTGTACTAATTACCATTAGCTTATCAGCAACAGGATCAAAGAATGCACCAAAGTGTGAAGTCTGATTTAAATAGCGAGCAAGATAACCGTCTAACCAATCAGTAAAAGCGGCCAAAGTAAATAAACTGACTGCCAAAACAGCACTTTTTGTTGTAGGAAGGTAAAATGTGATCACTAATAGAAAAACTAAAATAACTCTTCCTGTTGTGATGAAATTAGAAATTGTCATGTAATTTAATAAAAACTTATCATATTTAATTATTCTCTCAGGGCTGCGTGAATTTTTTGAGCTAATACTGTACTAATTCCTTTCAATTCACACAGTGTTTGAACGCTTGCTGCTTTTAAACCCTGTAGTCCTCCAAACTGTGTGAGTAATAAACGCCTACGTTGTAATCCAATACTTGGAATGTTTTCTATTGAAGTTTTTTGATAGACTTTTGCTCTCTTTCGTCTATGCCTTGTAATTGCAAAACGGTGTGCTTCATCTCTAATCTTTTGTAAAAGATGAACGCTAGAATCATCTGCAGGTAATACAAAACTTATCTTACGTTCAGTGACAAAAAAAGTTTCATCACCTGGTTTACGGGTGGGACCTTTTGCAATGGCGATCACATCAATCTTGTTGATGAGTTCAAGTGAAGTCAATACTTCAATTGCTTGCGTTAACTGACCTTTTCCACCATCTATAATTAAAAGATCAGGTAAAGTATTACGCTGAATACTTTTTTTATAATGTCGAGATAACGCTTGTTTCATACCAGCATAATCATCACCAGGCGTAATATTTTGTAAGTTGAAAGAGCGATATTCTGATTTTAAAGGCCCTTGTAAATTAAACACAATGCAAGCAGCGACTGTGTTTTCACCACCGGTATGGCTAACATCAAAACACTCTATTCTTTCAGGTAACTTAGATAATTTTAATATGTTTTGTAACGCTTCGCGTTGTTTACGTTGTACGTTTTTTGAGCGAGTAAACTGCTCAAGTGCTTGTAGCGCATTCTGGGAAGCAAGTTTTAACCAACTACTTTGTATCTTATTGGGATGATGTGTAAGACTGATTTTTTTCTGATGCTGTATTGATAGGCTTTTCATAAGCCACATTTGATTTTCTATCCGTGTATCAGTCACAATCTGAGAAGGGGTATGACAATTTTCTTGTAAATAAAACTGAGAAATAAATGCAGAAAGTATTTCATTTTTCTCAGATAACAAAGGTACTTTAGGAAAATAAGGCTCACCACTCATGACTTCACCATTGTGCACAGGCAGTACATAGACACAGTGTATCGCATACTTTTCTACCGCTACGATGACATCCACATTTTTTCTAATGGATGTAATAATAGATTGTTGTTGCTGTATTTGTCGAAGGTAGCCGATCTGATCCCTTAGCTTGATAGCATTTTCATAATCTTTTTCTTGCACGGCATTATCCATTTTTGATGTTAAATGTTGGATAACCTCTACATTTTTACCTCGTAAAAATAATCGTACATAGTGAATATCTGTTTGATACTCTTCTTTTGAGATAAAGCCGACACAAGGCGCAGAGCACCTTTTGATTTGGTACTGTATGCAAGGACGTGTGCGATTTTTAAAAAAACTATCACGACAATTTCGAATATGAAACAGTTTTTGCAAAAAATTAAGTGTTTCACGAACTGCAAGTAAACTAGAATATGGTCCAAAATATTCTGCTTTACCTGTTGGCTTACCGCGGTAAAAAATGAGACGAGGATAAGTATTATGTTCTGTTAACATGAGATAAGGGTAACTCTTATCATCTCGTAATAAGACATTGTAATGTGGTTTAAATGCTTTAATGACATTACGCTCTAGCAGTAATGCTTCATTTTCAGTATTCGTTGTTGTCGTTTCAACAGAATCAATTTGTGAAACTAAAGAGGTGATTCGTAAACTTTTTTGTTTGAGTAGATAGCTTGACAACCTTTTTTTTAGGTTTTTTGCTTTACCCACATACAATAGTTCTTTATTTTTATTGTAAAAACGGTATACACCTGCTGTATCAACCGCATGGGCAATATGTGACTTAAGTACCTCTTTAAAATGCATAAGATGATTGAACTTTGAGCGTAATACATGGCGGAGGGACAGGGATTCGAACCCTGGAAGGAGTTTCCCCCTTAACGGTTTTCAAGACCGTCGCATTCAACCGCTCTGCCATCCCTCCTCACTAAAGAATACAACTTTTCTTCCCACAAGCCTTGTTGATAAAAAAGTTAGATGATAAACGCTGCAGCAACACGTCGTCCTTCTGTGCTTAACACATTGTAAGTGCGGCATGCTGATGCAGTTGTCATCATTTCAATGGATGTAGAGTGCAAAGAGGTCAACAATTGCTTTTGAGGAAATTGTACCTTTTTTCTAAGACCTATCAAAAGTACCGTGGGATTTAGCTTTACTATATCATGAAAATTTTCTTCTTTTAATTGTGTAATATCTGTCACATTCCAGGGTTCAATAATCTGTTTTCCGCTGATAATACAAGAGTGTGTAATTTTTTTATTATTGATTTTAATAAAAAATTCTCCATAGGCTTGAATAAGGTAAGCGTGATGATTTATCTCCTGACTAAGTTGCATAAGCAATCGACTGATTTTTTTAAAATTGAAAGTATAGCATATAATAAATTTGCAATTGACATGGTGCATGCTTAAAATAATTGCTAAATTTATACTATAAAATTTTTAGTACATAAAAAATGGCTCAAAAAAGGTAAGATAAAGTAATTTCTAGGCACGTAGCTCAGTGGTAGAGCAGCACCTTGACGTGGTGAAGGTCGGTGGTTCGACTCCACTCGTGCCTACCATACAATATATGAACGTACTTCCTTCTAATATCTCATTAAACACAATACGTTA
The DNA here is from genome assembly GCA_964444925.1 of uncultured Coxiellaceae bacterium. Classification (GTDB taxonomy): domain Bacteria; phylum Pseudomonadota; class Gammaproteobacteria; order Diplorickettsiales; family Diplorickettsiaceae; genus CAYUIV01. The sequence continues at coordinate 38,290 of CAYUIV010000005.1, read as the reverse complement.
TTCAGCAGCTCATTTATTAGCGCATGCTGTCAAACAGTTGTTTCCAAACAGTCAGTTAGTCGCTAGCGCAGTGACAGAGAATGGTTTTTATTACGATTTTTTTTATGAAAATTCGTTTAAAACAGAATTCTTGCCATTGATAGAAGCACAGATGCATAAGCTACAAAAAGAAAATCTAGAAATTCATCTTAAATCTATTTCTTTTGACGAAGCGATTCATTTATTTCAAGCATTAGGCGAGCCGTATAAACTAGCTGAAATTCAAAAGATGTATACAACAGTTACAGGTAGTGAAACTCAAAGGACAGTGTCTATCTACCAACAAGACAAATTTTATGATTTGTCACAAGATGATCTATCTGTTGGGTGTACTGGTGAGATAAAAGCATTCAAGTTAACGACGATTGCAGGTATTTTTTGGAAGAACGATGCAACACAACCGGTACTACAACGTATCTATGGCACCGCTTGGCTTAATCAAAAAGAATTAGATGATTATCTATACAGGCAACAGGAAGCAAAAAAACGTGACCATCGAGTACTAGGTAAACAACTTGACTTATTCCATTTTCAAGAAAACGCACCTGGTCTCGTTTTTTTGCACGCTAAAGGCCTGACTATTTATCAAATGCTAAAGAAATACATTCGAGCACAATTATTAAGTCAAGGGTATCAAGAAATTCAAACACCGCAATTACTTGAAAAAAGTTTGTGGGAACAATCAGGTCACTGGGATAAATTTTTTACGGATATGTTTATTACACAATCTGAAAAAAAAGAGTTTGCGATTAAACCGATGAATTGTCCAGGACACGTACAAATTTTTAACGAACGGTTACGCAGTTACAAAGATCTACCCCTACGGTTTGCAGAATTTGGATGTTGTCATCGCAATGAACCTTCCGGTGCATTACATGGTCTATTGCGTGTACGCAGTTTTGTCCAAGATGATGCACATATTTTTTGTACAGAAGAGCAAGTACAAGAAGAAGTGATTCAATTTATTCAATCCGTTTATTCGCTTTACCATTTTTTTGGCTTTAAAAATATTCAGCTTAAACTTGCAACACGTCCTGAAAAAAAAGTAGGTTCTGAAATAGTTTGGGATAAAGCAGAAACAGCACTGAAAAATGCTTTAAAAGCACAAAATTTAGAATGGACAGAGTCGGTTGGAGAGGGTGCTTTTTACGGTCCAAAAATCGAATTTTCATTAACTGACTCTTTACAGCGCGTATGGCAATGTGGCACAGTTCAAGTTGATTTTTCAATGCCTGAGCGGTTAGATGCACAGTATGTTGATCACGAGAATAATCGAAAAACACCTATTATGCTGCATCGTGCAATCGTTGGGTCATTAGAGCGTTTTATGGGTATTTTGCTTGAACACCATGCCGGTCACCTACCGTTCTGGCTAGCCCCTGTACAACTTGTTGTGATCAATATTGGTAGTGAACATGTTGCGTATGCACAAACAATCATTCATGCATTGCAAATGAAAGGAATAAGAGCCCAAGCAGACATAAGAGATAAAGGAATCGGATTTAAAATTCGTGAACAAATATTGCAAAAAATTCCTTATCAAATTATTGTAGGTAACAGTGAAAAAAAATCTAACACAATTAGTGTTAATAATGCGTTTGGAAAGTGCATTGAAAAACAAACGACTTTGGATAAATTTTATGATCAATATTTATCAGCAGAGAAAGTATTTTGACATTTTTTAATTAACTATTTTGAGACAGGAGAAAAAATTATTAAAAGCAGACCCATTCAAAATCGATCAACAAACCTTTCCCATCACTCTGGTGAAAAAAAAATTAGAATTAATGATAACATTCAAGCTGACCGTGTTCGTCTTTTAGATCAGGAAGGAAATCAAAAAGGTATATTTTTACTTTCAGAAGCACTACAATATATAGACACTGTAAAATCAGAAACCGCTTCAAATCTTGATCTTGTTGAAATTGCGCCTTTAGCTAACCCACCTGTCTGTCAAATTTTAGATTATAGTAAATATATATTTGCACAGAAGAAAAAAAAATTACTGCAGCAAAAAAAACAAAAGCGTATTAAAGTCAAGGAAATTAAGCTACGCCCTAATACTGAGAAAAATGATTATGCAGTTAAGCTACGTCATCTGATCCACTTTCTTCAAGAAAACGATCGTGTTAAAATCACGATGCGTTTTAGGGGAAGAGAGATCGAACATAAAGAAATTGGACAAACGCTATTAACTCAATTGCAAAAAGATATCGAAACATATGGTGTCGTTGAAACTGCACCTAAAATAGAAGGGCGGCAGCTGACGATGATTATCGTTCCTAAAAAATGAACAGTTATTAACTTTTTATTTAAGTAAATTTTTATGCCAAAATTAAAGATACATCGGGGAGCCGCAAAGCGCTTTAGAAAAACCGCTCATGCTTTCAAACACAAACATTCACATCATAATCATATCTTGACTAAAAAATCTCCCAAAAGAAAACGACATTTACGTGCAGTCACACTTGTTGCAAAAAGTGATCAACAATCAGTGACCCGCTTACTTAGGGGCAGCTAATCGAAAAGAGGTAGTATGATACAATGAAAGCACGCCATAAAAAAGTATTAAAAGCAGCAAAAGGTTATTACGGTGCAAGACGACGTACTTTTCGTTCGGCACAACCCACTCTATTACGTGCAGGATGCTACGCTTACCGCGATCGTAAGCAAAAGAAACGAAATTTTCGAGCGCTTTGGATCGTTCGAATTAATGCAGCAGCTAGAATGTTTGGTATAAGCTACAGTCGTTTAATTGCTGGGCTCACTAAAATACAATTTCCACTAAATCGGAAAATTCTAGCAGACTTGGCGATATCGGATATAAAAACATTTGAAAACATCGCGCTTAAAGCACAACAAGCGTTACAAGATTCTGTTTCTCAAGAAGAAATAAGTGATGCAACGATATCATAATTAACAGATAAACTGGTAAGCTTGCGTGAGCTTTGTCATTGCAACATGGAATGTCAATTCTTTAAGAGCTCGTTTTAAACTCATTTTACATTTTCTGCAACAATATCGACCAGATATTGTTGCTTTACAAGAAACAAAGCTAGAGAATCATCTTTTTCCTACAGAAATCTTTCAAGCGCTGGGTTATTATTCCGTTTGTCATGGACAAAAATCTTACAATGGTGTTGCAATTTTGAGCAGGTGGCCTATACAGGTTGTAGATAATGCACTGCCACTCGATCATACATCTGAGTGCAGATTATTAAGTGTGATCATTGAAGAGCTTCATCTTGTTAATATTTATGTACCCAACGGTGCAGCGCTTGATTCCAACAAATATCAGTATAAATTGAAGTGGCTTAATGCACTCTATCATTATCTTGAGCGTATTTGCTTTAAAAAAAAATATATTGCTGTAGTAGGGGATTACAATATTGCGCCGAAAAATATTGATGTTCATGACCCCCGTCTATGGCAAGACACAACGCTCACCAGCACGGCAGTGCGCCATGCTTTTTTTCAACTAATGAATTTAGGACTGATAGACGTTTTTCGCTTACTTAATACTCAACCCAAACAATACACGTGGTGGGACTACCGCTTGTGTGCCATTCATTACAACAGAGGGTTACGTATTGATCAGGTAGTTTGTAGTTCCTCACTTACAGCCCTTTGTGAAAATTGTATTATTGATGTCAACACACGACGTATGAATCGTCCATCTGATCATGCAGCTGTTTTAGCTTATTTCAAAAAAAGGCCATATGAATTGGATTGAAGCTATCGTTTCAACGATTCAACAGCTACCGATGCACACTTTAGAAAGTGCAATACAATATCACTGTACCCAAATTAAATATAACAGCGCTGGTAGAAAAAGTATCATTCATCTTGGTATTCTCTACTTTAAAGTGAAAAAATTCAGTCAAGCCACGCTGTATTTACACAAAGCACTGATTCAAAATCCCAATACACTTGTTTTGTATTATTATTTAGCACACTGCTATCGTGCTTTGAACAATTTGAAAAATGCAATTGATTATTATCAAAAAGTATTAAACATTGATCCGCAATATGCGCCAGCTTTTAATCATTTAGGATGTATTTTTCATAAACAAAAACTTTTTCAAAAAGCAAAAAAATATTATGAATATGCCACCACATTGCAAGTTCACTATCTCGATGCAGAAATAAATTTAGCATTACTTTGTATTGATCAAGAACAACACGCATTGGCTTATGAAAAGTTTCAATCTATTTTAGTGTGGGAGAAAAATTCTTTGATTGTATATGCGCAGTTAGGACAACTTGCAATTAAACAACAAGATTTTTTAGAGGCAAAGAAATACTATCAAATATTGATAAATTTGATACCCGAAGGAGTAGATATCTGGACTAATCTTGGTGCCGTGCATCTTGCGTTAGATGAATCTATTGAAGCAGAAGCTTGTTTTAAAAAGGCATTAAATCTTGATACTAACCATAGTAATGCGCGAAATAATTTAGCTGCACTCTATTTGAAACAAAACTATTTAGAAAACGCCATTGTTGAGTATATGCGTTATACCTCACAGGTACCTAATGATGCCGAGGGCTTCTACAATTTAGGCGTAGGACATATGCTCCTTGGCCAGTTGTCGAAAGCGATACAGTGTTTTCAAAAAGTAATTGCGTTAAATAAAAATACGCTCAATGCTTGGTGTAATTTAGCTGCCATTTACCTCCAATTGAACGAATTGAAAGAAGCGTATATCAGCTATCAAAACGTTCTAGTCATAGCGCCTACCCATAGCACTGCGACTTTTATGAGTTGTGCCTTAAGGCAATCCAATATTCTATTTCCTAACACAAAGCAAGTTGAAAAAAGTATTCCTGCATTTGCGCCTTTAGCACATATAAAAAACTTGTTTGACAGTTATGCTGATCATTTTGAACAGCACGTTGCCACGTTAAATTATCAGTTACCCAATCAACTGTATCAATTAGTGTCTCCTTTCTTGAAAAATCATCATACAGTTTTAGATTTGGGGTGTGGCACAGGATTAATGGGTATTCAAATACAGGCAAAAAAAACATTAATCGGTGTTGATATCTCTACTCAGATGCTTAAAGAAGCACGTAAAAAAAACATATACGAGGAACTGATTGAAGCAGATCTATATACCTTTTTACAAGGATGTACACAAAAGTACGATATTATACTGTGTGCTGATACATTAGTTTATCTTGGAAAACTAGATCAATTCTTTGATGTATTAACGCATGCGGTTAAAAAAACAACATTTTTTGCTTTTTCAGTAGAAGAGCTGCAATCCGATCAACAAGAAAGTTATCGTCTAGAAGCAACAGGACGTTATCAACACTGTAAAACAGCACTGTTAAGATTAGCAACACATTATGGATGGAAATTATGTAAACAGCGCAGTGTTATTGGAAGAATAAATCGTGGCCAGACTGTTAATACAGGTCTATTTTTATTACAGCGTTAAATTTTTTTACGCTAAGTCATGATAGAAAAACTATTTCGTAATAGAAGCAAAACACTGTCAGCTTTGTGAAATGTTATGCTGCAATATAGTAAGTCAAGTGATCATATATGAACGTGATGTTACTGTATGTTGATAATAAAAGTTGGGATTAAAAAGGTTCAAACAGTAATGTATCTGACAATACAATAAATGGTGACTCAAAAAATCTTATTTTATTGAAAACATAGATAGCACGTGGTGTACAGGCCTTATCATAACAGAGGCATTTCTTTCTTGAAACATCAAAAGCTTTTAATAAAGATGTAATAAATGTTCAATGTCTAAAAGATATTGTAATGATCGAGATTATGATAAAACTATGCACGGCTTGCTTTAAAAAATTTACTGATTACAATAAGTTAAATTTAATGACATGACCTGTGAGATATATCTCGTATGCTTCGTTTTTTTAAAGATATGACAGAAAGTATTTTTCATAATGCTTATCCGATACACACCGCCATTGAGCAAGACAATTTACTAAAATTAAAGAAAGCGTTAACGCAGTCTACGGAAACAATCAATCAAAGCAGGGAAAGAGGAAATGTAAATTGGGACACACCAGTCGTACTCGCATCACATTTAGCATGGAAAACAAAGAATTACGAAGCACTTGAGTTGCTTTTGGAGCATGGCGCAAATCCTTATATATTGATGGATTCAATAAAAAGTAATGTGGCATTTACATTTACAGCCTTGACCAGTTTTGAATCTCAAGCCCACTATTACCATCTCATCGAAATACTTTTTGAAAAAGGTGCCAAAGTCGATCACTCTAGCACATACGATTTGCTTCTTGCAAGTGTTATCTACGCGTCGATAGACACACAAGTTGTCGCATTACTTTTAAAAAAAGGAGTAAATCCCAACACACATTATGATTACCTTTCTACAGCAATGCGCTCTGAAAAGAACACGGATAAAGTCAAGGTGCTATTGCAATACGGTGCAGATCCTAACCAAATAAATCGTAATGGGGATGCGATAATTCACGAATCATTCTATATTGAAATTAAAAGCTTAAAAACACTCTTCCAATATGCGGCTAACCTTGATATTAATTTAAAAAATACTAATCAATTAAGTGCGGTAGAATGTATTGTAGTCCAAGGTTTTCTTTCAGAACAACAACATTATCCTGAAATTGCAGAAAAGCTTTCTTTTTTTATTCGACAAGGTGCAGTATTTAACTTAGATGCTATTTATCAGTTAATTCAGTATATGCATACAAGGTCGCAAAGTACTGATATTACAGCAGACGATACGAATAGTGAATTTTCGGATAGTAGCCTCTCTTCAGATGCAAGCAGTTCGAGCATAGTGAATTATAGTGATGATATTGAAGTAAATGGTACAAATAGTGGCTTTTTGGATGATAACGTTTCAGATAATGGTTTTGTGGATGATAGTGCCGAGGCGTGTCATGAAGTAGAACGTGAAATAGCAGCCTATACTCAATTTATTGAAAAAACTATCAACAATGCGTTACAGGAAGTGCAAAATAAATACACTTTACCTACTTTGGAAACTACTCAGCGATTCTTACAATTGAATAGTCAAAAAGATTCAGAAGCGCGTAGCCAAAGCATCATACGCTATCATTATCTTTGTAGAAATATCACGAATAAGAAATGTAGATTGCCGACAGAGCTCATGTTAAAAATCATTGACTACATCCTTCCACCCATTGAGCCAGTCAACTTTTTGGAAAAAAAATATGTCTCTAAACTACAAAATCGATACCTTGCATAAGGAATCAAAAGATGATAGGCCAAATTCTTATGCACACATACTATAAGAACGTTTCAGGTAATGGTTTTGTGGATGATAGTGCCGAGGCGTGTCATGAAGTAGAACGTGAGAAAGAGTTTTTACTATTTCTGTAAAAATGCAACACCATGTAGTTTATTCACAGAGATTGTATTAAAAATTATTGACTACGTTCTTCCTCCTATTGAGCCAATATACTTTTTTTGGAAAAAAGAAAATAGATTGCTACACCCAAAAATTGATCGATTGAATGAATCCTTGAATTCTCCTGCACGAATAGAAATTCATAAAGGAGGCAGTATTGCTTATTAGAAATAATAACAAATACTGCCTTTTAAAAAAGATAATGGCGGAAGCGTTGGGTTCTTTTCCAAAAAAGAGGCGTAATAAGAAACATCGATAGCAAAATATTTCGATACGGTAAATCGTGAGCCAATACCGCATAATCCCATAGAATAACTTCGGAAAGGGTGTATTTGATCAATATGTTCTGCTTGTGCAGTTCCTATTATTTTAGAAACACCGGCACTAAAATAAACTTTTAAGCGAGGGTGAAAATGTAAAACTGTCAGTTTTCCCAATAAGTAAAAACGATGCATTGAAAGTGAAATAAAGGGAAGATGATGAGTTTTTTCTTGTGCCGTGCCGTTTATTACGGAGGGGTAGATTGAACCTTCTTCAGAATTAACCCAAACATTTTTTATGACTTCATCTTCGATAATATCGTTATTTCTTTCAAATGGTATATTTTGTTGAAAAATAGTGGATAAAACATTCGTTTCAAAAAGATATTTTTTAGTGAAAAAAGTATACCCGCCTTCAATACTCCAATCTTCAGAAAAATCATAACCGATACTGGCTGTCACCCCTTTCATACTATGAAAGGCTTCTAATATGCGATAAGGTAGGTGGCCTAAAGTAGCATCTCGGTAAGCATAATCTTTAAAAAAATCATAGTCAGGTAAAGCATTATTGTAGTCATCGCATTTTGAAGAAGACTGATCATGGTTGTTGTGATGAACCTTTTGATAGTCATAGGTCATGCGCTCAATTGAAAGAAAAGGGACAATATAGAAAGATTGACTGGCAAATACATCTTTTCTGATCAGAACAATAAAAAGAAAGAAGAGATAGCGCATATTTAACCAAGATACTCATCTATTGAAGACAATAATTGGACATCTTATGGGTACCAATTGAGTCCCACCTTGAGTATAAGGTGACCTACTACTTTAGTATTGAAAGAGCGCGTTCTATCTGATTTAGACACATGATTACGCAAAAAACTTTCTTTTTTCATATTCTCGGGTTTTTCGAAAAAATATTCACAGGATAAGTCTAAAATTTTGTTATAGGACAGTGGGTATTGTATCGATAAACCAACAAAGCTTTGCGACTTTTTCCAGAGCTCAGACCAGCTATATTTTAAAACTTGGGTTCTAGCTTCAGTATAGGTTTTCTGAATTAATGACAGTTGATTAGATTGTGAAAACGGTACATTTTCGTTATACAATGGCAAAGAGGCGCCTCCTTGAAAACGTATTATTATTCCTGATAAGCACATGAGCTTAATCTTAAACAAAGAATCTACGTTGTAGATATATGTTTTTTCTGATCCCGTTGCAAAAGTAGATAATCTAAGCGCAACGTCTACGGACTGATTCATAGAAAAACCCAGTCCAATATCACCCATATCTAGCTTTTCTTTCCAGGTGAAATCCGGATCTTGAGCGCGCTTGTATATATTTTGTAGCGTATCTTGAATCTGTTTTTTGGAAGGCCAATCCAATTCTTTTGATTTTGAATTTTTTTGTGTGAGTATTGGTTGTCCTTGACCTAAATGAAAAATAGTATGCAATCCTGTCACTGAAAAGCTACTGTTACAGTGTATTAGCAAAAGGCAAGCGAATATTGATCTCATTAACATAGATTTTATGTCACAATAAAAATGTTTTATTTTTTGATACTACTACAAATTAACGTAATCTACCAAAATTATACTATTGTGCCATGACAACAACATCTTTTAAAAACAAAGCATTAGCACATATCCGTGCACAAGAGTGTATTGGTTGTGCTAAATGTCTCGATGCTTGCCCCTTTGATGCAATTTTAGGAGCATCGCAATATTTACATACGGTACTCACAGAAGCTTGTGTAGGCTGTGGTCTTTGTATTGCCCCTTGCCCTGTCGACTGTATTGAAATGTATCCCGTATCTAATATTTTATGTAAGCCGGAGGAGGCTAAAAGACGTGTCATTGCGCGAAAAAAACGCCTACGTTCTTTAAAAGACAATGAACCTACAAATCATACGCTCTCTAAACTCAATTTTTTAACGCAAACGAATCTTTCCGAGAAAGCGAGTTATGTGGAAGCATCCGCGTCTCGTGTACGCATGAAGCGTATGAGTAAATATAAACAAGAGATCGAAAAGATATAAAATATCACCTAGATTAAGCCTAATAAACGTTTTATCTATATGTACTTTGCAAATACCAAGGATATGTCCTTTTACAAACAAGTCAATAAGATTAGAGAATAGTCCTCCAAACAATAGGGTACGACCATTTATAAAGAGAATATGTTAATACTGTTTTGTTCGCTGAATCAGCCAAACATTCATCACGAGAGGTCCAATAAATTGAATAGTTTTAAAAGAGGGTGGCCATTTTATCAAACGCAAAAGCGCACTGAAAATGAATTAATTATGGTGATGTAAATACAAACTAAATCCAGGAAGTAATTTATAATCTTGATGAAAGTAAAAAGAGATGTTCGCAATATATTTTACTAATTGATCAACAAAAGCAAGCAGTATGCCTTGAAATACAGATGTATTAAGTAACAAATTTAATAAAGTATTTCGCATTATTAATTCTCTTTTAAGTATTAAATTATGTTATTTGAAAAGTCACTACGTTTGTCTATTGTTTCATTCTCTTTAAATTTGTTACAGATTTTTTTTTGTGGGTAAGTAAACAAGTAAGAACATACCTATGACAATCGCTACATCTGCTAAGTTGAAAGTAGAAAAATGAAAGTGACCAACATAAAAATCAATAAAATCTGTCACATGACCTTGTACAACCCGCTCGTACAAATTACCCAGTGCCCCTCCCACGACTAACGCATAGCTGAGGTAGTAATAATGTATAATATTGGCTTGAAGGTGGCTTAAATTAAATTTCCATAAAAAAAGAAAAAGTGCACTGAAAGAAAGCAAAACCCTTTCCCAGAAACCAATATGCTCAAATAATCCAAAGGCAAAACCAGGATTAGCGCAAGAAATAAAATTGAGGTGTGGCATAATAGCTATCGTTTCTTGTTCTGCTAAAAGCTGTTTAATAATAGATTTGGAACTTAAATCTAAACATAGCACAATGATGCCAATGCTATACCAAATCCAATGCTGTTTGATTAACATATACAGTTTACGCATAGTGTCGTTTTTCACCCACATTATCGAATAAATTCAAAATACAACGAGAACATAACTTCGGATGCTGTAGATTTTGTCCTACTTCTTCTAAACGGTGCCAACAACGGATACACTTTTTTTGGTTGATATTAATAGGTCTCACTTCAACTGCCACGTTGGTGTTATTTTCTACATCATTGTCTCTTGTATAAAGTATTTGGACGGTAGAGGTTAAAAATATAAAGTGCAGCTCTTTTTGCATTATGGATAACAAACGAGCAATGAATGAGTTTTCTTTACAAAAAAGAACAAGATTGGCTTCCAAAGAAGAGCCAATTTTTTTATCGTCACGTGCTTTTTCAATTGCTTTATTAGCTGTATCGCGTACTGCTCGAATGAGGTCCCAGCATTTTTGACAACCGCCTTGTTCGCGATAAAAAGAAACGAGCGTATCACTTGTTTCATCAAAGCTTAATACATACCATTGACTTAAAAAAATTGATTCTTCTCTTTTTCCTGGTAAATGTTGCCAGGCTTCTTCCATGGTAAAGCTTAAAATAGGAGCTAGCCAACGTAAGATTGCTTCTGTAACATGATACATTGCTGTCTGACCAGAGCGACGGCCCATGCTATGCTGTTGCATTGTGTATTGACGATCTTTTAGAATGGACAAATAAAAACTACCCAACTCATCAATACAAAATTGATGAATCATCTGATAAATATGTCGGAAACTAAATTTTTCGTACGCATCACGTATTGCTTCTTGTAACATCGCCGTGCGCATAATGAGCCAGCGATCTAAAGAAAGTAATGCGTGTGGTTTAACTTGATCATGTAAAGGATCAAAGTCGTGCAAATTTGCAATAAGAAATCGAACAGTATTGCGAATACGACGATATGATTCTGAAATACGCTGAAAAACTTCCTCTGAAACAAAAATATCGCTTGTTGTATCTACCGAGGCAATCCAAAGCCGCAAAATGTCTGCTCCCCATTTTTTTAAAATATTATCCAAGCTTAGTATATTGCCCAACGATTTTGACATTTTTTTTCCTTGTTGATCGACGGTAAATCCATGCACTAAAACAGTTTTGTAAGGCGTGTCTCGATGTAGCATTGCACTTGTAATCAGTGAGGACTGAAACCAACCTCTAAATTGATCTAAGCCTTCAAGATAAAGATCGGCAGGCCACTTCAATTGCGCTTCTTTTTTAAGTACTGCCTGATGCGTTACGCCAGAATCAAACCAAACGTCTAAGGTATCAGTAAGCTTTTCGTATTCTGCTGCTTCTTCTCCAAGTACTGTATTTATATCCAATGTATGCCATGCTTCAATTCCTATTTTTTCTACTTCTTGAGCCACAAAAGTGATGAGCTCATTTGTACGAGGATGTAGTTTTCGAGTATAGCGATTAACAAAAAGCGGCAGAGGAACTCCCCAATGACGCTGGCGAGAGATACACCAATCTGGACGATACTGTGCTTGATTATAGCCAAGCATAGCGTGCATTTTTGCTTTACCCCAATGTGGTATCCAAATTATTTTTTCAATTGCTTGCTGTAAGGTCGTGTGTAGTTTTTCTGATTGTAACCTCAAAAACCATTGTGTTGTAGTTAAAAAAATAAGAGGAATTTTGTGTCGCCAACAATGAGGGTAGGCATGCTTAAAGGATTGAACACACAGTAGCTTCTGATGTGTTCTAAGTAAATCTACAATTGCATCGTCTGCTTCGAGTACTGACTGATTATCATTTAACGCTTGAACGAAAGGGTGATAATACCCTTTTGTATTAACGCGATTGAGCATTGGTAAACGGTATTTTATGCCCAACTCATAGTCTTCTATGCCATGAGTAGGCGCAATGTGTACGACACCTGTCCCTGTATCAGTATCAACATGATCACTTAAAATAAGCGGGACAGTACGCTGCTCAAAAGGATGAGACAGTTTTGCACCACTAAAATATTCTCCTTGATAATGTTTTAAAACTGTATAGTTATCTATCTCATAACGCGCTAGACATGCTTGATAAATATTGTGAGCAAGGAGAAAACGCTCATGCTTTGTTTGAATAAGACAATACTGAATTTTTTCTCCTAAAGCGACTGCTTCATTGGCTGGTAATGTCCAAGGTGTGGTGGTCCAAATAGGTAAAAAAACTGGTCCTTTGCCGGGTAAATCTTCTTGCAGTATGTGATGACTCAATTGAAATTTAACATCTACTGCTGTTGAACGTTTTTCTTGATATTCTACTTCCAGTTCAGCAAGCGCAGAACCACAGGCGATACACCAATGCACAGGTTTTGAACCCTGTTCAACATAGCCTTTTGTAATACACTGGCCAAACGCGCGGATAATTTCAGATTCAGTTGAAAAATCCATAGTACAGTAAGGATTATCCCAATCTGCCAATATACCAAGGCGTATAAACTCTTCCTTTTGAATTGCCATTTGTGCTTTTGCATACTGTCTGCAAGCTATACGAAACTCTTCTGGTGTATAGGTCGTGCGTTTTTGTTTTAATTGTTTTTCAACATTTAATTCAATCGGCAAGCCATGGCAATCCCATCCTGGAATAAAAGGAGTGTCAAAGCCACTTAATGTTTTTGCTTTTAAAATGATATCTTTTAAAACTTTATTGACCGCATGTCCAATATGCAAATGGCCATTCGCGTATGGTGGCCCGTCATGTAATATATACTTTTTATGCCTTTGATGGCTGACACGAATTCTTTGATACAGTTTATCGACATACCATTTTTTTAAAATAAGTGGCTCTCGTGTTGTCAAAGATGCTTTCATTGGAAAGCTCGTTTGGGGTAAACAGAGCGAATCGCGATAGAGAAGATCCATGATTAAAATTTAGGTACTAGCATAGATTAAAACGTTTGCAACTATTTTGTTTAGATTTGTCGACTGTCCAAAGTAAGGCAGTATTTTCTTGTAAACTTGGTTTCAAAGTGTAAGTAAAGCAGTGACATTTGTCCAGCGTAATTTGTTGAGATTGTGCTGTAATCACACCGTTTTCTTGTACTAATATTTGATCTACGTATCCTTGTTTAGAGTTTTTAGCTTTAAAATTATCTGGTATGCCATTTTGGCCTGGTGTTTGACATAAACTGAGATCGCCTTGTTGATAGGCACAAAGCGTTACTGCTATTTTATAGGGCGCAATGGCTTGAATCACTTCTGTGAATTTTGCGCGTTGCGTGTATCGCTGATAATTTGGAATCGCCAATGTGAGCAGTAGACCAACAATTGCAACCGTTACCATCAGTTCGAGTAAAGTTAAACCCTGTTGATTCTTATCATGTTGCATAAGGTCACTTGTATTTAATGATGAGGTGCTGATAGTGTAGCTTGATTTTTGAGTAGAGGCGATACTCTTCATGAACATGTACGGTGCTGTACTTGAAAATCTTCTTAACTGCCACCATAGTTTGATTTTAATTAAAGTTACAATAAATCCAACATGCAATCACTACACGGTACCACTATTTTACTTGTACGACGAGAAGATAAGGTTGCCATTGGCGGCGACGGTCAAATTACTCTAGGCGAATCACTTATTTTAAAATCTAATGCTTGTAAAGTATACCGTCTGAAAAAATATCCTATTCTAGTTGGTTTTGCAGGATCAACTGCCGATGCTACAACGTTACTTGATCGTTTTGAAACAAAGCTTGAACAGTATAGTGGAAAAATTAAACGTGCAGCAATAGAACTTGCAAAAGACTGGCGCTCTGATCGTGTATTACGACGCTTAGAAGCAATGTTGGCTGTAGCAGATCCCGAATTCTCCTTTATGATCAGCGGTAATGGTGATGTAATTGAACCAGAAAACAATGTTATTGCCATTGGATCAGGAGGTGCTTATGCGCAGTCAGCAGCGTTAGCGTTATTAGAAAATACAACATTATCTGCTCGAGAAATCGTTTCAAAAAGTCTTGAAATTACTGCCAATTTATGTGTTTTTACCAGTAACCGCTTTATATTTGAAGAAATCGAAACACATTCAAAATCTTAAGTTTACGAGAAAATACTATGACTTACGTTAGCGATACATTAAACGAAGAACCGTTAAACGCAACAGATTTGTCTCTCATGGAGAGTGACTTACCAGAAGAAAAACAGCCTGACGACGATTTTTTACAAGAAGAAACATTTTCTGAATTCGTTGAAGAATCTAATACGACAGCTAACATTTCGTTAGCACTCAAAGATCATCTTACACCAAAAGAGATTGTTGCTGAGCTAGATCAAGACGTGATTGGTCAACAAGAGGCAAAACGTGTCATTGCACGTGCACTTCGAGAACGAATACGTCGTACTGTCGTTGATGATGAGAGGTTACGTAAAGAAATTCAATCTAACAATATTCTTATGATTGGTCCATCGGGTGTAGGAAAGACCGCAATTTGCTATCGTGCAGCTAATCTGACGGAAGATTCTCCTTTTCCTTTTCTTAAAGTGGAAGCAACGAAATATACAGAAGTTGGCTACATCGGACGCGATGTGGATTCTATTATACGTGATTTAGTCGATAGTGCTTATAAAACACTGCGACAAAAAACAATTGAAGGATTAGAAAAGCAAGTCAAAGAAGCAGTAGAGGAAAGGATACTCAATGCCTTTCTTAAAACAAGCACAGGCAAAGTCGATAATAAAGTGGCTTTTTCAGAGTTAAAACAATCGGAAAGAGGACTGGCACGTAATTTATATCGCCGACGTTTACAAGAAGGTTTACTTGATGAAAAAGAAATTGAAGTGGAGTTAACTAACCATCCGATGGGTGTGGAAATCATGGGACCTCCGGGTATGGAAGAGATGACCAACCAACTTCAAAGTATGATGCAAAACTTGAACAGTGGACGGGTTAAAACACATCGAATGAAAATTAAAGATGCTTTTAAAGTCCTACAGCAAGAGGAAGCGGATAAGCTGCTCAACGAAGAAGATTTAAAAAGACGTGCTGTCGACTGGGTCGAAAAGTACGGTATTGTTTTCATTGACGAAATTGATAAGGTGTGTCGACGAGGCGAAATCGGTGGTGCCGATGTATCACGCGAAGGGGTACAAAGAGATCTACTTCCTTTATTAGGTGGATCAACGGTGTCCACAAAATATGGCATGGTGCGTACTCATCATATTCTGTTTATTGCAGCAGGTGCTTTTCAGTCAGGACAAAAGCCATCTGATTTAATTCCAGAGCTACAAGGCCGATTACCAGTGCGTGTTGAACTACATCCTTTAAAGATTGAAGATTTTATTGCTATTTTATGTCAATGTCGCTCTTCATTACTCGTACAATCTCAAGCACTACTTGAAACAGAAGGGTTAACGGTAAAATTTTCAGACGAAGCTATCTCTCGTATTGCAGAAATTGCTTTTAACGTAAACGAAAAAGTAGAGAATATTGGTGCAAGACGACTCAATACTGTAATGGAACGTTTGTTAGAATCATTGTCTTTTGATGCAAACGAGTTAGCTGGCCAAACGGTAACGATTGATGCAACATATGTCAATGATAAACTGACAACACTGATTGATAATGAGGATTCAAGTCATTACATCTTATAAAGATAAAAGATAGACAACAAGCTTTGCCTATTTTTGAATAATAAAACGATAGTAGTCACTACGCTTTATCATACCTTACCCCATTATTTAGAAAGATGATGCATTTTATAATGCTAAATATTATCTACAATAATTATGTTTTAAACAGCAAATATTGCATCCCCTTACTAAAATTGACTACCTATTAATCAGTGTTCATCGACGAGGAACAGAAAACAGATAAACTATCCATAGCCCCATTAAATACTACACTGAGTAAAAAATTTCTATCCTTAATAAACTAATAAGTCACTAAAAAAAGACATTTTATTCAATTGAAAAATCATTTTATCTGATAGATCAGTGGTTTAAAGCCACTAAGTTTGCTGATGAAGTTTTTTTAGCTTCAACATCAGCAAGATACAGATGATAGGCAGTTAACCACCGAATGGCTGTTTTTTTCTCAAGATTTGGGTAGACACTAGCAATAAGAAAATTGATGATAACTTCTTGTAATTCTTTGGATAAATCGAAATAGTTGATTTTTTCGTTTGGATGACTTTCTTTTGCTTTTGCAAAAAGTAATACAGTAGGACGCGAGTCAGCTGAGTATAATATTTGCCCTTTCAGCCAATCGGGCAATATTGTTAAACTTGACATCAGCTTGATACTTGTGTTTTTACATTTATCTTCCATCGTAATATTTAGTGGAATGGGTGAGCATTGCAGTAAGGCTTTGATATTTTCAAGTGTAGCAGCAAAATAATGCTGCGCTTGAAAAAATAGTAATGTTTTTAGTGCAGTTAATAAAGGATTTTGATTCTGTTGATTCACTATATTAACTTTTGCGTTTTTTTGAATGAAAAGTGCAATAATAGAAGCGGTTTTTTCTTCATTTCGAATGGCACAGTGTAAAGGTGTATCACCGTTACTATTGAAATGATGACAGGTTGCACCACGTTCAATCAGCGATAAAATTAGGGAAAAACGGCTGTGATCATCTACTACTGTGTCAGATAAAACTGATTGTGCAAGATAATGCATCAGCGTATCCCCGTTTTTATCTTGCTCGTTTAACTTAAATGAATAATTCTTCAATAAATGATCAATAGTTTCTCGATTGGTGTATCGATGTTCACAACCCGTATAGCGATGAATAGCGTGTCCTATGGGAGTTCTTCCACAGTATTCATCTTTTTTTTCAAGATCTGCACCGTGTTGAATCAGTAGATCAATGGCCGCTATGTTATTATGAGATATCGCAAGGTGTAGTGGTGTACAACCGTATTGGTTTTGAGCATCTACAGATACACCTTTTTCAATGAACTTAGTCAGCAATGCTGCATAAGTCATTGCTTTTTTCGCTATGATATGTAGAGGCGTTGTACCATCAAAAGTTAACTTAACATTTGCATTATAGTTCAAGAGAATGTCGATTAAGGTCAGTAGAGGAAGCGCGTCAGTATAATCTTTCATATTTTCTTGATCATTAAGCTTTTCCAGTGCATAAGCTAAAGTTGTTTTTTCACTCCCGACAAATCTATCAATATTAATGATTTTTTCTAAGCGAGTGAGATTAGGCTCAATTTCTTTCAATTGATCAAGTACTTCTTTATTTTTTTCTAATACTTGTTTAATAATACAGCACAGTTCAAAAGAGACTTCACTACAACTGTTAACAGTACGTGCCAGTCCTTCTTGAGCAATATGGCTAATTATGTCTTCTCTTTTTATCAAGGAAAGAGAAGAAGTGATTTTATGATCCATTTTTTTTACCTCTTCTACTTGTCCGTGCGATTTTATCTACCGTAAGGCTATATCGGTGTAAAAATACATTGTTGACCATGCTTGCATTGCACTTTTCAACCATAAAAATATTATCCATACGATTTTTGAGCATTTTACGTACTCTTCATAAGTAAGTCCAAATGTCCACGATTGTACACAAAAATCAATCACCTAGGCTAAGTATAGCATGAGTGTACTCCTTATCTTTGAGTGATAGATAATTCGTATTGATATAAAAATCAAGTTTTTTCGTTTAAAAAAACCGAATAAAGCGCAGTAATCAATTTTTAAGACCTAATAAAGTTTCTTCCTCAGATAGAAAATGTTCGAGAGGGGTTTTTTGTGCATTCTGTTTTTGCGCTTCTTGTAGCCTGGACATCACGGGCATTCCTAGTGCTTGCTTTATCTTAAAAATTTCTTGCTCTATGTTAGTAACACGATCAATCAGTATGTCATCTTTTTCAAGTGCGGCAAACGTTTGGAGTATGGATAAAAATATCTCTGTAGGTAATTTGGCTAAAATACTTGTGTTTTCTTCTATAAAATAATTTTTGCGTAATATTATATATTTTCGTTTAGCCTCTATATTATCTATTTTTAGAAAATTTTTAAGCTCGGATAATGTGATCTCCATATTATAATTTTTTAAAAAACGGCTTTGAATTTTAAAAAGATAATTTTCTATCGCTGTATCAACATTTTTGAGATATTGATCTATTTTTTCTGGGGTCATTGCCAACCAGCGATTGATTGTTTCTGTGTCTTTTTTATAAATGTATGGAGCAAGACCTGTTTGAAAATCTATTAATTGTGCTTGAGATTCGTGCAAAACATCTTTTACCATATCATTCTCTAAAAACGGTTTTTGCTTTAAAAACTGTTCTTGTATGGATAGCTCTGTTTGCAAAGATTCATTTTTTTTGAGAAACGTATTTAGTTTAGTCATGAACATTGGAGGTCCCAATTCAGCTGTAAGTTTGACCTCTCGTATTTCCTGCTGGTGCGCTCGCATTACTCCTATTATTCTTTCTCGTAACATATCTAACGAATAAGATGCGCCCGCAAAAATGAGTTGTTCTATCTGCATCAAAAGCGTTTTCTCGACGTCGACATCATTGGACAAATGTGTACAGAAATGTTTTATGACAAGGAAATCAAATGCGGTCATACCCAACATATTCATAGCATCAACGTTAAACCGCTTACTGGGTTGATTTAAAAATAGATTAAATAGTTTTGGCTTATCGACAAGCTCAAAAATCAAAGGTTGATTGTTTTTCCCTAAAATATTAGAATCAACTCCACGATTAAGTAGTTTTTTGACTTTTTTATAGTTCTTGTCCTGTACTGCTTTTGCTAGTGCTGAAGAAGGACTAGCCATAGAATCTGGCTCGTGACTATTTCGTGAAGAGTAATTCATAAAGTAAAAAAGATGTGTTGACTAAAAAATTTCAAAGAAAATAACGTATTTTACTCGAAAAGGCAAGTGAATCATCTACCAATAGTAGTGTTTTTGAGCTTAAAGCAACAATGTGTTTATTATCCACCTCAAAAGACTGACATATGCACTTTCTTGTAGTGACTTGAGCTAGTCGCCATGATACTTGTCATCATCCTAGTAAATCACCGCTGTTGATATTAGTAATGGAATTAAGTCCTTTATAATGAGAATTTAGAAAGAGCGTAGTGGTCAAATGCTTCTGAAAGACGAACTTTTTTCACGAGATAAATCCTGTTCGAGAGCATCGAATAAAGTAAGTTCTAATGCATTACGTTCCTTTAGTTCTTGTGTGAACGCCGCTTCTGTTAATTCGGGACATTCTTCTTGCAACAGCTGAATACGTTGTCCCTCGCTTGCTTTGAGTGCTTTGGTAAAGAAATCTACAGTGTCACTTTTTTCAAGCAAAGCATATTGTTTCAGTATACGTAATAGAAGTTCGTAAGGTAATTGACTTAGAACACCATAGTTTTCTGCCATAAAATAGTGTTTATGTAAAATTAAATAGTTTAATTTACCTGTTGCATTATTTATTTTCAAGAAATCTTGGAGTTGCGATACGGTCAGCTCTACCCCATATCTTCGAGAAAAACAACTTTCAATTTTACAAAAATAATCTTTTATCGCTGTATCAACAGTTTTGAGGTACTGTTTTACTGTTTCAGAAGTAGTTCTTATCCAAATTTCATCATTTTCTTCGATATAAGGGTAACAACGACTGTCATCATCTTCAGCTTGTTTATTGATTAAAGGATTTACTTCATCTATAATATTGTGTTTTGTTGTCACTGTATTCCACTTTTTCATCATCGCAATATATAGTTTTTCTTGCTTTCCAGGAAAACCATGTTGAGCAAGAAATATGTCTCTTTTATCGTGCAATACTTTTGCACCCA
The DNA here is from genome assembly GCA_964444925.1 of uncultured Coxiellaceae bacterium. GTDB lineage: Bacteria > Pseudomonadota > Gammaproteobacteria > Diplorickettsiales > Diplorickettsiaceae > CAYUIV01. Next base: position 17,833 of record CAYUIV010000005.1, on the reverse strand, counting down.
GTTTGGTTTCGAGTCTTTTTTCTCGTATTCCATATTTTATCCCATCTATCAGTTCGATTAAGATTGTTTGTAAATCATCTAATGAATAAGAGGCTCCCGAAAAGACAAAACGTTTCATCTGTGTCGATAGTATTTCATTGCTGGCACCATTTAACACATATTTACAAAAACTTTCTTTGACAAGAAGCTCAAAAACAGTTTTTTGTTGTATGTTTTTCACATTAACATTGATACGTTTACTTGATCGCTCTAAAAATAGAGCGAGTAATTTTTCATCGTCCACTAGCTTAAAAATTAAGGGTTGATTGTTTTTATCTAGAATATTAGGATCAGTTCCTGCTTTAAGCAGTGCTTCGATGCGTATGTAGTCTTTTTCCTCTACTGCTGTTGCTAATTCTACATTTGTTGAAAAAAAGTTCATAGGATCAAAAACGTATCTTTAAAAAAATATGTGATTAACGTATCTTACATTTCTCAGAAAAGCAATTTTATTTCCTATGAAACAGTAGTTTTCTTAGTTTTAAATCAAATGTATGCTTTTTTTCTATGAAACAATTAACACGTATATGCTTTATTTATTTTTTAAAAGCAAGACTGGGTGCTAAAGTATGTTCCGTCTCAAAAAGATGCTTAAAAGCTGTTTCGGTTTTTTCCTTAGAGGCATTTTTTGGAGAACCTTTCACTGTCATTTGAACCGTTATATTTAACTGCAACTTTTCATACAGTTTCTTGTATGCTTCTAGGTAATTGATCAAATCTTCTGTATACAAAAAATTCTCTTGAATAGTAATGCGTGCTTGAGGATACGCATCAACACATGCAATAAGTAGATGCGCCAGGTGTATGATTGAAGTTTTAAATGGATGATTTGTTGCTTCAACGCGTAACTCAAATGACTTTTTTGAAGGCATGCTGTATGAAATATCATCAGTGTTTTTAAAGAGTGGAGTGAATGCTTCACAACGTTGCAATGTAAAGGGAATGTAGTAGTGATCCGTTGACTGTGGTGATTGAAACTGTTGAGGAATAAAAATTACTTCATGACATTTTTTAGGTATATTTTTCAAAGTACTGTTCACTCTTTCAAGAAACACTAAAGTATTACGACGATTGTCCTTGATCATTGTTTTCTCTAATTGCTTGATCAACGCTCTTGCGATTCGCATAGGCAGCCGATCAGTATGTTGCATTATCCCTTCAAAATATTCTTGCGCTTGATTTAATGTAAGCGATTGCGCCGCTGCCTCTAGTAGTTGGGAAAAAGTGTGACGAGAGGCTGATGATTGAGTTTCATCTGCACGGGTAATAGTGAGCTCAAGGCATGGTGTTTTTTCTTCGAAAGACATTGTTTGTTCGGTATATACTGTGAAAAATAAAAAGTAATTTAGTCAATACATAATTGTTGGTTTTGATAATGAACCTGTATTTCACTATTTTCTTTATAGCGTTCAGCAACAATACTTTTTGCAAGTGGATCAATTAAAAGGTTTTGAATAGCACGTTTTAAAGGACGTGCGCCATAGACAGGATCAAATCCTTGATCTGCTAAATAGGCCAATGCTTTGTTACTTACAACCAGTTTAAGTTTCTTTTCTTTTAATCGCATTTTCAGCAATTTAATTTGAATTTTAACAATATTATGTAAGTGAGTCTTTTCAAGTGGATGAAATACCACAATTTCATCCACGCGATTGACAAACTCGGGACGAAAATGTTTTGAAATAATTTCAGTTAAGGTTGCTTTGAGTGTGTTATAGTCTTCGTGAGGAGTCAAATCTTGTATCAGTTCAGATCCAAGGTTTGAAGTCATCACAATAATTGTATTTCGAAAATCTACTGTACGACCTTGACCGTCAGTCAGGCGTCCATCATCAAGTACCTGTAACAAAAGATTAAGTACTTCAGGATGTGCTTTTTCAATTTCATCAAACAAAACAACACAATACGGTTTATGACGTACACTTTCAGTTAAATAGCCACCTTTCTCGTATCCTACGTAACTAGGAGGAGCACCAATCAACCTTGAGACAGCATGTCTTTCCATAAACTCTGACATATCAATTCGTACCATCGCACGTTCTGTATCAAAAAGAAAATGAGACAGTGTTCGACACACTTCTGTTTTTCCTACGCCTGTAGGACCTGCAAAGATAAAAGAGCCAACCGGTCTGTTAGGATCAGATAAACCAGAACGTGCTCGCCTAATTGCATTTGCAATGCTATCAATTGCAATATCTTGTCCAATAACTCGTTGATGTAGTACAGACTCAATCTGTAGCAACTTCTCACGTTCACTCTCCATCATTTTAGTGATTGGAATACCTGTGGCTTGTGAAACGACACGTGTGATCTCTTTTGCAGTTACTTTATAACGCAATAACTGTCCTTCTTTTTGGTGTGCTTCTTGTTCTTTAATAGATTGTTGCTTTTTTTCAAGTGCTGGGATAAGACCATATTTTAGCTCAGACATACGTCCAAGATCACTCTCTCGCTCGGCTTTTATAAATTCAAATTGTGCTTTTTCTAACTCTGATTTAATTTCGTGTTCACTGTGTAACTTGTCTTTTTCTTCTTTCCAAATGGTATGAAGCTGTTCATACTGTAGTTGCAATGTTTCAATTTCTTTGTTTAACGTTTGCAAACGCTGTTGTGTTGGAACATCTTGTTCTTTACTCAGTGCCTCTACTTCAACTTTCTTTTGATTAAGTGTTCTTTTCAAAGTATCAAGCTCTTCAGGTGTTGAATCAATCTCAATACGTGTACGACTCGCTGCTTCATCAATTAAATCAATGGCTTTGTCAGGTAAATAACGATCTGTTATATAACGTTCTGAAAGTTTTGCAGCTGCAATTAGAGCGTTATCATTAATATCTACACGGTGATGGACTTCATAACGTGATTTTAATCCGCGTAAAATAGTAATGGTATCTTCAGTACTGGGTTCCTCAATTAATATTTTTTGAAAACGGCGCTCAAGCGCTGCATCTTTTTCAAGATACTCTCGATATTCATTAATCGTTGTTGCTCCTATACAACGAAGTTGACCTCTTGCTAAAGCAGGCTTGAGCATGTTTCCAGCATCCATTGCACCTTCACCTTTTCCAGCACCAACTAGTGTATGAATTTCATCAATAAATAGAATAAACTGTTCGGGTTGATTTTCAATGGTGCTTAATACGGCTTTTAAACGTTCCTCAAAGTCTCCGCGATACTTTGCCCCTGCAATTAAACTACCCACGTCTAAAACTAATAAACGTCGTTTTTGCATAGTTTCTGGTACTTCTTTATTGACAATACGTTGTGCTAAACCTTCAACAATTGCAGTTTTTCCTACACCTGGATGACCAATCAAAACAGGATTATTTTTAGTACGACGTTGTAGTACTTGTATCGTGCGACGAATTGCTGTGTCGCGACCAATCACTGGATCTAACTCACCTTTTATTGCTTTTTCTGTAAAATCAATTGTGTATCTTTCTAATGCTTGTTGCTGACTTTCAGCATGAGGATCATTGACTGTTTTACCTGCTCGAAGCTTTTCAATCGCTATCGTTAAATTTTCACGATTAATACCAAATTGTCGAAGAACTTGTTCAAGCGGCTCATCTGACTCGATGACGGCGAGAAAAAAAAGAGCGCTTGATAAATAAGTATCTTTATATCGTTGTGCTAGTTTATCTGTCATATTCAGCAGGCGCATTAATGCATTGGAAGGGGCAATATTTCCTGTGATGCGATTTGTCATTGGAAGTTTGTTTAAATTTTCTTCCAATACTTGTTTTAAACGCGAAGAACTGAGCTTTAATGTTTGTAGTAGTGCAGGTATGTTTCCTGTTTGATCACTCAGTAATGCATGTATCATATGTATTGGTTCAATGACCGTATGATTTAATTGTAATGCAAGTGATTGCGCTTCACCCAGTGCGACTTGTAATTCTTTTGTTAATCGATTAAGACTCATAACTATTCATTTACTTTAAAAAATTTTTTTTATTATATTTTAAAATTTTACTCTATATTAGGTATTCAGTAATATGGTGTAAAAAAAATTTTTTTAAAGTCTTAATATGTCTTAGAAATTTTTATAAATGATTTTTGTAAATTGAACGCTGTTAATTAAAATAAGGTATGTATGTCAGAAGAAATAAAAAAATTAGATGTGATAGAGAAGATGCTTTTTAAAATTTTCCGCAATCAACAACGACAAAGACGTTGGGCAATTGCTAAATTCTTTTTATTATGTACTTTTATTGGAAGTTTGACGTTTCTTTTTTTATCACATATTTCTTCGAAAACACCTCTTTTTCGATTAAATCGTGTCAGTCAATTGTTACAAAAATACCGTATTGCAACAAAAAAAAATGCAATGTTTGATAATGAGATAGTTAAAAAACCGCATATTGCACTAATTGATATTAGAGGTACGATCAGTAGCGCGAATAGTAACGATGGCCAACATATAAACTCTGATACGATTATTTACAGCTTAAATCACGCTTTTAAAAATCCAAACACGGTTGCCGTTGTACTGCGTATCAATAGTCCTGGTGGAGATGCTGTTGAATCTAGCTATGTCTATACAGAAATTTTGCACCAAAGAAATCAGTATCCTAAAATTCCAGTCATTGCAATTTGTGAAAGTATGTGCGCATCTGCTGCTTATTATATTGCATCTGCTTGCAATGATATTTTTGCAAATCCTTCTAGTATAGTTGGATCCCTCGGTGTTATTGCAAATAGCATTGGTTTTCCTGAAACGCTACAAAAAATAGGTGCTGAACGCCGTTCATTTACCGCTGGAAAAAACAAAAATTTACTCGATCCTTTTCTTCCACTGAAAGAAGAACATGTCGAAATCATGAGAGAAGTGTTATCTAATGCACATGCTCAATTTATTGATGCTGTAAAAGTGGGACGAGGCAGTCGTTTACAATTAGAGGAAAATCAAGAAGAGATTTTTTCTGGACGTATTTGGACAGGGCGTCAAGCAATTAAATTAGGTTTAATTGATGGATTCCATAATCTTCACTCACTCTCAAGAGAAAGGCTTAAAATAAAAGATATTGTTGACTATACCGTCAGGCCTAATTTTTTACAAAGTTTGCTTAATACAATTAGTGCCAGTGTTGTCCAACAGGTAAAAATGCAGTTATTACAGCCAAATATTCAACTATGAGTATATCTTTTTGGTTCAAAAGTTTTGCAAAAAGGTTTTAGTTTTATTGAATTATTGATTGTGATGGTAATCATCAGTCTGCTCACAACATTTGCTTATCCAATGTACACGACCTATTTTCTTAAAGTAAAGCGCATAGAAGCACAGTTAACACTATTTGACCTTGCAGCTCGTATTGAAAGTACAAATGTAGAGTCGTATCGTTATCAAGAAGTGCTTACTCCTGAACATTTTGGGGTAGCTTCTACCACGCAAAGCAAAGGACATACAATTAGCATACAAGGTCACAATATAAGGCAGTATCATCTCGTGGCTACGACTCATAGTCAAGATAAACAATGTACACAACTCAGTTATAATTATTTAGGAGAGAGAGATTTTAAAGGCAGTGGTCAATATAAAGAGTGTTGGTGCGCTTAGATGAAATGTCTAAAACAATGCGTAAAAATGTATTTGTGGTGATTTTTATTAGCGCGTACATGAGGCATTACTTTAAAACATTACAATCATGCCTGTTACTGAGCAGATAGAATTTATGTATACCAGTCAACTTTATTTTCCTACATTAAAAGAATTACCTCTTGAAGCCGAGCTGATCAGCCATCAGCTCATGTTACGCGCAGGTTTTATACGAAAGGTTGCCTCAGGTATTTATACCTGGCTACCCTTAGGCGTTCGTGTTCTGCGTAAAATAGAACAGATTGTAAGAGAGGAAATGGAATACATTGGCGCACAAGAATGTCTTATGCCTATGGTACAACCTGCAACGCTTTGGAGTGAAAGTGCGCGTTGGCATGCCTATGGCCCTGAATTGCTTCGTCTTCAAGATCGTCATCAACGAGATTTTTGTCTAGGACCAACACATGAAGAAGTGATCACCGATCTTATTCGAAACGAGGTACGAAGTTATAAACAGCTACCTTTAACATTCTATCAAATACAAACAAAATTCCGTGATGAAATCCGACCGCGCTTTGGCGTGATGCGTGCTCGAGAATTCTTAATGAAAGACGCTTATTCTTTTCACATAGACAGTGCTTCGTTACAAGCAACTTACCAGCATATGTACCACGCGTATATCAATATTTTCAACCGGTTAGGCTTAAAAGTTAAAGCGGTGCAAGCGGATACAGGGAGTATTGGAGGACACACTTCTCATGAATTTCAAGTTTTAGCAGGCGCTGGCGAAGATCATATTTTTTATGATCCGAAAACAGATTATGCAATCAACTACGAGTTATTGAAGCACCCATCACCTACAACATCACATTTACAATCAGCGCGTGGTATTGAAGTAGGACATATTTTTCAGCTAGGAAAAAAATATAGTCAAGCGATGCAACTTCGCGTTTCAACTCAAATATCAAGTGTTTGTACACTAGAAATGGGTTGCTACGGTATTGGTCTTTCACGTATCGTTGCTGCTGCAATTGAACAACACCATGATGACCAAGGCATACTGTGGCCAGATGCAATGGCACCCTTTCAATTAATGCTGATTCCAATTCATTATCATAAAATAAAAAAAGTCAAAGCGTTTGCAGATCAGTTATATCTCAAAATAAAACAATCAGGGATAGACGTGTTATTGGAGGATCGTGATATTCGACCGGGCGTTGCTTTTAAAGAAACAGATTTACTCGGTATTCCCTATCAAATCATTATCTGTGAAGACCAAGTATTACACAATCAAGTCGAATATAAAGAAAGGCGTTCGTCTAAAGAGCGCAAATGGCTCAATGTAGAATCACTTATTCAAATGTTAAAAGACAATTTACAGAAAACGCAATCTGTAAAATGAAAATTAAAGATTGGCCTTGCCCAGAAAGACCTAGAGAAAAGCTACTACACCATGGTGCTGCTTTTTTATCAGATGCAGAGCTACTTGCAATTTTTATACGTAATGGCTTAAAAGGCCAAACAGCACTTGATATTAGCCATGAAGTTTTCATTCAGTTTGGCACATGGAATAATATTGTATCGGCAGACCGTAAGCAGCTTTGTCGCATACCAGGGCTTGGAATTGCAAAATATGTTGAACTTAAAGCAATTGATGAGGTGGCTAAACGCTGTGCAAAAGAGCCACTCATCATAAGTGACATTTTAAAAGATACACATGCCACTTATCGATATCTTTCCACAAAAATGAAACACTATAAACGAGAAGTATTTGCTTGTTTGTTTTTAAATAATGCGAATCAATTGATTAGTTTTCAAGAACTTTTTTATGGTACAATTAATGTTGCAACAATCCATATACGAGAAGTGGTAAAGGCTGCATTGGACTGCAATGCAGTAGGCGCAATTGCAGTGCATAATCACCCTTCAGGCGATACGACACCTAGTCATGCAGATATTACCGTCACACACCGTTTAAAAGAAGCATTGGCACTTGTCGAAGTACGCTTATTTGATCACATTATCATTGGAAAAGGAAATCAAGTGAACTCTTTTTTAGAGAAAGGCTTAGTATAAAAGCAGTGCATGCGTCAACTAAAAGATGTGATGTCTTTATTCAAGGAGGAATAAATGTCTATGTTTTATTACAGCTATGCTCACGCTTACTTTAAGCTTTATCGTGCAAGTCACAAGGCTAAGAAAGGCAATGCTCCTTTTAATTTAACAGCGCTTGCAATTCATGATTTAATGCTTGATCAATGTTTAACAATCCAACTTCTATTGGAATGCGATCGGTTTTATATTAAGCTCATTACACACTCTAAAGCGGTAGATTTTTTACATGATATTTTTATTACACTATCAAAACAAAATCCTACATATCTGTGTGCACTTATTTTTGATCGACGTTATGTAGATATTTTATTTCGATACGCAGTTGGCATTGAGTATTTGTTTAATATTGCAGTGTCTTGCGAACCTTTACTCATGGAAATTTTCAATTTCAATAGCCCATGTGCTGTTCGAAAACAAATTTATGAAAAGTTTTTCACTGCGAAGGAGCAAGTTAGTCATTTACAGTGTATTGAACGTCTTGAAAAAATAATGAGACAGAGTAAAGAAATCACAAAACAAGTTTTCCGACAAGAAACAGTTGAGACAAAAGCGTTATCAAGTAGATTACTCAGTCACCCTGATGCTTGGGAGATTTTAATAAAAGTGACAGAACACTACGGTATCAAACATCTTTTGCTAAGAGCAACGTCTAACTCTACAGATTTTGCACAATGGAATGAGGGTCAAAAATGTAATATATTGTCTAGAATATTACTTCAGTCTCATTTAGAAGGGTCTCCTAACATAAATAGACGCCCTAAAACAATCATGCTATACCATCAGCCTATTCATCCACGCACTTGTTGAGTTTTTTGCTTTATAAGTAATTGAAGTAATTCCTGTTTCTCCTCTTTTTTTAAAGGGAAACTTTTTGCTTTCTGTAGTAATTGCTCTATTTTTTGACGTGCGATTGATTGTTCAAGATTAAGCAAGATATCATTAAATTCTTCTTGAAAACCTTGGGTAGGAATGAGCCAGTCTTGCTTTAATAAGGTTAAAAGACGCGTATGTTGCATTTCATTTTTTCTAAAATACTCTAATAAGACGGCACTGTTAGCAATATGATTTGCTTGAATGAGGCGTATGAGTTGATAAAGAAGCGGATCATATTTTTCCAGCATCATAGTATCTATGTGACTTTGTCCCTTTTTCAGCACAGACGGTTGTTGTATCAATAATCCAATCGCTTTATCGACAATAGAGTAACGATTTTTAACAGCCAGTTTTGGCGTAGTACGATACTTGCGATGCTGAGCATGAAAATTTTGTAATTGCAGTTTTGAAAGGTGCGTTATCACAGATAATTTTTCAAAAAGTTGTGCTTTCATGATAGGGGCATTGATTTTTTGTAAGAGCGGTAGTGCATTACGAATCAATTGATTTTTTTCCATGAGAGTGGTGAAACCGCTTTGGTTTTTTAAGTACTGAAATAAAAAATCATCCAGTGCAACGGCTTGATGATGGAGTTCTTTAAAAGACGGTGATTGTTTTTTGTGTATCCAGCTATCTGGATCTAACCCCAGTGGTAATTTTAGAAATTTTACTATCCAACCGTCTTGTAAATAATTCAACATTAATTCAAGCGTACGTATAGATGCTTTTTTTCCTGCTTCATCTCCATCGAAACAAAAAATAATTTCTTTACTTAGCCGAAAAAGTTTGAGTAAATGTGACCGACTGGTACTGGTTCCAAGTGTTGCAACAGCTTCTGTCACACCACTTTGATGCAGCGATAAAACATCTACATAACCTTCTACAACCCAAATACGTTCTAAAATGTTCGCAGATTGACAAGCTTCATAAAGACCATATAGTTCATTACTTTTTTGAAAAAAAGCCGTTTCAGGTGAATTTAAATACTTAGCTTGTTGCGTTTGTACGATGGTTCTTCCACCTAATCCTACATATTGTCCATTTTGATTGCGAATAGGAAAAATGATACGACTTCGGAAACGATCATAATAATGTTTTGATGTATGAGCAACAATGAGACCTGTTTTTTGAACGTCTTCTAAAAGGTATAATTTCTTTTTCACTAAGTAATTTAAAAGGCCGTTCCATGTCTCCGTTGCAAATCCAATTTTAAACGTTTCAATGGTATTTCTAGTAATACTACGTGTTTTAAGATAAGAAACAGCCTGATGGCTATCAAATAGTTGAGCATGATAAAATTCGACTGCTGCTTGCATAATCGCTTGTAAATTTTCTTTAGATGCTATCTTTTTAGATGAATACTTCGATTTAGGTATGGCGATATGTAAATAATTGGCTAACCACTCAACTGCTTCGATAAAATGAATACGTTTATATTGAGTAATAAAACTGAGTACATTACCACCAATTCCACAACCAAAACAATAATAAAATTGTTTTTGAGGTGTGATAGTGAAAGAGGGAGTCTGTTCTTCGTGAAACGGACAACAAGCAACGTAATTGTTGCCTTTTTTTTGTACAGGTATCTCTTGTGCAATCAGTTGCACAATATCGCACTGTTCGAGTAAATGATTGATAAAAGATTGCGGAATGGAAAAGGCCATTTAGACTTGCATAATAAGCAAGATTGCTTTTAACAAGATAAATTCGTTTTTAAACTAAAACGACTATCGCTGACTTGGATGACGGTGTTTTGCCATTAAAGGATTTTCTCTTAATATCCTTCGATAAGCACGTTTTTTACCCACTTCTTTTGCCAATTTTCTCAACTCACTTGGTTTTTTGTAGCTTCTTTGAAAATTGACTTTCTTAAATAAACCATCTTTTTCACAAATGCGTCGAAAACGACGTGCAACAAGGTCTAAAGGTTGTCTATCTTTCACGACAATATAAGGCATTTCGTATGGCACCTCTTTTATGATTAAAATAGTTTAATTTTATATAAGTTGTTACAAAATGCAAAACATAAACTACGTGATGGGAATTGAAACGTCTTGTGATGAAACAGGAATTGCAATTTACCACGCTCGAGAAGGATTAGTGAGTGATTTTATTTACAGTCAAGCACCATTACATTCCCCTTATGGTGGTGTTGTACCAGAATTAGCAGCACGAGATCACAGTACTCGTATTATGCCTTTGATCCAGCAGGCATTAATGCATGCTAAGATAACTCTCAAAGCACTAGATGGTATTGTGTATTGTGCAGGTCCTGGATTGAATGGGGCATTGCTTGTAGGAGCAACGGTTGGACGTACACTTGGATGGAGTTTAGCTTGTCCAACTCTTGGTATCCACCATTTAGAAGCACATTTATTAAGTGTTATGTTAGACCAAGTACAAAAACCTACTTTTCCTTTTGTAGCACTTTTAGTTTCGGGTGGTCATACACTACTTGCGCGCGTATCTGATGTTGGAGATTATGAAATTTTAGGAGAAACACTAGACGATGCAGTCGGTGAAGCATTTGACAAAACAGCAAAACTGCTTGGTTTGAGCTACCCTGGAGGTCCAGCATTAGCGAAACTGGCTTTACAAGGCAGCACAGACACACTGTCTTTTCCAAGACCTTTATATAACACAACGCATTTAAACTTTAGTTTCAGCGGCTTAAAAACTCATGTGAGTCGATATTGGGCCACAATACAACAAACAAATCAACGGCGTGCAAACGTTGCTAAAGCATTTGAAGAAGCGGTTGTTGACATTTTAGTTGAGAAATCCGTACGTGCACTCAAAATGACAGGCTTGAATCAATTAGTGATTGCAGGCGGTGTGAGTGCAAACCAGCTGTTACAAGCTACGCTATACAAAAAACTTGAAGCAGTGCATAGTACACTTTACTGTCCAAAGCCTCGCTTTTGTACAGATAATGGCGCAATGATTGCTTACACCGGATTTTTACGATTGCAACAAGGAAAAACAGATAATTTAGACATTACTGTCAAGCCACGATGGCCACTTGACAGTTTATAAAGTAGAACACCAATGCATACATGGCAGCTTGATCTAAAAGAGAGTATTCAAGATCCTAAAATTTTATTAGATCTTCTGCAGCTCACCGATCAACTACAAGATAAAATCAATACAACCGCTTTTCCTTTTGGATTACGCGTTACAAAAAGTTTTATTAAAAAAATGAAGCAAGGAGATCCACAAGATCCTTTGCTTTTGCAAGTGTTGCCTTTGAAAAAAGAAGAGGTGATAAAAAAAGGCTTTATAAAAGATCCATTAGGGGAAAGTATATGTAATCCTATCCCTGGTTTATTACATAAATATAAAACACGTGTTTTAATCACAGTCACTGGCGGGTGCGCAATTCATTGCCGGTATTGTTTTCGTCGACATTTTCCTTATCAGTCTAATATACCGGGAAGAAACATTGACACTATTCTTGAGTATATTAGGCAACATACTGATATTAGCGAAATTATACTCAGTGGTGGCGATCCATTGTTATCCACCGATGACTACTTACAAAATTTAGTCACCCAACTGGCAAGTATCGCACATGTCCAATTATTACGCATTCATTCACGGTTACCTATTGTTCTACCCACTCGCATTCACGAAACCTTGATAAAAGTATTACTGAGTACACGTTTGCAGCCTATAGTAATTGTGCATTGTAACCATGCCAATGAGATCGATGCAACCGTTGGGGAAAAATTGTACAACTTAGTCCAAGCCGGCATAACTGTTTTGAACCAAACGGTTTTACTCTATCGTGTTAATGACTCTGTCGAAGCTTTAGAAGCATTAAGCTATACACTTTTTCGTTATCGTGTTTTACCTTATTACCTCCACTGTCTTGATCCTGTTCAAGGTGCCGCACATTTTTCCTATTCGATAACACGTGCAAAAGCACTGTACTATACGTTACGTGAAAGACTACCTGGTTATTTAGTGCCACTGTTAGTGAAAGAAGAAAAAAACACACTATATAAACGGCCTATGGTATAAAACGCGTGCCTAAATAGAGACAGGAGCTTTGAATAAAGAATCACTGACGATTGCATAGATCATCTTTCCTGGGAAGTTTTTATAGTCTGGTTCACCTGTTACGTAATCATTTGTTATATTGTGATACATGTTGAGTCTAGAGAATACTCTAAGAATCATAAAGCTGGTAACTTTTGATTACACCAGTAGCAATTATGGATCGATAAAAAGATAACTTGTGTCATACCCCGATAGAAAGTGTGTTGCTTTTGTTGAGTAAAATCAAAGGTAGATGCCTTTCAAAAATTAACTTTATCTGCTAGATCGTTTTTATCATTTCAATACTATGTGCAACATGGAAACGTATCACTCAAGGTGTATTCTCGTTGCTAAGCTTGATAAAGGGCAGTGTGTCGAAGTAATGATTACCTTTTAAAATATGTTTGCAATTTGTGTATCAGGCAAATAAAAACAACGTCTTTAGTAAATTTACACTACGGTACACAATAATTTTTCATGAAATAAGCGCAAAAATTCAAACTTTTGCGCTTATTTCAAGTCATGTCAACTGAATCTATGTTGTCAAACTTAATACTTCATGGTGTATCGAAAGCTCTATTTTCCTATCCGGATGAGGTATGTCATCTTGCATAATATAGCGATTTAAAATTTGCCTGACTAGGACATAGCAAACTGGTTCTAAAGCAATGGAATGGTAATCCTGATTTGCTAATAAATGCTGATGCATTTCTTCAAAACCATAGGCACGGCACACGGTTTCTAAAACTGACCAAGCTTCATAGTAGCTCAGTACTACCGGAATAGATGGCATAAAAGAAATAAGAACAAATAACGCAGCCTCGACGTATTTCACAAGGATTGGGTTAAAGAACGTTATATTAGCGATGATGATATCGCGTGATACTCCTATGTTTAACAAAGATAATGCGTGACTAGAAGAAATCCCTGCCTCTTTTAAAAGTCTTTCTTTAACATCAGAATGATTAGTTGTCATTTCTGCAATCTGTGCTTCGCTTAGAATAGGGGTAATCTCAAAAAGATGTTGTAAGTTTTCAGAGGACAAAAACTGATGTACTACTTTATATTTTTTTTCAGGCAATTGCATCAAAAGCAGTTCTTCTAAAAAGAGCAGTCCGGTGTATTTCGTATTCAAACCACGTACCATGAGTTCAACAACTTCATGGTATTGATATCCATTAAAAAACACGTGGTTTGATTTAGGAAGATGCGTATCAAATATTCTTTTTAAGAAAAGCGCGCTATCAGATGAGTTTATAATGGTTTGAAAAAGTAATTTAGAATAGACTAATGTTCTTAACACTATGGCAGAATGACACGCTTTTTCCGTTAAATCCTTTGCAGCTTTATTTTGGTCTTCTTGTTGCGCAATTTTTAATAAAAATTGATGGATAGGGTGTAACGGGAGCGCTTCACGATCTACATATTCGGGGTGCTGCATGAATATTTTACGATACTCTTCTGTTTTCGTTGGTACAATCGCTTTCAAGTAAGGTTTCCAAAGAGAATTGGTATTATTAATTCGTCGGTGCTTTTTATTAAGCAAACCAAGCTGTTGCAGTGTGTTCAAATCTACGTATTGACTGATCAGTAACCATAGTTCTTCCGAAAGATTTTCTGAAGTCACTGAAATCTTTGCGGAAGAAATAAGATTTTTTTCTTTGCTCATATAATATCCTTATTTTGTTATATAAAGTACCCTAAATTGAGTGAGTTGAAGCGATTTTTTCTATTGATTTTTCATTTCTTTGTAAAACACATCAAGAAAAATTTTCTCATTGAATAAAATTTTCACACTCATAGGATAAGGTTAAATCTATTTACACCATCAAATTTAATGGCGTGCGACAAAACTCTGTTTTTATACTGAGATGAACTATGTCGCCTTGCATGAATCGGTTTAAAATCTGCTTAAGTATAATATTGGAAATGGCATTTAGATCAATTATGCGGTTTTTATTTTCCAATAAATATTGATACATTTCTTCTAAGCCATGTACATGGCAAATAGTTTGTAAAACTGGAAATGACTCCACTTCGTTCACTCTTGTTTCTCCATACGACATAACAAAAAAAAGTGCAGCTTCAACGTATTTTGTCACAATCGGATTAAGCAGCGCTATATCAGACATAATGATATCGCTTGATGCTTCTGTGCGTAATAAAGACAACGCATGACTCCAAGAAATGTGTGCTGCTTCTAAAAGATTGTTTTTTACCTCGCTAGAATCTCTTATCATTTTTACAATTTGTTCTTCGCTTAAAGGAGGGGAAAAATCGAAAAGACTGCCTAAATCTTTGGAGGATAAAAACTGGCGCACCACTTTGTATTTTTCTTCAGGCAATTGCATTAAACGCAATTCTTCTAAAAGAAGTAAACAAGCGCCCTTCATATCTAAATTTTCATCCATCAACTCAACGGCTTCGTGATAATCGATACTATCATTGAAAAGATTTATCGTTTTATCAAAACATTTACAAAATAGCTTTTTTAAAAGAAGCGCACCATCCGGTAAACTTGTAATGGTTTGAAAGAGCGATTTAGAATATATGAGTGTTCTTAATGCCGCAACGGAATGGCACGCTTTTTCCGTCAACTCTTTTGCAGCTTTAGCTTGATCTTCTTGTTGTGCAATTTCTAGTAAAAACTGATGAATAGGGTGCGACAGGAGCGCATTTTGATTTACATATTCAGGATGCTTCATAAACGTTTTACGATAATCTTTGGTTTGTGTTGGAACAAAGGCCGTCAAGTAAGGTTTCCAAAGAAAATTGGTATTATTAATCCGTTGATGCTGTTTATTGAGCAAACCAAGCTGTTGTAGCGTTTCTATGTCCGCGTGTTGACTGATCAGTAACCACAATTCTTCAGGGAAAGTTGTTGAAGGCACTGGAACCTCTAAGAAAGAGATAAAATCTTTTTTTTTGTTCATATAATGTCCTTATTACATTAGGTGAAATGCTTCAAATTTAGCAAATTGAAACAATTTTCTTATTTTATTTATCTTTTACTTTTTTGCAAGGTACACCAAAAAATTTTTTCAATTTGATAGAAATAAGCGTAAAAACTTCAATAGAAATGAAATTTTCACGCTCATAGGACAACGCACGTTAACTTCATCTACACCATCAAACTTAATGGCGTGCGACAAGCTCTGCTTTCATACTGAGGTTAGGTATGTCACCTTGCATAAATTGAGTTAAAATTTTCCTAATTAAAATTTGGGAAACTATATTCAAATCAAGGTTGTTATAATTTTTGTATGGCAATAAATATTGGTACATTTCTTCGAAATTATGTGCACGACAAATGGTTTCCAAAACTGAAAAAAATTCCTCGTAGCTAAACACTGTGTCTTGTAATGACATAAGAGTAAAGAGTGCAGCCTCAACGTATCGCGCAACAATTGGATTAAGCAACGTTGTATTAGACATAATCAGATCGCTAGATACTTCTGTACGTAACAGAGACAAAGCATGATTAGAAGAAATATATGCTTCTTTTAAAAGCTTTCTTTTCACATGATGATGCTCTTTTGTTATTTTTACAATTTGTTCTTCGCTCAAAGAAGGGGAAAAATCGAAAAGACTGTCTAAATCTTTGGAGGATAAGAACTGACGCACCACTTTATATTTTTCTTCAGGTAATAAAAACAAACGCAATTCTTCTAAAAAGAATAAACAAGCGCCTTCCATGTCTAGCTTTTGCTCTGTTAATTCGACCGCTTCATGGTAGTCAATACTATCATCGTCAGCAAACAAATTTTTTGTTTTAGCAAAATATTCACAGAATAGCTTTTTTAAAAAAAGTGCCCCGTCTGATGAGCTCGTGATTGTTTGAAATAGCGCTGGAGAGTACAGTAATGTTTTTAAAGCAGTAACAGAATCGCACGCTTTTTCTGTCAACTCTTTTGCTGCTTTATCTTGATCTTTTTGTTTCGCAATGTTTAGTAAAAACTTATGAAGAGGGTGTGATAGAAGTGCTTCTTGACTAACGTGTTCTGGGTGTTCTATGAATGTTTTACGAGCACCCTCTGTTTGTGCAGTCGATGTCAGGTAAGACTTCCAAAGTAGATCAGTGTTATTAATTCGCTGGTGCTTTTTGTTAACTAAACCAAGCTGTTGCAGTGTTTCTAGATCTACGTGTTGACTGATTTGTAACCACAGCTCTTCAGGCAAAGAATCTGCAGGCACTGAAACCTCTGTAAAAGAGGCAAAATCCCTTTTTTTGCTCATATAATGTCCTTATCATGTTGTGAAACGCTTTTTCAGTGAAGCGGTTTTTTATGTTATTTCTTTTTCGTTTTTTTTGCAAGGTAAATAACATCCTTTTTCTTTCTACATAGGAAAAAGTAAAGCGATTAAAAGTCAATAATATTTTTCATACTCTGTAGAGCATGTATGCTTTAAAGTAGTATGAGGGTAACACTGATTTTGATATTTTCTTTAAAATTAAAAGGCGAACAAAGTAAGCACTTACAGTATCAGTATCCACTACTTATATTTCATGCTCAGCAAGAGAACTTAGGAAGTACATTATCAATTAACGAGTATACTGTACTGTGAATACTCTATTCTTTGCAAACATAAAAGTATTATCAAAAGCCGTGTGTCTTGATATTCTCTTTATTGTAATACAGGCTGGACAACAGATGAGATATCATTTAAAAAATGACCTTGATATTTTATAGATCATTTACAAAGTTTTCATTTGAATGTAATCGTTTTTGCAATGTGTGTACTACAGGCAACAAGATCTCTCCTAAAGAAAATAGCAGGGCATTTCCACCGGTTGAAATGAGTGGAACGGGCACCGCAAATTGTTCTAAGGCCATTAATGTTGCGCTACCTCCTACAATTGAAAAGCTACTGCTTTTTTCAATGGCACGTGCCATTGCAATCGTTCCTGTTTGAAATTCAGGTTCTTCAAAGATCCCCATTGGGCCGTTCCATAAAATAGTATGCGCTTGTTCTAGGTAGTTGATATAGTACGCAATTGTATTCGGACCAATATCACTTATTTGTTCATCAGCAGTTATCTCAGAAACAGGTTTATGCTGAATAGCAGCAGTGGTATTTTGATGCCACGTTGTGGTCATAACATCTTGTGGTAAATGGATTTGACAATGATGTACTTGAGCCAATAAAATCAATTCTTCCACGCGACCAAGTAGAGTCATGTCAGGAAAAATATGACTCATCTTATGATTTTTTGCTGCTAAAAATGCA
>CAYUIV010000004.1:0-59158 GCA_964444925.1 uncultured Coxiellaceae bacterium | reverse complement strand
AAGAAATAGAATTAAATTAACGATGAAAGGCGTTGAGAATGAACAAGATCCCCCTCCTCCTTATAAGGAATCGTAGAGTATTATCCTAAATTATCTATTTACTGTCTTTAAAAGCCGAGGTGGTGGAATGGTAGACACGCAGGTTTCAGGTACCTGTGAGAAAACTCGTGGAGGTTCGAGTCCTCTCTTCGGCATTATTTATTATTTTTTATAACACACAAATATTCTTTTAAAATTGCAATGAACATCATGCTCAAGATATTTGTTAAGTATGTAGGAATTCAAAATGAGTACATTGTTAATCAACGCAAATCAACCCGAAGAGATTCGTATTGCTTTACTTGAGAAAAAAACAGAAAAAGTATCAGATTTTTATATTGAAAGTACACTAAAAAAAAATGCATTAGAGAATATTTATGCAGGTATTATTAAAAGTATAGAACCCAGTTTAGAGGCTGTGTTCGTCGAATATGGTTCTGAAAGACATGGATTTTTACCCTTTAAAAAGATTGCACCTTATTATTTTCAAGACTTACAACAGCAAGAAAAGCGTCCCCGGCTTAAAATTGGTCAAACAATCATTGTACAAATCAAAAAAGAAGCACGTCATGCTAAGGGTGCTGCATTAACGACTTATATTACACTTGCAGGCAGCTATTTGATTCTGATGCCAAATCAGCCTAGTGCAGGTGGTATTTCAAAAAAAATTTTAGGTGAAGAGCGAAAGCTACTACAACAAAAATTAAGTCAATTAAATATACCTAAAGACATGGGGATTATTGTTCGAACAGCTAGTCAAGATTGTACCGTGGAACATTTAAAAATGGATTTAGAAGGATTGATTAATCAATGGAATACTATTCAAGAAGTTTTCTCTAAAAGAAAAGCGCCTTTTTTAATTTTTAAAGAAGGCGATATTTTAATGCGTGCTATTCGTGACTACGCACGTACTGACATTCAAAAGATTATCGTTGACTCAAAAGAAGCATTTGAAAAAGTGAAGGCTTATACTGAAAAAATCAGACCTGATTTAATGGATAAACTGACTCTTTATCAGGATAAAAAACCTTTATTTCATAAAATTGAAATTGAAAAAGAGATTGAATCTGCTTTTCAACAAACGCTACGCCTACCTTCAGGCGGGAATATTGTGATTAATTTAACAACGGCCGCTGTGACCATTGATGTCAACTCTGCGGGTTCTACAGAAAGTCTTAACATTGCTGAAACAGCATTAAAAACTAATTTGGAAGCAGCCGTTGCTATTGCTCAGCAACTTAGATTACGTGATCTTGGGGGTATTGTTGTTATTGATTTCATTGATATGGAAGAAGAATCACATCAGCAAAAAGTAGATCAGGTATTGCGAGAAGCATTTAAGGATGACAGGGCACGCGTTCAAATTGGGTCATTTTGGGAATTTGGTTTAAAGAATATGACAAGGCAACGTTTACGCCCTTCGTTAGGACAAACAAATGAGGAATTGTGCATTGCTTGTCAAGGGCAAGGCACAACACGAAGTACTATATCACTTGCCTTATCAGCAATTCGTGCGATAGAAGCTATTTTGTTTTCTAAGCGAGTACAACAAGTATGTTTAGAAGCTTCTTTAGCACTCATTACCTATATTAGTAATGAAAAACGTCAGTGGATTTATCAACTTGAAAAAAACCACCAATGCACTATTGTGCTTTTACCTAATCCGCATTGGTCAACCAGTCGATACGAAATCACACAGCTTGAAAAAGAGTACGCAGTTGAAACAAAAAGTTATAACTTATTGCAAGAAACAATACATGAACCCATCGTTTCAAAAAATAGAGAATTTGAAGAAATACCAGCGGTTGCAAATTTTGAAAAACGTAAAGAGCAAGATAGACAACCTTCTGGCTTTTTTAAAAAAACACTACGTAATATCGTTTCATGGGGAAAGAAAAAATTAACTCAACCGCATCAAAGCTCAAAAGCAATCTCTTCTAATTATCAAAACGTTCACAATGAAAACTGCTCTGTTAAAAAAATGCACCAGACTATACCTGGCTTAAATAAACCGGTCTCGAATACTTCTGTATTGTCTAATAAGCGCCAAAAAATTAATGTTTTTTCTTATCAAGCGCCATTTGAGACTGCGCAAAAGGTATATAAAAATACAGTGCATGCTGTAAACACAACACAGCTCTCTTCTAACTGTTCATCAAAAAAAGACATCAATACCGCTGTAAAATTGAAAAAATCTTTCAATCAAATACCACGTGATTATTTGATAAGAATTACTCAAACGCAAGCAGCGAGATTAAAACAGTCTGTTTTATTACATCGCTCTTTCAGTCATTATGGTGGAGAAATTAGAATTCGCTCACGTAGCTATATGCGTTTTAGTCAGTAGAAAGACAAGAAAATTAAAATCAATTGTAAGCCAGAACAGTATTGTTAAAGTACAGTGCGGATTGTATATTCTGGTTTATACAGAGTATATATAGGTATAAAACACGTTAATGCGATGAGCCGCTATGGTAATACGTAAAAATGCTTTTTATCTTGATAGAAGCGGACACATTGATAGCAAAAGTTGGTTGCATCACCTCTCAATGCAACGGACCGAGAGTAAATTGAGACTAGTGCGACATGCGCTCGCACTCAGTCAACTAACGGGCGAAAAAGTTCAAACACCTTTTGGTAAAAATTGTTTACAACAAGGTCTGGTCATGGCTGATCTATTACTTGATCTTTCTTTAGATGAAGAAACCATCTGCGCTGCACTCGTTTACAACAGCTTCTATTATGCAGAACTGAGTAAACATACTATTGCTGATCAATTGAATGAGAATGTTGCAAAGTTGTTAGCTGGTGTTTTAAAGATGGGCAACGTGAATCATTTCCCAAATCAAGACTATGTCAAACATAAACAGCTAGAAAACTTTAGAAAAATGCTTTTAGTCATTGCAGATGATATGCGCGTTGTATTGATCAAGCTTGTAGAACGTATTGCATGTATGAGAGCCTATCAAAAGAATAACATTCGTAATATTGAAACGCGTCAATGTGCCAAAGAGCTGTTAATGGTTTATGCACCGCTTGCAAACCGATTAGGCGTAAATACCATTCGTTACGAATTAGAAGATCTAGCTATGAAGCAGCTTGCACCTGCCCTGTATAAAAAGATGGCAACCGTTTTTAATGAATGCTTACTCGATCGAGAAAATTATGTGAGTGAGCTCGCACTTGCATTTGAAATTGCACTGTCAAAGCTTCAGGTACAGAATTTCAAAATTTTTTACCGAATTAAAAATTTTTACGGTACTTATCTCAAAATGTATCAACGTCGTCTTTCGATCAATCAAATCCACGATCTAAATGCTATTCGCATTATTGTTGACAATGTTGAAAGCTGCTATAAAGTGCTTCATGCAGTGAAGCAACTTTGGACTACGTTGCCTAACCAATTTGCAGATTATATTAAATATCCTAAAAATAATCATTATCAATCTATTCATTTGGCTATTTGTGGTGAAAATCAAAAAACAATTGAGATTCAAATCCGCACGTTTGAGATGCATCAAGCATCAGAGCATGGTGTCGCTGCACATTGGCAATATAAAGAAGGCGTTTTATATCAAAAGCATTACCAGTCGAAAATTGCGTGGTTGCGTCAATTACTGATTTGGCAAAAAGAACTGGTACAAAACCGTATCCATGTCATGCCAGAGTTAATGAAAACATTAGATGATAGAGTATACATTTTCAGTATTTCTAACGAAATCTTTGATTTACCTAAAGGGGCAACAGCATTAGATTTTGCATATTTTATGCACACAGATATGGGGAATTATTGTCATCGTATTGAAGTCAATGGTGTTGAAAAACCTTTAACGCATGTACTCAGTACAGGTGAAAAAGTAAAAGTATTTACGAGTCAATATCCCAATTTACACTGGAATTGGCTCAATCCTCATTTAGGATATTTAAATACTGCAAAAGCCAAAGCAGATGTTTTACATTGGTTCCGAAAGAAAAACTATCACCAACATATTATAATAGGTCAGCTCCTTTTAGAAAAAGAGTGTCAAAAACTTGGTCTGCACACAATTAATCAGGAAAAAGTAGCACAACTACTTTCTTTTTCTTCTCAAAATGAGTTACTTGCAGCGCTGGGGAGTGGTGAACTAAAAATTGTTCAGGTATTACATACTCTTTATCAATACAACAAAAAAGGTCAAGCATCATTAAAAATAAATCCAGATAATAATACTGTTGAAGCACAAAATAGAAGAAAAAGTATCTATCCTACATCTTACAATGAAAAGTATTTACACCATCATGTCATGGAATCTTCATCAATGTATCAAAATACACGCAAGACTTATCAATCTACTGTTCGAATCGATATAAAATACGGTATACGTACGCTCTCAACTGTTATACAAATTATAGAACAGTATCCAATCGAGTTAATTGCAATCTTTGCAGATGCTTTGCAAGAAAAAGACAGTACTGTACAGTTAACATTGCAGTATTTAGAGAAACAAGTATTCACACAATGCTTGACACAGTTAAGAGACGAAAAGCACATCGTTATACTTTGATTTTATTCAATAGAAATAAATTTGTACTGCGATCGAAGGCAGTTGCTGCAAAAATATACACTTTAGCAAATAGAAACTGTTTTAAGGTTAAAATTTTTATAGCTAAATTTATTTAAAATGAAAAAGTATTTAATTAGACAAACCTTTTTTCAAGAAGTCTTGTTGCGTCAATCTCAAAGAAAGTATTAACTGCGGAAGCATATAAACTATTGAATATAAGTTAAACAGAGCTGTGACTATTAAAATAACAAATAGGTATTTTGCAAACGGCTCTCCAACATAATAAATAATGCCACTTATATTTAGTATCATAGTTGTACATACAAAAACGCTACGGTTTATTTCAGCCTGGCTTAGTTTAATTACATGTAATGTGTCTTGTAAATACAATTGTAAAAAATTTTCCCTGATGTAATGAAAATAAAGTATGGTTTGATATAGCGTATAGATAACTGAGAAAATTGAATAAACGAGTGTTTTTTCTTGAATTGGGATTTGTAAGTAAGAAAATAAAATAAGTAAAACACACAAGTAATGTAATAAAAGAATGAAAAGACTTGACGAAAGTTTCAAATTGAAGCGTAAAGTAAAATATAAATAGCAGCTTGCAGCCGCAAGAAAGAAAGCTAATTGATTAGATGTTATTGAATAAAGCAAATTTAGATCCCAGCACAGACCATACTGTAAGCTTGTGAAAGTAGCACTTACAATAAAAAGCATGGACAGCCAAATCATTTGATAACGCGTCATACAAAAAAGAAAAAATGACAGATTAGTTAATTTTTTACGCATACAGCGATATCAGAAGGTAAAAGTTGAATAGAACGGCGGCGATAAAATAACTCAATCAATAAATACATGTAACTTGGAATGAGTAAGCCCGTACTCATGCCAGCGATAAAACTCATTGAAAAGTTTTTCATGACATCAGATTGGCTGAGCAGTGTTGGAAGTACAAAAATGCTACTGACTACATAGATATCTTGAATAAGATACGAAATTTTTTTGTAACTCAGTGCTAATGCAGTTTCTGGCTGGTGATGATGAGATAACGCACGGCGTATCTGTTCACATAATGCAATTTGTATATGGATGGAAAACAAAAAGCTGACAAAAATACCAATGATACCAGACGATGTTAGAGAAAAATTGATGAAAGAAAGTACTGTAACGATATTTAATCCATTGATTACAAAGATAATTGTTGCCAGTTGTCCAATCTTTCCGTAACAAAGACGTAGGGACAGTAGCATCGCTGCTATAACAGACAACACAATAAAAAGTAGTTGTTTTGTTGCACGACTGGATCCTTTAAAAGATTGAAGCTTTTCTTCATTTACCATATAAACTGGAGCAAACAAACGATCCGCGCGTAAAGCCTTTGCTATTTGCAGTACTTGTGCTTTTGATAAGCCGGTCATTTGAAAATAACGTCCTAATGCATGATGAATTTGTGCGATAGCAACAATCCTGTCAACCACTTCAATTGAAGTGGCTGCTTCGCGTGGTGCAGTGTCTGAGGTTTTATTGACTCGGTAAACCAACGCGATGAAATTTCCAATATTTCGAGCAGTTGTTTGATAAAATAATTTTTCTACCGCAGGATTGAGTATAATGCTAAGTGATGACGAGGATGTGGAAAAGATAGGCTCTACATAATTGATTGCATCACTTTCTATAATAGGTTGAGCTTGTAGGTGAACCGTTTGATTTTGATAACGATATGCTTTTTGCTGAGTTAACGAATGTTTTACTTGCTGTTTTTTTATATCCATCAAATGAAAGTTTAAAGTGATTGGATCATACTGCAACAGTTGACTGATTTGTACTTGATGTAGAGAGTGAGGGAGTTTTAGAAGAATATCATCACCTTGCATGCTGATAACAGAGGTACTTGAAGTGAGCTTTTTTAAGCGTTTCTTTAGCAGTGGTATTGTTTTACGTAACGTATCCTTTTGAATGTCACGTGACTTACTTTGAGATAAAGATAGGATAAGTGTTGTGTTATCTTTTTGCGTTATAATCAGTTCTATACCTTGTGGCTGGCGAGATAAATAACTTTTAATTTTCTCCACATTTTCGTAATGACTGAGTTTTAAAACAAGAGATTGCGTTTTTAAGTCGATAGAAAGATAGGGTATATTTTCTTTGCGTAAATATTGCAGCATCAAATGAAGCCACTTTCTTAAATGAGATTGTTTTAATGGATTAATATCGATTCTAAAGCGTAGCTGCGTACTGTCTTGCACATCGGGTCCAAGCGATAGTGTTCTTCTTGTTACACCATAAGGTATAACATAAGAGAGGTTGACGAAGAGACTACATGCTAGAATGCAATACAGTCCAAATCTTTTCCAATAAGAAAAGTGTATTTTCATTCAAGTACTAAACTATTTTTCATACTTCCTTGAGGCATAAGATGCGAAATCGAATTTTTTTGAAAGTAAATAAGTGTGTTAGGTGCTACTTGTAGTTGCACAAAACTTTCTTGTAAAGTTTTAATTTTTCCAATAATACCGCCATTTGTATAAACAATATCCCCTACTTTTATGGCTGTTAAAAGCATCTCATGCTCCTTTACACGCTTTGTCTGAGGACGTATAAGAAAAAAATAAATAATACCTGGAATCATAATAAAAGAAATGATCTGTAAAATGATCTGAGGTGGCATCGTTTTCTCCAATATAAAGATGTCATGCTTTAAATAAAACAATGACAGTATTTTGACTGTCATGTGTTGTTCATTTGATATATCGTAGAAGATACGCACCAGTTGTCAAGTTTTTAAAAGTATGTCAATTATAGAAATATTACACAATGAAAGTTTTGTTGGTAGAAGATGATCCGATCGTATTAATGGTTTATCAGTACCATTTAAAAAAGCTTGGTCATATCACGGAGATAGTTAACAAAGGAGGTGATGCAATCCAAAAGGTTATTGGTGTAAAAAAACATCTATATGATGCAATGATTCTAGATATAGGACTGCCTGATATGAGTGGGGAGTATGTACTGCGTTGCATTAGACAACATGAAAATACGTATTCTTTAAATCCACTCTTTATTATTGTTGCCACTGCTCACAGCGATCAGCGTAAATTATCACAATGTTTTTTACAAGGAGCGGCAGTATTTACTAAACCAATGACTGCTCGTATATTTCAGCAGTTATTTACACCAAAGTTGATTGATTAAACACTGCTTTAGTTTCAGCAGCAGCAGCTAATAGTCCTAATCGTGCTACAACGCTATAAGCGTAGAGACGCTTCCATTCACTATTTTGAACACTGGCTGTTTTTTTTAACAGTTTAGATGCAATATCCATGGGAATAAGTGTCATGCCCGGCGTATTTAAATTTTCTTTTGCACTACGTTTTAAATGTGTACGATAAAAGCCACCGACCACTTCTTTACCAAAAGTATACAAAACAGGTTCTGCGACTTGATGCATCCAGGTTGTTGTTGCAAAGATACCTTCTTGTATTATAACAGATTGCACAGGTTGATTACCTTTTGTTCTTTGCATATGGCTGCGTTTTTGACGAGATAAATTAACCAGTTCATCAACCGAGCTGATTGTCATAACAGCCATACCATAGCTACCATTATCTGCTTTAATCACAACATAAGGATCGTCTTGGATGGCATATTGTCTATACTTTTCTTGAATGGCTACCAATAACTGTTCTACTTTTGGAACCAGTAGCTGTCTTCCTTCACGGGTTGAAAAATCAATATGGGTATGTACTTGATATAGTGGATAGAAATGCCACGGATCCCATTGAAAGTCTAATGCAAAGGAACATGCCACTTTTTGATAATAGGCAAAATAATTAGATTTAAGCCGTTGGTGCCACCCTAAATTAGGATAAGGCACAATGTTTTGTTTTATATTGCGCAAAAGAGCAGGTATGCCTTCAGACAAATCATTATTTAATAAAATATAATCCGGTACAAATGTGCCTAGCTTTAAATATTGATCAAATCGCTCTAATTTTTCAATCGTAATGTTTTCATTTGTCTGTGTTCCTACCGTATAATTTTCTCCAACAAAGTTACTTAACCTGACTTCTATGCCTAATTGTTTTATCCATTGTTGAAGTGCTGCAATGCTAGAAAAATAGTGAGAATTTCGTGTGTGGTTTTCTGTAATGATTAATAAACGACTACAATTTGGAAAAAATTGCTTTAAAACATGTTGTAAATTCGTTTTTATGATGCACTGATCGTGAATAGAAAGATTATTAAAGCCCGCAGGAAATAAATTAGTATCAATTGGTGTGATTTTAAAGTGGCTTTCTCTAATATCCATAGAAGCATAAATAGGTGGTGCGTCCGTCCACTTTTTTTGAAACCACTGTTCAATTTTTTCTTGTTGAGCTGCAAGACTTTCAATGACTACATTTTCTACCATGTGTGTTTATTTCTAAGAAAAAATAAAATATCTTATTACATTGTGGCAAAGAGACGATATTGTATACGGTAGTATTGTAATATTGTCATTACAATGACTGACACGGTCATACCAATCCATAAACCTATCAGTTCCCATTGCAAGATAAAAGCAGTGAAATATGCAGTAGGTAGTCCTACTCCCCAAAATGCGATTAAGGTTACCCAAAGGGGATATTGTATATCAGATAAACCACGAAGTGCACCAGAGAGGACAATACGAAGACCATCAAAAATTTGAAAGATAGAGCAAAATATAAGAAGTAAAACGCTAAGTTGTATCACTTCGTCATTATAATGAACTGTTGTAAGGTACAAATTAATAATAGTATGTGGCATAAGCCAATATAATAATGAACAAAATGTCATTGAAATACCGGTGCAGGCAGTGCCTGCTTGCACAAATTTAAGCGCATTATGGACACTGCCCTTTGCATGTGCTTTTGCAACTAATATAGTAACCGCTTCTGCAAAACTTACTGCTGCCATAATGACCACACCTAAACATTGTAAAGCAATCTGGTGAGCAATGAGAGGATTACTCCCAAACTGGCCTACCCATAAAGCGATAACAACAAAGAAAAGAAATTCAATAAAAGAGAGTGTGCCAATAGGTATCCCGAGTAGAAATTGTTCTTTGCAAAGTTTAATACACAGTTTAAGTGATGGAACAAACGTTAAACATTGACTAAACACTGTATCCCAGTAAAGGTATATCCAAAGCGCAATAAAAGTTAGCCAATACACTAAAGCAGTACCCAGTCCAATGCCATATAAACCAAAACGATGAATAAAGTTTTGATTCACGATCCAAATGAGGGGAATACTGAGTAATGTTGTAATAATTGGTGCTCTAACACGGTGATGGGCAATTGCAAATTGAAAGATACTAAACCGTGCAAGATCGACAAATACTACCCAAAACATTCCATCTAAATATTCTTGACCCAGTTTTGCGATTTCAAGATCTTGTTTAAAAAATAGCCATAGTGGGTACATCAGTTTCAATAATGCCATAATAGGTATGCTAATGAGCAAAGTCGTTATCATACTGGATTGTAAAATAGCACCCGTTTTTTCAACTGTATCTGTTTGACCGAGTTGTCGTGCAGTTAAAATACCCACGGATGTAATAATACCCCATCCAAAACCCATTAAAGCAATTAACGTTGGATTTGCAAGACCTGTTGCAGCTAAAGCGAGTTGACTATATTTTCCAACTAAAATGGTGTTCATCCAAGGAATGATCACACCGACAAGGTGAGCAGCGAGAATTGGATTAACAAAATTGAGTAGCTGACGTACCGTTGTTTTATAGTTTGAAAAAATAATGCGTAAAGAATTATTCATTGAAGATGTTCCAAATGAGATGTCAATTTGTTAAAAACGGTCTATTTTATGGTAGGGTTAATGCAGCTTTATTATTGCAATGAAAAACATTCTAGTTTACAAATTAAATTAATCAATAACTGTTACGAAAGTAAATGATTTTAGCAATATATGGTATTTAAAAAGACCATAAGATAGAGCATGATATTCTTTTTTTCAAAAAAGATATATCAGTATTAACGGTATACAGTTGCATCATTTGATGATACCTTTTCTATCTAAAGTTAATAGCGTATTAAGGTGGCACCCCATGTCAATCCTCCTCCAAAACTAACCATTAGCAGAAGTTGTCCTGTTTTAATCTGATTTTTTCGAATTGCGCTATCTAAAGCAAGTGGAATTGAAGCAGAAGAGGTATTTGCATGTTGTCCAATGGTAATAATGACACGATCCATAGGAAAATGAAGCTGTTGTGCGAGAGTATGCAAAATCCGTAGATTCGCTTGATGTGGAATAAGCCAATCAACATCTTGCAGCGTGATATTTTGTTCTTTCAATAACTGTTTAATCAATTGATACATCGTTTTGATCGCTTCTCGGAACACAGTGGTTCCTTCCATTTTAATGATACCGATATCAGGAGCACGTAAGTGATTTGCATATAAAAGTTGCTCATGATGACCGTTGGCTTGAATAGGGCAAGCAATTACTCCCTGTTTGTTACTTTTACTTAAGATAACAGCACCTGCACCATCCCCAAATAGAATACAGGTATTTTTATCTTGCCAATCGACAAGACGAGACATCACTTCAGTTCCAATAACAAGAATGTGATGATAAGTGGGTACAGTTAAAAACTGTGTTGCAATTGCTAAAGCATAATTAAATCCTGTGCAAGCTGCACTAACATCAAAAGCAGCACATTGATTTGAAAGTTTTAATTTTTTTTGTATAAGGCAAGCAGTACTTGGAAAAAAAGCATCCGGTGTTGTCGTTGCAACAATAATCATATCAACGCTTTCTATATTTGCCATGGTCAGTGCGGCACTTGCCGCTTTCTCACCCATAAAAGAAGCTGTTTCAGTAGCGCTGGAAATGTGTCTTTGGAAAATACCCGTGCGTTCTGTCATCCATGTATCGCTTGTCTCTAATGTTTGTTCTAGCTCTTTATTTGTCACAATACTTTTTGGTAGATAACTGCCTGAGCCAGTAATAGTTGCGTAGTTCATTCCTCGTCTATCTTTAAAGTAAAGTGTTTATTCGATCCTGTATGCGTTGAGGGACTTCTTTTTGAATACTAGTAATGGCATAGTGTAGCGCATTTTTAAATGCTAGCGCATCAGCGCTATTATGACTTTGGATAACTGTCCCTTGTAAACCAACTAAACTTGCGCCATTGTAATAATCAGGTTCAAACTGTTCAGTGGCTTTAGTTGATTGTGTTACAAAGTCTGTAAATCGCGATAGCCAATGTTGAGAGGCAGCCTGATCAAGCGATTGAATTAATTTGATTGTACCTTCAATAGTTTTTGATGCAATATTACCACTAAATCCATCACAAATAATGACATTAGCCTCTCCATCAAAAATCGTATCACCTTCTAGATAACCGATATAATTCAGTTTTTTCTCTAAATTTTTGAACAGTGTGCCAGCTTCTTGTAAAAGTTTATTACCTTTACCTGTGGTATCAATATTAAGTAAACCAAGTTTTGGCCGTATTACATTATCGATTTCCTCAGACAAAACAAGTCCCATTGCTGCAAATTGCACAAGATGCTCTGCTGTTACATCAACACTTGCCCCAATATCTAAAAGACGTACAGATTGATCAATTTTTTGCGTTGGAAAGATATGACTCATTGCAGGACGATCGATACCTGGCAATGTTTTTAAAACTAAGTGTGCAATTTCAACTAAAGCGCTGGTATTGCCTGCGCTGATACAAGCTTGTGCCTGGTTTTGTTTCACAAGATCGATTGCAACCCGCATAGAGGAATCTTTCTTATGGTGCCATGCTACAATGGGTGAGTCGTTCATTTCAATGCGTTGAGACGTGTGGTGGATCTGACAGTTCTCAGGTATATTCGTACCAATATTTTTCAAAAAACTTGTAATAGCCGTTTCATCACCCACAAGAATAATTGATAAATTTGAATAATTTTGCAATGCGATGAGTGCAGCCGGAACAGCAGATTCCAAACCATAGTTTCCACTCATGACATCAACGGCAAGTGTACAGTTTTTCACGAATTCGATTGAGTATCTTTTTTTGTAAAGGATAATAGTTGCTTTCCTCGTAAATACCCTTGCTTTGTAATATGATGTCTTCTGTGTTTTTCACCGCTTGTAGGATCAATTGAAAGCATTGGTTGTGACAATGCGCTATGTGCGCGTTTCATACGTTGTTTTGAAGGAGATTTCCTTGATTTTTGTACCGCCATAATATTTTAAAGATACCGTTTCAATAAATGAATTTAAGCTGTATATTATGAGAGGACTTGACTAAAAAGACAACTTCCTTTTTACTTTTATAAAAAAGTAATAGAATTACTACTTTATTTTTTTAGGCAACGTTAAATTTTTTATTAAAAAATTTTGTTTTATTTACTCCATGAGGTTATAACATGTTAAAAACAGCTGTTGGCAAAGCGCTTATTGGCGCCATTGCTCTTTCAAGCATTGCAACGCAAGCATCAATGGTAGAAGGTCTGCGCCTTGGTGGATCTTGGGCAATGAGTAAAAGAGGGTTTGTTGGATACCTTCCAGAAGCTGTAAAAAGTAAAAACGAAGCGGATACTGCAGGAGACTATCTCAGAGGTGGTATGCTTGAAATTGGCTACGATAATCCAGTTTTTTACATTAATACACTCCCGATTAAATTCCATCTTAATATTGGAACGGCAAACGCGCTCTCTAAAGATAATACTGCTACCATAGTTTTTTCTTCTGAAAAAGCCGATGAAAGTGAAGGAGCAACGACGAGCAGTTCTAAAAGTGAACAAACCACTTTTCATAATCCTTTAGCTATGGGCCTATTATCGGGAAATATTTATCAAACTGCACGTAATAATTTTTCTTTAGGTGCAGGTGTTTATATGGCTTCTTCTGCAACAAATGGACTGTTTTCAGTTGGTAAATTTGAAAGCTGGGGCATAGTCACGGAACTTGCTTATACACGCCAATTGGTTAATACCTTTACATTTAAAGCAAGTGTTAAGCAAATGTTTGCTCTTCCAAATGGAACTGAATCACTGGGTATGGAACACTTTCAAGGTAACAGCAGAGCAATATTTACACTTGGTCTTAACTATACTCTTGTATAAGTCTTCGTTTTTTAGAAAAGCTCAGATTTCTGGGCTTTTTTATTATCTCTTACTTCATAACAGTAAAGTCTGGTATTATCTCTTATAGAAGCGTCCTCAATTTTCTACGCGTCTTTTGTTCTTTTAAGAATAGGTAGAAGAGAATATACGTACTGTCACTTATCTTTTCCAATGAAAAAATTCCGTCTACTACAATTACAACTTGTTATATTTTGTATCGGCTGTTGGAGCACTACTTCATATGCCAAATATACCTATCCTGATACATATTGGACACTGACAATTGGTGGTGCTTTGGACCATGAAAATTCGTTAATTTTTGAGAAAGAGATTAAGAATAAAAAAGTGAGTTTAGGAAGAAGACACAAATTTAGTCCTATGGATATTGTGACATACTTTGCAGGATTTAACCGTTTCAAGAATGTTCCACTTTCTTTAGGGTTTGGAACACATATCCAGCAATCTTTTTCTGATACATTACTTTCGATTGAACTAACGGGTCACAATGCACTTTTTCAATCTCAAGTAACAGATATTTCTTTTTTAAGAAAAATGCAGTTTTCTTTGAGAATCAAAAACACATGGCCTGTTTCTATTGATCATCAGTGGTTCGTGCGTTTTGGCCCCACCTTTGCACAAGCACCCTTAATCCCTTCAAAAAATGTACGAATATTTTGGCCTTTGTCAGAGTATGAAATAGAGTGTGAATTTATACCTGAGATTGCATTGTCAGTGGATGCTGGTCGATGTCAACATCTTGGAAATGGTTGGTATGTCACTGCCGCTTTGCAATATACTTCTTTCTTGCTGCAACGATATGAAAAGGGAAGAACAAAATATGCCAACTCACTGTGTTTACATATTGGCCTGACTGTAAATACTTTCTAATAACTTTTTAGAAGCGTTTGAT
Source organism: uncultured Coxiellaceae bacterium (assembly GCA_964444925.1). Lineage (GTDB taxonomy): Bacteria > Pseudomonadota > Gammaproteobacteria > Diplorickettsiales > Diplorickettsiaceae > CAYUIV01. Next base: position 44,558 of record CAYUIV010000004.1, on the reverse strand, counting down.
TCATGAGAATAGGTTTAAGATATTTTGCTGTATAAGAGATGGGGTTTGCAATAATTTCTTCAGGTGTCCCGTAAGCGATTAATTTACCTCCTTTATGTCCACCTTCAGGACCAAGATCAATAATCCAATCTGCTGTTTTGATCACGTCTAAATTGTGCTCAATCACTATGATAGTATTTCCTTGATCTCGTAGACGGTACAGCACATTTAAAAGTTGTTCGATATCATAAAAATGTAATCCTGTCGTTGGCTCATCTAAGATATACACAGTTTTACCTGTATCTCTTCTGGCTAACTCGCTAGATAATTTAATACGTTGCGCCTCGCCACCTGATAAAGTCGTTGCGCTTTGGCCTAACTGTACATAAGATAAGCCTACTTCTTTAAGTGTTGCAAGTTTACGATTAAGTATCGGAATGGCACTAAAAAAAATTGCTGCTTCTTCGACAGTCATCTCGAGTACTTCGTAAATATTTTTTTGTTTGTAATAAATCTCTAACGTTTCACGGTTATATCGTGTCCCTTTACAGACATCACATTGTACATGTACATCTGCTAAAAAATGCATTTCTACTTTGATTAAGCCTGCACCCTCACATGACTCACAGCGCCCTCCTTTAACATTAAAGCTGAAGCGACCTGCTTGATAACCGCGTGCACGTGCTTTCGAAGTGGCGGCAAATAGGTCTCGAATTGGTCCAAGTAAACCGGTATAAGTTGCCGGATTAGAACGTGGGGTTCTCCCGATTGGTTTTTGATCAACTTTAATGACTTTATCAATGTGTTCAATACCTACAATTGTTTTTTTAGCTTCAACAACATGCTTATCATTTAATATACGATAAAGATTTGGGTAAAATGCATCATTAATTAAAGTTGACTTACCAGAGCCTGATACGCCTGTTACACAGGTCATTAACCCTACTGGAATTTTTACAGTAATATTTTTTAAATTATTATCACTGATATTCTCAAGACATAAAAAATGATTTTCTTTTGACGATTTTCTTGTATGGGGTATATTAATCTGACGTTTCTTTGATAAATATTGTCCTGTCAAAGAATGAGCTGATTGCATGACTTCAGTTGGTGTTCCTTGTGCAATCACTTTTCCACCATGTATACCTGCACCGGGCCCAATATCAACTAAACAATCTGCATGCAACATAGCTTCTGTATCATGTTCCACAATAATGACTGTATTTCCAAGTTTTTTTAAATGATCTAGTGTATTGAGTAAACGAGTATTGTCCCGTGCATGCAATCCAATAGAAGGTTCATCCAGTACATACATAACTCCTACCAATCCAGATCCAATTTGACTCGCTAAGCGAATACGTTGCGATTCTCCTCCAGAAAGCGTCTCGGCTGAACGCGATAAAGACAAATATTCCAAACCAACGTTTAAAAGAAAAGTTAAACGACTTTGAATCTCGCGTATCAGTGACTCAGCAATTTTTTGCTGTTGCAAACTAAGCGTGAGTTGAGTGAAAAAAGCTTTTAAAGCTTCTATAGACAACTGTGTTAACTGAGGCAATGAATGCTGGTTGATGAAAACATGGCGTGCTTCAAGACGTAATCGATCACCATGACAGCGTTCACAGCTGTTTGCTGTTTTAATGTCGTAGTCCATGATTTTATCCATAGGGTGCATAATAGCATGTACTGCATCGACTTGGGGCATCATTGTTACTCCTAAACCATTACAGCTTGGACAAGCACCCATTGTGTTATTAAATGAGAAAAGACGCGGTCCCAATTCAGGAAGACTATAATCACATTTTGAACAAGCAAAATTGGAAGAAAACAAAAGTTCTTCAATGGTTGTTTGATGCTCGTCAAAAATAGCTACTTTTGCTAAACCATTTCCAAGTTTTAAAGTAGTGGTAAGCGAATCTGTAAGGCGTGACTGTAAATTCTCTTGCTGTGCTAAACGATCAATCACCACTTCAATGGTATGGTATTTCTTACGATCTAGTTCAGGGACATCAGATAAAGAAATAATTTTTCCATTGAGACGGATACGTAGATAGCCTTGTGCACGCAATTGCTCAATAATAGCCGTATGTTCACCTTTTTTTCTCTGAATAATTGGCGCAAGGAGTGAAAATTTTGTGCCTTGAGGTAAGCTTAGGATACGGTCAATCATTTGGCTCATAGGTTGAGCAGCAAGACTAATTTTATGTGTTGGACAGTATGGCTCGCCAACTCTTGCAAACAGTACACGCAAGTAATCATAAATTTCAGTGACTGTCCCAACCGTAGAGCGAGGATTGTGAGAGATCGTTTTTTGCTGAATGGCAATAGCAGGCGATAAACCATTGATTTGATCCACATCTGGTTTTTCCATGACAGATAAGAATTGTCTTGCGTAGGCAGACAATGATTCCACGTATCGTCTTTGACCTTCTGCATAAAGGGTTTCAAACACTAGAGAAGATTTACCAGAACCCGAAACACCTGTAATCACGATGATTTGGTCACGGGGCAGTTCTAAATGAATGTTTTGAAGATTATGCGTCCTAGCGCCTTGAATGGAAATAGTTGATGTCATAGAGATTGCAGTATATGCAGTGTGCCGTGTAAGATACAATTGTTCTTCAGAACAAATCGTTTATTATATCAAGGAGTGAATGTGAAAACGAGTAATTTTAAATAGGTAATACATATATGGCTAGAGATCTGAATAAAGTGTTGTTAACGGGCCGTCTTGGCTTTGATCCAGAGGCATTACGTTATACGCCTTCTGGTAGCGCTGCACTGACATTGCGATTGGCCACGAGTGAAAGTTGGAAAGATAAACAGACTGGCGAGAAAAAAGAGCATACAGAATGGAATCGCATTGTTTTGTATGGTGGCTTAGCTGAGACTGCTCATCGGTATTTACGTAAAGGATCAAAAGTGTTGGTGGAAGGACGTACTCATACACGCGATTGGGAAAAAGAAGGCAGAACAGAATATGTGCGAGAAATTATCGCTGAGAAGCTATACATGTTAGATAGTCGAAGTAGTAATGCAGTGGATTGGGACGAAGACAGTGCTCCTGCTAAACTTGAAAAAGCGCAGCAGTCAGATTCAGAAAATACTCATCAAAATACAATCATGACGGATGAAGATGCATTTGACGACGATATCCCATTTTAAACATAATTTGATTATTTGTTAAAAACAGTAACAGCTATGACTTCCTCTTTTACAACGACTCAACACATTTTAAAAATTGCCGAACAATCGATGCATAATGCTACTGAGGCATTAAAAAAACGGTTTAATACGCTGCGAACAGGTCGTGCTTCTCCCGGCATGTTAGAGTCATTACGTATTGAACAATCAGATGGTGCAACAGTGTTATTGGGTCATATTTCAAGAATTGTAACACGCAGTGCACAAGAATTACTGGTGACGCCTCATCAAATTTGGGATAAATCCTTGCTAGCTACGATACAAAAAGCAATTACAAAAACAGAGTTAGGTCTCACTCCTTCAATACAAAGCAATGAAATACGTGTGTTTGTTTCACCACTTTCACAAGACCGTCGTAAAGATTTTGTTAAGTTGATTAGACAAGAAGCTGAATCAATTTGTAATGAGATACGAAATTACCGTCGAGAAGCCAACGGTCGCTCAAAAGTATTACTTAAACAAAAAAGTATTAGCGAAGATGAAGATTATCGAACACACGCTACCATTCAAAAACTGACAGATAATACCATTGCAAAAATTAATGCATTGACTCAAGAGAAAGAAAAAGAGCTAATGCAGGTATAAATGATATAGTTAAAGATTACATGTCAATACGATGTCTCTATTACTAAATTACACTATTTTGGCTAACGTTTTTGCCATGTTCCTGCCTATCGCTATTCAAAGGTCCTATTGAGGGATCGTGGCGATAGTTCTTTTGAAAAAAGGGTAATTTTATTATCTTTGGAGGAGAAAAGGCACGAAATATAGAACCAGGACTATGAGAACGAAGATTGTAAGATGCCTTATCTTGATTTGAAACTGAAGCACCAACTGCCTGCAGAAGTTGACTAAGCGTATCATAAAGATCTGAGATTTGCTTTTCTAAATCTTGTGATACCTTGAGCACGGCGCTCGTGAGCTCTTTGATACTTTTTTGATTTTCAGACGAGAGCTTATAATCTGTTTCTATAGTATTAATTAAGCATGTTAACGCTTTATGAAGAATCCTATATCTTTCTGTATCCTCTGAAAAGTGTATATCCATGGTTTTTGCTGTTTTTTCTTCTAAAAGAGAAATAACAAATTTTGTAAACATGTCCACCTTGTGCTGTGGCTGTATACTCTGATTTTCTTCTAATTCTGTTAAACACGCATACAATGTATCTTGTAATACCGTCTTTTCAAGGTTAGTTTCCAACGCTGCGACAAATTGGGTTAGCGTACATAACACCTCATTGATCTTTTTAGAAGAGCTGACTGTAAAATATTGTTTAAAATTTGCTACCACAAGTGGTATAACATAAGTAACGTTAAGTTTTTCTTTATTTTCTATAGTGACTTGAAGAATAGTGTCGAGGTTTATTGGATTTGTATTTGGAATAAAAGAAAATTTTATAATCTCTAGTAGCTTCACTAGGGCACGGTGTATTCCCTCTTTTTTACTCGTTAAATTAAGCCTCTTTTCTTCTAAAAGACACACAATGAATTTTTCAAGCATTGCAACTTTCAATGCTTGCTCCGTCCCACCCTCTAAAATTTCTAAACATCTTGTGAGTATTGTTTCTGCGATATTAATGGCTTGTATCGTTTCTAATGATGCAAGAGAATTAACTAATGTACGTAGGACATCGTCCATTTCTTCTGGTGTAATCTGGTACGTTAAATATTCTTTTTTAAAATACTGTATACAGGTGCTTTCAAGATCAATTTTTTGTCGCGGTATATCTTCGACAGCATATTGCTGAATCACTTGAAAGTGCATTTGAAAAAGCATACTTCTTTCATGTAGTGTAATAATTTTTGAGTCTTGTATGGATAAAAAAGTATGAAAAAGTGACTTTAATACGGTATATACTGATAATTTAATGGGCTCTTTAGCGGCGAACGTTTGAATTTCTTTTAAAACATTTTGAAAAAGCTTAAAGTTTAATGGTTGCATTTTACCATATTCGATAAAGGCCATTTTTGACAGATATTGCAAAATTATTTCTTGTTGTTTATAGTCAAGTTCTTTAGTTTTTAAAGATGTAAGTAGTACTTTCTTCAAGTTTTCTGAAATTTCTGAGAGTATAGATTCTTGTATAGATTCTTGTATAGATTCTTCTTCTTCTTTGAGGCCGTAGGGAATATAGTATATTTTCTCAGGGTAACTTCTCTTTAACTCGTAATCAAAAACAGGATTGGGCGTTTTTTGGTTAGGGTAGGTTAAAACCGAGGTTTCACTTAAACCTGTAAAGAAAGCAGTGGTAGCAGATTCTTCAAGCAGGTAATCACGAGAAAATTTTTCGATGACTGCATAGTATGCTTTGTAAATGTCAGAGTCCTGTGCTTGTTTAATAATAGGATGGGCTTTACCGTAACGCTTTTTTAACTGTTTAATCTTTCTATCCGTTTTTTCCTGAGCCAGTTTATTAACGATTTCTTGATACGCTGTATCTGATTCATAAAGCGTGTGCATTTCTTGAATCTTGTTTAAAGCAATCATTTTATTGGCGTGATACCAGTCCCTTCCTAAAGAATACATCTCAACAGAAATATTATAGGACTGTAACTGTTCGCAAATTGCGCTAAAATTTATTTTTTTCCATCGATCACCTTTTTCCTCTGCGCATTGATCTGCTACTTCTTGCTCTTGTGATTCTAGTGTCAGCTTCGGTAGTAAATGTGGCGATTGGTTTTGTAATTTTTGATACTTGACCAAAATAGCATCTAAACGGGTATTAAATCGATGTAAGTGGCTTGTTTCAATTAATTTAATACATTGAATATGTGTTGCTTCTCGTTGAAGCAGCGATATAAATGCGCCAAAACGCTCATGAGACTGTTTGTGCGCGGCTTCATCTTTTTCCTCTTCAGCTAAACTAATGCCCACAATTAGAGTAATTTTATTTCCTTGATGCATTATTTTCCATTTATTTGAGGGGAAAGAGGCTACAAACATAGAGTTCACTATTTGACTAAGTATAAAAATATTAAATAAGTGCGTACAGTGGAGTAAAAAGTGATTTATTCAATCTTTTTTGTCCGCAAAAAATACGTACTTTTAGTTGCGATTTTAAAATTTCTTTAGCATAGCGATAAAAGTTTTCTTTGACAAGTTTCTCTATTTTTCCTTTTACTGTTTTATATTGATAATTTTTGTATGATGAAAATGTAGTAAAAAAGATTAAACGTAAAGTACCCATGACATTGCATAGCAAAAATCAGTCATTTTCTGAATTAAAACGTTGCTCTGATAAAATTTTAAAAAAATTTTTATTAGAAAATCTTCCTATTAATATTTTTTTAGTGGACCTTGAAGGTTATATCTGTTGGGTAAATAATCGTTTACTAAAAGTTGTGAATTTGTCAAAACTAGAAGAAGTGGAAGGGGTCCACATCAGTACTTGGGACCATATCCGCTGGGAATATATTCAAGAAATTATTACGATAAAAGAAGAGAAAATCCGTGAAGAGCAATACGGTGATCACTATTTTTCTACTATACGTCGACCTATTTTTAATCAACAGAATAAAATGTTAGGTGTTTTAGGTATTTCAATTGAAATCACTGAAAGAAAAAAGTCTGAAATTGCTAAAAGTCAATTTTTGCGTAATATCAAACACGATATTCGCACACCTCTCAGTGGTATTATTGGATTGGCTTCTATCTTAAAAGATTCTATTTCAGATACTGAGCTACAGCATTTTACGAATTCACTTGTTGAGACAAGTGAGGCACTATTAAATTTATTAGATCGCGTGTTTGAATCCGTACAATTTTCAGAAGGAGAAATTCCACTGGCCCATTATTCTTTTGCCTTAAAAAATATTTTAGAAACAGTTATTCAGCTACATCAAGCAAAAGCCTTAGAAAAAAAGGTCTTACTTCATTTTGATTACGATGAGCGCTTACCTGAAATTATGATAGGATCTGCGCTACGTGTACAACGTATCAGCTGGGAATTATTAACAAATGCACTCAAATACACAGAAAAAGGATCCGTTTCTTTAGTAGTACGCTTAATGTCGTGTATTGACGACCAAATCACGATTATGCTTCAAGTTAAAGATACAGGCTTAGGTATTCCTAAAGATAAACATGAGATTATTTTTGAACAATTTACACGCTTGACCCCTTCTTGGTTAGGTCTTGTACCTGGACAAGGACTTGGGCTTTTTAATGTTAAACAATTGATTAAAGATTTGAATGCAACCATGACATTGGAAAGTGAGGTGATGCAAGGTTCTACTTTCACTTGCTATATCCCCTTGCGACTTGCTTCACTTCAACAAGACTAAACAATTTTTATGAAACCTGTTGGATATCCTACAATTTTCCCTGAGCACATGGCTTTTATTATGGATGGTAATGGACGTTGGGCAGAAAAAAAAGAACGACCAAGATTCAAAGGACATCAAGCAGGGATGGAGAACACAATCGTATTGATAAAGCAATGTGCAGCATTACCTATTAAAATATTAACGCTTTTTGCTTTTAGTACGGAAAATTGGAAGCGACCTAAAAAAGAGTTAGATGAACTCATGATATTATTGACTAAAGCATTTCATGAAAAACTACACGTCTTAATTAAATTGAATATTCAGTTACAAGTCATTGGTGATATTCATCGTTTTGATACTGCACTTCAAAGAAAAATTGAAATAGCAACGCAATCTACCAAAGAAAATACCGGATTAATCGTGGTAATTGCAGTTAGCTATGGTGGTCATTGGGATATTTTAAGCGCAGTGAAAAAAACAGTACTACAAGTGATAAAAGGAACATTGACTGTGCAAGATATCAGTACTTCTCAATTTGAGAGTCAATTACAGTTAGCTGGTTTACCTGCTCCAGATTTTTGCATTCGTACGGGTGGTGAATACCGTCTAAGTAACTTTTTGCTTTGGCATTTAGCTTATAGTGAACTGTATTTTACCAACACGTTATGGCCTAATTTTAATGAACACGAGCTGCAACAAGCTTTACACTGCTATGCGCGACGCCATCGACGCTTTGGACAACTCAAAAAGAAAAATGTCTGAACTATCCAAAAGAATTTACACCGCGATACCGCTTATTCTTCTTACTCTTTTTGCAATATTTTATCTTCCTGTATTCCTCTTTAATATTTGTGCCACTGGACTATATCTTGCCTTAAGTTATGAATGGCGTTGTATCCATCAACCATCTGATCAGCATATTTATTATTATCTTCTTCTCATACTCTTTGGTTTTTCTAGTATTACTTACTGTTCTGTATCTTTTATTTTATTAGTCACAATAACACTACATCTTTTCATGGCAGGATTTATGTTTTGGATTATGCAAACACCTCAACAATTGCATATTAATACCCACACTGCTTTAACTATAGGTGCTTTACACTTAACACTTTCATGGTATGTTTTAATTCATTTAAAGCAAACACCTCTGTTGCTTGGCATAGGCATTAGCACTATTACTCTAAGTGATATCTACGCTTATTTAGTAGGAAAATATTTTGGGAAAACATACCTTCCGGCCAATATTAACGCCTGTAAAACATGGGAAGGTGTTGTAGCAGGTATTTTGCTACCTATTGCAACGCTGACAATATTGGGTACTTTCTTTTTTCGTCCATTCTCTTTAGTTGAACTATTGACTCTACTTGCAACAACAAGTTTTGCAGTACTTGGTGATTTATATGAAAGCTTTTTTAAAAGAAAAAATAATTTGAAAAATAGTGGCTATCTGTTACCAGGACATGGCGGACTGTTAGATCGTTTAGACAGCCTCATTGTTGCTTTGCCTATTTTTAGGGCAGGCCTGCACTTTTGTAATATTTTGCCCTATTGATGCTGTGCTGTATTTTAGTCAAGGCTTATCACTATCACAACATGTGTACAGTAAGCCATACAAGATTTACTGTCGTAACAAAACTGATACAATAACTTTGCATTAGTAAAGTATTCCCAGCCTGTATAAAAATAAACTTTTTTACTGAAAACTTGATGGCATAATCACGGGTATTATCAACCAAATGCATTTATACATTGCTAATAACTATAAAATCATTTGATGTCACCATATTTTATTTACCGATCTATGCGTTATTTTTTAAGCTTGGTATTTAGTTGCTTTATTTTAAATATGCAAGCCCAATTGCACAAACCTTTTACAATACAAGCTATTGAAATAGAAGGTCTTCAAAATGTTTCGCAGGATTCAGTACTTAATCACATTGCGCTAAAACCAGGCAATAGATTACATGAAGAAGATATAATAAATTTAATGCAAACGCTTTATAACATGAATTGCTTTGAAGATGTGCGTCTTGAGCGATTAGAAAAGCGTCTCAAAATTAAAGTGAAAGAAGGACCCATCATTCAAAAAATCACGCTTACACCCCAAACAAATTTTCCTGTCGATAGCTTGGAAAAGCTACTCAAACAAAAACAGATAGTTGCAGGTGAATTTTTTAATTTAAATTCTCTTGAACACCTAAAGAAAATTCTTCAGTTCACATTAGAAGCACAGGGAAAATATAATGCCAAGATAAGTCATAAGATTGAATACAATGCAGGTAATACAGTTTCATTAACACTTGATATTAAAATTGGTCCTACTTTGAATATAGAATCAATTCGCATCTTGGGGAATAAAATGTTTACCGATAGCACGCTACTTAACACATTGCCCATTACCACTAGTCGATGGTGGGGACTATTGACAGGGCGTTTTAGCTATTATAATCAGCAGGTAAAACAGTTGTTAAAGCAAGCATTAACTGATTTTTATAATAACCATGGCTACTATGACATGTTTGTTGTAGATGAGCAAATGACTTTTACGCCAGATCGTACCGCTGCTTATTGGAATATTCGAATCGAAGAAGGTGCGCTTTATCGTATTCGAAATTATCGCCTTTTTGATACAGAAGAGTTTGACATGCAAGAGTTGCAACGCTGTATTAAATTTCAATCCAATCAACTCTATTCCAAAGAGAAAATATTAGAAACAGAAGAAAAAATTAAACATTATTTAAGTCATCAAGGTTATCTATTTGCAAAGGTAGAGATCATTCCCTACGTTGATAGAAAGCATCAAGTCGTTGATCTGAGTATTAAACTCATTCCAGGTATGCCTATTTATATCCGTAAGATACATTTACATGGTAACCAACAAACAAAAGATAGAATTTTGCGCAACTTAATACCCCAGCAAGAATACAGTCTTGCTTCAAGTCGAGCAATTGGAGACGCTCAAGTAAACTTAGAGCAATCTAAAATGGTAGAAGTATCTAATATCGATCCGCAAATGATCTCATTACAAAACTATGGGGAAAATCGAGCAGATTTGCATATCAATGTAAAAGAGTCTCCTTCTTTCAAAGGCTCTTTTGGACCTAGTGCGAGTATTAATGGATTTTCTTGGGCCGCTCTTAGTATTGATTTCCCGCTTGAGCTTAATAATTTTTTAGGAACTGGCAAGAATGTAGGTTTTCAGCTACAGAAGCTAAAGTATGATTATATTCTTACAGGCTATTACGATAATCCCTATTTCAATCTTGAAGGTGTTCGGCAGCGTTTTGAATTTTACGTACTTGGTAATCACACAGCGCTGCTTAAACTATTGCAAGAAACGGCTTACTATTGGTTGGACAGTACAAAATTCACGAGAGCGTTATCAAAATATAAGGTAGACTCAGCAACATCCTTAACGACTTCTTCTTCGACTGCTACGTCAGATGAAGACTCTGATGACGATTCTTCTAAGAAAAAGCAGCGTGCACCAGAAATGAAAGAAGATAATCTCAATTTTTTACAAACACTCACTAATCCAGAGCACTTTTACCAAAAGCAGCGTGCACCAGAAATGAAAGAAGATAATCTCAATTTTTTACAAAAACTCACTCATTCAGAGCACTTTTACCGAACGCAATATAATTTTAATCGTTATGGTTTCTCATTTAGTGCCTCTTATCCAATTGATGCATTCGGTAACCGTCTATCAGGTAGAGTAGAAGCACGTCTCAGTAATCTTAGTTTACCCGAAAGAAAAAAAGATCGTGCGAAAGAAGTGATTGAATTTATTAACAGCTATCAAGCCGAACGATTTTTTCAATTGCTGATAGACACAGATTATATACATGACAAAAGGAAAGGGATGCATTTTCCAGTGGGAGGAAGTAGATGGCATGCTTTAAAATTAAAACTATCACTCTCACCTCACCATACTGTTTTTAATTATTGGAAATTCTCTTACAACACAATGATTTGTCATGCATTATCGACAAAACTGACTCGGCAATGGGAATTGATTTATCGTTTCAAATTACAATACGGTAATGGCTTAACAGGACAGTATCCGCTGCCTTTTTTTGAAAATGCTGTCACCGGTAATGTGTGTGGCTATGCAAGAGATGACTTTGGTCCAAAAGACTCTCTTGGTCATGTATTAGGCGGCAACTTTTCTGTTATGTTACGGGCCGCTATTTTATTTCCTCAGCCATTACGAAATAAACAATTTAGAACCAGTGCATTTATAGATGCAGGACAAATTTATAATCAAAAATCACTTGATGATTTTAATCATTTACAATTACTTCATACGCTAAAGTTTTCAATGGGATTGACAAGTGATATTATTATCAGGCTACTAGGCTATACCGTTCCATTTAACGTCAGTCTTGCTTTTCCCGTTCCTTTCATTGGTGCTGAAAACATGCAGTGCTGTAACGTGGATTTTAGTACAAGTTTTTATTAATTAAAAAGTGAAAATTGATTCATGCTACATAGAATTTCAAAATACTATTTATTTTTTATACTAACCATTGGGTGTACCACTACCTATGGCACATCAGATCTATACAAAATTGCTGTTGTTGATCCTGATCAATTAATACAAGCACCTAAATTAAAAAATTTGCTTAATACACAAAATAAAAAATTTACCCAAAAAAAAACACAGCTTGATAAAGAAGGATCAGAACTACAAATGGCTGTTGAAGAGTTGCGACGTAATGAAGAATTACTTGATAAACAATCGTTTGAAACACGTCAAAAGCAACTGACACAGCAAATGACACAATTTCAGAAAAAACACGAGGCAGTTGAAAGAGAGGCGGCCCAATCAAGTATTCGACTGATACAGTGGTTTGCTGAAATCAGTCAAATCATTGGAAAAAAGCAAGGTTATACACTCATCTTTCTAAAAACAAAAGAGGTACTTCTTTACGCAGCAGAAAGCCTTGATATTTCAAAAGAAGTCATACAGCACGTCGAGAAAGGATATGTCCGTTTACCCAACTTGTGAGCCTAAACTTGAATACTTTTCATTACGCTTGTTGTTTTTCACGTTCTTCTGCAAGGTTTTTACAATCGATACAAAGATCTGCAGTAGGACGTACTTTCAGGCGTTCAATGCCAATTCGTGCACTACATGCTTTGCAATAACCATAACTTTGTCCGTTGTTATTTTTTGTATCAATCAGTCTCAGTGTGGCATCTATCTTTTTAATTAGTTTTTTCTCTCTATTTTTAGTACGCAATGCGAGAAAAAATTCTTCTTCTTGTGTCGCTTGGTCGCTTAGATCAGATGATATAGTACCTTCTTCTTGTAATTGCTGTCGAATTTGCTGCTGACCTTTTAGCAACTGTGTTTTCTCATCTAACAAACGTTCTCGAAAATACGCTTGTTGAGCCGTTGTCATGTAGTCTGACTCTGCTAGATTTACAGTATCGTTCTCCGTCATTGCATCTTTTATTTTTGTTGTCATAATTGCTTCCTAAAACAAGCGGTTATAAATTCTTAATTCATGTGATATCTGCACATTTCTTAGGAACGAAATGTACAATTTAAAAAGTATACCAGTTTCACGATCTTTTAATCAAAAGCAATGCCTGATTAAGATATAGAAATTAAATAATTAAAGACACGATAACACTGTCGTCAGTAAACTGATACAGTGTACCGTTTATCAAATGTGCCATTGACGCAAAGCAAAATTCTATTTTAGGCTAATGTATCGCGAAATAAACTCAACGATGTTTTTCTATGTCTAATCAATTTAAAACAAAAATTGTAAAAAGTATTCACTCCAATCACGCGCGTATTCTAGACGTCACAACACCACACGGTACTTTTCAAACACCCACTTTCATGCCAGTGGGTACACGCGCTTTTGTGAATCATCTCTCCTCTACGGAGTTGCGGGTAACTAATAGTCAAATTGTATTAGGGGGGAACACGTATCATATGCTCGTTAATCCTGGACTGGATGTCATTAAACAGATGGGAGGCATGCATCGTTTTATGAATTGGTCATCACCTATGCTCACTGACAGTGGTGGTTACCAAATATTTAGTTTGACACGCGCTGGCTTGTGCCAAGTAGACGAAAAAGGAGCTTCTTTTCGTCATCCTATAGAAAATCGTGTCATACGATTAACACCAGTGACAGCACTGCATACGCAACAAGTAGTAGGTGCCGATATTATCATGGCTTTTGACGATTGCGCAGATGAAAGTATCGGTCGAGACGGGATCATTGCTGCTATGCAGCGTACGCATCAGTGGTTATTGGAAATTAAAGAAAAACATAGCCAGAATCCTAATTCAGTGTATGGTCAGTACCAAGCATTGTTTGGTATTGTACAGGGAGGATATTTCCAAGATTTACGTGAAAAAAGCGCTGCTTTTATCAATCAATTAGAATTAGATGGTGTGGGTATTGGAGGTGAGTCTATTGGTCCTTGCCTTGAGAAAACATGTACTGTGATTGACTGGGTACGCTCTGTTTTGAAAGAAGAGAAAATTCGCTATCCAATGGGCGTTGGATTAAGTCCACAAGATTTAATTGAAGTGGTTGCCCACGGAGCAGATATTTTTGACTGCGTTGCTCCAACGCGCAATGCAAGACATGGTGCATTATATGCAGGGACTTGGCAAATAGAGAATAAATGGTTGAAGTTTTATCCCATTGCACCTGGGGGAAGAATTTTGATTAAAAAAGTGCAATATGCTCATGATCAAAGGCCGATTATGGAAGATTGTCGCTGCCAAACTTGCCAGAACTATAGTCGTGCTTATCTTCATTTTCTTTTTCGTCAAAAGTCTTCTTTATATTATGCATTGGCTTGCCTACATAATGTATACGTCATGCAAGAAACGTGTACACGCATGCGGCAGCTGATTTTAAACGCTTAACAAAAAATTATGCTAACATGACGTCTGTTGATTAGAACTTTATATACATATTTTATGAGTGATCTTACAATACGTGATTTATGGATTACCGTTGATCAGAAGAAAATTATTCAAGGATTAAATTTGGAGATAAAAGAAGGATCTGTACATGTGTTAATGGGGATGAATGGCTCGGGTAAAACAACTATTGCACATGTTTTAGCAGGACAGCCAGGTTACACGGTGGACTCAGGAACTGTCACTTATAAAGGACAAGATTTGTTAAGTTTACCGCCCGAAAAACGTGCACACCTTGGCTTGTTTTTAAGCTTTCAACATCCTATTGAAATTCCAGGTGTTTCTACTATTACTTTCTTAAAGACAGCATTTAATTCAATGCGTCAAGCAAGGGGAGAAAATATAATGGATGCCGTAGAATTTTTAAACTATGTCAAAGCACGCTTAAAATTAGTTAATTTTGATGACTCTTTCCTTTATCGCTCCATCAATGAAGGTTTTTCAGGTGGTGAAAAAAAAAGAAGTGAAATCTTACAAATGGCAGTTTTAGAACCCAGTTTTGCAATTTTAGATGAAGTAGACTCAGGTCTAGATATTGATTCTTTGAAAGTCGTTGCACAAGGCGTGAATCAATTACGTTCTTCAAAACGTACACTGTTAATTATTACTCACTATCCACGTTTATTACACTATATAAAGCCTGATCATGTACATATCCTGCATAATGGAAAAATTGTGCGATCAGGTGATATACAGTTAGCAAATGAGTTAGAAAAACAAGGTTATGACCCTTTCATTACGTAGTATTTTGCCTACCCGTTGCAATACTTTTTTCTTTAATCAATTTTTTATTTCTATCTCTTTTGTACTTTGCTTTAATAGCGATCATCTCATTAGTACTGATTTAGCCTCAAAGTCACTATTTCCTTCTTGTCACGTGTGCTTTACGCCAACTCATAATTGCACAGAGAAGATTATAAAAAAAATCAATGGAGCACATGATACTATTTACATGCAAGCCTATAGTTTTACAGCAATGCCAATTGTTGATGCATTACTAAAAGCAAAAGCTAGAGGCATTAATGTACAAGTTATTTTAGACAAGAGCCATTTATCACATCCTAAAATTGCTCAGTTACTTGTGCAAAAAGGTATTAAGGTGTGGGTTGATAGTCCAGCAGGTATTGCTCACAATAAATTACTCATTCTCGATCGGTATTTAGTCATAACAGGTTCTTTTAATTTTAGCTACGCAGCGCAATACAAAAATAGAGAGAATGTTTTGTTTATTGCCAACGAAGCACTTGCCAATCAATATATAGATAATTGGTACCAATGCCAAAAAAGCGCTAAAGTCTTTAAGATACCTTCTGTGAAAAAACAAGAAAAGCCATATGCTTTATCAACTAAAGAATCCTTGTTATTTTTAGCAATGGCCAGTTTTATCGGCATTGCTCGTAGAGTTTTACGGTGAGCACTCTCTTAGTCATGCTTAGTCTCATTACCGATTTGTAAAGATTTTAACAAATCGATAGGAATTGGAAAAACAATGGTTGAACTTTTGTCCGTTGCAATGCTGCTTAATGTTTCTAAATAACGAAGTTGTAGTGCTTGAGGTTGGGTTGCGAGAACTTGTGCGGCTTCACAAAGAGATTGAGCTGCTTGTAATTCGCCTTTGGCATGGATAATTTTTGCTCTTCTTTCCCGTTCCGCTTCTGCTTGTTTGGCAATGGCACGTACCATACTCTCTGCAAGATCGATCTTTTTGATCTCCACCATAGCAACTTGTATTCCCCAGTTATCCGTTTGTTCGCTAATAATACGTTGGATATCTATGTTCAGTTTGTCGCGTGCTGATAACATTTCATCTAAATCATGTTGTCCAAGGACAGAACGTAACGTCGTTTGTGCAACTTGACTGGTGGCTTCAAAAAAATTTTCTACTTGAATGATTGCACGTTGTGGATGTGTAACTTTAAAGTAAAGTACAGCGCTCACATGTACAGAGACATTATCTTTTGAAATGACATCTTGTGGTGGGATATCGTAAACGACGGTCCTTAAAGAAATAATGGTCATTTGTTGAGCACCAGGTGCTAAAAAAATGATTCCAGGTCCTTTCACTGAACTAAAACGCCCCAATGTAAAAACCACTCCTCTTTCATACTCTTTGAGCATTTTGATACTGCTCAATATAGAAAAAAGTACGATCATTCCTAAAAAATAGAGTAAATTAATAAATTCTGGCATATCAAAAACCCTACAAAGAATGGTGTCCCCAAGGGGAGTCGAACCCCTGTTGCTACCGTGAAAGGGTAGAGTCCTAGGCCACTAGACGATGGGGACTATTACGTATAATAGTTGATTTACTATAGCAGTGAATTTGCTATTGTAAAAGCAGATCTTTGAAAGTCAATTGGTTAGCAAACATTTTTATCATAAAGCGCATGAACGCTATTTTCAAACATACTAACGAGCCTTATCTTTTTCATCAACGTACTTTGGTATTGAGTACCTTTTGCATAGGATTGACAGTTATTTTGTTCTCTCGTTTAGTATATCTGCAAGTGCTGCACTATTCTTTTTATCAGCAATTAGCACAGCAAAACTACGAGAACTTTGCACTATTACCTTCAATTCGTGGACTTATTTTTGACCGTAACGGTATTTTATTAGCTGAAAACAAAGCACAACATAATCTAGTTCTGTTGCAATCTCACCGAAAACAATTACCAGAACTCGTAGAAAGGTTAAACCAACTTTTACCCATTGAACGTTGTTTTCTCAACAAAGAATCTAAAACGAAATCATATTTTGATCCTATTGTGCTTAAAAAACAATTAACTGAAACGGAAGTGGCACGTTTTGAAATGCAACGTTACCGTTTTCCAGGCGTTGAAGTGCAAACAAATTGGGTCCGTCATTATCCCTTAGGAAAAGTTTTTTCTTCAGTTATAGGTTATATGGGACACATGACACCAGAAGAAAAATTCAAGCTATCGGCACACAATAATAAACGTACAAAAGTAGGCAAAGCAGGTGTCGAGCAATACTACGAATCACGCTTATGTGGTCAATATGGTTATCAAAAGTTAACTAAAAATGTACAGCAAAAAATGTTTCAAATTACGACGCAATTTTCTTCTGTGACAGGGGAAAATTTATACCTTACTTTAGATGCAAAGCTGCAACGATTTGTTCAAACTAGCTTAGCAAACCGTAAAGGTTCAATTGTTGTCATGAATCCAAACAATGGTGAAATTCTTGCATTAGTTAATCATCCTTGTTTTGACTCTAATAATTTTTCCTATCTGCTCAATACAAAACCATCTTCTAGAAAAAATAGTACGATAGAAAAACATTCCTTATACAACCGCGCGCTGCGGGGGCATTACCCCCCTGGTTCTATTTTAAAACCTTTTCTGGGTTTAGGTGCTTTGCAAAAAAAACTTATTCGACCCACTGACAGTATTTATGATTCTGGTCGTTTTCAACTCAATGAACAAAGTAAAGTGTATCGCAATATTTATAATCTTGCTTGGGGAAATACTAGTTTGTATAAAGCAATCACGGTTTCTTCTGATATTTTCTTCTATCAACTCAGTTTAAAAATGGGTATCGAACGTATTGCAATGGTATTGAAACAATTTGGATATAGTCAACTAACAGGCATTGATCTACCTGGAGAAAGTGCAGGATTTATTCCAACGCGTCGATGGAAAGAAGAAACATTTGGAGAAAACTGGTATTTAGGAGATACATTAAACATTGGCATTGGACAAGGCTTTGTATCAGTGACACCATTACAAATGGCAGTAGCCACGAGCATATTAAGTATGTCAGGGCGCCATTGGAAACCGCATGTCCTTTTAGGAGCGCAAACCCCATATGGTCATATATTAATGGAGAAACCCAAAGCGCAGCAACCGGTAGAAGGAAGTCCGCACCAGTGGGAGCTCATCAAAGAAGCAATGGCTGCAGTTGTTTCGGAAGGTTCTGCTAAACTACCTTTTCAAAACGTCTCTTACAGTGTTGGTGCAAAAACGGGTACTGCACAAGTATTCAGTTTGAAACCCGATCAGCTTTATGATCCTGAGTTGATTGAGGATAATTTACGAGATCATTCATTATTTATTGCATTTGCTCCACTTGAAAAGCCTGAAATTGTATTAGCAATTGTGCTTGAAAACAGTAAAGTACCCGCAGGTTATGTTGCAAGACGTATTTTAGACTATTATTTTAAGCAAAAATTAACGGTTTAGACGTGCGATTCTTTGTTGTTCAATTGTCCAGTCTTTTTGTTTGAGTGCCTCTCTTTTATCATAGTTTTTCTTACCTTTTGCAACGCCTAATGTTAATTTGACATAATTATTCTTCCAGTATAATTTCAATGCAACTAAGGTACAGCCTTGTTTCTGTGTGTGCACTTTTAACATACTTAGCTCTTTTTTCTTTAAAAGCAGTTTACGTGTACGAGTCGTATCAGGTGTGATATGACTTGAAGCTGAAAGTAGCGGTGTAATTCGGCAACCCGTCAACCATGCCTCCTGACTTTTCAACAAGATATAACTGTCTTTGAGTGCCACTTGTCCTGCACGTAAACTTTTTAACTCCCACCCTTCAAGACAAATACCAGCTTCCACTTCTTTTTGAATAAAATAGTCAAAGCGTGCTCGACGGTTAATAGTTAGCGTAGATGACATAAAAATGTAAATTTAAGTCTAATATTAAAACGTGTTATGATAAACGGCTAAAAAACTTTATTATAGCGGATTATACTTATGATGCACGTTGAAAATACCGTAGAAGTACCTTACTCTATGACGCAAATGTTTGATCTTATTAACGATGTCAACCGTTATCCTGAATTTGTTCCTTTTTGTTCAAAAGGAAGTGTTGCACCAACACGTGATGACCAAGTGGAGGCCAGTCTTGAGTTTTCTTCCTTAAAGATCACAGAAGCGTTTACAACCTTAAATACGTTTGAAAGACCACATACAATTGGAATTCAACTAGTCAATGGTCCTTTTAAAGAATTGAGAGGCAACTGGCAGTTAGCCCCAGGTGAAAAAGAACAAACGAAAATGACGCTTTCCTTGGAATTCGAAATTGCAAGTGTTTTATTACAACAGTTAACCAAACCTTTTATTAACACGATTGTGCAGCAAGGAATGAATGCTTTTGTTAAAAGAGCTGATGAACTTTATGGTATTCAAGCTGCTTAGTGCAAGTAGAAATCGCTTTTGCAAACGAAATATCACAAGTGATTTATACCATTGAAATCAAAGCGCACTGTACGGTTAAAGAAGCCATTGTTCAATCTGGTTTACTAGAAAAATATCCGTCCATGCAGTTACAAAAACATGCGGTGGGTATTTTCGGTAAAACAGTGACTTATGATACAGTATTGAAGGCAAACGACCGCGTTGAAATCTACTCTGCTTTACTCCTTGACCCCATGACGCAGCGCCGTTTACGTGCAAAAGAAAAATATTAAACGGATATCATCCTATAGTTACCTCGTTCTTTCTAGGAATTATGCCGATCAAAGATATCATACACTTTTACTCTAAAGAAAGGGTGCAATGCCTGTTGCACACAGGACTTAAAAGACAGTTGTAACATTTAATACATTTGTTTTATGGTATTTTTGTACTACAGTATGCAATTGTTATGTTAACACTTCATTTTGAGAGCATGTAATGTTTATTTTAATAAATTCGTTTTTTAAACTCAATCGCAAGCATTTACTTGCAGTTGGGATAATTTTAGTCAATACATTACCGCTATTTGCACAAATATCGACCGCTACTTTACTTCTATCTGGCAAGAATCATTCTTACATCTCAATTGGAAATAACGCAACCAGAACTGCGGCTTTTTTTCAACCCACGCTCAAAAAATTTTCACAGTCTTGGATGTGGTCAGAGACAAGCTTTTTACTCAGTGGAGCCGGTGCCGGTTGGCGTACTTTTAGCAAAAATACGATACTGTGGGGCATCTACGGGCGTTTTAACTGGCATGGAATAGAAGCAATACATGATAAAAACTTGAATTTCTGGAAATATCTTTCAAGAGCAACCGTCGGGGGAGAATTTACAAACTCCTTTGTTTCTGTAAGTGTAAATATTTCTCGAGAAAGACAAAAGACAGACGAATATCATGATAGTAACCCCTTTAATACCACTTTTATCGATTTATCAGGCAGTTACAATCAATTGCAATATGTTACGCCTCTTGCAGGGGTTGCCTTAGAGCTTTATGGGAACTATCACTACGTTGATCTATTCATTGGTCTAAAAAAATTCTACAACCCTTATGTCAGTACTGATATAAAATGGATATTAAAGGATCGTTTGTTTTCCTTTGGTATAAAAATAACAACACAACCTATATTTTATAAAAACCCATTTATTCGTCAAATGAATCAAGCACCTCGGTTCTTCTTCCCAAAAGATATATCTCAAAGCAACATTAACGATGCTGTTGTAGAAAATATTTCTGTAATCTTTAAAGAACTATTTAAATAAACAAAACGTAAAATTTGATTAATGCTAAAACTGTTTATCATCTTTTGGATATTACCCTATGTAACGCAAGCTTCAGTGCTCAATGAATTATATTCTTCTACTCCTAAAAATTATGGTTATGTCACCTTTGGATGGCACGACACAAGAATAGCCAGTATTTTTGTTCCAATTGTGTATCGATGGGGAGAAAATTGGATTTGGTGGGATACCGGTACGGTTATCGGTGGGACCAGTGTGGGTTATCGTAAAATGCTACACGGTACACAAAGATGCGTTGGTATATACGGCAGTTATGATGTAATGTACGATGCTTCTATTCGATTTGCAGCAGGTTTAGAAGCGATACAGCGTCAACATCGGTTCACTTTTAACGGTTACGGGCATACTTTTGCGCATGGAAATCCGACGGTTTGTGATTTAGGCGGCATGAGTATCGTTTACGAATACAAACGCAAGTTTCAAACACTGTTTATCGGAGGACATTTATCTTGGACAGCCCCAAATGTAGTTGGACCCCTTCCTTATGTAGAAAATGTTTCTTATTCTTATGCCAACGCTCAAAGATTTTCAAGTATTTTTGTGGGTATGCAATATTCACTGAACGATTACGTGAGTATTGAGCTTAAAAAAAAGAAATGGGACAAATCTTGGCCTTCTATTGGATTAAAAGTAGTCAACCGTTCCAATAATACAGATTCTGTATTTTTGCAAATGATTGCACAGCCACCAAGACATTATTTACCCTGGAACAGTACTATAATCTCATTGCTCTTATCAGAATAATAAATTTTATCCACCAAGAAAACTAGGTAGATAAGTGGATTTGATGCCTATTCTGAAGGCACTCGTACAGTAACAGTAAGTGTCCCTTGCATCTTCTGTCGTGACCGATGGAGGAATGATATGTCCATTCAGCGAGTATACGATATAGCTTCCAAGCCATTGAGAAAAATAAAACTCCAACGCCGTATCAATACCAAAAGTTATTCCTATACAACCTGTAAAGTTTATAAAGTCTATAGTTTTAGTCTCACCGTAAAATACAGTGGGACCAAATTTTGGTGTGATGGCTAGCGCACAAGGCAAATTCGATGGAAGTAATTTACGCCAAGTGTAAACTCCGACAACACTATGCGAAAGCATAGAATTAAATGCATCACTGTTCATGGGGTACGACTTTATTATTATATTATGAGCTGTGTGTTCATACTGTATTCCTATGCTTTGCAGCGTGTCGTACAATGGTATATGAAGTTTACAATGAAAATTATAGAAAAAATCGAAGAGCTGAATAAACGGTTCGTAAGATGTTTTTGTATCCATCTCAGTCAACTGTATAAACTGTCGTTTTTCTTTTGAAAAGATAGAAGTAATGTTTGTACAGTGTACCTGTTGAATTGGTATACCAATTTCTAACGTTGGCATACGAAAAGGATTGATGAACCTATTCAGTGATGTATCTTGATAAAAATATGATTGAATAGGAAAAAAAGCTTCGTGCACTTGCTTCTCATGCGCATGGACTGTTTGCGTCAATGCAATACGTAGTAATAGAAAGATAGAGTTTTTAACAGAGAAATTGTTCATACAGTCACTTGTGTTTTATAATATTTTTCAATAGAAAAAATTTTAAGACTCGCTTGAAGCGAGAATACTTGTTTATTGGTTAAAGCGAGCAGTGCATTTGCTCTTGTGTCTGGAGATATTTCTTTTGTATAAGCAGATTTATCTATCTGATACCTTGCATCTGCTGAGCCGTGATAAAATTCTCTAAATTGATGATACCAGTTTCGTCGCTGTAAAAAATAAGATTGAAAGTCGTCCAGAGAAATTTTGCAGCACCATGTATAAACACTGACATATCTTTCATTCTCAGGTAAATGCGCGTGTGATTGATAGCGCACGACTCGACCAATAATTTGTTCTCTTTGTGCGTGACTAATCGGCGTTTCTAAAAAATGCAATTGGCTGGTACCTTTTAAAGAAATTCCTTCGGTAAGTTCTGGATGAAGCAGTAAAACTTTAATTTCATTACGATTAAACGCGCCAACTGCTTCAACGTACTCTGTTTTTGGCATTTCTGGATGTAAAATTTTGTACTGGTTTTGGTAGCCTTTGCCATCTAAAAATTGTTTAAACAAAAGAAGTCCATTATGATAGTAATGAGAATAAATCACGGCAGGTCTTGAACTGGTTTGAATAATTTTAAAGATTTCTTCAAATTTGGTTGGAGTAATTAAATGTGTCTCTTTTCCTTTCTGCTTAGACAGAGAAAAAGTTTGACCGATGAATGAAAAATTACCAATTTCTCTACCGCGTCCTATTTCACTTTTTAACATTTTGTGAAATCGAGAACTATTTAAACGAAGTGCTTCTATAGATATATTCGTCGCATCCGCGTTATCTTTGAGCAATTGTTTCAATTCAATAGTATTGAGACGTTCATCTAAAAATTTATATAAGAAATCCATTTGGGCATGGTTGTAATGTACCTGCATTGCAAAGAAATTTTTCTTAGGGTAAGCCTCGCTATCTTGAGCAGTACTGTAGTATGAAATATATTTTTCAGTGACCCTTCGCAGTCGATTTATTTGTATGTCTTTAAGGTCAAAAGGAGATACCTGCTTGAGTCTTTGTAGTATCCAAGGAATATGCAATAAGCTGTGGAGCCCACCAAATACCCAAGTAATACTAACCCCATTTAGTAACGAATAGTTGTCTACCAGAACCGTAGCAAGAGGTAAAGCAAATATGATGTTAATAAAATATTTTGCATAAGATATTTCTACAATATAGCCACGCCACAGCGACTTCCATGGATTTATTCTAAATAGTAAACGGTCAAACTTATGATATTCAAAAGGTAAAAGAGTTTTTCCAGCACTTAAATTAATTTGATAAGTCAAATCATAAATACTGTTGTAGAGAGGTGTCGCGGTTAATAGTATGACTCGATGTGCCTTTTGTATTTTTGCATATAAATTGCTGTACATACTACTTCCTTTAATATTGTTAATGAGTCGATGAGACTCATCAACAATGACAATTGCATTGGATAAATTCTCTTTCAACAATATATCTGGCGCATTATCTTTAAAAAAGCGATAACGCGCTTTGTTCTCAACCCCATATTGTTCTAATTGCTCCAACCAATGGTATTCTAAAAAAGAAGGTGCCAAAATTATGATGGGACGCTGTGGATTTCTTTCCGCAAAACCAATTGCGCTGAATGTTTTACCGGAACCAAGTGCATGGTGTGCCACTAATCCTTTCACGTCAGGGTGTTTTTCTAAATAGTCAATGAAAATAAGTTGATGTCTTTGTAACTGTACTTTCTGTTGTTTATTCCACTGAAGTAAGTGGCATGAAATGCTTTGACTCGGTAATAAATCGAATCTCTCTCTTTTCATTGGCTGGAAAGAACATCCAGAAAATCCAATCAGTATCGCCAGTAAGCTGAATAGGAATGATAACGGTTGAGTAGGCATGAGATTAAATTGATTAAAGAAGACTTTATCACTATATAATTTTTTTCGCCAAAAGTAACAGGAAATCATATTTGTATAAAGTTGTTATTTCGTCGTGTAAAAAAAGTGTTGAAGATGCAAAGAATTTATTTACATTGATACATAAAAAAACACTTTTTTGATAAATCAAGACTTTTTAAGTTAAGACAGTCAAATTTTCAATTGAGCGAGTTTGATGATGGTTTTTCTTTAAAACCTTAATGAAAAGAATATTAAAACCACTTATGTTCTTTTGGAATAAACGGATCAATGTAATTGACAATTTATTGCCTATACCTTCACTAAAAAATGATATAGCCGTTTGAAAAGAAAACGGTGACTACTGTCGTCATTTTTTACTGAGATTGCAATAATTGGATTGTGTCATCAATAATTTGAGTTATCCTGTAGAAAAAGTAATACTTTTTTGATGTTAATTTCAATACACAAATTGTTTTTTCATATAGCACACAGCGTTAATTTGCTAAAATTTCGGGCTGAAAAGTGATTCTCAATCCAACCGTTAAAGCACTTGTATAATATTGAAGGCTTTTTTCTTTTACTTCACTGGCTAGAATTGAAGAGGATACCCAATGCGCTTTTAATGAGTAGTCTAGATAAATACCACACCATTGGTTTAGGTAACATTCAAACCCAACGCCGCTACCGCCCACACATCCCAAACAGACCGGATAATATTTGTTTTCATAAGTAGTGGCTTGAGGCATGTAAGTGAACCCAGCTTGTGGAGTGAGGGTTAATGCGCAGGGAACACGATGAATAAGAAAAGTCATCCTTTTCGTGAAGATAAGTAAAATATGCCGTGCAGTAAAATCCATAAACTGGTTATCTTGCGTTTGATAGGGTGGCATTTGATTGGATCCAATAGGTGTTATACCCAATAGCCTGTCCGATTCATTGCTATATAATATGCCAACACTATTTTGGCTGTTATAGTAAGGGACTTCCAGCTTGATATCGTAATTTACATTCTTTATTTCTTTTAAATGTTTGATTTCATAGAGTGTGATGATTGAAGTAGCTTTTTGATGATATTTTTTTGCAATAGATTTTCCTATTTGTATGGCAGCCATTTGAGTCGGATCAATAAATTTCTCTAAAAATGATTGGTGATAGAAATAAGGCTGTATTTCAAATAAAGTAGTTTGCATATTTCGTGCAATGCTACATGCACTATACAAGTATAAGTAGATGTATATGAGTACGGCGAGACGTTCGATCCAACGGTGTTTCATGATTCACTCTTTATAAACAACGATAGTTTGATTCTATAGAATATGTTTTCAAATGTTGAATAAACAACGAAGTATACCGATCCAAAGTATGTAAAAGCTTGTATGCTTCTATATCGGGTGACATGTTTTTTTCCAGTGCTTTTTTATCCAATAAGTTTCGACCTCGGGTGATTGGCACATGGTATGATTCATTAAACCGATAATGCCAAATCTTTCTTTTTAAAAAGTAAGCACGTAGGTCGAAGACAGCAATACGATAGCACCAATAATAGATCTGCACGTACTGTTCTGGTTTAGGTAAATGGGTATGTGAACGATAACGGACGACTCTACCAACAATCTGCTTCTGACATGCTGTATTGATTGGTATTTCTAAAAAATGTAGCTGACGTGTTCCTTTTAAAGAAATTCCTTCTGTAATATTAGGATGTAAAAGCAGGATCTTGACTTTCCCTGCATTAAACTGTCCCACAATACGTGTGTAATCTTCTAAAGTGTATTTAGGGTGTAAAATTTCATATTGATTTTGATAACCTTTTGCATCTAAAAATTGTTTAAACATTAATAGACCATTGTGGTAGTAATGCGAGTATACAACGGTAGGACCTGTACTTTTTTCAATTGTTTTCAATATTTGTTCAAATTTTTCAGGTCTTGTAATAGATATCGTATTTTTTATAGGATCAGGACTTGCTTTTCCTATAAAAGAAAAATTGCCAAATTCTCGACCTGCACCAGCTTGTGCTCCATACTTTTCTTGTAATTGAGAAATATTTAATTGAGTAAAGTTCTGAGATAATCGAGAATAGTGCGTATCTTTTAAAATTTGCTTCAACTCAAAGTGATTCAAATCATTGTCTAGAAATTTATACAAAAAATTGACCTGTGCATCATTATAGGACAAATTTTTTCTTAAAAAGTGTCTTGTAGGATACGCATTTTCATTTTTAGAAAAGTCATAGTAAGAAACATATTTTTTTGTAATCTTTCTCATTTTGATAAGATTGAGTTCTCTTAGAGAGAACTTTAGTATAGGTTTATTTGTTACAATGCGATTTAATAAAAAAGTCATTAAAAATGGCGAAAGAGGAGCAAATATACTGATGATACCATTGACAATTTTATGAGGATTAGTAACTACGTTACTATTGGCTTCGTCACTCAATTTAATCATTAAATAGTCGTTAATATAGAAATGTAATGGCAGTGAAATAATAGATTGCAGCATCAACTGATGATTTAAAAAGGTGTTGGCTAGATATCCTCTAAATAAAGATTTCCACGGGTTAATAACAAACATGTCACGGTCAAAATTGTGATGATTGAAAGATAAAATGGTTTTTCCAGCCACCAGATTTACTTGATAGATAAAATCATAAATATCTTCGTAAATAGGCGTACCGGTTAATGATAAGACACGGTATGCACTCTGAATTTCTTTATATAAATCACTGTAGTGCGGTTGTGACGAGCGAGTATTGCTTACAAAACGATGGGACTCATCGATGATAATCACGCTATTTGATAAATTTCTTTTGAGAAGTGTCTCTGGCGCAGTATCTGCGAAAAAGTGGTATCGACTTTTATCCTTGACACCATATTTTTCTAAGTGTTCTAACCAGTGATACTCTAAATAATGTGGCGCCATGATGATAATTGGTCGATCAGACACTCTCTCTGCATAGCCAATTGCAGTATATGTTTTTCCTGTACCTAGATAGTGATTAACAATAGTGCCTTTGACAGAGTTTTTCTCTAAAAAATCAATAACGGCTAATTGATGTGGCTGTAATTTTACCTTTTGTTGTTTATTCCACTGTAAAAGATTAAGAGAAAAAGATTGAGTCGCTGATACAGAAGGTGGTATAACAGTCGAACGTTGAAAAGAGCATCTAGAAAATGCAGCCAAAGCTAAGCTTATATTAAGTAGTAAAAGACAACGAAAAGAAAAAATCTGATACATAAAGGAATGTTTGGACTAAAAATAGTTAGATTAAGTTTGAGTCTTTAGTCAAAAAGCCTATCCCGTTAAATAGATCAACAAGGTATAAACGTTCTTTAAATTTAAGCTCATCATACATAATACCCTTCGTAAATCAACCACGCATTTCTCACATGATTAAAAATTAGCTAAACTATTTTTAAGATTAGAATCGGAATGAGAGGATTTGAACCTCTGACCCCCTGCACCCCATGCAGGTGCGCTACCAGGCTGCGCTACATTCCGGAAAAGCAAATTTATTATACCGTTATTTAGTTCATGAAAGCGATTCGAAATTTTTGTATTATTGCACATATTGATCATGGAAAATCAACGGTTGCCGATCGTTTAATTCAATACTGCGGTGGATTAAATCAACGAGAGATGATGGCGCAAGTACTTGACCAAAACATTGAAAGAGCTCGTGGTATTACTATCAAAGCAAAAAGCGTTACACTTTATTATCGTCATAAAGACCATATCACCTATCAACTGAACTTTATTGACACCCCAGGTCATGTTGATTTTGCATACGAAGTTTCTCGCTCTCTTGCTGCGTGTGAAGGTGCTTTACTCGTTGTTGATGCTGCCCAAGGCGTTGAAGCACAAACAGTGGCTGTATGTTATACGGCAATCGAACAAAATTTAGAAGTGTTACCTGTGCTTAATAAAATTGACTTACCCCAAGCCAACCCTGAGCGTGTTATTCAAGAAATTGAAGAAATTATCGGCATCTCTGCTCAGGATGCGCTACGTATTAGCGCAAAAGAAGGAACTGGTATCCAGACACTGCTTGAGCAGTTAATTGATAGTATTCCTGCTCCTAAAGGCAATCCTTTAGCGCCTTTGCAAGCACTGATTATTGACTCTTGGTTTGACAATTATTTAGGTGTGGTTTCTTTAGTGTGTATCAAAAATGGTGTTTTAAAAATTAAGGAACGATTTAAGGTTTTATCAACAGGACAAAGCTACATGGTCGACTCACTGGGTATTTTTACACCAAAGCGTATTAACAAATCAACTTTGGAAACAGGCGAAGTGGGTTTTGTCGTTGCAGGCATTAAAGAAATTCAAGGCGCTCCTGTTGGAGATACATTAACTCATATAACAGATCAAGATGTTTCTCGTTTACCCGGTTTTAAAAAGGTACATCCACAAGTATTTGCAGGTATCTTTCCACTCAATACTGACGATTATGAAGTAACCCGTGAAGCCCTTGAAAAATTAAGCTTGAATGATTCTGCATTGTTTCATGAACCAGAATCTTCAGAAGCACTCGGTCCAGGATTTCGATGTGGATTTTTAGGTTTGCTACATCTTGAAATTGTACAAGAGCGTCTAGAACAAGAATATAACCTACATTTATTAGTCACCGCTCCTACCGTCGTTTATGAAGTAGTGACTGCTAAAAAAATACAGCGTATCAGTAATCCAACACAATTTCCTTCCGCCGAACAAAGACTTGAAATTCGAGAACCCATTGTAGAAGCAACTATTTTAGTGCCACAGGCCTACCTTGGTAATGTAATCAGCCTATGTAACGAGAAAAGAGGAACGCAAACTAAAATGCTTTATCTTGGTAACCAATTAAGTATTTGTTATGAGCTCCCGTTAGCCGAAATTGCTTTAGATTTTTTTGATCGTTTAAAATCATTAACACGGGGATATGCTTCGGTCGATTATCGTTGGTTACGTTTTCAAACAACTGATCTTGTTAAGTTAGAGATAATAATTAATGGACAGAAGATTGATGCATTCGCCAATATTGTACCCCGACAAAAAGCACTATTATACGGTAAACGTTTGAGCGAACGATTACGAGGACTCATTCCAAGACAAATGTTTGACGTTGCTATTCAAGCAACCGTTGGCAGTAAAATACTTGCTCGTGAGACCGTAAAAGCAATGCGAAAAAATGTTATTGCAAAATGTTATGGAGGAGATGTCAGTCGAAAGCGAAAACTACTCGAAAAACAAAGTGCAGGAAAAAAGAGAATGAAACAGCTAGGTCAGGTAGAGATACCACAAGAAGCTTTTCTTGCAGTTTTAAAAATTGATAAGGCACACTAGCATGACTTTCTATTAGTGTTAAAAAAAGGATATTTTACAAAATAAGCAAAAAAAATGCATGATGGTTTATATCGCAACTCACTATATTTTTAGCGCATTAAAAAAATATACTCAGTTCATTTTATGAAAATACACTATTTGTGACGATTACTTACCGCTATTTGTTCGCTATTTTTTCCTCTATATTCATTTTTTTTTTACTACAAAACGTTTGGATATCTAGAAGAAAATATTATTTTACAATTTTTCCTATTCGCACTGTCAAAGTCATAGGTACTTTCCCACAGAAGTTAAAAATGCCTTTAGAAAACATTATTTTACCGCTAACAAAAAAAAGCGTTCTTTCTTCCAGTGACAAAGAGTTGCGAGATTGTATAAAAAGATTATCATGGGTTGAAACGGTAAAAACACGGTATCAGCTGCCTTACACACTACTGGTGTATATTGATGCTCGAAAACCAATTGCAAGATTTGATACATACGATAAAGATAACAAAAGAAAAATGTATTTCATTGATCAACAAGGCGTTATATTTGATCTGTATACAAATGACTATACTTTTCTTCCGCTTCTAATTGGTACCATGTCTCAGTCGAAAATATTAATCAATTATTATCAAAAAATACAAAAAATGCTACAGACAAGCGCTCTCAGTATTCATTCAATAAAACTTGACGACCAAACTCGTGTTTACCTTGTTTTGGATAATGGTATTTTATTGAAATTGGGCTCTTTTGACCCTTTGACACGATTACAAACTTTATTTAAAAATCATTTAAATATCTTACATCAATCTCATAAAATCAATGCAATTGATTTACGCTATTCAAAAGGAATGGCTGTGCAATTTTACCAATCGGCCAGATGAAAAAATTGAACCCTTCTATTGTCGCCGGTTTAGATATTGGGACTTCAAAAGTCAACGCATTGATTGCAGCTTGCGAAAATGAAACAATACAAATCATTGGGCTAGGCATTAGACCTTCCTATGGATTGAAAAAAGGGGTAGTACATAATATAGATGCAACGACACAGGCAATCGCAGAAGCTGTTTTAGATGCAGAACGCATGGCACGTGTGAAAGTAAATAGAGTGTATACAGGTATTGCAGGAAGCCATATTCGAAGCTTTAATTCTTATGGGACCGTTGCAATTGAAAAACAAGAAGTATCAAAAACTGACATTGACCGTGTTATTGCTTCTGCTCAAGCAGTTGCTATCCCTAAAGATCAAAAACTCTTACATGTACTACCACAAGATTTTAGTGTCGATCATCAAAGCGGAATTCGTGACCCCATCGGTATGTCAGGCGTGCGCTTAGAAGCAAGAGTACACCTTGTGACTGGCGCGGTTAACGCTGCACAAAATATTGCAAAGTGCGTTCAAAAATGTAATTTAGAAGTAACTGACATGGTGCTTGAGCAACTGGCATCTAGCCAAGCTGTTTTAACGGAAGACGAAAAAGATTTAGGGGTATGTCTTTTAGATATTGGAGGGGGTACCACAGATATCGCTATTTTTGAAAATGGTGCCATTCAACACACGAGTGTCATTCCAATTGCAGGAGATCACGTGACAAAAGATATCGCTGTATTACTCCATACATCAATAGAAAGTGCTGAAAAAATTAAACGTCAGCATGCTTGTGCAGTGACTAGTCTAATTAAAGACACTGCCATTCAAATCACTACACCTTCCAATCAATCGATACAAGATATTCAACTAAAAATGTTAGCAGAAGTGGTCAATGCAAGATACGAAGAACTGTTTAAACTGGTCAAAAAAGAATTACAGGCCTGCGGCTACTGGGATAACTTACCTGCAGGTCTTGTGTTAACAGGTGGAGCTGCACATATAAAAGGTGCAATTGAGTTGGCTCAAGAAGTATTAGCCATCCCAGTGCGTTATGGGTTTCCAAAATATACAGGTAATATGGAAACGGCGTTGCATCATGGCTCTTGCGCGACAGGCGTTGGACTTATTTACTATGGTTATCAACACACGTCTCAGAGAAATCTAGTAAATCCTTTTCAATCAATTTACCGCCGTATGCAAACTTGGTTTCGAGATAATTTTTAAAAGAGGTTGTGATCATGAATACTACCGCTGATTCTTCAATCACGTCGTCAGCATTAAACAAAAGTTCCCAATCTGCTGTTATTAAGGTCATGGGAATTGGTGGCGGAGGGGGTAATGCGCTCTCTCATATGATGTCACAAAGCATAGAAGGAGTACAGTTTATCTGCGCCAATACCGATGCACAAGCGCTTAGAGATTTTGATGAAACGCGTTGTACACTTATTCAACTTGGTGAGCAACTGACACGAGGACTTGGCGCGGGTGCAAATCCTGAAATAGGTCGACAGGCTGCTGAAATGGATCGAGAAAAAATACATGATGCACTCAAAGGTGCTGATATGATTTTCATTACAGCAGGTATGGGTGGTGGAACAGGTACAGGAGCGGCACCAGTAGTCGCAGAAATTGCAAATCAGTTGGGTATTTTAACAATTGCAGTCGTGACAAAACCTTTTACTTTTGAAGGAACTCGACTTCATACAGCTGAAAAAGGGATTGAACAATTGAGTCAACATGTTGATTCACTCATTACCATCCCTAACAATAAACTAATGAAGGTACTGGGAAAACAGATCAGCTTACTTGAAGCATTCAAAGCAGTAAACAATGTCTTGTTTGGAGCAGTACAAGGCATTGCTGAACTCATTACGCGTCCTGGTTTAATCAATGTTGACTTTGCTGATGTAAAAACGGTAATGTCAGAGATGGGTGTTGCAATGATGGGTACAGGTGAGTCTACTGGAGAAGATCGTGCAAAAACGGCTGCAAAAGCAGCCATTGCAAGTCCTCTATTAGAAGACGTACATCTAACAGGCGCACAAGGTGTGCTTGTTAACATTACAGCAGGAATGAATCTTTCGATTGGAGAATTTGAAGAAGTAGGAGAAGTAGTAAAAGGTTTTACTTCCGAAGATGCAAATGTCGTGTTAGGCACAGTCATTGATACTAATATGGAAGAAACTCTACGCGTAACGGTTGTATTAACCGGTTTAAATGAATCAAAAACGGATGAATTAATGAAAAATGATAAGGTAGAAGAAGAAGAAAAATTCTTCGATAGGCCTGCTATTTTGCGAAAGCAAAGTAATAAGCAGTATCAATCTAATGTCCTTTCTAAGGATCGTGCATATCTTGATGTTTCAAGCTTTGTGCGTAGGGAGAAAAAGAGGCGAGAGGATGATTAAACATGCACCAAACACCGCTTTGCAATATGACAAAAAGGAAATAGAAGAAACATATGCTTACGATTCAAATCACACAATAAAAGATACTACTTTTGATGTATGGCAACGTACATTGAAAAAAACCATTCACATTTTTGGGAAAGAAGGAGACATCTCTCAAAGCATTAGTTTAAAACCCGCACCACCTAACACCGGTATTCTATTTCGTCGTCTCGATTTAGATCCCGTTCTAGAAATACCCGCAACGATTGAATTTGCACACATCTCCTTACATCAAATTACATTACAGAAAAATCATATTTTAATTCAAGGGACTGAACACATTCTTTCTGCACTTTTTGGTTTACGCATCGATAATGTCTATATCGATATACGTTGCACTACAATTCCAATACTTGATCAAGGGAGCACAGAACCTTTCATTTTTTTACTAAAAACAGTAGGCTGTCAAACACAAAATATGCTAAAAAAAACAATTCGTATTGTAAAAGAAATAGCGGTACAGTTAGAAAAAACGTCTATGATGATTTCACCACGAAATACTTTTCACTTGCGCTCTATGTTCGATGGTAAAAATCAGCTTTCTCAACAATGCGAAATAATTTTTTCTCCTCATGCCTATGTAAAAGAATTATCACGTGCTAGAGACCTTATTTTACATGAGAAAAAAGAAAAACCACGCTATCAAAATGAAATAGCACGGCACTTTTTACTTGATACAATGGGCTATTTTTGTTTACTTGGTGTAAATTTAATTGGTTCTTTACAAAGTTATCAGGGAAATCTTCGCTTACTACATCAATTGATGCAAAAAGTTTTTGCAACCCCTAATGCTTGGACGGATACACCCTGTACCACTCAAATATCATTTACTGAGACATCCTCCTTATCGTCTTAGAGCAATTACAATTATGCATTATCATCTTTGTCAAGATATAAATAAGATAAGTCAATTTGACTGTATTATCTTACCTGTTTTTAAAACACGAGGCTTATCAGATATCGGTCAAGCGCTTAATACAAAAAGTAAGGGCCAAATTGAACGATTTATTGATGATTATCTTATAGATGAATTAGGAAGTACGGCAATACTTTACGAAGCAAACTTTCTATCAATTAAAAGTATTGTTTTCATTCATTGTGGCGCTCACCCTATTCCTTCTATACAAAAGTTTGAACAGCTTATATTTCAAAGTATTATGTACAGCAGCAAGCACTTTATTTGCTCACTTTTGATTGACATTGAGGGTTTTTCGGCTGCAATTTCAAGTAGTAATGTATTGATCCTAGCAATACTTGCATCAGAAAGGGTATTTTATCAATTTGATGAATTCAAAACATCAGTAAAAAAGAAAAATAACCTAACCGCTATATCGCTTTATTGTAAAAAAGATGTATCTGATGCAGAACAATGGATTAAACAAGGCGTTGCAATTTCTAAAGGAATAGCCATTACAAAAGATTTATCGAACCTACCTGCTAATCATGGAACACCCACTATTATTGCCGAAAAAATTGTCAAATTAAGTCAACCTATTTCTGATCTAAAAATTCAAGTTTTGGATAAAACAGAACCGATCATTAAGCAGATGGGTGCTTTTTTAGGAGTAGCAAAAGGTTCTTGCGAACCTTGCAAATTTATTGTGATGCATTATCAACCACATACTCCCATAGACATATCTCCTATTGTGTTGGTTGGAAAAGGTGTAACTTTTGATACAGGCGGTCTTTCCATTAAACCCGCTTACGCAATGGAAGAAATGAAGTTTGATATGGCAGGCGCAGCAAGTGTCGTTGGTATTTTACATACCATCGCAACGTTACAATTAGAGATACCTGTCGTTGGTTTATTACCTTTAACTGAAAACCTTATTAATGGCTTTGCGTTAAAACCAGGTGATGTGCTACACACGTTATCAGGACAAACAGTAGAAATCGAAAATACTGATGCAGAAGGTAGACTGATACTTGCAGATGCATTGACCTATGGTCATCGTTTTCATCCTTCTACTATCATTGATATTGCTACATTGACGGGAGCAGTCGTTTCAGCGTTAGGCGAAGAAGTCTCTGGGTTGATGACTAACAATCCATCACTTGAAAAAGATTTAATGCATGCAAGCCAAAACAGTGGTGATCTTATTTACCCTTTACCTCTTTGGGAAAACTACCAAACAATGATTGAAAGCAATGTTGCAGATTTCTCCAACCTTGGCAAAAGCGGTGCAGGTAGCATTACAGCAGCTTGTTTCCTTTCACGTTTTATTGAAAAGAATATACCTTGGGCACATTTAGATATTGCAGGTACTGCTTACAAGCCAGGTCGAAAAAAAACGGCAACCGGTAGACCCGTTTTTTTACTTGTTAATTATTTACTACAAAAACAAATCGCGTTACTCAGCGAGCGTGAAAAACACTAATCAATTAGAATCATTATTCAAAAAAAATTCAATAGTATTGTAATAGGTGTTGCTGAATATAAAATTTATATTTCGAAGATCTTGTCGTTTGCGCTATGAAAGGCAGTAGTAACAATACTAATCCCAATATACCTAAAGTAAATGTTTGGCTAAGATGCGCTTCTCCTGCATTGCGTCGGTATTGAAAGTAACGCAAGATAGCACCCATTAAAAATGTACCGCCAGTGATCCAACAAACACGGTATAGGAGTACTATTAATAGTGATAATGGTTCTAAAATTTGTACTGTGGCACGATTAAGATAACCTGATTGAGTAGCATGAACTGATAATGCACAATCTAAGCAAATAAGCCAAAAAAGACGTGTTGGTTTCATGATAAAAAGAAAACTATGAAAAATGACTCAGCGTAGCGCGTCCTGTACTGCTAAGTGTAATGGTCCATTTTGTTTTTCTCATGTATGGCTTTTGATAAGAAAATGTAAAACTGCCATTATACCCTAAACTCATTCCTTGTTTGTCGAACTGAACACTGTGCGTATTACCTCTAGCTCCTTGCCAAAATAGTTGTTGAGAAGCATGCAGATAAGGGTAACGTTTTAAAACACTATCTGTACCTACTGAGCTTTTTTCTACAATTACCCACCCTGTTATCCACTGACCTTCATGATTAGGACGAACTATCATTGTAGTTTGACGAGTCAACGCGAAATTTCTTGCAAGCTGTAGCGCTTCAAAGAGTTGATCAGCACTGTTTTTAAGTTGTATTTTTAAATACCATTGATAGTAAAGAGGTAAACTAATATATCCCAATAGAAAACTACTGATACTTATCACAGTAAGTAGCTCAATTAATGTAAAGCCTGATTTTTTTTTCAAAACAACTACATGACTTTACTGTTGCATTAATTTTTGAAGTAGTTGCATATCTTCCCACGCTTTTCGCTTTTCATGCGGTGCGCGCAATAAATAAGCAGGATGATAAGTAACAATCAAAGTAGTATTTAAAGGACCGTATGTAAATTGTTGACCTCTTAATTGATTCATCGCAACTTTTGTATCTAACAGATAGTGCGTTGCAATACGTCCTAGTGTCAATATTATTTTCGGTTTAAGTAAAGTGATTTGCCTAAGTAAATAAGGCGTACATGCTTTTATTTCAGCTGGAAGAGGATTCCTATTTTGAGGAGGTCGAGACTTAAGAATATTAGTCACATAAACAGCTTCTCGTGTGAGTCCAATTGCTTGTAACATGGCGTTTAGTAATTGACCCGCTCGGCCTACAAAAGGTTTACCTTGCTGATCTTCATTAGCACCAGGTGCTTCACCCACAATAAGTAAATTTGCCCTTTGACTACCAGAACCAAAGACGGCATGGGTACGCGATTGATGTAAAGGACAAGCTGTACAATTTGTGACAACCTCTTCTAATGTTTTCCAATCCATCGTTGTGGTATCTGTAGAGGAAAAGAGAGTACTCATAGGTGGCTGCAATAATATACTGTGATTTAATAATACTTTTCTAAAAGTTTGAATACGAAGCTTTTGGAGATACCACTGTTGTTTCTCACTCATCACTTGCGAAGATGTACTGCAGTGTTAACGACCACACGAAATTCTTCCTGAGTAGAAGAAACGTCGCCACCAGAGTTAGATTCTGTTTGAGTGGTAAGTTCAGTACCTTCTTTAACACTACTGGTATCAGTTGGTAATTCTATAGACTCTTCACCTTCTACAGAGTAAGGAGGGGGTAAAACTGATGAACTAGCATTGTTTTGAGAAAGCGTTGGTGGAAAAAGGATTTCACTTTGGGTTGGCGTTGTCGTTTGGTGAGACGGTGTCATATCGTCCTGTCGATTTGCTATGAGCTCTTTGTAAAAAGGAAGTAAAGATTCTGGACAATTAAACTTCGGTAGTGTAAAGGGACCTTTTATTAAGGGTTCTGATGATTCTAAGATAGTGGTCTCTTTCACGATCATTCTCTCTTTTTTGCTCAAAAGCGCTTCTGCTGTTGATTCGTGGTTTTGTGCGTTTAAAAATCTAAAGAAATCTACAGGACTGTAGCCTTGGTTATTTTGTGATCGAAATAGATTGTCTTTTGATTTTGTATGTAAATAATCTATGACACTTATTGTATTTTGGTGTGGTGACAGTATCGTATAATGTGCAATGTTATTCCCGTGAACATCACACTGTCTTAAAAATATATTTCGATCCATTTGTTCTTTTGTCGGGAGTAGCAATTTTCCAACCTTTTCTTTGTCAATTTTAAGAGGAATATTAAATGCTACTGCATAGACAAAAGGGGTCAAACCTTGTTTGTTTCTGGCAGATAAATTTGTATTCTTATCGCACAATAACTTAAAAATCTCTACTCGATTTTTATTATCGCAGTCTTTGAAAGCAGATTCACACGCAAGGTGTAAAGCCGTATTATCAAATTCATCGACTGCATTTACGAGTGTAGAATTTGTATCCAGTAATAATTTGGCAATAGTCTTACATTTTGCTTCATCAGGTTTTTCTTGCTTTTTCCAAAAATTTTCAAGAAGCTTGTATTGCTTTGGATTTTCACTCAAGCTACTTACCCAAATTGAAATAATAGTATGTAAAGGTGTTCTTAAATGTTTATCTTGAGCAAAAGGATTTGCACCATGCTTTATAAGCGTTTTTATGGTTTCTATTTGCAATCTTTCTACAGCAATATGTAAAGGCGTTTTTCCATCCATCTCATCTGTTGTATCAATAGAAAAGCCATTTTCGATTAATAGGTTTAAAATGTCTTGATTTTCTTGATTTAACGCAAATGCATATACCGGAGACCGTCCACCCAGTTGATGTGGATTATTTTCTTTTTTTAACATATTATCAAGCGTCACTCTATGCGGCTGCTGAGAAAATACCATATTATAAAAAGCAGTTTGATGACACTTATTTCTGATTTTTAAATCCGCACCTTTTTGCAATAATAGATTTGTCGTTTTTTCTCTACTACTGCCTTGCAAAGCAGCAATGTGTAGAGCAGTATCCCCTTCGTTGTTTTGCTCATTGATGATAAAAGGTGCTTTACGTAAGATAAAGTCAATCGTTTGAAACGCGTGTCTTGCTGTTGCAAGATGGAGAACGGTATTGCCGTTTATATCTTTTTCTTTCAGTTTTTCAGATGTAGAGCTTTCAATTATTTTTTGCGCTGAATCAAAGTATGGATCATTTGTTGATGATGTAGCTTCAAATTTTTCTAGTTTTAGCAGCCGCATTAGCAAATTATCACCCTTTTTATCGGGCGTGCTGATCATCACTTCTATTTTTTTATGGCTTTCTGTAGCATCTTCATTCTTTATCTCTACAACTTTTTGGATTTCTTGAACAACCGCTGCCTTTTGGGCCTCTTGTGTAGCTGAATGACTTGGCGCTTGTGCTGGTTTATTTTGATTAGCATAATATTTTTGAGCTGCTTCATACTCGTCTTTGGTTAAAGCCACGTAGTCTACCCAGTTTGCTAATGCTGTTGCTGGTTTTGTTACAACTGAGTCAAGAAAGCTTTTTAGATGATCCATATTCTCTCCTAATATTTGCACATAGAAAATGAATTTTGCCGGGTCATTTTTTGTGACAAAATTTATTACTGCTTACCTTAAGTAAAATATGACGACTGTGAAAAATTAGCAAGTTTATTGCAAAGGTATTTATTATTTATAGCGGTGGTAATAGAATTAATATTTAAGAAGAATTGTAACTAATTTATGCAATGGAGATTATAAATGATAAAAAGACTGCTATTTTTTATCTTCTTAGTAGGTCAAATGTCTGTCCATGGAGCTGAAAATAAATGGTATGCCATCCTTGGACCTAATTTTGGTAGTACGTGCTCCTACCGTTCAGAAGAATCAGGCAAAGTTGCGCCATTAGGTTCAATCGTAGCTCCGTTTATAGAGATTGCCTATCAAAAACAGTTTACACAATATTACCTTGGCATGTGCTTTGACCGTTTTAAAAGCAAGCTCACGAGTGGCAATATTGGTGTAAAAATACTTTCAAATCAATTTGATTTAAAAAGTTATTCTACACGTCTGTATGCCAACATTGGAGGATGGGGCGTGACGGGTATTCTTTACTCTGATCCGATACTGCCATATCGAACGAGAGGTATTGTATTGGGAGTAGGGTTGCAAGTTGCCTTGAATAAAAGTACTTGGATCATGCCCAGCACAATTGATTTTTTATTTGACGGACACATTGATTGTAGAAATTTAGACTGTAGTTTTTTATTATTTAAGGTCGGTTTTGCTTACCCCTTGAAATATCCATCATATTAAATTTTTCAATCAATAAGTTGCTATAGGGCATAGTCGCAAGTACGGTTCTCACATACAAAACAGATAGCGTTGTTATTATATATCTACTAAACTAACTGGTATCACTGTATTCAAAGTAAATCAAACAATAATTAATTGTGACAAATGTTGCGCATCAACTATTTTGATTCTTTTCATGCGCACACTTTAAAAAAAGCACAATAATAAAAATTTTAAGTTGACCCTATTTTTGCTTAAACAAGTTTTGAGGCTTCAGTCATTTCATCACTCATCTTTTTTGATTGACCGGCTGAGGAAAGTATATCGATATCAACACGCTCAATTCGTTCAAAATGTTGTACAATTTTTTCAGCAGAAGTTTGAATATCTTGAACGTCTTCATGTGTTTGATGCATATGTTGCGCTAATTTTTTAACGCGCTGCTGAAAACGAATAAAATCTGTTTTTAAATCATTTAAATGCTTTTGAATTAGATGTGCTTGAGTACGCGTTTTGATATCTTTTAATACTGCTTTAACACTTGTTAAAATTGCCATCAGTGTTGAAGGAGAAGTAAGCCATACTCGAGCACGATAAGCTTCTTGTACAATTGAACCGTAGTGACTGTGAATCTCAGCAAAAATTGTTTCTGCTGGAATAAATAAAATGACACCATCACTGGTTTCATTGGGAATGATATATTTAGTTGCAACCGCTTGAATATGTTGTCTCATATCATGACGAAATTGTGTTTGAGCAAGCTGGCGTGCTTCGGCTGTGCTCTTTAAATCAATAGCTCGCCTAAAATTTTCAAGTGGAAATTTCGCATCGATTGCAATCGTTCCTGTTGGCGGTGGTAAAAATAAAACACAGTCTGCTCTTTTGTTATTGCTAAAGGTATATTGTAATTTAAACGAATGCGTTGGTAACATATTTTGAACGAGATCATACAGCTGCATCTCACCAAAAGCACCGCGTGCCCTTTTGTCAACTAAAATTTGCTGTAGGTCAACGACTTGATTTGATAACATGCTCATCTGTTTTTGTGCGGCATCAATTAACGTGAGCCGCTCCATGATTTGGCCAAAAGTTTCAGTTGTTTTCAATAATCCATTGGAAAGACTTTGTTCCATGTGCCCACTGAGCATTTGTAGTCGATTCTGTGTTGCTTCTGATAAATAATCAATCCGTTGACTCATGTATGCATTATTTTGTTGTAAACTGTTTTGTAATAACGCAAAACCTTGTAATAAACGATGATAATCTTCGTCTTTGAAAGACGGCTTTTGTCTTAAATAAATAAAACAACAAGTGATTAAACATATTGTACTTAAAAATATGAGTATAAAAATATGCCAAGGTGTAATTGGCAGGGTAGAAAGATCAGCAAAGACTTTTTTCATTTTTCTTTAACAGCTGAAGCATTTTTTCTGCAGCCACTTGTTCCGCCTGACGCCGCGTTTGACCTATACCAATTTGCTGTATCGTAGAAGTGGCCTGTTTTGTCTCAACCTGGCAAGCAATTGTAAAAACTGGTTCGTGACTCGGTCCTGTTTGTTCAAGTAATATATAGCATGGCAGCGGTTGTCGATGCTGATGTAAATATTCTTGCAATTGTGTTTTTGGACTTTTTTTAGAAGGAATCGTGTCAAAAGTAGTAAAGTGTTCATGGTACCAAGACAAGATCCAACGTTGACAAGTAAAAAAGTTACTGTCAAGGTAAATTGCGCCAATCAAGGCTTCAAAAGCATTGGC
The DNA here is from genome assembly GCA_964444925.1 of uncultured Coxiellaceae bacterium. Classification (GTDB taxonomy): domain Bacteria; phylum Pseudomonadota; class Gammaproteobacteria; order Diplorickettsiales; family Diplorickettsiaceae; genus CAYUIV01. The sequence continues at coordinate 3,129 of CAYUIV010000004.1, read as the reverse complement.
TAGTAAACTTGGATATTGTTTTAGATTTGCTTTAAGTGTCGAGGTACCAAGACGTAGGTAATTAGAAAGATGTAACTGGGTGGCTACTTTCACTAACGTTGATTCACATACAAGCGATGCACGCATTTGACTCATGTTTCCTTCTGATGCTTGAGGGTAACGTTCAAACAGTGCTATTGCGATAATGTTACCAAGTATAGCATCTCCTAAAAATTCTAAACGTTCGTTGTGTATCGTATCAACACTACGATGTGTTAATGCTTGTATTAACAGCGTAATGTTTTGGAAGCGATAATCGATATGTTTTGTCAATGCTTCGATTGGTAAAAGGGCTGGTCGACTCGATGATACATACTTCATTTTGAAGAAAAATCTTATTATATAATAGCTTTACCCAAACGATGCCATCTGACCCAAGAAAGTGGTCGACTCCAAATGCTATCTTGTTTCCAGCTGAAAATAATCCAGGTTGCACGACCTAATAGAGCATCGTGTGGGACAAATCCCCAATGCCGGCTATCATAGCTACTGTCGCGATTATCTCCCATCATAAAATAGTGGCCCTTTGGAACTGTAATGGAAAGATTATCAGTATTAGATGACACTGATTCTTCAACTATCTTTTCAGGACTAATTTCAAAATTCAATCGTGTGTAAATATCATGTGAATAGCCTAGCAAATCTTCTTTACTACGTAAAACAGGATGGTATTGCTCTTTACTCTCTTCATCGCGTTCTAATTGCACGACAGTTTGCTTGATGGGTTGCTCATTGATTGTTAACATTTTCTTTGTATATCGAATACGATCGCCTGGCAGACCAACGACGCGTTTAATAAAATAAACTGAACGATCAAAAGGGGAACGAAATGCCACAATTTCTCCTCTTTTGGGCGTTCTAATTGGAAAAAACTGTTTTCCTGAAATAGGTAATCTTAGTCCATAAATAAATTTATTTGCAATTAAAAAATCACCTACAACTAAAGTGGGTTTTAAAGAGCCTGAGGGGATGCGAAAAGGTTCTATGACAAAGGATCGAAGACATAGAAAAAAGATAAACGTTGGAAAATAAGACGCAAAGTGTTGGTTCACTGTCGTTAAGCGAGATAAATTATAACGACGGCCTTGATTGATCCAATATATTGAAAGAAGGTAACTAATTCCTGAGAAAAAAGTTATCAGCACAAACAGTATTTCGTACTGTGGAATACCGTAATGGTTAACTAAAAATAGTGTGCTACCAATTAGACAAAGTTCAAAAAAAATCATTGTGAGTTGTTTAAAATTACATTATATTGCAGTAAACATTTTTTGAAGTGAGCCCTCATTATACTGAGCCAGCATGATATCATACCCTCCTATCAGTTCTCCTTTAACATAAAGTTGAGGAAAAGTGGGCCATTTAGATAGTTGTTTTAAGTCTGTCCGAATATCTAATGGAGAGAGAACATTAAAAGTTATAAATTCGACTTGACAGTGATTTAGGATAGCCACCGCTTTTTCAGAAAAACCACATTGAGGATAGTCGGGTGTACCCTTCATATAAAGTACAACATCATGGTTTTTAATTTGCTCTTGAATCAGTGTTTTTATATTTGTCATCATAGTAAATTAGAAAAAAATATGAAGATCATTGTACAGCAAATGTGTAGTAAATCTAAATATGTCCACTATAATGACTATGTATTTTTATCGGATAGTATCTTTTATATGACAGGTAAACCGCATGCAAGGAATTAATAAATTAGTAGGTGCTTTTCTTGGATTTTTGCTAGGCGGACCGAGCGGTTTTTTACTTGGTTTACTTATTGGTCATGCATTAGATAAAAATTTTATTACTATTAGCAGCTCGTATCACTTTGACGAAGCACGGCATCAACAATTTGCAGAAAAAATTTTCTTTGAGAGCACTTTTCTCGTAATGGGCTATATCGCACAGTTAGATGGCCGAGTGTCAGAATCTACCATTGAACGTGCCCGCACTGTAATGGACACCTTGTATCTTAATGCAAATCAAAAACGTCAAGCAATATTATTATTTAATCAAGGAAAAAAAGCTCAGTTTTCGTTACAATCTGTATTGGATAGGCTAGTAATAGCATGTCGTTCTACTCCTTCCCTTTTACAACATTTTGTACGTATTCAACAGCAGGTTGCCTCTCATGACGCAAAATCTTTAAGTAAAGAAAAAGAGAGGGTGCTCACCCAACTATATCGCGTCTTGAAAATGAATAGATTTCAGTTTAATGAGTTTGAGTCTTTATTTGACAACTATTTTCACCAAAATAGTGATACTCAGTATCGACAAAATCATCAAAATCGCTATACTTACCAAAATCAAAGCAGTGATCGTTTTAAAAAAGCTTGTGAAACTTTGGGGATATCTCCCGAAGCAACGCATGAAGAAGTAAAAAAAGCGTATCGGCGTTTAAGAGGAAAATACCATCCAGATCGGTTGAGCAGTCAAACTCACTTATCAACACAAGCGTTAAAAAATGCACGTGAAAAATTACATCTACTTCAAAAAGCATACGATACGGTTTGTCGCACAAAAAACTTTATATGAATACTGATGTAATTTATGCTATTTTCAAAAATGATTATTGATTATTTTAATACACTCAACACTTTTCTTTATAGTGAAACGGGTAAAAATAGACGTTATTACTGTACTTAAGTCTTTTGTTTTTAATGCTTGCTACCTTTCTAGAAAAATTAAACCCAGAACAGAAAAAAGCTGTTTGTCTTCAAGCGCATCATTTACGTGTGCTTGCAGGTGCTGGCAGCGGCAAAACACAAGTACTCGTTTGTCGTATTGCATGGCTAATGGAAAACGAGTTACTATCGCAGCATCAATTTCTTGCCGTTACTTTCACAAATAAAGCCGCAAACGAGATGCGCACTCGTCTTTCCAGTTTATTACAACGCTCTCACTCTTATATGTGGGTAGGTACCTTTCACAGTCTTGCGCACCGCCTTTTAAGACAGCATTGGGAGAGTGTTGGATTGGCACGCCATTTCCAAGTATTGGATACCAAAGATCAACAGCAAGCAATTAAACGTATTTTGCGCGATATGCATTTAGATGAAGGACGATTTCCCATCAAACAAATTCAATCTTTTATTAACC
>CAYUIV010000003.1:42524-72376 GCA_964444925.1 uncultured Coxiellaceae bacterium | reverse complement strand
CTTTACACTTAATCAGTTTAACTGCGTGTAAATTGCAACAAGATAACATGCAAATTCGAGCAGCTGAGAATAACATGCAGTTAGGACTTGCTTATCTCAAAATAGGTGAAACACAAAAGGCAAAAGTAAAACTTTTGCAAGCCATAGAACAAGCGCCTCATTTGGCAACAACGCAAAGTGCAATCGCTTATTTCTACGAACAAGTCAGTGAGTGGGATCATGCTGAAAAACATCATTTAAAAGCACTGTCACTGGATGAACATTCTGGTACGATCCATAATAATTATGGTTCTTTTCTCTATCAGAGGGAACGCTATCAGGAAGCAGCAAAACACTTTTTACAAGCAGTGAAAGATGCAAAATTTAAAACGGCTTATGCTTATGAAAATATAGGATTATGTACTTTTAAGATGGCTCATCTCAAAAAATCTATTTACTATTTTGAAAAGGCATTGAAATACGATAAAACGCTGACGAAATCGTCATTGACTTTAGCAGATATCTATTTTCAACAAAAAAGGTACAATGCTGCACATCAGTATATACAGCACTACAAGAAATATGCTCAAGCATCTAATGCTTTTGCTACGTGGCTTGAGCATAATATTTCCACTCGATTAGAAAAACAAAAATGATTATTTTCTAGTAGGAATGCTTTTTTTGAATAGTGTTTTTTATTTATTGATTATTTCTTATGATAAAAATTGTATATTATCATTTATAGTCTAGGTACCTTAACAATGAGTAGAAAATTCTAATGTTTCAAGCAGTAAAAGGAATGCAAGACCGTTTGCCTGAAACAACACTTTACTGGACAGCATTGGAAGAATATCTGAAGGATTTGGTTAATCAATACGCTTATCGAGAAATTCGTTTTCCTATTGTTGAAAAAGCGGCTCTTTTTAAACATTCTATTGGTGATACAACTGATATTGTTGAAAAAGAAATGTATGTTTTTAAAGATTCAAAAGATCAATTATTGAGTTTAAGACCTGAAGGAACAGCAAGCTGTGCACGTGCTGCCATTGAAAGTAGATTACTATACAATGAAAGTATTCAACGTTTTTGGTACTTAGGACCTATGTTTCGTCGAGAAAGACCTCAAAAAGGACGTTACCGTCAATTTCATCAATTTGGTATTGAAGCATTTGGTATGTCCTCACCTGAGATAGAAATGGAAATGATTTTAATGACAAATCGTTTATGGAAAAACTTAGGCATTAGAAACCAAGTCACACTTCAACTTAATTCATTGGGTAATCAAAAAACAAGAGACAATTATCGCACAGCGCTCATCAGTTATCTCAAAAAAAATTACGAAAAGTTAGATGACGATTCAAAACGTCGTTTTTTAACGAATCCGCTTCGGATTTTAGACAGTAAAAATCCTACAATGCAGTTCTTAATTCAAGAGGCTCCTATTGTCACAGATTATCTTGATGAAAGTTCATTGGTACACTTTACACAATTACAAGTACTGCTTAAAGCAGTCAGTATCCCATTTACGATTAATCCTTTTTTAGTCAGAGGCTTAGATTATTATAATGATACGGTTTTTGAATGGATCATTTCTGATGAAAAAAGTGCGCAAAATACAATTTGCGGAGGGGGTCGGTACGATGAACTCACGCAACGTCTAAAAGGCCCAAAAATACCTGCTACAGGTTTTGCAATTGGTATAGAACGTTTAATAACACTATGGCAATCTCAAAAACAACACCTCGTTTTACAAGTACCGCATCTTTATATCATTAAAAAAGGAGAAAGAGCCGTCATGAAAAGTATTATAGTGGCGGAAACACTAAGAAATGTATTTCCTAAATTGCAATTACAAATGGATTGTACCAATAGCCGTTTTAATTACCAATTCAAAAAAGCAAACATGAGCGGTGCAGCATTTGCATTGGTGATAGGAGAAAATGAAATTGAAACTAACGTGATGAGTCTTAAAAACTTGAAAACACATGAACAAAATCAAATGACATTAGAAACATTGACGAACTATTTAAAAGAAATGTATAAAAAACTATAATAAAGAGATGAATATATCATTTATTCTAGAAAAAAATTTTAATCGACCACTTACGATAGGTGTGTTTGCGGGATTTTTTACACTGGCTGCAAGTTTTTTTTACTACATTTATACCACCCGTTTAGAAAAAGATAGAGTGTACGCTTCTCATTTGTATGAGTCGTTATTACATCAAACAACGGCTGTAAATCATGATAGCGTTAAAAAAGTTGCATTGAAAATCACTGAAAAGTATCCTAAAACGATTTACGCAGTGCTCTCAAAACTACACCTTGCAAAGCATGCAGTGGAGCAAGATAACTTACAAGAAGCCGCACAACTATTAATGGACGTTTCAAAAAACACGAAGGACATCGATTTACAATCCATTGCAAGACAAAGGGGAGCAAGAGTTTTATCACAAATGCAGCACTATGAACAAGCACTTAAAATGCTTGATTATCCCGTGTCTCAGGAAGATATGACGACATTTGAAGAGATAAAAGGAGATATTTTATTGACACAAGGAAAAAAAGAAGAGGCATTGCAAGCATATCGAGCAGCAAAATCCTACTTAACACGAGATCTTGAGTTTTTGCATCCGCTTTTACAGATAAAACTTGATAATTTAGATGATGTATCTAATCTTAATATTTAAATAAAAGCATTATGTCCTTTAGTCTGTCTCATTACTTCAAGCCTCATATACTGTCATTTCTTATGATCAGTCTGTTCTTTGTTAACACACATATTTGTCAAGCTACTATTCACTCTGATATTTCAACAGACGAAAAAAATAGTGAAATGCAAAAAGTATCATGGATAGACTATTTTCTACAACCATACTTTGTAAGAAAACGAAATGCACTCATCGTGCCAACACCGCAAAAGAATATGCTTTGGTCTCATTTTCTTGGGTACAATCCTAGAGATCATGAAATGAAAATCAGTGCATTGGTAGATAAACATCATTTACTCATTGCAAAACAATCCGAAAAATTATTTGCCTTAAATACACACACAGGCAAAACAAAATGGACTGCAAAAGCAAGACATAAAATTGCTTCAGATGCTGCTGTTGTTGATCAGGTATTATTATTTACCACGATGGAACCACGGTTGATTGCATTAAATATCAATACTGGAAAAGTAGTTTGGTCCACTCTTCTACCTAGTATATCTTTTATTAAACCTTTAATAGATCAAATACAACATCAAGTCATCATACACACCACTACACAGCAAATTACTGCTTTTAACATCAACAATGGAAAACGGCTTTGGTCATACAAGCATCCTCAAGAATCCTTCGTGGTGATGTTACACCCTAATCATATGCCACATCTGATACAAGAGACAATCATTATTGGTTTTCAAAATGGGAAAGTGGTAGGCCTTGACCGAAAAAGCGGTCAAAAGAAATGGGAAAAAACAGTAGATTTGTTCAATGAAAAAGAGAAAACAGACGGTACCTTATTTTCAAAATTAAATGACATTATTTTCATACAGTCTTCTCAAAAAGACTCTGTTTATCTTGCTTCGCTTCAAGGATTACAATCTTTTTCAGCTTTAACACAACAACTGTATTGGGATAAAAAAATGCAGTGTCAGCAGATACAACTAGGGAAATTTTTATATGTACTGGATCCAAAAAATAAATTATACGCACTTGATAAAGAAAATGGGGAAATCGTGTGGGAGAGTGACCAATTTATTCATCCTACCACCGTAAGCATTACACAATTTAAAGTTTCACCAGATGGTACGCAACTGATATTAGGTGACTCGTTAGGTACCATTTATTATGTCTCAGGCATTGATGGTCAGTTACAAGACGGGGAATGTCATTATATTGCATCACCTTTCATGGGCTTAGCCATTAGTGATGACAAAAAGTTTTATACCATTACTCGAAGAGGACAAATTGCTGCATGGCGTCTCATTCATTAACGTACAAAAAAACAATGACTCAGTAGTTAAATCGCCACTCCAAAATAATCGAGTAATTGCATCAAATTATATCCTTCTTCTGTTCTTCGATCTTTCCAGTAAACTTTAGCATAGCTTTTTAATATATAAAGGTACTGAGAAGTAATTAAAAGAGGAATAAGTTTTTTTGCAATAGTAACGCTATCAGTTGAATCGTAACGACAAACTTGCATTAATATTGCTCCAAGTGTCATTGCAATTGTTGCTTTACGTTGCAAATTAGCGTCTTGAAATTCTTGTACACACTGCTCCAACGTTCTGTCTTTATCCCATTGTAGCCATGATTCATAAAACAGATGTGCTTTTCTTTGTAATTTTATTTTGGTTAATGGCTGATATTCATTAAAATTTATGATGTACAAGATAGCTAAAATACTAGATTCAATATTTGCCCAAGAACAATTGCCAACAAGCTGTGCATTAATAGGTATAATCATCATTCTTTCTAAATCAAGTAATGTATTAAGACCTTCTGTTATAAAATATCGACTTTGTTTTTCGTAAAGAAAACGTTTAATAAATGCGTTGTTCCAATTCTTACTATTATTTATTCGATAAATAATAATATGACCTGTTTTAAGACTATCCTTACTGCGATCACAGCGTACTAAAAAGTTACGATATTTAATAAAACTAATTGCATGACCTTCATAAGCAATCGGTAAAAGTAACAATTCCTGTTCTAAAAGAGCTGTAATTTCAGTATCTATTTGTTCAAAATTGACTGTATATTTTTGATATTGGAATAGTAAAACCGCCGTTTCAAATGCACGAATGAGTGTTTTTTTTTCTTTTTGTAAATCATGAAAGTGACGTGCTGAGAAATGTTTGAAATAACGTTTCAAAGAGTCATAAATAATATTGATGGTAAATTCTAGAAAAAAGCCTTCATAATCAATTGCAATAAACTGGTTATCTGGTGTAATAATGTCTGCTTGACCGTATAGAGCATAACGGTGTCCTAGTAACTTTACATTAATAAAATCTTGTGCAAAACTCAGTTTTGCATGAAATTGATAAAGTAATTGCTTAAGTTCATTTTGTTCACGGAGTAAAGGAAATATAAGTAAAGGTTGTCCATGAAACGTATAGGCGTTTGCATTTGCTCCGTTTTCTAGTAGTAAACGGCAAATTGTCAAGTTATTATTATCCACCGCCCAATGTAATGCCGTTCTCCCTGTGACGTCTTTTGAATCAACATCCGCACCTTCTTTTAAAAGCAACTGCGTAATGCTCGTTTTATTTGCAATCACAGATTCAATCAAAGGCGTAAAACCGTATTCATCAATTGCTTCTAAATCAGGAGTTTTCTTTAATTCTTGTACCACCTCATTGAGATTTTGACTAAATAAAATGGTTTCTGTAAGAGACAAAATATATAAACCAAAGTAACTTTAACGCATGGGGGTTGGCACTTTCCTTTTGCCATGACCAAATTTCAATGTATTTTGCTGCTGCAAACGTAATTGAGGATATCTTTCTTGAGCCGCTGAGCTTTCTGTAGGGTTGGCTGTTAACTGTTTATCGATACCGCTAAACTGGGCACTCTTTGCTAACAAAGGATGAGGTTTAGGTAAATTCCCCAATTCAAAAGAAGATGCATTCGGTTGGCTTGACATATGAAGAGGATCCATTAAAGGCGGTACCAATCCAAATTGACTTTCGCCACCATCTTCATCATCTTCTCCTGTTCTTACAGCATTTAAGAAAAGTATATTCAAATAATTGACTGAGTTTTCCATAAAAATTTTTTTGTACCAACTATAAATGAAACATTGTACTTTAGCTATTATAACGTGTTTACCAAAAGTACAAGATATAGAAAAGATGAACCAGTTATTCTTATCTAAATCGTATTTATTAAGTCGCAATATTTACATACCGTATTAAAAACTATGGTAATATAACGAACATTCGTCAACCTATTTTATACACCTCTTTCCTGAGCCATCAATCTATCCATATCGTTTTCTGAAAATACTTAATTATGTCTTATTCTCTAGATTCCAACCAACATACTGAATTACAACATCCGAGTATTAAAAGAGCAAAAGATGTAGATCATAACTCTTATTATCAAAAAATGTTAGATTTGCTTAAAAAACAAGAAGAAGAAAAGCAAAGTAAGGTAGTTTTGCATTGGTTTCGAAATAAAGATTTAAGAATTCAAGACAATTGTGCCTTGTACTATGCAAGTCAGCAAGCAAAGAAAAATCAAAAAGGATTAATTAGTCTTTACACTTACTGTCCAAAGGAACTTATTCAACATGGTACATCTCCTGCTAGAATTGATTTTATACTAGAAACGTTGAAAAAAATGCAAGTCGAGCTAAAAGCTTTAAATATTCCACTTGTAATACTAACAATTGAAAAGAGAGAAAATATTGTATCTGAATTAAAAAAATTTTTACAACGCTATGAAGTATCGCATTTATATGCAAATTATGAGTACGAAGTTAATGAATTAAAACGCGATATACAATTAATACATACGCTTCAAAAGGAAGCAGTCGTTGCTACCTTTTATCATGATCAATCTATTGTAGAGCCAGGGACAATTACAACAAGTAATGATAAACCTCTTAAAGTGTTTACACCTTATCATAAGGTATGGGTTAAGCGAGTTAAAGAAAACACTCAGTTGCTTAAAACATTCTCTACACCTGATGCAAATTCGAAAGAACAAGCAACACTTTTTGCAAAGTTTTTCGACCAAAAAATACCTAATTTACCTCAAGAGAAAAAATTTCTATCTCTTAAAAAACGTGATGATTTAAGAAAGTTATGGCCTGCAGGACACGATGCAGGAATAAAGCGTATGAAAAACTTTATTAAATATAAACTTGTAGACTATACGGCAACACGTAGTGAGCCGGCTGCAGACTCAGGATCGCGGATGAGTGTTTATCTGTCTTCAGGGGCAGTAAGTGCTAGAGAAATTGTTGCATTGATTAAAACATATAATAAAAGTAGTGATTTCAGTGAAAAAGGAAGCAGTGAAGGCGTCTTCGGATGGATGCGAGAAATCGTTTTTCGCGAACTTAATCGCCAAACATTAATGACGACACCACATATTAGTATGAATCTTCCTAAAAATTTAAAATTTGATTTTGTGGAATGGGAAAAAGATGAAGAAGGATGGAAACGATGGTGCGAAGGAAAAACAGGTGTTCCCTTTATTGATGCAGGTATGCGACAATTGAACCAAGAAGCCTATATGCACAATCGCTTACGCATGAATGTTGCCTCTTATTGTTATGGTAATCTACTCATTGATTATCGTATTGGCGAAAGATATTTCGCAGAAAAACTCATTGATTGGGATTTAGCAAATAATACCTTGGGTTGGGAGCCTTCTTTTACTATATTTAATCCTATTATGCAAGCTGAGAGAAATGATCCCAATGGGGATTACATTCGAAAGTGGGTTCCTGAACTTCAAGCGGTGAAAGGTAAGGCAATTTTTGATCCCTATCACAGACTTTCTCCACAAGAATTTGAGAAGTTAGGCTATCCAAAACCTTATCTCAATTGGGAAATAACTAAAACACGAGCAATTCAACGCTTCAAAGAACAAGTTTCTACAGCTAGTTTATAATGGTGTACTGCATTTCTCGTGTGAAAAAGTATTATAGCTTATTAAATTTTTCGTTTCTGTGTGTGCATAATATTTAACAGCTCTTGTACCTGTCCAGTACAGACAGTATCACGAGGATGATAAAAAAATGTAAAAGGTGCTGTCTTTTCTTGTATATCTTCTTGAATCGTCAGTGAAAGAATTTCTAAAATTATCTCATTAGATAATTTCCCTATTGAAGTAGTACTCATTGCCTCCCATAAACAGTACCACACTTCTTTAATATTTGCATCTAGACACAAACTAAGTGCTGTGGATGATTGCTTGTTTTTTGAAAAATGTTGTTGAATCTCCATGATTTCTTCTGCAATCTGCGTAATTTGTTTCAGTAAAGCGGCGGTAGTAACTTGCTTTAATAACTGAATTTCACTGATAGCGCATTTTTCTAAAGAGGTAATTGCTACAACCAGTAAAGCCATTGTCATCACTAATTTTTTTTCTTTTTGTCCTTCCCATTTTCGAAGCGGCTTAATCAACCTCTCATAACTTTCTATGACTTTGTGCAGTGCAGCAGTATAGTGTTTTTTTCTTTTTTCGAGATCAGTAATCGCCTTTTCATACACGGATTGTATTAAACGCTCTGTAAAAATATAATTACCTTCTGCTGCTGCTTCTTTTAATAGACTGTCATTTTTAGAATCTATCACAAAAGCATTAATTTTTTTCTTAGTTTCTGTTTTTTCAAGCCAATAGTTGAGAACGGTAGTGCATCCACATCCTGCAGCGTAGTATAGTAGTGTTGTATATTCTTCCCCCAAGAAATAATAATTTGTTGGATCTTTTGCTTGTATAATAGGTTTAAAGCGTTTTAATACATCTTGATGATTGTGTGCGATTGCCTCAATTATCCGTTTCTCCGTATGTTCTTCATTTAATAAATTTTCTTTTTCTAACCATTGCCATAACTGTTTTCTTTGCTCTTCGCTTTTTAAATCAGGAGTATCATCAGAGTGAATCACTACTGAAAGACTCTCCTTTAGCAAAAGTAGACTATTTGAATCGTGAAACTCCTTTTTAAAAGACTCGTATATAAGTTTGGAACATGAAAAATGAGTATTTTCTATTGCGCTTCCTAAAGCAGTTCTTCCTTGTTTATTCTTAAGGAAAAAATCGTGTCTACCTTTCTGTAAAAAAAGTTGCACCATTTCAATGCTGCCAAGTGAAGCAGCATAGTGTAGTGCTGTATTTCCATCTTCTTCACGTGGTAAATTAGCATCTATCCCCAATTCTAGAAGAAAGGCTATCTTTGATAAATTTTTCTCAAAAACGGCGTAGTGCAATGCACTACACGCTCCTTCCCATAATTCACCTGGATCTAAAGCATTAATATCATCAATACCTGCTCTTTTTAACAGGTGCATTAATGTTTTTGATTGATAAGATGCCAACGAAAAAATATAAAAGGTACTTAACATATCATCTAATGTTGTTGTAGATGCGATTTTCTCTTCTAAATAAACGCGAATAGCCTTTTCTTCTTCGTTCTTTTGAATCATCCTAACAAGGTAGTCATTTTCTTGACTTGTAAACCCTATCGTTTCGATAAACTCTTGTAATATAAATTTAAAAACGTCCATATAAATTCCGTGAATGCTAAGAATGCGTCATTTTAACACTACAGAAAATAAAAAAAATTGTAAGAATTTACGTAAATAATTTGATTATATTTCTACTTTTTTAGAGAAAGGACAATGAGAAAAAGCGAATGATTCTATTTTATACAAGCTGTACAAATGCCATAGGTGCTTTATCGCCCTGTTTAAAACCACATTTTAGAATCCGTAGATAACCACCTGGTCTTTCTTGATACTTAGGTCCTAATTTTTCAAACAACTTAAGCACTATTTTTCGATTACGTAAGCGGTTGAACATTACTCGTCGGTGTGCAAGAGAGTCAACCTTTGCACGTGTAATCATAGGCTCTGCACTACTACGTAATGTTTTTGCTTTTGCTAATGTTGTTTTGATCAATTCTTTTTCAAAGAGAGAACAGGCCATGTTACGGAACATAATACGTTGGTGACTGCTTTCTCTCCCGAATCGACGGCCTGATTTAAGATGACGCATTGCGATAGTTTCCTAACTAAAAATAAATGATTAATTTTCTATAATTTCTTGGGCATTTTCGTTGGGGTAGACAAGATCAGGAGGTGGCCAATTATTAACGGTTGTTCCCAGCTTCAAGCCATGCAACTCCAGTTTTTTAACTAATTCGGATAGCGATCTTTTACCTAAATGAGGTGTTAATAGTAGTTCTTCTTGAGTTTTTGTGACTAAATTTCCGATAAAATGAATATTTTCTGCTTTTAAACAATTGGAAGCACGAGGGCTCAGTGCAAGAATATCTACTGATTTCAAAAGAATAGTATCAATTGTTTCTTCTTTTTCTTCTTCTATTTCTTTTGAAGCGGTATTCAAATCTTTATCTAACATTTCTAAAATATTTGAAGTAGATGCTTGTAGAATTGCAGTTGCTTCTCGTAAAGCCACCTTTGGATGAATAGTACCATTGGTTTCTAAGTCAATGATGAGTTCATCTAGATCGATACGTTCTCCTACTTGAGCAGGTTTGACATCGTATACTACATTTTTTATAGGATTAAAAACAGCACTTAAATGCAATGTATTAATGTCTTTGTTGCTATTTTCGTTTTCTTCTGACGATTGTTCTTTAACGTCAATTAGACGTTCTCCTACACCACGTTTTACAGTCAAATACATTTCTAAGGTGCGATCTTTCGTTAGATATGCAATCACATGTTCCGGGTTGATCAATTCTACATCGTGCACTGGTTCAATGTCATCTAATTTGACAGGACCAATACCTGTTTTACGCAATTTTAAAACAACTTTTTCTCTGTTTCCTGTCAATGAAAACGCTGCTTCTTTTAAATTTAAAAGAATATTTAAGACATCTTCTTGTACACCTTCAAGTGTTGAATACTCATGTAATACGCCTTCAATTTTCACATCAATGACTGCGCAACCTGTAACAGAAGAACGAAGTGTTCTTCTGAGTGCATTACCTAATGTATGCCCTTCTCCTTTTGCAAGGGGCCCAATTAAATATTTTTCTCTGTTTTTAGATTTTTGCTCAGTCGAAATTGATTGAGAAACGGAAGATGTATCCACGTTCATAAATGATGACCTTATTTAGAATAAAATTGAATGATGACATCTGATTGAAACTCAGGTGGCAGTTCATCTCGAGTAGGTAAACGAAGAACAGTGCCTTGTTTTGCCTCTTTGTCTACTTTAAGCCAGCTAATTTCTGGTTTTTTACTTGCTAAATCTAATGCATGCGCGATACGTAATTGAGACTTTTGTTTTTGGCGTACCTCAATTACGTCATTTTCTTTTACCATGAAAAACGGCCTATCTACAATCTGATTATTAACGGATATTGCTCTATGCGAAACAAGTTGGCGTGCTTCTGCACGTGTAGAAGCAAAACCCATACGATAAACTACATTACCTAGACGTTTTTCTATCAATACCATTAAATCATAGGTTACTTCTTTTCCCTGTTTGCGTTTTGCTTTCATTTCACGCATTGCTTCTTTATGCATTTTACGTAGCATCTCATTTTTTAAACCATACGCAAAAGAAAAACGCTGTTTCTCTAATAGACTTGTTCCATACTCTGATGTACGTTTACGTTTTGTACCATGTACTCCGGGTAGAGTAGATATTTTACATTTGCTCTCTACTGGACGAGTACCGTTTGTTAATTGTAAATCTTCACCGATACGGCGCGATTTACGTAACCGAGGCTCTCTTTTAGACATACGATAAAACCTTTTTATATTGAATATTTTCTAGTTTAGACGCGACGTTTTTTAGGAGGACGAGTACCGTTAAATGCTTTCGGTGTGACATCTTTGATAAAGAGAACACGCAACCCTAGTTCGCCTAAAGCATAAGTCACTGCTTCGCGCCCTTTTCCTACTCCTTTAACGTATAATGCAACTTCTTTCATACCAAAAGTATCTTTTGCAATGCTTGCTGCAGATCGCGCAGCAATTTGTGCAGGGTATAATGCACTTTTTCGAGATCCTTTATACCGTCCGTCAGATCCTCCTGTTTTTATAACAAGTACATTACCTAAAGTATCAGAGATTGTTACGATAGTGTTATTAAAGCTAGAATAAACGTGTAAAATACCTCTTTCTACTATTCTCTTACTTAATTTTTTTGATCGTGCTGAATTTTTTTTAGAATAAGACATGGACATGATAGTTTATTGATACGAATTATTTTTTACGAGCACCTTTTCGAGTGCGTGCATTTGTACGTGTTCTTTGTCCACGTACTGGTAATCTACGTAGATGTCTCATTCCACGATAACATTTAATCATCTCAAGTCTTCGAATGTTTCCTGCAATCTCTCTACGTAGTTCTCCTTCTACTTTATACTGACTGACCGCTTCGCGAATTTTATCTAGAATATCTTCTGATAAGTTTTGTACTTTTTCGGCTGGGTTAGCTTGTACTTTTAAACATATTTTGTTCGCTGAGCTAATACCTATTCCAAAAATAGTTGTTGCAAGCGCAATACGAATATGTTTGTGTACTGGAAGATTGACACCACTAATTCTCACTGTTTTTGCCATAGTTTTATATCAATTAAAATTAAATTTTAGAAACATTTATCGTGATTGAAAGTGTAAAAAATAATTAGTTAGCCTTGTCGCTGTTTATGTTTGGCATTAGCGCATAAAATATATACGATTCCTTTTCGCTTGGCTACTTTGCAATCTTTACATATTGGTTTTACGGACGCTTTGACTTTCATATTTGATTTCTACTCTATTTTTTTCATCATAAAAAGATGTTTTGTTTTATCTTACTTTTTTTCAGTAAAGGCTCATATTGGTGGGACATAATTAAAGATTGAATATGGCGAATCAGCTCCATAATGACTACAACTGTAATTAATAGTGAAGTACCTCCAAAACTAAAAGGTACTTTCCATACAAATGTCATCAAATCAGGTAGCAAAACAACTGAAAGTAGATAAAAACATCCAATGGTAGTTAAACGAGTTGTAATGACGTCTATATATTGCGCTGTCTGTTCTCCAGGTCGTACCCCTGGAATAAAAGCGCCTGTTTTTTTTAATTCTTCAGCTGTTTTTCGAGGATTAGCTTCCATTGCCGCGAAAAAGAACGAAAAAAATATAATTAAAAATGATAATAATAATGTATAAAGTGGTTGACCTGGAGAAAATAATTGAGTCAGTTGAATATTTCTTAAAAATGTAACATGCTGATAGCTGTCGATTGCGTTAAATACGATCATTAAAAAGGTAATACCACCGTATGACAAAATTGTTGGCATGATGCCGGCACTGTTAATTTTCAATGGCAAATAACTAGTTTGTGCTGCATATATTCGTCGACCTTGCTGCCTTTGAGGATAATTAACTGTAATTTGTCGTTGAGCACGTTCTATGAAAACAACAAAAGCAGTTATGCTAATGGCAGCAAAAATAACAAATAGGCTAACTAGGAATGAGAGTTGTCCCTGACGAATTTGCTCAATAAAACTGATTACATTAATTGGCAAACTAGAAATAATACCTGCAACGATAATAAGCGATATTCCATTCCCTATACCACGTTCTGAAATTTGTTCTCCTAACCACATAAGTAACAATATACCAGTAGTTAGCGTTAGTATGGCTGTCGTGTAAAAGCTAAGATTAGGTTCAATAATAATACCTTGTCCTTGAGTAGATTTAACAAAATAAATTGTTCGAGCTGTACTTACCATAATACCTAAGAGAAATGTTCCATATCTTGTGTATTGACTAATCTTGCGTCTTCCTGCTTCTCCTTCTTTTTTTAATTTTTCCAAAGTTGGAACTTTTGCAAGTATTAACATTTGCATTGCAAGGGAAACTGAAAGATAAGGTGATAAACCGACTGTAAAAAGAGTAAAACTAGAAAAAGAACCCCCTGATAATGTTCCTAGGTAAGATAGAAAACCTTGAGGTTGCATGTTAGCATATAGTAATTTTTCTAAATTAACACCCGGTATTGGTATGTAAATGCCTATACGATAGACAAATAGCAAAGCAACTAATAAAAGAAAGCGGTTTCTTAACTCTTTTAAGCCAGTTGCAGAAATATTAGGAATTGTAAATTGTGTATTAGACATTATTCAGATTCAATTTTACCGCCTATTGATTCAATAATAGACCGCGCGCCTTTGCTGACTTTTATACCGGTAATAGTTAATATTTTAGTAAGTTTACCCGTTGCAATAATTTTAACCTGTTGAGTACGCTGTTTCAATAAATGAGCGGATTGTAAAGTATCAAAGTTAATTTGAGCGTTATCTAGCTTTTCTAAAGTATCTAAAGAAATAGCTTGTGTATTATGTTTTAGGGGCGATTGAAAACCAAATTTACGTAAACGTGATTGAATAGGAGTTTGTCCCCCTTCAAAACCAACTTTATGAAAACCGCCTTTTCTAGCATGTTGTCCTTTATGGCCTCTTCCTGCCGTTTTTCCCCAGCCTGAACCAACGCCTTTGCCTAAACGTTTTTTGACAGTTCTAGAACCTGGCGCTGGCTTTAATGTATTTAATTGCAAATTATTCATATGCTATTTTTACCAAGTGTCGTACTATTTTAAGCATACCTTGTACTGCTAAGTTATCAGGTAAACTGACAGAATGATGTAATTTTTTAAGACCCATCGCATCAATTGTATTACGTTGCTTCGGTAACCGTCCTGACAGACTTCGTATTAACGTGATAGTTAAACGTTTATTTTGAACCATATTTTGAAATTAAGCTTTTTTTCTTCGTTTTGCTCGAATATTTTGAGGAGTTGTAACTTGTTCTAATGCTTTTAAGGTTGCGCGCACAACATTGATGGGATTACGCGATCCTAAAATTTTTGCAACAATATGCTTGATACCAATGACTTCAAAAAGAGGACGCATTGGTCCACCTGCAATAATACCTGTGCTTTTTGCAGGCAAAATAATAACTTTCGTAGCACCATAGGTTGCAGTAACCCTATGATAAACTGTACCATCTACTAATTCAATATATAGCATGTTACGTCGTGCTTTTTCTAACGCTTTTGGCATAGCTACGGAAATTTCTTTCGCAGAACTTTTACTAAATCCTATTTGACCTTTTCCATCACCTACCACAACACATGCTGAAAAACTAAATAAACGTCCTCCCTTTGTTACCTTTGCATGCCTACGTGCGACAATTAGTTTTTCTTGCAATCCATCACTTTTAGTTGTTTGCTCAACTGCCATATTTCTGCCTATTTTTAATTAGATATGTAGACCAGCTGTTTTAGCAGCTTCTGCAAATTTTTTAAATCGACCGTGATATTTATTACCTGAACGGTCAAAGGCAACTTGTTGGATACCTGCTGCTTTAGCACGTTGTGCAAGTAAAGTACCAAGCTGCCTAGCTACTTCCATGTTATTTGAAGAGAATTGATAGTTCTTCTTTATTTCTTTATCTACTGTAGAAATACTAGTAATAATTCGATCACCTTTTTCTCCAGGAAGAATAATTTGTGCATAAAAGTGCTTGAGACTACGATAGACGCATAAACGTGCTTTACCACTTTGACGAATGATTGCTCTTGTTCTTTTCGCGCGTCTCTTTTTCTGTGTGGCTTTATTCAACATTTTAAAATTTATTTTTTCTTTGCAGCTTTCAACTTGATTTTTTGACCTTTTTTCAAAATACCAGTTCCTTTGTAAGGTTCAGCAGGTCGAATTTGAATGATTTCTGAAGCTGTTTGAAAAACTTTTTGTTTTTCTATACCTTCTATTAAAATTTCAGTAGGAGTGGTTGTTTTAATTGAAATGCTTTCTGGAATAGTATATCGCTTAGGATTTGAAAAGCCAATAATAACAATAAGTGTATCACCTTCTACTTGAGCACGTGCACCTACTTTTACTAAAACTAATGTACAACTAAAACCTTTAGAGACACCTTGTAAAATATTGCTGAGATTAGCACGAAAAGTTCCTGCTAAACAACGTGTTTGTTTTTGTTCTGAATGATATATAACTTGTAAAGTACTGTCATTAATTTTAACACCAACTTTTGTTGGGATGTTCAAAGACAATAGACCTTTTGGACCTTTCACTTGTATCACTTGTTCTTGAATTTCTACTGTAACAGCTTGTGGTAAAACAATTGGATTTTTTGCAATTCTAGACATGATTTATTTTTACTAGGCAACTAAACCTAATATTTCACCTCCACATCTATTGGTATATGCAACACGTCCGCTCACTACGCCTTTTTTAGAAGTTGAAACAATGCAAGTACCCAGGCCATTCATGACGCGTGGTAGTTTGTTTGCACGACGGTAGACACGTCGACTTAGTAAACTGAAACGCTGTAGCATACTAATGACAGGTTTTCCTTCATAATATTTCAATTCAATCAATATATTTGATTTACTTTCATTAGTAATCTTCACATCACTTATATACCCTTCCGACAAAAGTACGTTTGCAATATTTAACTTTAATCTAGAAAAAGGGATAGTGACAAATGTTTTTTTCACCAATTGTGCATTTTTAATACGCACAAACATGTCTGCAATGGGATCTTGTATATTCATATTCAAATTTTTTTACCAACTGGATTTCATCACGCCTGGTAATTCACCCCGCATTGCGTGTAAACGCAAAACTGATCGAGATAAACCAAACATACGGTAGACACCACGTGGTCTACCCGTTAATTGACAACGATTACGTAACCTAACAGGTGAAGAGTCTCGTGGTAGCAGTTGTAATTGTCTTTGTGCTTCCCAAAACTCTTTTTTAGATACATCTGAAGTACGCAAAATTGACTTTAGCTTTGCGCGTTTTTCTGCGTATTTAGCAACTAAATATTCTCTTTTCTTTTGCCTCATTATAATACTTTTCTTTGCCATTTTTAGCCTTATCGTTTTCGTTTAAAAGGAAAATTAAATGCAGATAACAGTGCGTGTCCTGCTTGATCGTTAGTAGCAGTTGTTACAAAGGTAATATCTACTCCTATTCTTTCTTGCTCTATATCACATTCGGGAAAAATAGCAAAATCTGAAATACCCATTGTATAATTTCCTCTTCCATCAAAAGAATTAGGATTCAATCCACTAAAATCAGGAATACGAGGTATTACAATATTAAGATAGCGATCTAAAAATTCATACATGCGTACACGACGCAAAGTCACTTTGCAGCCAATGGGCCATCCTGCACGAATACTAAAACCTGCATTTGATTTTTTTACAGTAGTTTGTTGTGCTTTTTGATTTGCGACTGCTGTAAGGTTAGCAAGGGCTGTCTCTAATTGCTTTTTATTGGAGGCTGCCTTGCCTAAACCACAATTTAGTATAATTTTACTCAGTTTAGGTACGATCTTAACTTGAAGCGTTTTTTGCAACTCGGCTGTAAGCACTTCATCATATGATTGTTTTAAACGTGGCAAAGCATTTGTTTTCATGGTGTATTCTCATGGATACGTTCATGATTAGAACGAAAGTAACGATAATTCTTTTTTTCTACTTTTTGAATAATTATTTTATCTATTTTTTGCGTAGTTGAGTTATACACACTTAACTTTGACAAGGGAATAGTTGACTCTTTTTCAATGATACCACCTGTTGTTCCTTCTTGAGGATTCCCTTTGGTATAGTGCTTGAGCATAGCTATGCTTTCAATAAGTGCACATCTTTTTTTCGGAAAAATACGTAATACTTTTCCTTGTCGTTTCTTATCATTGCCTGAACGAATGATGACAATATCGTGTTTTTTAATTTTATTCATAAAGATCAAAGGACAACAGGTGCTAAAGAAATTAACTTCATGAAACGTTCGCGTAGTTCTCGAGGAAAAGGACCACTCATTCGTGTACCAATTGGCTGTAATTGATCTGTGAGTAATGCAACAGCATTGTTGCCAAATCTTAAAACGGAACCATCTTTTCTCAGAATTCTATTACGCGTTCTAACAACAACAGCATTCAAAACACTACCTGCTTTCACTTTACCACGTGGGATCGCTTCTTGAACACTGATTTTAATAATATCACCTACTGATGCGTATCGGCGGTGACTTCCACCTAGTACTTTAATACATTTGACACGTCTTGCACCGCTATTATCTGCAACAAACAGATCTGTTTGCATTTGAATCATAATTACACTAACTATTAACGTTTTGAATATTTTTGCTTATGACACTAACGAGTACCCAATTTTTCTTTTTAGAGATAGGTCGGTGTGCTGAAATGAGTGCTGTATCTCCAATATTCCCTTTATTTTCAGGATCATGTACAAAAAGCTTTGTGCGCCGCTTCACGTATTTACCATATTTAGGATGAGGAATTTTTCTGACCACAGAGACAATAATCGTTTTGTGCATGCGATCACTGACAATTTCCCCCGTTAAAGTGCGCTGTTTTTGAATAACTTCATTCATGGTTTCATCTTTTCAGTTAAAATAGTATTTATCCTTGCAATTGTACGTTTTACTTTTTCGATCTGATGTGGTGTTTTTAACATTCTGTTTTTTTTCTTAAGAAACAGTTCAATTTTTTCTCTTATTAAAATAGGCTTTTTCTCCTGCAAAGCCTGTATTGATAATTCTCTTAGTTCTTTAGTCGTCATTACAGTATATTTCTTGTTACAAAACGGGTATCTAAAGGTAATTTATCAGCAGCAAGCTTTAAAGCACGTTCAGCGGTATCTATTGGAATGCCTGCCATTTCAAAAATAATGCGTCCGCGAGGAACAACTGCAGCCCAATATTCTACATTACCTTTTCCTTTACCTTGTCTAACCTCAGCAGGTTTTTTTGTGATCGGTTTATCAGGAAAAAGACGGATCCACACATTACCACTTCTTTTGACATGTCGGACAAGCGCTTTACGACCTGCTTCTATTTGACGAGCCGTGATAAATCCTGAACTCGTTGCTTTTAAACCAAATTGTCCAAAACTTACTTCTGTACCCGAAGTTGCAGTACCCCGATTTCGGCCTTTAAATTGTTTTCGATATTTTGTTTGTTTTGGTTGAAGCATAATTCTAATCAATTAAGTGGAAAGATTCAATGTGTATTTGTCTTTAATAACCTAAGATTTCGCTGGATCTTTTAAGGCTCTATTACGTTTTTTAAAAGACCACTCTCGATCTTTTTGTACCGGTTTAGAAGTATTTTCGCCCAAAAAGTTTAAAGATTTTGGGTTTTCTACCGTAATAATTTTTTTATGTATCCAGACCGTTACACCAATAATCCCGGAAGAAGTGTTAGCTGTTGCAAAATCTCGATCAATATTTGCTCTAAATTCATGTAAAGGCATACGTCCTTCTTGATATACTTCATCTCTTGCAATTTCAGTTCCACCTAGACGTCCTGCAATACGTACTTTGATACCAAGTGCCCCCATACGCATTGCTGTAGAGACAGCCCGTTTCATTGCACGTCTATAAAATTTACTTTGATTAACGATTTGATTTGCAATATTTTCAGCGATAAGTTTTGGGTCTATCTCAGGTTTCCTTACTTCTTGGATTGAAAGATATATAGGAGATATTAATATGGTTTCTAGCTCTTTTTTGATTTGTTCTACAAGACCACCTTTTTTACCAATGACAATTCCAGGTCTTGCAACATAAGCGGTAACTTTTATCAAATAATGTGGTTGATCTTCACGTGAGTTTGCTTCTCTGGCAATTAAAATTGTGCTTACACCAGCAGGTTTTAACGCTTTTTCTAAATAAGCACGTGCTTTTAAATCGCTATTAACAACTCTAGCATAGTCCTTTGGTTTGGCGTACCATTGTGCTCGCCAGTTAGTGGTGATTCCTAAACGTATACCACGTGGATTAACTTTATGTCCCATCTTATTTTATTTTATTATTGATTGGAAACCTTCACCGTAATATGTGCGGTTGGCTTTAAAATTCTATTACCTCTTCCTTTAGCTCTTGCATGCATACGCTTATAACGTGTGCCTTGATTAACATAAATCGTTGAAACTTTTAGCTGATCTATATCCAGTTTATTATTATGCTCTGCATTCGCAATTGCAGATTTTAAAACTTTTATAATAATAGCAGAAGCTTTTTTATTACTTTCTTTTAAAATATCTAGTGCTTTTTCAATGGGCAAACGACGTATTTGATTTGCAACAAGCCGTGTTTTTAATGGCGATGTTCTTACCCCTTTTAAATGTGCTGCTACTTCCACAATTCACCTATTATTTTGATTTACTTTTTACCTTTTTTGTCATTTTGACGGTGGCCACGATAGGTTCTTGTGAAAGAAAATTCACCTAGTTTGTGCCCCACTTTTTCTTCAGTGATATGTACGAGATCAAATCCTCGACCATTATGCACAGAAAAAGACATATCTACCATCTCTGGAGAAATTGTAGAGCTTCGTGCATAAGTAATAATAGGACGTTTGATACTAGCTTGTTTCATTGCCAAAATTTTTTCTACTAAGCGTGGAGAAATGTAAGGACCTTTTTTACGAGAACGTGGCATTTGATTTAAAAGTCTCCGTCAATTATTTTCTTTTTCGTTTTTCTAAAATAAATTTATTCGTGCGTCTGTTCTTACGTGTTCGTGCACCTTCTCTGACACCTGAAAAACTCACTGGATGTCGTCCACCTGAAGTTTTTCCTTCTCCACCACCAAGTGGATGATCAACAGGATTCATTGCAACACCGCGTACCGTTGGTCTTCGACCACGTTGACGGGCTGCGCCTGCTTTTCCTAAAACTTTTAAATTGTTTTCTGGATTGCTGGCTGCACCAATACTTGCTTTACAATCTACAGAAACCCGACGAGTTTCGGAAGAAGGTAATTTAAGGGTCGCATACTTGCCTTCTCGGGCAACAAGCGTTGCAGAAGCGCCTGCACTTCGAGCAAGTTGTGCTCCTTTACCTGGTAAAAGTTCAACCCCATAGATAGTTGTACCTAAAGGAATATTTTTTAGTGGCAGGCAGTTACCTGCTTTGATAGGAGTATGTACGTCACTTAAGATTTGGTCACCTACAGATAATTTTTGAGGCATTAAAATGTAGCGACGTTCTCCGTCTTTATACACAACAAGTCCAATATAGGCAGTTCGCTTAGGATCGTATTCAATTTTTTCTAGTTTACCAGTAATACCTAGTTTATTTCGTTTAAAATCAATAGAGCGATACAGCTGTTTATGACCACCACCTCGATGACGTACTGTTAAACGTCCGTTATTATTGCGACCACCTGACTTTACTGCAGACGTTGTTAATGCACGATAAGGCCTATCTTTATGCAAAGCGTCACGAGATATTTTTATCATGAAGCGACGACCTGCAGAAGTCGGTTTAATATGAATCAGTTTAGCCATTTTTACTTTTCTTGATTAAAATCAATGTTATGTCCGGATTCTAAGCTAACGTAGGCTTTCTTCCAGTTTTTACGATATCCGATCTTGTTTTTGAATTTTTTTGCTTTGCCTTTAACGTTTGCGACATTAACACTTTTTACTTTTACTTTAAAGAACAATTCAATACTTTTTTTAATTTCTTTTTTTTCTGAAGAAGGCGTTACCTCAAAAACAAATTGCTGTAACTGGTGTGCAAGACGTTCTGTTTTTTCTGTAAAACAACGATTTTGTATTACACTAAGTAAACGCGTCTCTTGTAAAGCGGAAAAATTCATAGTAAATTTTCTTCTAATTTTTTAAGTGCAGATAATGTAATAACAACGGTTTGGTAACGTATGAAGTCAATAGGATTGGCTGCTTCTAGAGCACGTAATAAGACGTTCGGTACATTGCGAGAAGCCAGATACAACGAATTTTCAATATGATTGACGACGATTAAAGCTTTGTTTACTTCTAACTTTTTAAGACTCTTTACAAAAATACGTGTTTTAGGTTCTGCAATTGTCAATTCATCAAGTGCGATCAATCTCTTTGAGCGAATCAATTCTGAGAGTATTGAACGCATCGCATGACGGTACATTTTTCTATTGATTTTTTGACGGTAATCACGTGGCTTTACTGCAAATGCTGCACCACCACCTCGCCAAATTGGACTTCGTGTACTACCTGCGCGTGCACGTCCTGTGCCTTTTTGTCTCCAAGGTTTTTTACCACCGCCACTGACTTGGGCGCGTGTTTTTTGTGCATGTGTGCCTTGTCGTTCACCTGCAGCATATGCACAGACTACCTGATGAATTAATGGCTCATTATAATTACAATTAAATACTTTTTCTGACAGCTCAACTGATTCCGCTTCACCGGTTTGTTTTTTTAAAAGATACTGCATTAACTTACCTTTTGAGTTTGATTGAGCCGACGTACTGCAGGTTGAATACGTAAAATACCGCCTGGTGCTCCTGGAACAGAGCCTTTGACGACTAGTAAATGATGATCAGGATATATTGCAAATATTTCGAGTGATTGTATCGTACGACGTTTATTTCCATGTTGACCGGGCATTTTTTTACCCTTGAAAACGCGTCCTGGAGATGTTCGTTGACCAATAGAGCCGCCTTTACGGTGTGAGAGAGAATTACCGTGTGTTGCATCCTGTGATGAAAAGTGATGTCGTTTAATTACTCCAGCAAATCCTTTACCTTTCGTTGTACCAGTGACATCGATCCATTTTGTTGATGAAAATTCTTCAATATTTAATGCATCACCTAATTTCCATTCTCTTTTACTCGTTGCTTCTAATGGAAATTCCCATAATCCTATACCAGGATTTGTATTTGCCTTTTTAAAATGTCCGAGTTCAGCCTGAGTTACTTTATGCGAAGCTTTTTGATCAATAGTGAGTTGAAGTGCTTGGTAACCGTCTTTATATTTCGTTTTAATTTGGACGATACGGTTTGGTAAAACTGTAATATACGTTACTTGAATAGCCCTACCTTGAGAGTAAAGTTGACCCGTTTTTTCTTTTCGACCAATTAAACCTAACATATATCTACCTAAAAATTTATTCAGCAACAATTCGGATACTAACTTCTACTTCTGGAGGAAGTTCCACTTGTTTGATAGCACTCATCGTATCCACGGAGCTAACGTAGACGATAAGTACACGGCCATGCTTTGCGATTTGAAATTGGTCACGTGCATCTTTATCCACGTGAGGAGAAGAGAGAACAGTGAGTTTTCGAATACGCTTTGGTAAAGGAATGGGTCCTTTCACCAAAACGCCTGTACGTTTCACTGTTTGCATGATCGCTTGAACAGATTCATCTAGTTGCTTAGGATAAAAAGCTTCTAGTCGAATCTGAACTTTTTGATTATTTGACATAATTAACTAACAATTTTTGTAATAATGCCTGATCCTACTGTTTTTCCCCCTTCTCGGATTGCAAAGCGACGGCCTTCTTCCAATGCAATAGGTGCAATAAGTTTTACTTTAATTGTCGCGTTATCCCCTGGCATAATCAGTTCTCCATCAAAACTCAGCGAACCTGTAACGTCAGTCGTGCCAATATAAAACTGTGGT
The DNA here is from genome assembly GCA_964444925.1 of uncultured Coxiellaceae bacterium. GTDB lineage: Bacteria > Pseudomonadota > Gammaproteobacteria > Diplorickettsiales > Diplorickettsiaceae > CAYUIV01. Next base: position 49,237 of record CAYUIV010000003.1, on the reverse strand, counting down.
TTATAGTTATGAAGAATAGCTGTGTGGCGGCCGCCTTCTTCTTTCTTAAGCACATAAACTTCAGCTTCAAATTCAGAATGTGTTTGCATTGATTTTGGTAAGATCACCACTTGTCCACGCTGTACGTCGCCGCGTTTTATACCTCTTATTAAAAGGCCCACATTATCTCCTGCAATGCCTTCAGATAGATCTTTACGAAACATTTGTACACCTGTACAAACTGTTTTTATTGGCTCTTTTAAACCAATGATTTCCACTTCTGCACCGGCTTTGATTCTGCCTCTTTCAATACGGCCGGTTACTACTGTACCACGGCCTGGAATTGTAAACACATCTTCAACAGGCATCATGAAAGGTCTGTCCGTCTCACGCACGGGCGGTTCAAAATAATTATCAATGGTTTCTATTAATCGATGAATAGCCGGTTCACCGTACTCTCCTTGATCGCCTTCAAGTGCTTTTAAAGCAGAACCCCTGACAATAGGTACATCGTCTCCAGGATAACCATTGTTTGTCAAGAGTTCACGAATTTCCATCTCAGCTAGCTCAAATACTTCCTCATCGGCAACCATATCTGCTTTATTTAAAAAAACAACTATTTGAGGTACACCTACTTGTTTAGCGAGCAAAACGTGTTCACGTGTTTGAGGCATTAAGCCGTCCCCTGCTGCAACAACAAGCAGCCCAAGCTCCATTTGAGCAGCACCAGTAATCATATTTTTGATATAGTCTTGATGTCCTGGACAATCTACGTGACCCACGTGATATTTTTCTGTTTCGTATTCAATGTGCGCAGTTGCAATTGTGATACCGCGCTTTCTTTCTTCTGGCGCATTATCAATTTCAGCATAACTTAATGCTTTTAAACCGTATTTTTTACCTTGTATCAATGATATAACAGAAGTTGTCGTGGTTTTACCATGATCTACATGACCTATTGTACCAAAGTTAACGTGGGTTTTTTTTCGATCAAATGCAACAGCCATTTTTTTACCTCATTCTTTTTTTAAATTTATCAAGTTATTCTTTTTGTGCAATACGTTCTGCGATATTTTTTGGCGTTTCATTATAACGCGCAAATGTCATTGTGTAACTGGCTCTACCTTTTGTGGCAGAGCGTAAATCGGTCGAGTACCCAAACATTTCAGCTAAAGGCACTTCTGCGTTAATTAATTTGCTTGCTCCTTGATCTGTTGGCTCTTGTAAAATACCACGTCGACGGCTTAAATCACCAATGACGTCACCCATATATTCTTCAGGTAATTGAACTTCAACTTTCATAATGGGTTCGAGCAAAATAGGATGGGCTTTTCTAGCACCTTCTTTAAATCCAATTGATCCTGCTACCTTGAATGCAATTTCACTTGAGTCAACATCATGGTACGAACCATCAAACAAGGTTACTTTAACATCAACGACTGGGTAACCTGCAAAAATACCATTCGTCATTTGTTCTTTTACACCTTTTTCAACAGAAGGAATATACTCTTTTGGAATCACACCGCCTACGATTGCGTTTACAAATTCGTAACCTTGACCTGAAGGAAGCGGCTCGATTGTTATCCAAACGTGACCATATTGTCCACGACCACCGCTTTGACGAATAAATTTACCTTCTTGTTTAACAGATTGACGGATTGTTTCACGGTATGCAACTTGTGGCTTACCAACGTTAGTTTCTACTCCAAACTCTTCTTTCAGTCGATCCACGATGATTTCAAGGTGTAGTTCTCCCATTCCTGAAATAATAGTTTGCGCAGATTCTGGATCGATTCGTACACGGAAAGAAGGATCTTCTTGAACAAGCTTTCCTAATGCAACAGACATCTTCTCGAGCGCTGTTTTATCTTTTGCTACTTTAGGTTCTACTGCCATTGAAATAACAGGTTCTGGAAACTCCATATGCATCAACGTGATTGGTGCATTGACATCACATAACGTATCACCTGTTGTCGTATTTTTCAACCCGATAGCCGCTGCAATGTCTCCTGCTGTAACTTGTTTAATTTCTTCCCGACTATTTGAGTGCATTTGGACTATTCGCCCAATACGCTCTTTTCTACTTTTCGTTGGGTTATACAATGTATCTCCACTTTTAATAATGCCTGAATAGACGCGAAAGTAGACTAATGATCCAACAAAAGGATCAGTAGCTAATTTAAATGCAAGCGCTGCAACGGGTTCTTTTGCATCAGATTTTCGTACTGCAGGTGTTTGCTGTTGATCAGCCAGTTTACCTTCAATAGGTGGTACATCATTTGGTGCTGGTAAATATTGGACAACTGCATCAAGTACTGCTTGTACTCCTTTGTTCTTGAATGCTGAACCACATAAAACAGGCACAATTTTATTTTCTATTGTCAGTTGACGAATTGCTTGTTGTATTTCAGTGATAGATAAAGTACCACGATCAAGATAACGCTCCATTAACTCTTCGGAAGCTTCTATTGCTTGTTCCATAAGTTTTTCACGCCAAAAATGACATTCTTTTTTAAGATGATCAGGAATTTCTTTCTCTTCAAAATGCATACCTTGCGTCGTTTCATCCCAATGAATTGCTTTTTCTTTCACAAGATCGATGACACCTTCAAATTGATCTTCTGCTCCAATTGGCAGCTGAATAGGTACTGGAGTTGCATGTAATTGCTTAGAAATTTGTTGAACGACTTTTAAAAAATTAGCACCTGCGCGATCCATTTTATTTACGAAAGCAATACGTGGTACTTGATATTTATCTGCTTGTCTCCACACTGTTTCTGATTGTGATTCAACACCACTTACTGCACAAAATACGACACAAGCGCCATCTAGTACACGAAGAGAGCGTTCTACTTCAATTGTAAAGTCAACATGACCTGGTGTATCAATTAAATTAATACGATGTTCTTTAAACTGTTTTGCCATACCCTTCCAGTATAAGGTGATGGCTGCAGAGGTAATTGTAATGCCACGCTCTTGTTCTTGTTTCATCCAATCTGTTACTGCTGTACCATCATGTACTTCTCCGATTTTATGAGAATTACCTGCATAAAATAAAAATCTTTCTGTTGTCGTTGTTTTCCCAGAATCAATATGCGCGATGATTCCAATGTTACGGTATAGTTCAATAGGGGTGATTTTTTGTATTGTGTTAGACATATATATTGATGCTCTTTTTACCTATACAGGAGAAAAAGTCCGTACATTAGCATAAGCTTGATTTGATCTTGCCATACGGTGCATATCAGCACACATCTTAGCGACCTCACCTTTATTATCATAAGCATTAAGTAATACTATTGCCAATGAGATTTGGGAAGCTTTATCGCCGGGTTTAAAGGTGGTATTTTTCCTATGTATTTCCATGGCTTTACGTATGAAACGGTGTGCTAAATGATTTCCTCGAGCAGGTGTGATTATTTTAGGCACTTGATGTGTTCCTCCACCAATGCGTTGTGAACGCACTTCTACACGCGGCGTGATATTTTCAATACTTCTTGTGAGCATTTTGATTATTTTCTCATTGGTAGGCATACTTTGTTCATCAGTAGTTACTGAGTCACTTTCATTCGTAATACTCCATTGATTTTTGATATCGGTTAAAGCACCATAAACAATTTTCAATGCACATTGTTTTTTACCATGTCGCATAATGGCGTTTGCCAACGCTGTTACTGCTGTACTTTGGTATAAAGTATCAGGCTGAATTTTCTGACGATTTAAAACAATTGGTTTTCTTGGCATATATAGTTTCTCAATACAATTAAGATTTAGGTTTTTTGGTTCCAACTTTAGAACGCCCTTGTTTACGGTTATCAATAGGGCCTAAATCCAATACACCTCGAATTGCTTGATAACGTACACCAGGTAAGTCAGGTCTTTTTGCACCTCTAATAAGTACGGAAGAATGCTCCTGTAAATTGTGCCCTTCACCACCAATATAAACAGTTACTTCGCGTTTAGTCGTTAATAAAACACGTGCTACTTTTCTTACAGCAGAATTTGGTTTTTTTGGTGTTATTGTAAAAACATTGCGACATATTCCCTTCTTTTGTGGAGCATTCGCTAAAGCTGGTACTTTCGATTTTTTTCTCTTTAGAAAACGAGGTCTTCGAACTAGTTGATTAGTGGTTGGCATGTCATACCTTTATATCATTTATCTAAACTTTGAAAGCGGTAGATTGTAAAATGGTTTTTTCTTTTTTTCAAACAAAAGTACCAGTGGCACTTTGTTCTGTTGGTGGCAAAAGACTACCCTCTTTATAAGCTAAACCGGTACCTGCAGGCATCAGACCACCTAAAATCACACGTGCTTTTAAATCCATGAGGTTATCTTTTTCTCCAATAATAGCAGCTCTTGTAAGTGCTTGTACAGTGTTTTGAAATGCTGCTTTTGATAAACAAGATCTTGCTTTTAAAGATTGCAATGATACTCGCGTTAATTCACGTCTGTAAGTTGCAGGACGTTTCCCTTCTTGCAATAATTTCTGATTTACTTTTTTAACTTGCGACTCTTCTAGTTGTTCACCTTTTAAAAAATAACTATCGCCACCACTGATGATACTCACATTACGTAGCATCTCTCTAACAATCACTTCGATATGTTTATCATTAATTTTAACACCTTGCAAACGATATACTTCTTGTACTTCGTTAACAATATAGTTAGTTAATGCACCTACACCAAGTAAATGTAAAATATCGTGTGGATTTAGTGGTCCGTCTGCAATCACCTCACCTTTTTCTACGTGTTCCCCTTCAAACACAGAAACATTACGCCATTTTGGAATTAGTACTTCAAATACTTCGTTCTTTTCTCCACTGACAACAAGTCGACGCTTTCCTTTTGTTTCTTTTCCAAAACTAACGATACCTGCTATTTCTGCAAGTACAGCAGGTTCTTTGGGTTTACGTGCTTCGAAAAGATCTGCAACTCTTGGTAAGCCACCCGTAATATCTTGTGTTTTTGTACTTTCTTGGGGTAATCTTGCAATTGCATCACCTGGACTGACTTTATCACCATTATTTATTCCTAAAACAGCATTAACTGGCAAGAAATAATGTACAGGAATGTTTTGACTACCAGGTACTAACACGTCTTTTCCTTCGTCATCTACTATTTGAATCATAGGACGCAGCTCTTTATGGCCTACACTTCTTTGTTTTGCATTCATGACAATAATATTACTTAATCCGGTTGTCTCATCAATTTGATGATGCATTGTGACTCCTTCCATCAAATCAACAAACTTAATAGTTCCTGCAACTTCTGTAACAATAGGATGTGCATGGGGATCCCACTGTGCTACCATCTGCCCAGCGTCTACTTCTTGACCATCTACTATCCAAATCATTGCACCATAAGGTACTTTATACCGTTCACGTTCTCGACCATGTGTATCCTGCAAACTAATTTGCCCTGAACGAGAAATAGTTACAAAATGACCGCTTTGATGCTGTATTAGCTTAACATTATGTAATTTGATAATACCCTTTGATTTAATAGTGACATTGTTTACCACTGCAATTTGAGAGGCAACTCCACCGACGTGAAATGTTTGCATGGTTAGCTGTGTACCAGGCTCTCCAATCGATTGTGCTGCAACTACCCCTACTGCTTCTCCAAGATTAACTAAATTGCCTCTTGCAAGATCTCGACCATAACAAAGTGCACAAATACCGTTTTCTGCTACACAGGTAATAGGTGAACGCACAATAACTTGTTCTACACCTTTTTCTTCCAAAAGATTAACAACGGACTCTTCTAATAAGGTATTACGTTTTAAAACGTGCTGATCCTCACCAAATAATTCTATATCTTTTGCTAGCACGCGGCCTAGAATACGCTCTTTCAAAGAAACCATAATTTCACTGCCTTCAATTGTAGAGCTGATCTGTATTCCTTCTAGTGTTTGGCAATCTTCTATCGTAATCACAACGTCTTGTGCTACGTCAACTAAACGACGCGTCAGATAGCCAGAGTTAGCTGTTTTCAACGCCGTGTCAGCCAATCCTTTTCTAGCACCATGTGTCGAAATGAAATATTCTGCAACGCTTAAGCCGTCTCTAAAACTTGCTTCGATTGCATTCTCAATAATTGAACCCTTTGTATCTGTCATAGCACCACGCATACCTGATAGTTGTTGCATTTGTGCTAAAGAACCTCTTGCGCCTGAATCTACCATTAAAAATACTGAATTAAACGAAGGTTGTAATTGAACGTTACCTTGTCTATCTTGTATCTTTTCAGTTGCAATTTTTTTCATCATTGCTTGGGCAACCTTTTCTTTAGTACGAGACCAAATATCTACAATTTTGTTATAGCGTTCGCCTTGTGTTAACAATCCTGCTAAAAACTGTGATTGAATTTCTTTGATATTATCTTTTGCTTGATGAACAAATGATTTTTTCTCTTCAGGTACTACTAAATCTTCAATACATAATGAAATACCAGCACGTGTTGCATGATGAAAGCCTGTATACATCAATTGATCTGAAAGAATAACGGTTTCTTTAGGTCCTAAACGTCTATAGCACTCGTTGACTAAATTAGAAATATTCTTTTTATTTAATGCTCGGTTAATTAAGTCAAAAGATAGACCTTTTGGAAGAATTTTAGAGAGTAAAGCCCGTCCAACCGTTGTTTCAACTAAACGCGTTGTGTATTTTTCTTGTACTATATCTTCTGTGTTTACGTAATCAGGAAGTTTTTGAGTAGCTTCTTGATAAGTAGG
>CAYUIV010000003.1:0-42424 GCA_964444925.1 uncultured Coxiellaceae bacterium | reverse complement strand
TTGAGTAGCTTCTTGATAAGTAGGTAAAGGATTAACGATATACTCTTTAATACGAACTTTAATGATTGCATGCAGATCTATTTTCTCTTTCTCATAGAAATGATTGATTTCATCAATATTTGCAAAAACTTGTCCTTCACCTTTTGCATTTAATTTATCACGTGTTAAATAGTAAAGGCCTAGTACAATATCTTGATTAGGCATAATAATTGGCTCACCATTTGCAGGTGACAAAATATTATTGGTAGACATCATTAATACACGTGCTTCCATTTGCGCTTCAAGCGTCAAAGGAACATGTACTGCCATTTGATCTCCGTCAAAATCGGCGTTAAATGCTTTACAGACTGAAGGATGAATGTGTATTGCTTTTCCTTCTACTAAAATAGGTTCAAAGCCTAGGATACCTAAACGATGTAGTGTGGGTGCACGATTTAATAAAATAGTATGTTCGTGAATGACTTCAGCGAGAATATTCCATACTTCAGATACAGCGGCATCGACCAATTTTTTAGCTGCCTTAATTGTACTAGCAATACCTCTAAATAATAATTTATTAAACACAAAAGGTTTAAATAGCTCCAAAGCCATTTTTTTAGGTAACCCTACTTGATGTAGCCTTAAGGTCGGACCAACAACAATGACGGATCGACCCGAATAATCAACACGTTTTCCAAGCAAGTTTTGACGAAAACGTCCACTTTTTCCTTTTAAAGTATCTGTTAATGATTTTAACGGTCTTTTATTATTATTTCCTGTAATAGGTCGTCCACGACGACCATTATCTAATAGTGCGTCGACTGCCTCTTGTAGCATTCTTTTTTCATTACGCACAATGATATCGGGTGTATTTAATTCAAGTAAACGTCTAAGACGATTATTACGATTAATAACACGACGGTACAAATCGTTTAAGTCAGAGGAGGCAAAACGTCCTCCATCAAGTGGCACTAATGGACGTAGATCAGGTGGTAAGACAGGTAAGACACGTAAAATCATCCATTCAGGTTTATTACCTGAGGTGTGAAACTCTTCTAAAAATTTAAGTCTCTTAGTGTATTTTTTCAAACGTGTTTCTGAATGCGTAGTAGGGATTAGCTCGCGCAGATGCTCAATCTCATAGTTCAAATCTAAATTAATAAGTAATTTTTCAATTGCTTCAGCACCCATATAAGCTTCAAATTCACCTGTATCACCATACTCTTCAAGTGCTTTAGCATATGCTTCTTCTGTTAAAAGCTGTCCTTTCTGCAATGGGGTCATTCCTGGGTCAACGACAACATATTCTTCAAAATAAAGTACAGGTTCGATATCTCGTAGAGGCATATCTAACATTAAGCCAATACAAGAAGGCAGTGATTTTAAAAACCAAATATGTGCAACAGGACTAACAAGTTCAACATGTCCCATTCTTTCTCGACGTACTTTTGATAAAGTAACTTCTACACCACATTTTTCACAAATGACACCACGATGTTTTAAACGCTTGTATTTTCCACATAAACATTCGTAGTCTTTTGTTGTACCAAAGATAACAGCGCAGTGTATGCCACCAGGTACTGGTTTACCATTACGATAACCAAATGTTTCAGAACTTTTCACCTCTCCATCAGAATCTGCTCTCATTCTCTCAGGAGAAGCAAGTCCCATACTGAGTTCATAGGTCTCTGACTCTTCAGTCACATAGCCTTGAAACGGATTTAGAAAATCAGGAACAGTGGATTCATTTTTTTCGTGATGATTTAACTCAAAAAGCTTATCTTTCTCGATAAAAATAGGTGTATCGTTTTGTTGATTATCAATCATATTGTTGTGAGCGCTTATGGCTTGAATAAAATTAGTATTTTTGTATCTGTTCATTCACGGGTTAGAGTGATCAAAAAGCATTTTTTAAAATTCATCTGCGTTTTTTTGCTCTAAATCTGCACGCATACCCAAAGATCGAATTTCTTTCATCAAAACATTAAAAGATTCAGGTCGACCTGGCACGATGCTTTGAGATCCGTCTATAATAGCTTTATAGATACGCGCGCGTCCATTTACATCATCTGATTTGATTGTTAACATTTCTCTTAAAGTATAAGCAGCACCGTAGCCTTGCAATGCCCATACTTCCATTTCACCAAAACGTTGTCCACCAAATTGTGCCTTTCCTCCTAGTGGCTGCTGCGTTACTAAACTATATGATCCTGTTGATCTTGCATGCATCTTGTCATCAACTAAATGATTAAGTTTAAGCATATAGATATATCCTACCGTGATAGGACGGTCAAATGCTCGACCTGTCAAGCCATCATATAAAATAGTTTGTCCACTTGTAGGTAAATCTGCAAGCTTGAGCATGCTTTTGATTTTTTGCTCGGATACACCGTCAAATACAGGGGTTGCCATAGGAACACCCTTTCTTAAATAGTTTGCAAGATGTAATACGGCTTTATCATCTAAAGATTGTAACTGCTCTACTTTTGTATTGTTCTTTTCTTGACTATAAATTTCAGTTAAAAGTTCACGAATGGAGCCAACAGAATCTTTTTTATCGAGTAACTTACCTATTTTACTCCCTAGTGTTTTAGCCGCCCAACCTAAATGCGTTTCCAAAATTTGTCCAATATTCATACGCGAAGGGACACCTAATGGGTTTAGGATAATATCTATAGGAGTGCCATCTTCCATATAGGGCATATCTTCTACAGGAATAATTTTCGATATGACACCTTTGTTACCATGACGACCTGCAATTTTATCCCCGGGTTGAATACGACGATTCACCGCAAGTCTTACTTTAATAATTTTTAGTACACCTGGCGCTAATTCATCATTTTGTGTAATTTTTTCTCGTTTACGATCATATTTCTTTTCCAAAGCAGCACATGTTTCTTGAAAATTTTGTTTAGCAAATTGCAGTATTGTATTGCTTTTTTCGTCACTAAGCTCTATTTTTAGCCAAATTTCTTTAGGAAGAGAAATCAGATCTTTTGCTGTTAAGACACTGCCTGCCTTAATTGTACTAACGTCATTTGCAACAGTTGAACCAGTAAGTACTGTTTTGATGCGCTCATAAAAATTTTGTTCTCTAATTTTTAACTCATCTTCTTCATCTTTTTTAGATTGTTGCGTTGCATTTTGTTCAATTTCAAGTGCTCGTGTATCTTTTTTTAACCCTTCTCGTGTAAAGATGGAGACATCGATTACTTTACCACTCATACCAGCTGGTACTCGTAATGAGGTATCTTTCACATCAGAAGCTTTTTCCCCAAAAATAGCACGCAGTAGCTTTTCTTCGGGAGTTAATTGCGTTTCACCTTTAGGCGTGACTTTTCCAATTAATATATCTCCAACGCCAACCGAAGCGCCTAATCGTACAATACCAGATTCATCTAAATTATTGAGCATGCTTGCACTGATATTTGGAATGTCAGCTGTAATCTCTTCAGGTCCTAACGGACCATCACGGGCGATACAGGTTAATTCTTCGATATGAATACTGGTAAAAGTATCATTTCTTACAAGTTTTTCAGAAATAGCAACAGAGTCTTCATAGTTAAAGCCGTTCCAGGGCATAAATGCCACAAGCACATTTTGTCCAAGTGCTAGTTCACCAACGTCGATAGAAGAACCATCTGCAAGTAGATCACCTTTTTTAACTTTTAAACCAGGACTGACTAGGGGCAAATGGTTATGACAGGTACCTTGATTGGATCGACCGTATTTAATTAAATTATAAATATCAATACCTTCTTCTGTTTGAGCATCTACTTGATCAACATGCACAACAATGCGGCTTGCATCCGTAGAGTGTACAATACCGCTGCGTTTAGCAACGATGACAACATTTGAATCATTTGCAACTTTTTGTTCCATACCTGTCCCTACTAACGGCTTTTCTGGTTTTAATAAAGGAACAGCTTGACGTTGCATATTAGATCCCATAAGCGCTCTATTTGCATCATTATGCTCTAAAAATGGGATAAGTGAGGCAGCAACTGAAACAATTTGTGCAGGTGAAACATCCATATAGTTTACTTTATCCGGGGTAGTCAAGATAGAGTCTCCTAAATGACGCGCTTGAACCAAAGGATCAGTTAATCTCTCGTTAGTATCTAATGAGGCATTGACTTGTGCAATGATATAATTTTCTTCTGTGATGGCTGAAAGGTACTCTATTTCTTTTGTGGCACGACCATTGATTACTTTACGATAAGGAGTAACTACAAAACCAAATTTATCAATACTACCTAAAAGTGCCAAAGAATTAATTAAACCGATATTGGCCCCTTCAGGTGTTTGAATAGGACAAAATTTTCCATAATAAGTAGAATGTACTTCACGGATTTCGTGCCCAGCTCTATCGCGTGATACACCATTTTGACCCCCTACTGACGAATAGTTACGTGTATGTGTAATGGTAGCTAAAGGATTGCATTCATCCATAAACTGAGAAAGTTGACTAGAACTGAAGAATTCTTTAAGTACTGCAATAATGGGTTTAGCATTAATTAAGTCTTGAGGCATCACTTCTTCAACTTCGGTGCGACTTAAGCCTTCTTTAACCATTCGTTCTAATCTTACAAGACATAAGCGAAATTGATTTTCAACCAGTTCTCCTACACGCCTTACACGTCTATTTCCAAGATGATCAACATCATCCACTTTTCCTTTATTATTACGAAGATTGATTAAAACTTTTAAAACATCAATAATATCTTCTTTGCTTAGTAGTCTAGATCCTTCAATAGATTCTCTACCTAAACGAAAATTCAGTTTCATTCGTCCGATATCAGATAAATCGTAACGCTCTGGTGCAAAAAATAGGTTTTTGAATAGATTTTCTGCTGCTTCTTTATTTGGAAGTTCACCTGGACGTATACAGCGATAAATTTCGACTAATGCCTCTTGCATATTACTAGTCGTATCAACTCGTAATGTATTTGAAACATAGGGTCCTGCATCTAGTTCATTGGTGTGCAATGTTTCAAGACGAGATACACCTGCAGCAGCAAGCGCTTGTATATGCTCAAGAGTAAGTTCTGTGTTTGCTTCTAGAATCACTTCACCTGTTTGAGTGTTGACAAGTGTTTTTGCAAGTGTTTTACCTATTAGATACTCAGGCGGAACGGTTAATTGTTCTAAATTAATTTCTCGAAGTTTTTGAATATGACGATTAGTGATACGCTGGCCCTGTGAAACGATAACATTGGCATTTTTATCAATAATGTCAAATACAGCAATTTCTCCTCTTAAACGTTCTGGTATAATAGATAATTTAATTTCATCTTTATGAATGGAAAAGCAATCATTATCGAAAAAGATAGCAAGTATTTCTTCATTACTATATCCTAAAGCACGTAAAAGTACTGTAATAGGTAGTTTACGTCGACAATCAATTTTAGCGAAGATATTATCTTTTGAATCAAATTCAAAATCTAGCCAAGAACCCCGGTAGGGAATAATACGCGCTGTATATAACAACTTTCCTGAAGCATGCTTTTTTCCTTTATCGTGCTCAAACAACACCCCTGGAGACCGATAAAGCTGAGAGACAACGACACGATCGGTTCCATTAATTATGAATGCGCCTGTTTCAGTAATTAATGGGATTTCTCCCATATAGACGTCTTGTTCTTTGATATTGTGTATTTTCTTGTTATTGACTGTACTTGTTTCTTTATCATAAATGATAAGACGCATCTTTACTTTTAAAGGTGCACCATAAGTTAAACTACGTGCGCGGCATTCGTGTATGTCAAAAGCAGGTTCACCAATATAATAGCTGACATATTCTAACACTGCATCTGTACTTCCATGACCTGATATAGGAAAAACGGATTGTAAAGCAGCATGTAGACCCTTATTTATTCGTTCTTCTGGCGGTATATCGGACTGTAAAAACTGATTATAGGAATCAATAGGGGCTGCTAATAGATAAGGTGGTTCTACAATAGGTGATTGACTTCCGAAATTAACACGAAACGGAAAATTTGGTTTCCGTGCAAATGCTAAATTTTGATCATAAGTATCAACAGAAACGGTCATGAAAATTTACCTGTACTAAAAGTAATGAAGATGGATAAATGTAGCTAAACTTTATTTTAATTCAACAGTTGCACCCGCTGCTTCTAATTTTTTCTTCACTTCTTCTGCTTTTGCTTTATCTATCCCTGATGCAAGTTCGTAGGGCGCATTTGCCGTACCATCGACGATGTTTTTTGCTTCGATAAGTGATACTTCTTTTGAAATTTCTTTTAATGTTTCTCTTACCGCTTTTACAACAGGAAGTTTTTGTGATTGTGAACTAAAACCCGTAAGTACAATAGAAAATTCTGTTTTTTCTTCTTGACGCGTCTCAGTACTTTCTGCAGGTGCAGCAGAGACAGTAGTAGCTACTGGAGCACTGGCTGAAATATTAAATTCTTTTTCCATTAATTGTGTCAAATCTATTATTTCTTGAATCGTCATTTTAGAAATTTGTTTAAATATTTCTAAAACACTTTGAGATGATGGCATGGTTAATAATCTCCAATAATAAGCAAGAGGAAAGTCAGTAAATAAAATTTATTTTTGATTTTTTAAAGCAGTGAGTGCTCTAGATAATCGGGTTGTTGGTTCTTTCAAAAGATAAAACAATTTTTGCAAAGGTGATTGTAGAACATTGAGCAAATTTGCCAGAGCTTTTTCTTTAGTTGGCAGATTCGCCATGATACCTAAATCTGTTCCTTCAAGCAACTGTCCTTCGAAAGCTAAATATTTGACGATCAAATTTTGATGGTTTGCTGCAAAATTTTGCAGCAAACGCGCTGCTGAATTTGGTGTTTCTAATGAGAAAGCAAGTAAAATGGGGCCTTTTAATACAGGTTGTAAACAAGAAAAATTACTTTTTTCTAATGCACGATGTGCTAAACGATTGCGAATTACTTTAATATAAACATTTTCTTCTCGTGCAGCAACACGTAATTCGTGGAACTCTTCTACTGTTAAGTTACGATACCAAGCAACAATAGCCATGTGAGCAGTATTTGCGATGTGCTGTACTGCTAAAATTTGTTGTGTTGCTTTTTCCCTTTTAATTTCGCGTTGTAATCCCATTGATGAAATCTCCAAATAATAGTTTATGAGGCAGGGAAAATATCTTTGTCAAGAACAAAACTAGGACCCATTGTGCTTGATATTGTCAATTTTCTAAAGAAATCTTGATGCTTTTGCGTGGTTTCTATGTGCTGTTGATATAATGCGTTAACCAACGTTTTTAAATTCGTTTCTAAATGTAAAATCTCAAAACTGAGTTTACCAATTGCACAGTTTACAATACCTTTATCGAAACGATACTGTACACGCCCTTTTAAGATTTCTTTAACTGTTTGAATAGGATCATTCGTTACAGTACCTAGTTTTGGATTAGGCATCAATTTTTTAGGTCCCAAAATAGCACCGACTTGACTAATTAATGGCATTGCATCAGGGGTTGCTATCAACTCATCAAAATCGATTATTCCATTTTTAATTTCTTCAATGAGATCAGCAGAACCTACTTTTGTTGCCCCTTCCTTTAAAAGGGCTTCAGTGTGTTCGCTACTGTTTGTCAATACTGCAACTCGTATTTTTTTACCTGTGCCATGGGGTAAAAATATGAATCCACGTGTTATTTGTTTAGATTTACTTTCAGGAATATTGCAATGCACACTTACATCAAGAGATTCGTCAAACTTTACCTTAGAAAGTGTTTTAAGTTGCGTAATTGCTTCATTAGTTGAATAACTTTTGTTTAAGTCGATGCTTTTTTTTATAGTGCGCATCCGCTTAGATGATGTTGTCATTCAATTTCTCCTATAATTTCTATACCCATGCTTTTTGCGGTACCTAATAGCGTACGCAAACCTGCACCCTCAGAAACTGAAGTCAAATTTGGTCTTTTTTGTTCTAGCACCTCTTTTAATTGAGCTATGGTAAGAGAGCCTATTTTCTTTTTATTTGGCTCTCCACTTCCAGAATCAATTTTTGCAGCTTTCTTTAAAAGATCACTTGCAGGAGGTTGATTGATGATTGTACTAAAACTTTTATCTCTATAAATAATAACTTTGACAATAAGACGTGTGCCTTTATCAAGCGTTTTAGTTCTATCATTGAAATCTTTACAAAAGTCCATAATTTTTACCCCTCTGGGTGCAAGCATTGACCCAACAGGTGGTGCAGGTTTTGCTTCTCCAGCACCTATTCTAAGTTTTACAATATTTTCAATGGGTTTTTTAGGTTTTTTTATCATTTCTGCCTTTATTTAAGAAATATATCTATCAAAATTATGCTGCTTTCACCCCACTAAAATCTAATTCTACTGAGATTGCTCTTTGAAATACAATGACAGACACAATCAGACGGTTTTTTCTTTCGTAATCCACTTCTTTAACAACGCCACTAGAACCTTCAAACGGCCCTGTTGTAATTTGAACCACTTGACCTGGAGAAAATAAAATTTTCGGTTTCAACCTATCTTTACTTTCATCTAATCGATCGAAAATAGAATTAATCTCTTTCTCACTTAATGGCATTGGCTTATCATTCCCACCTAAAAAACCAAGAACGTATGTAAACTTTCGCACAAGAAACCACGTTACTTCATCCAAATGCATATGCACTAAGATGTAACCAGGAAAAAACTTTCGTGGTACTTTTCGCTTTTTTCCGTTACGCATCTCTAGTACTTCTTCTGCAGGCATAATAATTTCTCCAAATTGGTCGATAAGTTTTTCCTGTTGAATTCGCTCTTTTAACCCTTGGATTACTTTTTTTTCAAACCCTGCTCGAACATGAACAACGTACCATCGTTTTGATTGATTCAAATTGGTCTCTGACATATTCAGTTTAACCTTTGGCTTTTACACTTTTTATACACAATTTAATTAACTTTAAAATAAAGCTATCTGCACTCCATAAGAAGAGACTGATAATACTTACAACGACAACAAGCGTCATAATTGTTTGTACTATTTCTATCAAAGTTGGCCAGTTAATTTTTGATAACTCCTTAAAAACATTTTGAAGAAAAGCACGTGCTTTTTGGATACGCATGAACCATTTGGCAGGCCAGGAGGGTCTCGAACCCCCAACCTGCGGTTTTGGAGACCGCTGCTCTGCCAATTGAGCTACTGACCTTTTTTGTTTAACCATTTTTATTGCTTAGGCTATCATATAATTATCACTTCGGAGCCCACAACCGGGATCGAACCGGTGACCTCTTCCTTACCAAGGAAGTGCTCTACCACTGAGCCATGCGGGCTAAGAATTTTACAACATTATTACTTTTTTGAAGCGGGTGATGGGAATCGAACCCACACCATCAGCTTGGAAGGCTGAGGTTCTACCACTGAACTACACCCGCACCGTATCAAATAATGGAGGGAGAAGGATTCGAACCTTCGAAGGCTGAGCCGGCAGATTTACAGTCTGCTCCCTTTAACCACTCGGGAATCCCTCCAAAGAATTGAACAACTATTTTGAGCAACTCGGGGCTAGATGTCAACTGATTTTATCGCTAGAATTAAAACCCTAATTTATCTTTATTCGGACATGAATTTTTCATCTATCTTTTTTACGCTGTTTTTTATACAAGATGCAATAGGCAATGTACCCGTTGTACTGTCTCTTTTACAACCATTTACGATGAGAAAACGTGTTTGGATTATAATAAGAGAAGGACTATTTGCATTTTTGCTACTGACTATTTTTTTACTCTATGGCCAAGGTGTCTTAAAAAAATTAAGTATTTCTACTGATATTCTAAGCTTAACAGGTGGAATACTTTTATTTTTTATTTCCTTGAACATGTTATTTCCTTCTAAAACACCACGGTCTTTTACCGTCAGTTCTTTAGAAAAAGAACCATTTATCGTACCTATTGCAACTCCTCTTCTTGCAGGACCATCTGCCATTGCAACGGTTACCCTCTTCACAAGCAAATACCCGCAGCAATTAAAAACACAATTTTTAGCGTTACTTACTGTTTGCATCTGCTCTACTTTTATACTCCTTTTGTCGCTTACTGTATACAGACTAATTAGTTCAAAATTTCTACAAGCTTGCGAAAAATTAATAGGTATTATTTTAATGACGATGGCATTACAAATGAGTATTGATGGACTCGTGTGCTACCTTAAAGTAGTTGCATACCATTCGTTCAATAATTTTTCTTCTTAACTGAATTCATGAAAATGCTTGAAGAGTTTGCGTGTAAACTTTCTTATCTCAGTCAGCATGCTACATATCCTCTTCTAGCTGTTGTTGAAAATAATTCTCAAGTAGAAGCACTGTACGCATTGCTAAAATTTTGGAGCAAAACATTGCCAATACTGTGCTTTCCAGACTGGGAAACTTTACCTTATGATCATCTTTCACCGCCTTTTCAACGTATTGCGCAAAGACTTCAAACTTTACACAATGCACCTCATTTTTCTAAAGGCATTATTATCACGACTACTACTGCAGTTTTACAGTATGTGCCACCGCTAAACTATATTCAATCCCACATTTTTCATTTTTCCAAAGGAGATGATTTAGACATTACAGCATTGAAGAACCAGCTATTACAAAACGGTTATCAACCTGTTTTAAAAGTAGAATTTCCTGGTGATTTCTCAATTCGTGGTTCTATTGTTGATTTTTTTCCAATTGCAGCAAAGCAACCTTTTCGGCTGGATATTAATATCACAAAAATTTCAGATTTGTTTTACTTTGACCCTGAAACGCAACAGGTAACCCATACACGCCATACACTTTCTTTAATACCAGTCAGAGAATTTTCGTTATCAGAAAAAAGTATCCAAACTTTTAAAGCAAAGTGGTTATCAAACTTTGGTCAAAAAAGTATAGAAAGTGCTTTTTACCAACAAATCAGTTCAAAAAGTTATCCATCTGGTATTGAATATTACTTGCCTCTTTTCTTTGAAAGTATGAACACATTATTTGATTATTTACCTCAAACTATACAGTGTGTTTCTCCCTACGATTTACAAGAAAAAATAGGTATGCTGTGGAAAAATGTGTGTACGCGCTACGCACAATTTAACGCCGATGTTCACCGACCTATCTTAGAACCTACTCATCTATATCAATTGCCCCAAGATTTTCTAATACAATTAAAACAATTATATCCAACTACACTCAATGATACACACAATCTAACATTACCGTTTTCTCAAAAAAGTTTTCAGCTTATATTAGAGCCATTATCCTTTTTATCTCATCAAAAAAAATTAACTCCTATCGAACAACTTCAAAATTTTTTACAAAGCGTTGTAAAACAGGTAAAGGAAAAAACTGTGCAAATTCTATTTTGTGTAAATCGAACAAGTCAAATAGAATTTTTTCGACAACAATTAAGTATTATTGGCTATATACCTAAAGAAACGACTCATTTTCTTTCTGAAGAAATACTACAAATTGCAGTTATTTCTATTCATCGCGGATTTTGGATCAAGTCTAAAAATATTATTGTTGTTCCCGATACAATACTTGATTCTGTATTAAATCCAGAACTTTCTAATAAAGAAAGTAAATTGCGTGAAAGAAAAAAAGAAATACAAGCGTTTGCTTTTGAAGATTTATCAAGAGTGCGTCTAAACACCCCTGTTGTCCACACCGAACACGGTATTGGACAATATTTAGGATTACAGAAACTGAATACTGGCCACCATGAAACAGAACTGATTACATTAGCTTATGCGCATGAAACAAAATTATATATTCCTATCACTGATATTGCTCAAATTAGTCCTTATCAAGGACAAAAGGATCCTCCTTTAAGTCATCTTAAAAGCGCTAAGTGGAAAAATACAAAACAAAGTACTTTAGTAAAACTGAAAGACACAGCGGCTGAACTACTGGAAATATATGCCCAAAGAGCACAGGCAAAAGGTTATGCATTTCCAAAACCAAATGATTATCAACAGTTCTGTCAAGACTTTAAGTTTCAAGAAACCCCTGATCAAATAGATGCAATTGAAGCAGTAACTTCAGATCTTTGTGCAGAAAAACCTATGGATCGTTTGATTTGTGGTGATGTGGGATTTGGAAAAACGGAAGTGGCTATGCGTGCTGCTTTCATTGTAACACGTGCTCGAAAGCAAGTTGCAGTCTTAGCACCGACAACACTTTTAGTTGAACAACATACTCGAAATTTTCAAGATCGCTTCGCAAATTATGCTGTTAAAATTAATTGTTTATCGCGTTTTCAAACGCTAAAAGAGCAACGAGATATAAGAGTACAGCTTCAAAAAGGTCAAATTGATATCATTATCGGCACGCATACATTATTTAATAAAGAAACGCATTTTAATGCATTAGGTTTGCTGGTCATTGATGAAGAACACCACTTTGGTGTATACCAAAAAGAACATTTCAAACGCATGACAAAAGCAGTGGATACGCTGACATTGACTGCAACACCCATTCCTCGTACCTTGCAAATTGCACTTTCTGGCTTAAAAGAGTTATCAATTATTGCAACGCCACCTTTAGATCGTTTACCAATCAAAAATATTATTATTCCTCGGCAATCAGCATTGATCCGAGAAGCTATCTTGCGCGAACTAGCAAGAGGTGGACAAGTCTATTTTGTACACAACCGTGTCACTACTTTAGCAAGAATTACAGAAGAAATTGAAAAACTAGTACCAGAGGCACGTATCATTTCAGTACATGGGCAACTGCCAGAAAAAACTTTAGAAGCACACATGTCGCTTTTTTATCAGCAACACTATAATCTTTTAGTTTGTACTTCAATTATCGAAACAGGTTTAGATATTGCTACTGCAAATACATTAATTGTGGATCGAGCAGATCATTTTGGTCTTGCGCAACTTCACCAACTACGAGGACGAATTGGACGTACACATCACCAAGCCTATGCTTATTTTCTTATGTCTGATGAAAAGGCGTTAACTAAAGATGCACGGAAACGTTTAGAAGCCATCGGTCATCTTTCTCAACTGGGTGCAGGATTTAATTTAGCGAGTTACGATTTAGATATTCGGGGTGCAGGTGAATTATTAGGAGATCAACAAAGTGGATTGATTAAAGGTGTGGGATTTTCTTTATACATGGAACTGCTTGAAAAAACAGTGCAAGCATTGAAAGAAGGAAAAGATATAATGCAAACATCTCTTTTGACGAATACACCGATCATTGAGCTACATATTCCTTGCTTTTTTCCAGAAAATTACTTATCTGACGTGGGGGTGCGTTTGAGCTACTATAAGAAGATTGCCACACTCCGTCACATTGAAATGTGCAATGCGTTAAGAACAGAGTTAGAAAATCGTTATGGACCTTTACCAGATAGTGGAAAAAATTTGTTCGAGGTGACACTTTTAAAATGGAAGGCGCAAGCACTAGGCATTGAGAAAATCGAAGCCAATGCCGCGGGAGGTAGTTTTCTTTTTCAAGAAAATCCAAATATTGATCCAACGACGATGCTCGACCTAATACAACGCACTCCAGAGCAATTTCAACTTGAAAGCAATCATACCGCTAAAAAACAAAAACTTAAATTCAAATGGTTGAAACAGATAGAAGGCGTGCATCGCATTACGGCAATCAATGATTTACTGTATTTAATAAAATATCAGCAATAGCGTTGTTGTGTATTGATGTTTTAAGCCACTTAATGTGGCCTTGCGAATATCTGATGATACGGTTTTAACGCTTTTTTAAAACATTCATTTGGAAAACTCATCATTTTAATCAATCGATGCTTGAATACCAACCGTCTAAAAAATGTAATACGTTTGTTTACCAGAGGATGGCAATGCTTCACGTATTTTAGTGAGCAATACGCGAGTTTTTTCTCCTCTTCTTCGAGAAGTCCAATGGGTATGATGTGCAATGTACATATCCGTTGGTTGTACTAATTTAAGACCAAAATTATGTACCGGGGCCTCATTTCGGAAACTGATACCAAATTCGAATGTATAATCTTTAAATTGATTAAGACAAAGCAGTAAATGTATTCTACCTATGGTTTGAGAAAAATTTTGTTGGGAGTAAGGTTGATAAAATTTCCAAGCAAGTCCTGTTTTTAAAGACCAGTCACAGAAAAATACTCTTCTATTCAATCGTGTATGCTCTGCGCAATGGTTTGCGAGTACACTTGCTCTCGCCAAAAAATCAAAATAGTTATTTAAAAAAATAGTGGCTTTTGTAATGCTACCCGTTCCTTTATGTGCTTGCTGAAAAAAATTACCGTAGTACTGTTCTCTATAATGTGAACCTGTCTCATGGTACCCTTGAATGGTTAAGTCCATAAAAGCGCTAAAAAACTCCATGCCTAAAATAAAGCGAGCGATATCATTAATTTTTCTCTCTCCTATTCGCTCTTGTTCATCGACAATATAATTTTCTTTATATATTGATTTTGTTTGATAGGTTGATTCATCCCACATTTGGTATTCAAATACACCATGAATACCCGTAACGCGACGTGGAGCTATTCGCCACCGATGTCCCAGTCCTATTCTCCCGAAAGAAAAATTATCCCGTGGTAAAACACCTCCATCAACGATACCGAAAAGATTCGACTCTCTCACATATTTAGGTACAACAGCAGTTGAAAGACTCGCAACCCTATTACTTAATATGACATCAAATGTTAATGCTATATTCATCTCTGGAGAATGAATATTCGTTTCTCGCCTTTGATGCTGGGTAACATACGGTGTCACAGGATAATAGACAGAAGACACAGGGCGAATATGACGTCGATAAGCAAAAGCATTGCTATATAAAGATATAAGAAATAAAAAAAAGGTGCTGACTCCATGTTTTAGATTTTTTGTTGTCATGATGGTAAGAGATTAACGCATTATTTTTGCTAAAATAAAAACATCATACTCATTTTTTTTAAAAAAGAGAATTTTTTTCTTTATATTTTTACAGGGTTTATTTTATTTTGTACTTGCTATCTAATTCCCATTAATCTACTTCATCATTTCTATAAGGTGCTCGTTATTTCAACACTACACAAGTACTGTAGTATTCCATACACAAACGTTTAACAGCTATATAAGGGTGAAGGTGTATCATATTTGCAATTTTGACTCACGTCATAAACGATACTCCATAAAGACGAAAGCCATTGAAAATTTTGTTGTGTGCATAACGGCGTGCATCATTTCTAAGAGACGTATAGACACTATCTACTGGGTGCAAGTTCGTATTGAGTAAAAATGAAAAACACTGTTTTCCACGTTCATTTCTCGACTCTTTTAGACCGTTAAATACTTCTTCTGACAAATATTTCAGTAATTTATAGTGCGTGGGTGTTATCGTTACGTATTTTCCCAAAGTGTAACCTGCATAGATATCTTGCTGTAGCTCGTTGGGTAGCAGTGAGACGCTTGATGGCACAAGATATGCATAGATATCTTGCTGTAGCTCGTTGGGTAGCAGTGAGACGCTTGATGGCACATGATATGCATAGATAGCTTGCTGTAGCTCGTTGGGTAGCGGTGAGACGCTTGATGGCACAAGATGTGCATAGATAGCTTGCTGTAGCTCGTTGGGTAAGCGTTTGTAAGAAGGAATAGTTGTCATTTCGTATAGACTCTTTTTAAGAGCACTTGGCATTGACAGGATCATATCAACGGCTTCTGTGCAAACACTGGGAGGACTTTCGGGACAATATTGCTGTAAATTTTGAATACTGTTTGCTCTGTTTTTTGCAAAATGATTCAATCTTTTCTTTACAAACTGTTCTTCTATTGTGTTCATATTTGCCTTTATTCTTTGTGCGTGCGTTCTCGCATTCCATCTTAGATGATGTGAAATATGGGTATCCATTGATTGAAAAAATTTAGATTGGAAGGATTCATCGTCACTCAATGCAGGGAACATTTGCGTTTTGATACCCGTTTCTAAAAGGAAACGGCCATGATAATTACATTCAGCAAGCATATAAACATTTCCAATCAACTTTGTATTTGAAAAAGTTTTTTGAAAGAGTTTGTACTCAAAACCGGTCGTCAAATTCATTTGAAAAAAGAGGCCTCTTCTGTTCCGGTTCTCACTTTTGCGTAATTTACTAAAGGTAACACGTCCATGCCCTGCAACTGACCAATACAGTGAAGGTAAAATGGCAATATTAAATTTTGACACACCACCTATACTATATAAATTATAGTGCTTTAGTCCAAGATAATTATCGAAAGCAAGAGGAGTAAAGTTATGCGAGCTTAGAAAAGTACCCCATTCACCGTAAATTTGGTAAAGACTATCTATCCCAGGAGTAAATTGCTCTAATCCGAGTACCATTCTAGTAATAGTTGTCTCTTTGATATTGAAACGAGTTAAAAAGAAGTTGTCTAACAATACATTTCTATGTATTGATTCTTGTTTTTCAATTGCGGCATGTATCCCTCTGATTTTTAATGGAGACATTTTCCAACGTTTTCCAGCACTAATTCTAGAGCAACTTAAATTTTCTATAGGTAAAAAATAATTCTCTATATTCCATAAAAGAATTTGATTGAGGGAGCGGTACGTGTCAAAAGAGTGATACGTGTCAAAGCCACCTATTTTAATTCCTATAACACGGTTGCTTGTTAGCATATTTATGCTTGTTGGTATATTGATAAAAAGAAATGAAAGTTGAGATAAAGATTTTATCTTTGACACATACGATTTTATCTTTGACACATACGAAAGATGATTAACTGTATCAATATAGCCAAATCTATTAAAACGCACCCCTGCGTGTACAACAAAATTCGCACTGAAAAATAGTAAGATACAATAGAAATATGCGCGTACTCTCTGCAGAATTAACTGTTTGTCAAAAAAAGTTTTCTTATGCATGATATGGATGAATGAAGTGGTTTTAAAGAAAACAGATACTCTTTATCTTGGTGTCAGCTTAACGGTCGGGACGATATTTATCGTTAAGTTTATATTCACTTATCTTGCTAGAGCCAAATGTAATTTGTACGACATCTTATAACGTTTATCACTATATATCCATCATCCCCATTGATTAAAAGATACACATGTGAGTGACATGCTAAAAAATTTGCTACTTTGGCTCTTAATTGCCATCGTGTTGAATACAGGCCACTTAAAATGTTGATACCTTTTCGCTATCGGATGCATCGGTATACATAAACGTATCATGGATGACTCGACGTATTTCCTACAAAAAATGATTCAATCTAGCTACACTGTGTTCTAAATTTATAAAAGCAAGAGACTATAAAAGTGGATTAAACAAGGACTAAATACATAGTTGAGTAGAAGAGAAATTAGACACGATGTCTGCTTTCTCTTATGAGATCTTGTGTATTCTTTCAAATACACAATCGTACGTTAGTGATACCAATTAATAGTCATCTAGAGAAAAATAATAATTTTTCTTTACCGATTACTGTCTTATTTACTCAACTTATATCATGAATAAGATGCCACCAAGACTAAAGACGTTGAAAGTTTTTCTGTATGAATAAAAGAATGCCTTTTGTTCAAGATGTGCAAAAAAACCATCTATTGCGTGCATATTTGTATTCAGTAAAAATGAGAAACACTGTTTTTCACGTTCTCTGTCTAATTTCATCAATGCTTTGAATACTTTTTCTGACAAATATTGCAATAATTTATAATGCGTAGGTGGTACCCTTACATACTCCGTGATTCTTTTAAAAAAAGGAATATTAGTATTATGACTGATTAGATAATTTTTATACTCTTGATACGTTCGATAACTGATATAATTAAGCTGTGGTACGCTTGATGGCACAAGATATGCATAAATGGCTTGCTTCATTTCATTAGGCAAGCGTTTATAAGGAGCGATGGCTGTCATTTGGTATAAGCTTTTTTTGTAATGAGTTGGCACCGACAACATCATATCAATAGCTTCTGTACAAACATTTAAAAAGCTTTCTGGAAAAAATTGCTGTAGATTTTGAATACCCTCTTTTCTCTTTTTTAAAAAAAGGATTGACTACTCTGTTTACAAATTGTTTTTCTGCTTTTTTCTGATCTTCTCTTATTTGTTCCTCCTGCGTTCTAGTATTTCATCTTACATGATGTGAAATATGTGTATCCATAGGCTGAAAATTTTAGACTGGAAAAATTTATCGTAGCTCAACGCAGGAAATATTTGCGTTTTTATACCCACTTCTAGAGATAATTGACCGCGATGATTCCATTGGCCAAGCACATAAAATTTTACAGTTAATTTGTTGTTTGAAAAAGTTTGTTGCAAAAAGGTATAATTAAAACCCATCGTCAAATTTATTTGAGAAAAAAGTATTCCTTTACCTAAATTCTGTCTTGGGCGTAATTGACTAAACGTGACCCGTCCATGACTTGAAATTAACCAATACAGTGCAGGTGAAATTGTGATATTAATTTTTGACACACCACCTGCACTGTATAATGAATATTCTTTTAGTCTTTAGGATTTAAATACATCATTAACAGCAAACAAGGTAAAGTTATCACGGCTTAGAAAAGTACCCCGTTCACCATAAATTTGAAAAAGATTATCTATTCGAGGAGTAATTTGCTCTAATCCTAGTACGGCTCTAGTAATGATTGCCCCTTCTTTTTTTAAGAATTGGTTAGTTGAAATAGAATACTTATAAAGCTGATTTTCTGATATTTGTTGTTCAACAGTGGCATGTATTCCCTGAATTTTTTTTGTAGAAATTTTTCAACGTTTTCCAGCACTTATTCCAAAGCATAATAACTCTTCTTTAGGTAAGAAAAAATAACTTGCATCATATAAAAGAATTTGATCAAAGACACCGTACATATCCAAGTAACCTATCGTTGATCCTATGACACGGTTGCTCATTATCATATTGGAGCCGTACGAAACTCGTCTTGTGTTGAATACATGTGAAGGGCGATTAGCTGTAATGAAATGGCAGAATTTGTCAAAATGAATGACCGCTTGTAAGGTAGAACTCATGCCCAAAAAAAGCAAGATATGATAAAGATAAGCTCGTACTTTCCACAGTATTTTTGGCTGTTTTTCACAAGAAATTCTTTTATGCATCACAATGACAAACAAAATTGTTTCAAGTAAAAAAATATTTGTATATTGAATTAGTTTACCTTCATTATAAACAATGAAACCTTTTATATACTGCAAAGAGTATTGATCAGATACTATTATTTTTTGAAATAGGTAATGCCTTACTCTCACCGATGCATATGTCAATTTATCTTGGTATTAGTTTAACGGCCCAAATATTGGTAGTAAAATTTTGATTTGTAATATTTTTGTATGAAATGTAAGCTAATTTAGCAAAGTGGTACTTGCTTAGGCATGAATAAAATATGCATAAGAAAAAGATGAGTACAAAACGATTGCTTTAATGAAATCTTTTTTTTCAATACATATATTACGCTATAGATATTTTGAAAATATTAAATACTGCATGAAACCAATACAATGTAATGATTGAAAAACAATTGTGTAAGATGGGTTCTCATAATGTTTAGTTTAAGTCGACTACATAGTTTAGTTCTGTAAAATAAAGGATTATGTCTTTATCTTTTCTCTTGACTGTAAAATTGCAATCGATACACATTAAAAACTTTTATTATAAAAAATAATCCCCATATTGGAGTAAACAATGGAACACTAATCCGATGTACAACATCCTATAACCTTTATTACTATATATACATTACCCCCATTGACTAAAAGGTACACACGTGAGTGATATGCTAAAAAATTTGCTACTTTGGCTCCTAATTGCTGTCGTTTTGATCTCAGTATTTCATAATCTAGACAGTCCAACAGTCAAAAGTGAAAATTTCTCTTATTCAGAATTCGTTAATCGAGTCAAGCAAGGAGACGTACGTTCGCTGACTATCCATCGAGACCGTGCTATTACAGGAAAGCTACAAAACGAGCATAGTTTCATTAGCTATATGCCAATTAAAGATACAAACTTATTAGCAGAGCTGATCGAAAAAGACGTAATTGTACGAGGAGAGCCACCTTACCGAGAAAGTATATGGGTACGCTTACTCTTAAATTGTATTCCGATTCTTTTATCAGTGAGTGTTTGGCTTTTTTTCATGCGTCAGATTGGGGGAGGAGGAAAAGGAACACTATCTTTTGGACGAAGCCCTGCCCGTTTATTAGAAGAGGATAAAATCAAAACAACGTTTAAAGATGTAGCAGGTGTCACTGAAGCAAAAGCAGAAGTCAGTGATCTTGTTGATTTTCTTAAAAATCCAGCGCAGGTTCAAAAGCTTGGTGCTAAGATTCCCCGTGGTGTCCTTTTAATGGGTCAGCCAGGTACAGGGAAAACATTGCTTGCAAAAGCAGTGGCAGGAGAAGCAAAAGTTCCTTTTTTTACCATTTCAGGCGCAGATTTTGTCGAAATGTTTGTTGGTGTTGGTGCCGCACGTGTTAGAGATATGTTTGAGCAAGCGAAAAAGCACGCACCTTGTATCATTTTTATTGATGAAATTGATGCAGTAGGACGTCACCGAGGTGCAGGCTTAGGCGGAGGTCACGATGAGCGAGAACAAACTTTAAATCAATTACTTGTAGAAATGGATGGATTTGCTGGCGATGAAGGAGTCATTGTAATTGCTGCAACTAACCGTCCTGATGTTTTAGATAGAGCATTGCTTAGACCAGGTCGTTTTGATCGTCAAGTCGTTGTTGATCTACCAGATATTCAAGGACGCCATCAAATTTTACAAATTCACTTGAAAAAAGTTAATTTTGATGTCAATTCAGTAGATACACATGTCATTGCAAGGGGAACACCTGGTTTTTCAGGTGCAGATTTAGCAAATCTTACAAATGAAGCAGCTCTTTTTGCAGCACGTGAAAGAAAGCTGATGGTGACTATGAAAGAATTAGAAAAAGCCAAAGATAAAGTTATGATGGGTGCAGAACGCCGTTCCATGGTGATGAGTGCCAAAGAAAAAGAACTCACTGCTTATCATGAAGCAGGTCATGCGATCATTGGAAAATTGATGCCAGAGCACGATGCAATTCACAAAGTCACCATCATTCCTAGAGGGCGCGCTCTAGGTGTGACAATGTTTTTGCCAGATGAAGATCGACACAGTTATACTAAAAGAAGACTCGAGAGCCAGATTGCTAGTTTATTTGGCGGCAGACTTGCAGAAATACTTGTTTTTGGATTTGATCAAGTGACAACTGGGGCATCAAACGACATCGAACGCGCAACTGAAATTGCAAGAAGTATGGTCATGAAATGGGGTTTATCACCAACCCTTGGTCCTCTAAATTATGATCGAGATAAAAATACACCTGCTGGCTCAAGTTATCCTTTTTCCAATTCAGGTAGTGAGTTATCTGAAGAGACAACTCGCCTCATTGATGAAGAAAGCCGTGCCATCATCAATCGAATGTACAATTTTGCTCAAACATTGCTTACAAAAAACATTGATATTTTACATCGCGTTGCAAAAGCGCTGATTGAAGATGAAACTATTGATGCTGACCGGCTCAATTTACTTATGCAACAAGCACAGCCAATTGATATGTCAGAAGTACAGCAGCATAACACGACAACCAAAGCAAAACGGATAAGCAATCGTAAGAAAAAACCTTCTATTTCCTCCGTGATAGATTCTCCCGATGGGCAACAAGAAGAAATAACAGAAAGTCCTGTGTGAAATTTTTTCAGCTCACTAATGTACCGATAGGTACACCGTGTATAATTTTTACTAGATTATCCGGTGTACTCATATTAAATACCCGAATGGGCAAACGGTGGTCGCGGCACTGGATAAATGCCGCAAGATCCATAATTTTTAGTTCTTGCTTCAAGACTTCTTCGTAAGTCAACCGTTCGTAACGGACTGCTTTTTTATTATATAAAGGATCAGAAGAGTAGATACCATCTACAGTTGTTGCTTTTAATAAGATGTCAGCTTTGGTTTCTAAAGCACGTAAACTTGCAGCAACATCCGTACTTACGAACGGATGACCAATGCCTGCGCTAAAAATAACAACACATCCTTTAGCTAGATATCTTCTTGCTTTAGACACATTAAAAGGTTCAACCAAACCTGTGATAGGAATCGCAGACATAACCTGTACAGTAAGAGATTGTTGTAGGAGCTTATCTCGTAATGCCAATGCATTCATCACTGTAGAGAGCATACCGATATAGTCTGATGTGATTCGCTCAAGACCAATTGATTGGCCTAAAGGTCCTCTGAACCAATTACCTCCTCCAACTACAATGCTGATTTGTAAGTTTTCTTGAGAGATACGTGCTATCGTTTTTGCAACATTCTCGAGAAGAATACTATCTAGCGCTTCAAAGTCATTTTTGTTAGCTTGCGCTTTCTTGACTGAACTTTTTGGAGCATAGCCCAACATTTCTCCACTTAATTTGAGTAGAACGCGTCGGTAATACATTGCAAAATAAACAGAAATAAAGCTGGAACAATTATGATGGTAGACGATAATCTATAATGCGAAATAGAAATAGCGTAGGAGAGTTGCATCATGTGTTGCTAGATGTTGCTCAACCGTTTTAGTGGGTTCTTTATAAAAGCTACTCGATTGAAACTCCTGTAAATTTTCAGGTGCACTGACAATAACATTAATTGCTATTTCTTTTGCAAGCTCTTGGGTACCTCCTTGTAATTCTAGAATACAACCATACTGTCCTTTGTGAATATAAGTACCTAAAAAATGATTTGTTTCTAAGAATTGAATTTGATTCAAACGGATATTTTCGCCCATCTTTGCAACCAGTGCTTGTCTTTCCTGCTCTACCGTTTGACTAGAATCTTTCATGGGTATATGTAATAGCTCTTCTATCGTGCTGACTTTATGCTGTAGTGCATTTTCTGTAATACTTTGTGCAAAGTGTTGAAACACTGAATTTTTGATAACAAAATCTGTTTCAGAGTTTATTTCTAGCATCGTAGCTGATTTATTATCTTTAGCCTTAGCAATGATAATAAGGCCCTGAGTTGTCGCACGGTCTGCCTTTTTTTCTGCAAATACAGTACCTGCTTCTTTCATAGATTTTATTGCAAGCTCAATATTACCCCCTGCTGCCTCTAACGCTTTTTTGCAAGCCATTAGCCCTAAACTCGTTTTACTACGAAGCGTTTCAATCAATTTTCTTGTAATTTGCATTATATTTTTTCCTCCCCCGATTCAGTATCATTATTTTGCATTTGTTCAGTATAAATGGGTGACTCAATCAGGCTATTTTCGTGTACTGTTTCTTCTAAGTCATGCGACCTATCTTCATCTTCTACTATATCTTGACCAGTAGTTGTCTCTGTAGCTTCTACTACTTCAGCAAGTTTTTCATCTTGATTTGTATGCACTGTAATATCTGCAATATTTTGTTCTATTTCTTGAGCATGTACTGTATTTAAAATTTCATCATCAGTCGTGTTTGCAAAAACAGTTTGCACCTTTTTGTCAAGGTTTTCCTCCTCTGAATTAAAAGAATGTTCTTCTGATATATCAAAACGATCTGTTGTGTCTTCTTTAATAGGCGTAGGAATTGTTTCATTGATCGGTGAAGCTACGGATTCTTGAATGGTCGTGACAGTATTGGAGATGCTTGAAGAAATTTTATCAAGAACTCTTTTAACTTTTTTAATGACCGGTTGAGGTGCTGCATCTACCTTTTCACGATCAACTATGAATTGAGTGCCTTCTAGAACTGCATCTGCAATTAAAGTTGCATATAAAGTTACAGCAGAAATGGCATCATCGTTTCCTGGAATAAGATAGTCAATACCTTCTGGCGAATTATTCGTATCAACCACGCCTATGACAGGAATTTTTAATTTTCTTGCTTCACTCACCGCAATATGTTCATGTCCTATATCAATAATAAATAGTGCATCAGGTAAACCTGACATTTCTGTAATACCACCTACACCTCTTTCTAATTTAATTTGTTTTCGCTCTAAATGACGTATTTCTTTTTTAGTCATCTGCTCAACTTTTTGGCTTTGACGTGTTGTGATGATGCTTTTGAGGCGTTTAACGGAATCACGAATGGTACGGTAATTTGTCAGAGTGCCACCCAGCCAATACTGGTCAACATATGGCATGTTTGCACGGATTGCTTGTTCTTTTATGATAGGCTGTGCAATACGTTTTGTACCAACAAATAAAATTTTACTTCCAGGACGGCTTGCTAGATTTTTTACAAAATCATATGCTTTTTGCAAATATTTTTGTGTTTGATCAAGATCAATCAGCTGCGTTTTCAAATGTACATTTTTTGAGTTAAACGTAAAAGGTGCCATCTTAGGCTCTCTAAAACGTCGTAAATGTCCAAGATGCACTTTTGACGCAAATAATTTCTCCAAAGTCACTGACATCGAGTTTACTCCAATTAAATAAGGTATTTTTCATAGTGAAAAATAAATAATTTTGCTATTGACAAAATAGCTTTTACACTAAACATTTTAATCTGTTTTATAACACGAAATACTCTTCTATACAATGCGTTTCATTTGTTATCAATCCTATCTAGCGTTAAACTAATATTAAATAAGTACTCAACTATTCATATCACGATGCCTTATATTCTTATTCTTTATTATAGTAAAAAAGGTACCACTGCAAGTATGGCCAGACACATTGCAAAAGGTATCGATCAATTTTCAGAAATTGAAGCAAAAATACGTACAGTTCCCTCTCTTGTCGATTCCTCAACTATATCTTCAAACAACGTTCCAAAAGAAGGACCGCTGTATGCAACAATAGATGATGTGAGAAACTGTAGTGGAATTATTTTGGGAAGTCCAGCGTATTTTGGAAGTATGGCATCATCTTTAAAATATTTTATAGATACGCTTACGCCTGTTTGGATAGAAGGTTCACTGATTGATAAACCTGCTGCTGTTTTTACTTCTGCTTCCAGCTTACATGGCGGACAAGAAAGTACTTTACTGCACATGGCCGCTGTGCTTTTGCATCAAGGCGTTTGCTTTCTTGGACTACCTTACTCCGAACAAGCACTGTCAACCACACGGTCTGGTGGTACACCTTATGGACCAAGCCATTTCTCAGGTGAAAAACATCAATTTGAAATTTCTAAAGAAGAAAAACAGCTATGTTTCAAGGTGGGTCAACGTATCGCATCTTTTGCATTGAAGTTTCAAGCTGAAAAATGAATTACCACTAAAACTCATTATTTTGCACAATCAATGAGTATGATAAGTATTATATAAAAGCAATTATGTATAATATTAATCGTTCATACTTTGTAATAAACATTGCAAATTGCTATTACATTATATTTTCTTAATTCATTTACTACATTTTCATGAGCGCTGCCAAAAATTTAGTGATTGTTGAATCACCCGCAAAAGCTAAAACTATCCAAAAATATCTTGGTCAAGAGTTTGAAACACTTTCCTCTTATGGCCACATTCGTGATCTTATTCCTAAGACAGGGGCAGTAGAACCGGAAAAAGATTTTGTAATGCACTATCAACTCATTTTAAGAAATGAAAAATATGCAAAAATCATTGCTAAAGCCGTCAAAGGTAAACTGAATCTTTATCTTGCAACAGACCCTGATCGAGAAGGAGAAGCAATCGCCTGGCATATTCATGAATTTTTAAAAGAAAAAAAAGTATTAGAAAACATAAACGTTTATCGTATTATTTTTCATGAAATTACGCAGAACGCAATAAAAGAAGCAATTGCACATCCTAAAAATCTTTCGATGCATCTTATTGATGCACAACAAGCGCGGCGAGCGCTAGATTATTTAGTTGGCTTTACATTATCTCCTCTACTATGGAAAAAAGTACGCAGAGGATTATCAGCAGGGCGAGTACAAAGTCCTGCATTACGTCTCATTACAGAACGTGAACTAGAGATTGAAAAATTTGAGTCAAAAGAATATTGGACACTTTCTGCTTGTCTTTTATACGAACAAACAAAAACATTTCAGGCAAAACTTACTGTTTATGACAATAAAAAGTTAGCACAATTTGATATTACGACAGAAAAGGCAGCACATATTGCTAAAAGCGCTTTATTCAAAGCCGCCAACGGTGTATTGACAGTACAACATGTCCAGAAAAAAGAGAGAAAAAAACAACCGGCTGCTCCTTTTATTACGTCTACATTACAGCAAGAAGCAGCACATAAATTAGGATTTACTGCTAAAAAAACGATGTTTATTGCGCAACAACTATACGAAGGTGTTGATATTGGCGAAGGGCTAGTTGGATTAATTACTTATATGCGTACAGACTCAACTACCTTGTCAAAAGAAGCACTTTCTTCTATTCATCGGTTTATTAAAGAGCAATACGGCCAACACGTCAGTGTCTCTACATCACGTATTTTCAAGACAAAAAGTAAAAATGCACAAGAAGCTCACGAAGCAATCCGACCAACTTACGTGGCGTATACTCCAGAAACGATTAAACACGCACTTAACGAGGAGCAACAACGTCTATATGATTTGATCTGGAAGCGTACTGTTGCATCTCAAATGACTCATGCAACACTTGAATCTTTATCCATTGATTTTATCGATACAAAAGAGAATAGGTATCATGCAACAGGAACAACTGTATTGCATGCAGGATTTTTAAACATTTATCAAGAAACAGAAGACATAAAGAATGCTGATGAGGCGCTAACGACCATTACGCATGAAAAAATTTTTTTACCTTTATTAGAAATAGGTGAGCGCATCAAGCTACAAGAAATCACTGCAGATCAACATTTTACAGAAGCACCTCCACGGTATAATGAGGCAAGTTTAATTAAAAATTTAGAAGTCTATGACATTGGTCGTCCCTCAACTTATGTACCTATTATTACTACTTTATTGCAGCGAGAGTATGTGACACTCGTCAAAAAACGTTTTCAACCAACTGATGTTGGAAAAGTAGTGTATCAATTCTTGATCAATTACTTTAATCAGTATATTGATTATGGTTTTACTGCAAAGTTAGAAGATGCCCTAGACGAAATTGCACGAGGAGAAAAAAGGTGGAAACCTATTTTAAAAGATTTTTGGATTACCTTTAAGCAAAGAATCGAGCAAATTGAATCAACTGTTCAAAGAGCTGATGTAACACAAGAAAAACTCGAAGAAAACTGTCCTAAATGCGGGAAAATGTTGACAAAACGTTTAGGAAAACGAGGTAATTTCATCGGCTGTTCTGCTTACCCAGAATGTGATTACACACGCAATTTGAATCAAGAAGATAGCAATACTACTCCAGAGACCATCACCGATCGCCTATGCCCTCAATGCAATGCAACGCTACATATTAAACAAGGTCGCTATGGAAAATTTATTGGTTGCAGCCATTATCCAAAATGCAGATACATTGAATCCATTGAAAAACCGATCAGCACAAAGATACAATGTCCTGAATGTCATCAAGCTGATTTGCTAAAAAGAAAATCACGTTATGAAAAAATTTTTTATTCGTGTGCACGATATCCCGATTGCCAATACGCGATATGGGGTGA
Source organism: uncultured Coxiellaceae bacterium (assembly GCA_964444925.1). Taxonomy (GTDB): domain Bacteria; phylum Pseudomonadota; class Gammaproteobacteria; order Diplorickettsiales; family Diplorickettsiaceae; genus CAYUIV01. Next base: position 14,946 of record CAYUIV010000003.1, on the reverse strand, counting down.
GCCACTTGCAGAAGTATGTCCCACATGTGCATGGTCAATTCTAATGCTTAGAATCACGAAACGCAAAGGGAAAGAAAAAGTTTGTCCGCGTAAAACCTGTCAATATGCTACACCTTTCTAAAAGAAAATAATTCATCACATGAATAGCTAATTGTGTTAAAGTAATCTTACAAGGAATGTAAAAATATTTCTTAAAGCATTTGTTACAGAAAAAGGATGTCATTATGCAAACGCCTCAATCTCTTGATACTAATTGTACCGTTCCAGTATTGACTAAATGCTCTCAATACAGCTGTAATGAGATAGAAACAGTTGAAAAAGCTTTTCAAGCACTATGCACTACAGTTGTAGAAAAGACGTTGCCAGAAACGCTGAGCATTATTGAACAATTAATTCGCTATTTACAGCAGTACGATCAAAAAAGGCAACAAGTAAAGCAGTGTAATAATATTCTTTCAATTAATTTTGATACTTTTACGGCATTTTTTTCTCAGGATAAGGTGGCAATCCAAGCCCACAATAAAGTAGAAGAAATTAAACTTGCTTCTTATCGCATGCTCTTTGAGTTAACTCACAATCACTTAGAACATCTAGAGCATTTTGTTAATGTATTACTCATCTCTCAAGAAACAAGTGTACTGAATACTACTTTTTATTTTATTGAATACTGGCAAATGCAAAAAGTGGAACAATGTGTGCAAACAATCACACAGTGCTTGCACGCGCTACAATGCTTAAAAAAAATGATGCCGGCGTACTTTTCTCGAATCCAAGATGTACACGCTCAAATCAATCACTTCTCTCAAATTAAATCAGATCTTGTGGATCTATATAATGCATCACTATATTGCCTGATTAAACTAACGCGCTGTAAATTAAAAACAGTACCTCATCAACCTAAAGAAGCTAAAAATCTATATGCTGTTTTATCAATACGTCAAATAGAATTGATGATATGCAACTATGTGCAGTTTTATAAAACATGTGAATTGTTCGATGATACAAATCGCTTTGAAAATATTCAGCATTTTTTAAATGAATTATCTTTTGATATTCAACGTTTTACTACTCAAACAGTTTTTTTAAAATAATATTTTTTATCATTCATACTCATCCATCTCAATGCATGCAGCACACAACAGGAATTTTATGAAACGTTATCTTTTTTCATTGTAATGCACTGCTATCAACTAAGAAGCGCTTTTAATCCATTGAATTATAAATTCTATTAAAGCATGACGTGGGGTTAAACGTTGATAACCGGCACGAATTGTATTAATAGAAATAAGATAAATCATTGTACTGATAACTGCGTGGATTAATATATGTTGTGGAAATTTTGAAACAGGAACTAACGTAATGCGCTGAATACTCCATAACAACAGTTGATATATAATAAACAATGAACAGAGTGTAACGATATAAGTCACCTTTTCAATCGGAAAAGAACGCTCTTCTGAAAAACAACAGTAACTGAAATAATTAACCGTGAGTAAAGCGAGTGCATGTGTACCGGCACAGGCATGCGTGAAATGGTCAAGAATTAGTCCCATACCAAAAATTGGTAAAATCACAATTTTGTAAGAGAAACAAAAAGACCACAAAATTGCTAAGATAGAAGGCCATAAAGGCCAATACATAAGAAATTTTTCTTGCAAGGGTAATATAGTAAGTCCAACAGCAACATGCATGAGCAACAACGTATATAGTACTTTACTAAGAGCAAGTAATACATGCCAAGTAAGTAGTTGCATCCGCTTTATTGATGGATAAGGAAAATACATGATAAATCTTAAAGCATCATGATAAGATAATTTCAATGAATAAATATTTTTGCGCTATTAGCATGTACATTTCTGTGAAAATAAAAAATGTTAAAAATTATAGCTGTTTTAGAGAACATTAGCGACTAAAGTATCCCGCATGCTCAATAGTCTTTCTATCACTATTTTTAAATAATTAATTATATTATGACCTTCTCTTGTAACAAGGGGTCATGTAAAAATGCACGCAATAGAGTTTTAAATTATTGATGAAACTACATTTTGTTTTCTACACCTTGTGGTAATAATTGAACTAATCTTCTCTATGCTCAACGACTACAATATATAAAATGAATTTTCGTTGAGTCATGTCAGTAACTAGATGAGATATATGATGTTGCTGAAAGAATAATACACATATTTTCATGGCTTATTCCAACCTTTTCAGTTTTTACCTTCCGATAAAAACATTTCTATTAGTTGCAAAAAGGCATATCACATATCAAAAATCACTTTGATGATATGAAGTAAAAACACGATATATGTACAGTTGCGTAATCATAGGTTGTATATGACTGTGACGCGTGCAAGGTATTTTATGAAAACGTGTTAGACTGCATCAAACTTGAAAAACCAAAAGTATACAGTTATTATTGCCGACAGCTGCATTCTTAAGTCTTTTTCGCGTTTTATACTGAAAAAGCATAATTATTTAGTTTTATTTTGGGTATCTGCATGATTTCTAGCGTATCAAACTTGAAAGGTCACAATGTTTCTGATCAACAGCGCATTACTTCAATTATTAAAGCCTCTTTTGGCAATCTTTTAGAATGGATGGGTTTTTATTTTTACGCTTTTTCTTCCGTCTATTTTGCTGGCTCTTTTTTTCCAAGTTATGATAAAACTGTACAATTGTTACAGGCTGCCGGAATTTTTGCAGCGGGTTTTATCGCCCGTCCTATTGGTGGCTGGTTCTACGGTCGACTTGCAGATCGACAAGGACGTAATAGAGCGCTTATTCACTCTGGTCTTGTCATGTTTGCAGGTTCTTTGCTACTAGCTATTACACCAACTTATTCTAGCATTGGTTATGGGGCACCCTTTGTTCTTTTATGTGCCCGCTTATTACAAGGCCTAGCGGTAGGTGGAGGCTATGGCACTAGTGCAACATATATGAGTGAAGTGTCTATGAAAAATAGACGAGGTTTCTTGGGTTCTTTTCAATACACCACCCTTATCGGAGGACAGCTGATTGCAACACTTGTTTTAGTATTTTTGCAACAAATTCTATCAAATCAACAGCTTGAAAGTTGGGGATGGCGTATCCCATTTGTAATTGGTGCCGTGGGTTCACTAGTAACTGTTTGGTTACGTTTTTCTTTGCAAGAAGAAGCAACAGGTAAAAAAACACCAGTCAAAAATGCAGGAAGTCTAAGTACATTATTACGTCACCAAAAAGCAGTCATAACAGTTTTCATTACAACCGCTGCCGGCTCACTGAGTTTTTATACATTTACGGTCTACATGCAAAAATACTTGGTTCATTCTATAGGTATGCCAAAAACGACATCAAATTTGATCATGGTCAGCGCTTTATTTATCTGCATGTGCTTACAACCTATTTTTGGAGCGCTCTCCGATCGTATTGGACGTTTAATACCTATGCTACTTTCCAATGCTTTGCTCATGGTATTAACTTTACCTACATTTTATCTGTTACAAAAAAATCCAAATCCTTACCTTGCATTTGGATTAATTACTATTATACTGGCTTCCCTCAGTCTATACACTTCAATTGGAGGTTTGATTAAAGCAGAATTATTCCCTAAAGAAGTGCGCGCTTTAGGTGTTGGATTTTGTTATGGTATTGCAAATGCCCTTTTTGGGGGTTCAGCTGAATCAATTGCACTATTAACAAAATCATTTGGCATAGAACATTTTTTCTACTACTACATTGTCATTACCTGCGGTATTAGCTTATTAGTTTCAATCGTTTACTTACCAAAAGAGTTGGAAAAAAATTATCTTGAACAAGATTAGAAAACTTTTTTGGAAGTACAGCTAGATGGTTGTTTGCAAGATAAGCAGTAAATGATTTTTATCAAGCGCAGCCATGGGAGCTGCACTAATGCTAAGATAAAAATTATCTGTCTCATTTTTAATATGTGTAATATAGCTTACTAAATAGCCTTTTGGATATATTCCACCTAATCCTGATGTAATGAGTTTGTCCCCCACACGCACATCTTGTGTTTTTGAAAAGTATTTTACAATTAACGGCTGGTTTAATCCTTGGCCCAATAAAATACCTCTCAATCCATTGCGCTCTATCTCAACAGGTACTGCACTTCGCTTGTCATCGATTCGCAACACTTTTAGAAGAGGCGCTATCTCAATGACTCTACCCACTACACCGTGTTGATCGAGTATCACTAAATCTTTCTTTTTATCTATCTTTGCTAAACTTTCAAGTAAAATCTCACATACTTGAGTATTTATCTTAACATGTAGAAGACGTGCTAACGTCGTATGGTATTTTTTAGAAGAGTGAAAGCTATGCAGTAGCTCATGAAGTTGCTGATTTTCCCGTTTTATTTCAGCATAATTTTGTATCTGTGCTTTTAACTGTGTGTAATTTTCTTGTAACTGTTGATGTGCCTGATATACTGCATTTGCTTGAAAAAGCTGTTGATAATATTTCAGATATTGCTTAATAGGTGTGTGCACCGTGTATGCAATTGAATACCTCAATTGATGCGTTACCTTCCGAGTCCAGTTGAGTTTTTTACAATAATCTAATCCTATACATGTCATTAAAAAAAAGAAAAAAATAGCGTAATAGTAGCTAATTTTTTCTGCAATTTTCTGATCGAAAAACAAGCGATTACTGTATTAAAAGTTTATTCTGTTGCAAGTAATAGAGGATGATTCATCTTATCCATTAAAGCAAGTGCATGTCCTCCTCCACGTGCAACACACGTTAGCGGTTCTTCTGCAATGGTTACCTTTGTGTTGGTTTTAACTTGAATTAATCTATCGATATTGCGAAGTAATGCACCCCCACCTGTTAACATAATGCCTCGTTCTGCAATATCACCGGCTAATTCAGGTAATGTATCTCTTAAAATATATAAAATGCCTTGTATCATTTCGTTTAGCGGTTCTTCAAGTACTTCTAAAATTTCTGCACCCGTAATTTTGAAGTATTTAGGAATACCTTCTATTGTATGTAATCCACAGGTTTCAATTTCAAGCTTTTCTTCTGTAGGAAAAGCGGTACCGACTTGATGCTTAATGCGCTCTACTGTCGCTTCACCGACTGAAATAGAGTAATGATCACGTATATATTTAGAGATCGCTTGATCAAACCGATTTCCTGCAATTGGAATAGATTGTGCTCTTACAATGCCTCCATAAGAGATTACAGCTACCTCTGTTGTTCCTCCTCCAATATCAACGACCATTGACCCTCCTGGTTGTTCAACGGGTAAACCTGCACCTATTGCAGCAGCCATAGGCTCGTCAATTAAGTAACCTTCACGTGCACCTGCTTTTAAAACAGAATCACGTATTAATCGACGCTCTACAGGTGTTGCGCCACAAGGGACACAAACTAAAATTCGTGGTCTTAATTTAAGATAACGATGATTCTTACTTACTTTTCGAATAAAATATTGCAACATTGCAACGGTAGCATCAAGATCAGCAATGACACCATCTTTTAAAGGTTGTACAATTTTAATCGTACCTGGTGTACGTCCCGACATTGGTTTTGCATCTGAGCCAACTGCAATGACTTGTCTAGGACTACCTGTTTTTTCTGCTACCATCGTGGGTTCATTTAGTAAAATACCATTACGACCGCTGATCAGACAATTGACTGTTCCTAGATCAATTGATAAATCTTCTGATAGCCAACCACGTAATTTTTTTATAACCATGAAATAAAGAAGTTGTATTTGTGATAAAAAAGGGTTATGTGTGTAAAGCGTTGATCAAAAAATGAATTTAAATAGGCTCATTCTCTCTTCGAGTAAGGACTTCGAAACTTTTTTCTGTGACTAAAACAGTGTGTTCCCATTGGGCAGATAAACTATGATCTTTTGTCACTACCGTCCAACCATCTGATAAACATTTTACAGCTGCTTTACCCACGTTGAGCATTGGTTCAATCGTAAAAATCATACCCGGTTTAAGCATTAATCCTGTTCCGTGTCGGCCTGTATGTAAAACGGCAGGCTCTTCATGAAAATTTTTTCCAATACCATGTCCACAGTAGTCAGTTACTATAGAAAATCCATTGTATTTAGCATGTGATTGTATTACGGCACCAATATCTCCTAGATATGCGCCTGGTTTGACAACCTGGATGGCTTGGTATAAACACTCTTGCGTTACTTTGACTAATCGATTTGCTAAAGGAGAGGTCTTGCCAACTAAAAAGGTCTCACTTGTATCACCATGATAACCTGATTTGATAACAGTTACGTCAATATTGATAATATCACCTGACAGTAACGTTTGGTCGCTAGGTATCCCATGACACACTTGGTGATTAATGGAAGTACAAATGGATTTTGGAAACCCCCTATAGTTTAAACATGCTGGAACTGCATCTTGCTTTTCAACAATATACTGATGACAAATATCATTTAATGTATCTGTTGAAATACCCGGTTTGACATAGTCTGCAATCATTTCCAGCACTTGTGCTGCTAAATGTCCTGCTGTGCGCATCATGTCAATTTCTTTGGATGTTTTAACCAAAGCATGTGTCATAATAGAATGAGTGTAAAACTTTAAAGTACAGTGATTATAACTGAAGTTTCAATGTAATACCTAATTTAACTTACCATGGCAATGTTTGAATTTCTTTTTTGATCCACAGGGACATATTTCGTTGCGTCCAACCATTGAATAACCTGTATTTAGTTTTGAATAGTTTTCTTTAGCTTTATTTTCTCGTATTACACTTAAATCGAAAGCACACAATACATGGATCACTTGGTATTTTAAGCGATATAAAAGGTTTTCAAATAATTTAAATGCTTCTATTTTATATTCTTGTTTTGGATTTTTTTGCGCGAATCCTCTTAGTGCTATTCCTTGCTTTAAATGATCTAAAAGACCAATATGGTCTTTCCATAAATCGTCAATGGTTTGTAGAAGCACCGTTTTTTCAAATTGCGCAACTTGAGAAGATGATAAAGCGTGACATCTTGTTTGATAACTTTCCTTTGCAGCAGTAACAATTTTTTCAACGATGACAGCTCTGCTGTCAGCCGTGACAACCCATGGCTCGATAGATAAATGTAACTGAAAATTTTCTTTTAAATCATGTTGTAGTCCTCTAAAATTCCAATACACTTTTGTCGTTTCATCCAAAAAATATTGCAAGACAATCGACTCACAGGTTTCATACCAAAAGTGCTCTAGTATTTCAGAGGTATCTTCCATTAATAAAATAGCTTGTCTTTGTCGATAAATGATTTTACGCTGTTCATTTGCGACATCGTCGTATTCCAATAACTGTTTGCGTACATCAAAATGATGATTTTCCACCTGACGCTGTGCGTTTTCAATCGCACGTGTTACCCAACGATGCTCAATGGATTCACCTTGTTTCATGCCAAGGCGTTTCATCATAGAAATTAATCTTTCTCCTCCAAAAATACGTAATAAATCATCTTCTGCAGAAAGATAGAATCTAGAGAAACCGGGATCGCCTTGACGGCCTCCTCGACCTCGAAACTGGTTATCAACACGTCTTGATTCATGTCGCTCGCTACTAAGCGTGTATAATCCACCTGCCGACACAACTTGATCACGTCGGTTTTTCCACTGTTCTTGATATGTATATTGTGTCTTCTCTTCTATGACAGGACCTAAAGCAGCAAGCTCTGCTTTCAAATTACCCCCCAAAATAATGTCGGTACCGCGGCCGGCCATATTGGTTGCAATAGTTACTGTTTTCAATCGACCGGCTTCTGCAATAATACTAGCTTCTTTGGCATGCTGTTTAGCATTTAGCACTTGATGTTTCACTCCTTTTCTTTGTAAACGTTGGGATAATAACTCAGAATGTTCTACTGAGGCCGTTCCAACTAAAACAGGTTGACCTTTTTCTTGCATCGCTTCAATATCAGCGGTAATTGCTTGCCACTTTTCCTCACGCGTTAAATAAACTTTATCGGGTAAATCAACGCGATGAACGGGTTGATGGGTTGGAATGACAATGACTTCTAAACCATAAATATGGTGCAGTTCATACGCTTCAGTTTCTGCCGTACCAGTCATTCCTGAAAGTTTTTTATACAATCGAAAATAATTTTGGAAAGTGATCGTTGCTTGCGTTTGGCTTTCTGCTTGTATATTTAGTTTTTCTTTTGCTTCAACCGCTTGATGTAACCCTTCTGACCAACGTTTTCCAAACATAAGCCGGCCCGTATGCTCATCCACGATCACCACTTGATTCGCTTGTATAATGTAGTCTACATCTCTGCGAAATAAGTGATGTGCCTTCAGTGCAGCAGCAAAGTGATACATCAAGTTAATATGTTCTGCACTATAAAGATTATCCGTTTCTTTCAATAAACCGGTAATGACTAGCTGTTTTTCAAGTTTTTCATGACCTTTTTCTGTTAAATGTGCTTGACGTGTTTTCTCGTCAGTCGTAAAGTCTGCGTGCTCTCCTTTTTCGAAGACAGGAATGATCTGATTAATGTGGTAATAATTTTCAGAGCTATCTTCACCAGCACCGGAAATGATTAACGGAGTACGCGCTTCATCAATTAAAATAGAATCGACTTCATCAATAATGGCGTAGTGCAATGGCCGTTGGACTTGATGCTCTAAAGACATTGCCATATTATCTTCTAAGTAATCAAAACCAAATCGACTATTTGTGCCATAGGTAATATCTGCTGCATACGCTTTTCGTTTTTCAGGCATCGTTAATCCTTCTAATACAACACCAACCGTTAACCCTAAAAATTGATAAATGGGTTTCATCCAGTGCGCATCACGCTTTGCAAGATAATCATTTACCGTAACAATATGCACGCCTTGACCCATTAAAGCATTGAGATAAGCAGCTAAAGTAGCAACTAGTGTTTTACCTTCACCGGTGCGCATCTCGGCAATTTTTCCTTGATGCAACACTAAGCCTCCAATTAATTGGACGTCAAAATGACGCATGTCTAATACGCGTGCACTGGCTTCTCTTACCGTTGCAAATGCTTCTGGAATTAAATCATCTAATGATACTCCTGCTTTTAAGCGTTCTTTAAATTCAATTGTTTTGTATTGCAACGCTTCATCAGACAATGATTGCCACACAGATTCTAGCTGATTAATGGCAATGATTTTTTTTTGTAATTGCTTTATGACACGATCATTTTGGCTTCCAATGATCTTGCGTATTATATGATTTAATAAATTCATCGTTCGTATCGCATGTATAATCTTTATGAGGTTGTGAGCAACATACCGATAAATGGTCTGTGAAACAATATTTCAAAAAAATTTTACGTGTTTAAAAATAAAAATTGAGGTATCCGTATGTGCCATTTACTAAAATATTTCAAACGACTTTAATTTCCCGTGTTAATTACACTAAAAGGCACTCGACGGTTTATGGATTCTAACATAATGCGATAAAAATTTAATTAACCTTTACTATTAAACTGTTATCAGTAACAACCACAACTTTTTTTTCAAGTCATAACTGTGTTACTGTTTGTACCCTTTAAATGAATTTATTCTCATCATATGCCCTCTCTAGCTAGCTTAGTAAAAAAAGATGATGTTACAACACTGACAGAACAATATAGTACTGAAAGTATTGAATCTTTTGAAGTCAATGCTTTGTTAGATATGGCGGTTCATCGTGACAGCGTACACTGTGTTGAATTGCTTTTAAAGCACAGTGATTCGGCTATTTTAAGTCAACACGTTAAAGAATATGTTTCCTGGGCTTATACACATGATTTCTTTAACATGGCACAGAAATTACTCATGTATTACCCTTCACTTGAAAAAATATGCTTTTAACAGACTTCTTATCCCGTGCACTGCATGATCTTAATGATCCTATTTTTGACAATTAAGATGGTTATTGAAACAAAACTATCTTAATATCAATCAGCATTTATGGAAAGCAGTATCATATGATAATCTCTCAGTAGTACAATTATTACTGCAGTACAAAGCAAATCCTAACTTTTCCTATAACAATACAATTCTTTTAGAGACAGCTTTCAGCCGTATGGATAGTATTAATTACGCAGAAATATCTAAAATTGTTCAACTACTTTTAGACAATTGTGACCCACTATTTTTTTAAAACCCTCGACAAAATAGCACCAAGAACAATTACACGGAATGCAGAATATGAAATTTTTTTTGTACGACAAATAATAAAAAAATAAGTCGCTTTACTTATTCAAAGCGGGGCATTTTTACATCAAGAAAACTTAATGACTTTGCTTGGACATCGCAAGAACGGTTTACTACTCTTCTTTAATCAAAAAACCCAAAAGGGTGAACTTATTTCGAAACACACGTTTTAAGGATACTACAAGAAAGTTTTAGCTTTTGTACACTGAGTAAAAGTAGAATTAATAACGAATTTCAAGCCTATCAAGCAGTTGTTAAAGAGACAATAGAGTCCGGTATGTCAGCGATTACAAAAAATCAGAAGGTTATTTGAGTTAAGGAAAATATCCTATATCAATAAATAAAGCTGCGCTCTACTATGTAAAAAGGGCGTCACATAAACAACGTATGGCATACCATACTTTATATTTCGATTGCGTCAAGATAAGCATCTGGATGATGCAGATAAAAAGAGCTATTCTTCGTTGCCACAGGAACTGCACATTGAAATTGCACAAATGTACCTTTTATCAATAAAAGAAAAACAAGCACGAGAAAAACCTCAACTTTTTATTGACTTAGAGTCAATGAATAAAGCAATTAAACAACAAGGTTTTATCCTGACATCATAGGCTTTTACATTTAACAAGCGAAAGCTTCAAAATAATTAAATTTCTTAGTACGTAATTACATTTTCCATATTATGCGCCATCCATACCGCATCACTATGACACAAACGCTAAATCCTAAAAAGCTAATCATATAAATTGCCACAAACCAACTTAATGATTTCCATCGCTGACAGTAATTCCAAAAACACTTTAACATGACTAATAGTGAAAACTTTTTGTGACTTTCCCACGAAAAACATAGTACGTATAACTTGTGTAAACAAGTAATAAAGGTAGAATTGTTGCAGTACCTACTAATATAAAACGTAGCGAGCTAGGTGGTGCAGCTGCTTCCCAAAAGGTCAGTGAATAAGGAATAATATAAGGCCAAAGACCTACACCAAAACCACAGTAGCTAAAGGCAAAGAGTGCAATGGAAAGAAAAAAAGGTGGTTTTTCATATTTTTGATATAAACAGTAAAACTGTATTAATATACAAATCAATGAAAAAAAGGGTAAAGTCCATAAAAGATATGCGTAAGTTACCCAACGTTGTAAAATATGTTGATTTAGAAAAAGTGTCCATAAACATACGCCACCAAAAAGTGTTGCAACAACACCTAGTAAACGTGTTGCAAACCTAAACATTTGTTTTTGTAGCGGACCAGTGGTTTTAATAATTAACCAGTTAGCGCCAAGTAGTGCGTAACCTAAGACAACAGCTGCACCTGTTAACACACTAAATGGTGTCATCCACGGATAGGTATAGGACAAGTTGGGTAATGTTTTACCGTAACCTTGCACAAAACTGCCTAAAATCATACCCTGCATCAAAGCAACGAGAGTTGATCCTATTGAGAAAGCAGTGTCCCAAAACCACTGGTTTTCAGCTTTAAATCGAAACTCAAAGGCCAGTCCTCGAAAAATGAGTGCTAAAAGCATAATCATAACTGGCATATACAGCATGGGCAGAAGTAAACCGTAGGCAATAGGAAAAGCGCCATATAAAGCCGATGCACCAAAGATAAGCCATGTTTCATTGCCATCCCAAACAGGGGTAATAGTACTCATCATGATATCACGCGCTTTTTTTTCCGGACAGAAGGGAAATAAGATACCTACACCTAGGTCAAAACCATCCAATATAATATAGATTAAGATGATAAATGAAAGAAGGCCTGCCCAAGTGAGTATTAAGTTCATATGTGCTTATCATTATCTGCTCCTTCAGGAGTCAAATATTTAAACGGTGCTTCTTCAACGATATCAATAGGCTCTTTCTCTTGATGCAATGCTTCTGTTCCTGGCCCTTTGCGAATCACGGCAAATAAGTAGTAAAGATAAAAAGTAAAAACGATACTATAGACAATAAACAATAATGTTAATGTAGTGAGTACTTGTCTTGGTAAAAGATTTGATGCAGCCTCTGACGTGCGCATCCAGCCATATATTACCCATGGTTGTCTTCCTACTTCTGCCACCATCCAACCGCAAAGTGTTGCGATAAATCCTAATGGTGTAATCAATACACAAATCCGGTAAAACCAAGGTTGTGTAAACAACTGTCCATTCCAGCGTAACCAATTGCCATAAGCAGTCACTGCAAGTAATAAAAATCCGATACCCACCATAATACGAAACATGAAAAATGGAATAATAGTTGGAGGTCTATCACGACGGGGAACACTTTTTAAACCCACAAGTTCTCCATTGAAACGGTGAGTATTTAATAAACTCGCAATTTTTGGAATACCAATTGCATAATGGTTCTTTTCCAATTTGTCATCTGGAAGTGCTAAAAATAAGAAAGGAACGCCTTTGCGTGTTTCCCAAATGGCTTCAACGGCAGCTGTTTTCAGAGGCTGTGTACGCTGCACATTGAGTCCAAGATGATCACCTAAAAAGATCTGCATTAAACTAAAAACAAGTGCAATACCCAATGAAAATTGAAAGCATTGCTTTGCAAATACCATGTGTCGATTTTTAAGTAGATACCATGCCGAAATACCTGCAATGAAAATACTGGTTGTAAGATAAGAAGACATCAGCATGTGAGATACCCTTGACAGATAAGAAGGATTGAAAATCACTTGCCACCAATCACTGACTACATATTGACCGTTTATCTCTTGAAAACCTGCGGGGGTTTGCATCCAAGCATTAGCTGACATAATTGCCAATGTTGAAATTGTCGTACCCAAAGCCACCATGACAGTGGCAACATAATGCAGTTTAGGGCTGACTTTATCCCAACCAAAGAGCATAACACCTAAGAAGCCTGCCTCTAAAAAAAATGCAGCCAATACTTCATAAACAAAAAAACTGCCGATGACACTACCTGCTTTTTGAATAAATGGTCCAAAATTTGCACCTAGTTCATAGGAAATGACAATGCCGGACACAACACCCATACCAAAAGTGAGTGCAAAAATTTTGCTCCAAAATTTGCAAATGGTTAAGTAAAGCTGATCGCGCGTCTTAAGCCATAAGCCTTCCATAGCTGCTAAAAATACTGCAAGCCCTACATTTAAGGTGGGAAAAAGGATATGAAATCCAATAGTAAACCCAAACTGCAACCGAGAAAGTAAAATAGAATTTAATGTCATATTGTGTGCTGTCGATGATTACGTGCCGTAAAAAAGTAAATTGCTCAAAAAATATTCGCTGTTATTAGGCCATATTTTTCATTAAGAATCCAGCACTATTTTATCTAGTGGTATGTGTATGTGATGGCGGAGAGGGTGGGATTTGAACCCACGTGAGGTAACTTACCTCCATCCGATTTCGAATCGGGGCCGTTTAGCCGCTCCGACACCTCTCCTTCAAAAAGTTTCGTATATTTTTTAGCACGGGTAGCTTTTCGTGCCATTATCGCACCGTACAATTTGATTTATGTTGTTTATCTTAGTGAAAATAATGGTCAATCTTGTCAATCATATTAAATGATGTAGTACCAAAAGATGTTTACAATGCAATGTTTATGGTTGGTTCTACACCCTTATTTATACCGTATATTCAATCAAAAGTAAAAGAAAATTGACACCATTGGTAAACCAAAATGTACTCTTTGTTAACGTAATTAAAGTATGTCGTATAATACTAACTTGCATATATCATCAGCGTATCTCTCACTCTTCTTTTTTAGGATATTGCATTAATACTGCTATCTTACGTTTAGAAAGTAATATATGTCCTCTTCCAGGTTGCCAATGATCAAAAGGAGGCAATGATAACCCCATCACTTTACCTAATGTTGAAAAAACAGCATTACTATTGGTACAGTTATATAAACCAAGTGAAGGACCTAAGCCGTAAGCAGGATAAGGAATATATAATCGATTCATTTCTTCTTTGGCAAGATGTGCACGATGCCATAATTTTAAAGCATCATCTTGCATCTCTTGATGACCATATGCTACTTTTTTATCTTTTAAATCGGCTTCCAACCAATATTTTTTCAAATAAGACGTTTTTTTTCTAACACAATACACTTGTAAAACAGCATTAAATTGACCCACTAACAAAATGCGTTTTTTAAACTTTCCTTTAGTATGGGCAATCATCTCTGTTGCAAAACCGTGAAATGACTCAATTTCTTCGACATTTCCTTTTTCATCTTCACAACTGAGTATCCAAAAATTATGCGATACCCACGGTAACGTCATGCCTTCAGGTGCAAAATATGGAATATTCAATGGCTTTTTCCAGCCTTTAAAAGGAAATAAAGCAAATCTATCGTCAGCATATGTGAGCAATGGTAATGGAATACGAGAAGCGGCTGCCGTAATTTTATATCTAATTTTTTGATTCAAGAGAAAAGATGCTTTATTAAAATAAATTGTAGCTTATCATATTTACACTACTTTTTCAGTGTTTAAAAAGCTATTTCTTATAAAAAAAGTTTTATGTTTTAGGAGTTTAGTTGGTCTAAACTTTTTGCCTTCCAAGCTTTATGCCTAGATCACAGCATAGTAGCATGTACTTTAATTTTATTAAGTAAAAGTGACAGTGTTAGAGGGATAAATCTGTTTGTCTATGATTTCAAAAAACTCATTTTTATCCTTACATCATGCGTAATGTCCCTTGACATACGTGTGTTTCCTCAAGAGTAGATAAGCATTCCAACAATGACAATGTCTTTTTTTGATAGCTTTGAATCCATGTGTAAACCTTTTTTAAGGTTTCAGGAGAGCAAC
>CAYUIV010000002.1:0-88504 GCA_964444925.1 uncultured Coxiellaceae bacterium | reverse complement strand
ATCTTACATAATTGACCAAATTCGTTCAACGTCATGCTCATAATATTGCGGACAAAACGCAAGCGTTTTCCTCTTGCAACCGCCGCTTCGTTTTGCGCTTGTTTCTTCGACATTCTTTTAACGCTGATAATATAACTCATTTTACAGCAGCCAAATGCAAGATATTTTTCAACGCATCTCACATTAGCTATTCGTAACATAACAAGAATAATTGTTATGTCATTAAAAAAGAGTACAACGTTTTGTAAGAAATATTAAGTCATGTGTACGATAAAAAATTGCTAAATTTTTCAAGACACGCTAGCATTTTGCTTCAGTATTGTCTTTAATCTGAAATACTCAAGTGATTTGACCATGAAAATTATTTTTGCAGGAAGCGCTGCTTTTGCATTACCGCACTTAAAAGCGTTAATTGAGTTTTGTCGCATTTCCCCTCTTTACGAGTTAGTTGCTATTTATACTCAACCTGATCGTCCTAGTGGGAGAGGTAAAAGCAATTGCCAAACTGTCATTAAAACCTTTGCAAAACCGCATAATTTTATTATACAACAGCCAGTAAACTTTAAGTCTCAATTGGAGAAAAAGCGCTTACATTCGTTTCAGGCCGACTTAATGATCGTTGTTGCTTATGGTCTTATTCTCCCGCAAGCGGTTTTAAACATACTGCCTTTGGGCTGTATTAATGTCCATGCTTCTTTATTGCCCAAATGGCCAGGAGCAGCACCTGTACAACACGCATTACTGAATGGAGACAAACAGACAGGGATTACTGTGATACAAATAGATGCAGGATTAGATACAGGCGATATTTTGTATCAAGAAAGTCTTACTATTTTACCGACTGACACGACTGATAGTTTGCAGCAACGTTTAGGTACAATGGGTGCAATTTGTTTAATAAAAACACTCATGCACTTAAGTGATTTTCAAAAACAAGCGCGAGCACAACCGATACGTCGCAATACAAATTACGCTGCAAAAATTACAAAATCTTGTGCCCACATCAATTGGCACCACGATGCCTTTACAATCGAGCGACAAATACGTGCTTTTTATTCTTGGCCAATTGCAACTACAAAAATAGAAGGAAAGCGTATCCGTGTTTGGAAAGCTGCGCTATGCCTTAGAACTGATATAGAAAATGATATCCCAGGAAAAATTGTGATGATCACAAAACAAAGTATTATTGTTGCAACAAAAAAGGGTCATATTGAACTGATACAACTGCAACTTGAAGGCAAAAAACCCCTGTTTGTTTCCCAACTCATCAGTGGTCAATTATCATTTCTGACCGTTGGCATGCAGTTTATTAGTCTTGATATGTAAATTTTCTAAAGAATTTTGGTATCTTGTATGAATCGTTTATACTACTTTTTTAAAAATCTACCGACTTTTATCTGAGGAAATTTCTTATGTCACTTGACAATGAAAAAGCAATTTATGACAGTGAACATAAATTTGAAAAGAGTAAAAAAATAAAAGATGAAGTTTCTTCAAAAAAAGGTTATACAGGCCTTGAATCATTAGAAATGGGCGCAGCACGGATTCAAGTTGATGATAAAAAAATTATTAACTGCCGCTCTGACCTCAATCAGTTAATTCCTTTTAAATATTTATGGGCATGGGAAAAATATCTTGTTGGATGCGCTAATCATTGGATGCCCCAGGAAGTCAATATGTCTGCAGATCATAACCTATGGAATACTAAAGAGGGTTTGACAGAAGGGGAACGCATGATCGTGAAACGCAGTTTAGGCTTTTTTTCTACTGCAGATTCACTGGTTGCGAACAATTTAGTTTTGGCAATTTACCGTCACATCACTAATCCAGAATGTCGACAATACTTGTTAAGACAAGCATTTGAAGAAGCAGTACATACACATGCTTATCAGTATATTATTGAATCACTTCGTATGGATGAGGCAGAACTTTTCAATATGTACCGAGAAGTACCATCTGTTGCAATGAAAGCCGATTGGGCACTTCCCTATACACAAAGTCTTGCGGATCCAACATTTCATACGGGCACTCCTGAAACAGACCAGCGTCTTTTACGTGATCTCATTGCATTCTATGTTATTTTTGAAGGCATTTTCTTTTACGTTGGGTTTGCACAAGTTTTAAGTCTTGGGCGACGTAATAAAATGACAGGAACAGCTGAACAATTTCAATATATTTTACGCGATGAATCCATGCACCTTAACTTTGGTATTGATGTAATCAATCAAATCAAAATAGAAAATCCTAGTTTATGGACAAAAAACTTTCAAGAAGAGATGATTACGCTTATTAAGAAAGGAGTTGAGCTTGAACAACAGTATGCTAGAGACACTATGCCTCAAGGCGTACTGGGTTTAAATGCAGAAGTCATGAGTGAATACTTGCGTTTTATTGGTAATAGAAGGCTAGCACAGATCGGATTACCTGAACAATACAAAGGGGCAACAAATCCGTTACCTTGGATGAGTGAAATTATTGATTTAAAAAAGGAAAAAAACTTTTTTGAAACACGAGTTACTGAATATCAAACAGGGGGAACACTCGATTGGGATGAATGAGACATAATTCTTTCGTTCCAACGCTCCGTTGGAGAATACATCACCGCCTCTCTCGATGGGCAGGTGTACTTTGTAATTGTCAATGGTACTGGGTAAAACAAAGCCTTATTCATCTTTTTATAGCTTGGTACAACATCGATCTTAGACATTGTACACGTTCTCAGGTTGCAGATTACAAAAGTCTAAATGACTTCTTTTTACGTACCTTAAAAGCTAGAAAGGTGAGCACGTGTTATGAAGGTAAAGTATTTTCACCAGTGGATGGATTCATTAATCAGCTAGGAACGATTGAGAAATGTCATACCCTGTTGCAAGCAAAGCAAAAAACTTATTTATTACCTGACTTAGTTGCTGGTGATAAAAAACTTATTGAACAATTTACCACAGGGACATTTGCAGTGTTTTATCTTGCGCCGCAAGACTACCATCGTGTACATATGCCACTGACGGCAATACTCCAGAAAACAATCTATGTTCCAGGATTACTTTTTTCTGTCAATCCGCGCAATACAGCACGTATTTCTCAACTTTTTACGCGCAATGAGAGAGTGGTGAGTGTATTTCGTATGCAAGAAGGGATGATGGCAATTATACAAATTGGTGCATTTTTGGTAGGAAAAATTGGAACACGTTGGACAGGAGTGATCCAACCAGCTGCCAGACAGCCTGCTATTTTACGTTGGCATTATCATCAAAAAAATATTCAGCTGACTGCCCATGAAGAGATGGGCCATTTTCAAATGGGATCAACCGTTATCTTACTGTTTTCAAAAGATTCTATGACGTGGAATTCTTCTTTGAAAATAGGACAAAGAGTAACTTGTGGTCAACTGCTTGGAACGCGGGGTGTAGTTGAGAATCTTCAGATACAAAAGTATGATTATAAACAAGCATAATGGTGCTTCCTAGGGGACTTGAACCCCTGTTTACGCCGTGAGAGGGCGTTGTCCTAGGCCACTAGACGAAGGAAGCAGATCGCGCTATAGTTCTTTCGACTCTTTTTATCATTGTCAATTAATCTAAAACATTACTTTATTATTACTAAAAAGGAGAATCAAGTTATTTTAGGAAAATACTTTAGTATTTTGTTTCGCTCTACATCCGTCCCCCGTCGTCCTACAATTATTCCCTATCAACAGCATAATATTTCGCGTAAAGCCGTCAGCTCCAATGCCTTAAAAGTGTTGGATCGACTTTACCGAGGAGGATTTGAAGCCTACCTTGTTGGAGGTAGTGTTAGAGATATCTTACTCAACACGACGCCTAAAGATTTTGATATCGCAACAAATGCAAAACCTGAGCAAATTAAAACCCTGTTTCGTAATGCATTGCTGATTGGTAAACGTTTTCGAATTGCACACATTCGTTTTCCAACAGAAATTATTGAAGTCATGACATTTCGTGGTGAGATGAAATCGACCGATTATTCATTGCAAAGAATGTCAAATAAACAAGGCATGCTCGTACGTGATAATGTGTACGGTCAAGTACATGAAGATGTATGGCGACGAGATTTTTCAATTAACTCACTCTATTACAGTGCACAGGACTTAACACTGCATGATTACTGCAATGCATTAAGCGACTTAAAAAATAAAAAAATTCGTCTCACAGGAGAACCAAAAAAGCGCTATCAGGAAGATCCTGTGCGCTTGTTACGAGGTATTCGTCTTGCTGCTAAATTTGAAGATTTTTGTTTTGAGTCTGAGACAGAAGATGCATTAATAGAAAATACAGCACGTTTATCCTATGTTCCAAGTAGTCGCCTTTTTGAGGAAGTACTTAAATTATTTCGAAGTGGCTATGCAGTAAATACCTATCGGCTACTTAAACAGTATCAACTTTTACAAAGAATTTTTCCTGCGCTTTTTCCTGATGGCTACGAACAAAGCTATACGCATTGGATTGAACGCGCCTTGCAAAACACAGACGATAGAATTAAAACAAAAAAAACCGTTTCACCCGCTTTTTTATTTGCAACAATATTGTGGTATGCCTTACAAAAAGAAGTGAGAAAGCAAAAAATACCTTTTGTTGTATCGACAAGTTTAGATGCAGTCATACAATCTCTTTTACAACAACAGCACCAAGTGACAAACTTAACCCGCTTTTGTAGTCAAATGATTAAAGAGATTTGGATGATGCAGCCTCTATTTCTCAACCAACATCCAGTACGGGTGCAACGTTTGCTTTCGCATCCTCGCTTTCGTGCCGCTTACGATTTTTTGTTACTACGCGTTCAAAATGAAGAGTTACCGGCTTCTATTAGCAATTGGTGGACAGATCTTTTAAAATTACCGATTAAAGAACGTATGCAAAAACTTAATAGCTAACATAAATAAGAAAGTTGATTGCATTGAGTCAATGATTTTGGCAGTCTAGTTCATGTAGTATTTTTTTGACTATATAGAATTATTTCTATTCTTTAATTTTTTGTGGTTTGCTATCATTCACGTATACTGTGTATTGAATTTTTGACTGCCGACGTAGCTCAGTTTGGGAGAGCAACTAATTCGTAATTAGTAGGTCGGACGTTCGAGTCGTCTCGTCGGCAATTTCTATTTTCATCGTTTCTGTTTTTTACATCAATGAAAAAGACACGTGTTATCGTAGGCCTTTCAGGAGGAGTAGATTCTGCTGTCAGTGCTTGGCTATTGAAACAACAAGGCTATGATGTACAAGGTTTTTTCATGAAAAATTGGGATGAACAAGATCATTTATCTCCTTGTACGACTACACAAGATCTGCAAGATGTGTATTCCGTTTGTCAAACAATAGGCATTCATTTTCATACAGCAAATTTTGCTGCTGAATACTGGAAAGAAGTTTTTACACCTTTTTTAGCAGAATATCGTGCAAATCGCACACCAAACCCTGATATTCTATGTAATCAATTAATAAAATTTAAAGCGTTTTTAAATTATGCAAAAGATTTAGGTGCCGATTACATTGCTACAGGCCATTATGCACATACTGTTTACAGGGATAAAAAATGGGTCTTACAAATGGCTAAGGATATCAATAAAGATCAAACTTATTTTCTACATACACTGAATCAGCTACAACTCAAGAATACTAAATTTCCATTAGCTCACATCACTAAAGAGCAAGTGAGAGCGCTTGCAAAAAAAATTGGATTGATCAATCATGCTAAAAAAGACAGTGTCGGTATCTGTTTTATTGGCGCACGTCAGTTTAAGCAATTTTTGCAGCATTATTTACCACCAGTATCAGGACTGATTCAGACTGTAAAAGGGATGACAGTAGGAGAGCATGAAGGATTAATGTATTATACGATTGGTCAACGGCAAGGTTTAAAAATAGATCGACAAAAAGGAAGTCGTACAGAACCTTGGTACGTGGTTGAAAAAGAATCTGCAAATAATCTATTACGTGTCGTGCAAGGTATCAATCACCCTTTGCTTTATAAAAAAAACGTATGGCTTGACTCTATCCATTGGATTGCAGGTACACCGCCTACACTTCCTTTACGTTGTAAAGCAAGAGTAAGATATCAGCATGCACTGGCTGCATGCTGGATTACACTGCAATTAAAAGATAAACAAGGCTATCATATACGCTTTGAAAGCGCACAGCGCGCAATAACAAGTGGACAATCTATTGTTTTCTATCAAAAAAATGATTGTATAGGCGGTGGAATTATCCAGCAAGCAACCTATTAAACCGCAATTGGTGCTTTAATTTTGGAATCAGGATAATAATTCTGAATAGAAAAATCTTCAAAGCAGTAATCAAAAAGTGTCTTTGGCTTTCTTTTAATTTGAAGCGTTGGTAAAGGGTGAGGTATACGCGAGAGTTGCGTTTTTGCCTGTTCAACATGATTAAGGTATAAGTGGCAATCGCCACCCACCCAAATAAATTCATCAGGTATTAAATCACATTGTTGTGCAATCATGTGCGTTAGCAGCGAATAAGAAGCAATATTGAAAGGTACCCCTAAAAATACATCTGCACTGCGTTGATACAATTGACAAGATAATTTGTGATCCGACACGTAAAATTGAAATAAAACATGGCAAGGTGGTAAAGCCATCTGTGGAATATCTGCTACATTCCAAGCGCTGACAATGAGCCGGCGAGAATCTGGCTGCGTTTTAATTTGTACGAGAAGTTGTGCTAACTGATCAATAGTCTTCCCATTTGGAGTGGGCCAAGCACGCCATTGCTTGCCATAAATTGGACCCAATTCACCGTTCTCATTTGCCCATTCATCCCAAATACGCACCCCGACCGCATTCAGTGCATTGATATTTGTCTCACCTTGTAAAAACCATAGTAATTCATGAAGAATACTTTTAAAATGCAGTCGTTTTGTTGTTAATAATGGAAAACCAGCAGTTAAATTAAAGCGCATTTGGTATCCAAAAAGACTGCGCGTGCCTATCCCCGTTCGATCTTTTTTTAGCCTACCATGCGTTAAAGTGGTTTCTAAAAAATCTAAATACGTTTTCATAAATAATACGTACTGCCTTCTAATTCAGCATACCTTTCACAGTTTTTATTACGTGATCTCAAAGTTAAACCAAGCGCTTAAAGCCGTTTTAATGAAAGGTGTTGCAGTCAGTTGTGGCATGCGATTCAGTGCGGTTTGATTAAATGCATAAATTAACATATTTTTTGCTTCTTTTTTTGGAATACCTCTTGTACATAGATAGCACAGTGCAAGATCATCAATTGCACCGATGGTTGCACCATGTGTGCAAACCAGACTGTCTGTAAAAAGCTCTAAACGAGGTCGAGTACGAATAATGGCATTTGAAGAAAGTAATAAATTATGGCTTGTTTGATGCGCTTCAACGCGTTCAACTCCTGAGTTAACCGTCACTTCTCCTCCAAACGCAATTTGACTACGATCATCTGCACAAGCACGTTCGTGTATTTGACTTACAGTATTATGTGCTTCATGTTGAAGTTTTAAATAGTAATCAATATGTTGACAGCTTTTAGCTAAATTTAAACCATCAAATGAAAAAGAAGCGCCCTTTCCAGTCAGCGAAACGGGCATTGTTATACGCGTTAAACCCGCTGCACTGAGCACAAGTGTTTTTGCATTTAATATACTGTGTTTTTCTTGTCGCACGCTTAGCTGACTCACATAACTATTGCACTCTTGCAGCTGTAAAGCGCATGACCATGTCAAATGCGCATATGGGGCTAGGGTAACCTGTGTGGCATGGTTAACAAAACTGTTAATTAGGTGAGATGATAAAACGGTGGTTTGATAGCTATGTTCAATCAATTCTACATGACTATGTTCACCAATATGTATAATATTCTTTATAGGTAGTAAGGTTGGCGCTTGTAACATATCGTGATCTGTGACATACCAAAGTTCAATGGGTTGTGCCACAGTGCAATTAGCTTCAATATGTAATATACATCCGTCTTGATAAAATGCGCGGTTTAACAACGTAAATGCATTTTCTTCTCCATCAAAACTCTTTTGTTTAGTCGATTCGATCGGTAGTGTTGGCTGACGCATACTGCTAAAACGTACGCTATGAGGTAATTGCTGAATATCGGTGGATAGTATTGGTGAGAAAAGCCCATTAATGAATACCAGGCGATATCTTTTTTCATCTAACGGTGGCAATGTCACAGTCGATGTGAATACGTTTGAATCCGACAATAAATAGAAAGGATGCTGTAACAAAGGTGAAGTGGCACTATAACGCCATTGTTCTTCTTTGAATTGAGGAAAACCAGTAGTTAAAAACTTTTCTATCGCCCGTTCACGCTGCTGTAAATTTTCTATATTGTTTTTTGAAAATAGATGCATCGTGCGAAATTTTTCAAACTCAGTTAAATAGTGTGCAAGAATAGACTGCATAAATTTGTATTAAATAAGAATAAGAAAAAAAATGATAGACGTGATTTTTGTAAAGAGCGCGATTAGGCGTTACTTTAACATAGAAAATTAAAGGATAATAGAAACCACTACTCTGCAGTAAATACGAGGTATTATCTATGAAATAACTACATGAGATAGGACAAAAAATTGAACTTGAATGATCAAAAAGAATGACTATTATAGTAGTCAAATTCATCACACTTTTCCATGAGAAATGGCTATGCAAAAACATATTGAACTTGTTGTTTTAGGAAGTGGCCCAGCCGGTTACACCGCCGCATTTCGTGCTGCAGATTTAGGAAAGAAAGTTATTTTAGTTGAGAGATATGACACACTAGGTGGTACCTGTTTGAATGTAGGGTGCATTCCTTCAAAATATTTACTACATTACGCTAAAGTAAAAGAAGAAGCTGAACAAGCAACGCGTATAGGTATGCCATTTCATATCGGTACATTTGATTTTGATAAAATTCGAAATGATGAGAATAACAAAGTTCAAGCATTGGCCAAAGGCATACGCGCATTGGCTAGAAA
This sequence comes from uncultured Coxiellaceae bacterium, assembly GCA_964444925.1. Lineage (GTDB taxonomy): Bacteria > Pseudomonadota > Gammaproteobacteria > Diplorickettsiales > Diplorickettsiaceae > CAYUIV01. Next base: position 79,540 of record CAYUIV010000002.1, on the reverse strand, counting down.
ACGTGGTATCGATGTAGTGCAAGGAGAAGGTCGATTTATAGATGATCATACTTTAGAAATCCAATCGGTATCAGACACCACGACACTGACGTTTGATAACGCGATTATTGCAGCAGGCTCTTCTGCAATTCGGTTACCTTTTTTACCAGACGACCCACGCGTTATGACTTCTACAAAAGCAGTGTATATACCAGATATTCCAAAAACACTGATGATTTTAGGTGGCGGTATCATTGGTCTTGAAATGGCCACTGTTTATCAAGCATTAGGTTCAAAAGTGACTGTGGTTGAGCTAGGAGAGCAACTAATTCCAGGTGCAGATGCAGACCTTGTAGCCCCTTTGCAAAAACGTTTGAGCCAGCACGTCACCTTTTTGTTAAAAACAAAGCTTGTGGCAGTACAAGCGAAAAAAGAAGGATTATATCCTACGTTTGAAGGAGAAAACGCACAGCATGCGCAACCTGTTTACGATCGCATTCTCTGTGCAGTGGGTCGCTCACCTAATGGAAAAGGCTTAGGACTTGAAAAAGCAGGGGTTTATGTAAATGAACAAGGTTTTGTGTCTGTCAATCAACAATTGCAGACTAATATTTCTCATATCTATGCTATTGGTGATATCATTGGGCAACCGATGCTAGCGCACAAAGCCCTTGCAGAGGCAAAAGTTGCTGCAGAAATTATTGCAAAAAATGTAGCCTACACGTTTGAACCTCGTTGTATTCCTTCCGTAGCCTATACCTCTCCTGAGCTTGCTTGGGTAGGGTTAACAGAAACAGAAGCTAAGGAAAAAAATATCAGCTATAAAAAAGCGGTGGGTCCTTGGAGAGCAAGTGGACGTGCACTGACACAAAATGCAGGAGAAGGAATTACGAAGTTACTGTTTGATCAAAAAACACATCGTCTTATTGGCGCAGGCATCGTGGGTGCTCACGCTGATGAACTTATTGCAATGGCAACACATGCTATTGAGATGGGCTCAACGGCTGAAGATATTTCGGGTACTATTTTTGCACATCCAACACTTTCAGAAACGATTGCGCTTGCAACAGAAGTATTTGAAGGAAGGGCAACAGACTTGCCACCTGTCAAATAAAAAGAGATGCTTTTTAGCAAACTGTTAATGCATTGGGTGCAATAATCGATCGGCCTAGCTTTTTTTTCAAATGAGTCGTTTTTGCATTAAAGAAGGTATTGCTTTGAACAAAAATCATATGTGAAATAGATTGTTCGCACACGTTCTTTCGTGATGTCAGTTGTATTTCACTAACTTTAGACAAAGTTGCAAAGTAAAGAACACCTACGCGAACATCCGCTGTTATTTTATATATGCAGATGTCATAACATAGTACCAAATACTTTTTGATCATGCTTGAATACAAAATTTCAATTGATACGCACCGTGATGGTTTTTTGTACAAGATCATACATAGTTTAAAAAACACTTTTTCTACCGCGTAGAAATCAGTTTAACATAGCAAAATGAGCTTGAGAATGCGCTTATCTCTATCTTACCGTTTGATATATCACCTTTAAGATCATGTAATGTAACGGCGCAAAAATAGATATAAAAAGAGTAGCGTCAATTCATTTGCAGAAAATGCAAAAGCCTTGAATAGTTTAGTTTCATCAATTAAAGGAGCGTTCTCTGGCTCACAACACTCTTTAATAGGCCTATCACTCCTGAAACTTTCCAGTCGGTGTTTCCTTTGAATGATATCATGACGTAATTGCTTAGTCTGTTAATAAATTGCATGACTTTTTTTTTTAATGTTAAAGTCATAGTTCCCTTCAGGTTTTTCTATTGTTAATTTTCCGATATCGTGACTGGTAAGTTCATGAATAATTATCCAAAGGTAATTGATTTGAAAAGACTATCTTTTGAAATCTTGTGTAAGCGATTTAGTAATGAAAAAGGACAACGTATCTATCTCTTTATTTGTAGCTAACCGATTAGCAATCAATACACTTTTAAATTCATTTGAAAGATTAATTTTTTTAGATAAAAGGAAAGAAGAGTACGCTAAGGTATGCATACGCATAAAGCTTGGTGAATTAGATGATTTTTCAAACGAGTCTTTAGAATAGTTTTCAATCTGTCCAATTGCTTATGATGATTTTTTGAATAAACGTATCGAAGTGGATAATCAATACTTTCAATATCGCACTTTCTCTAGTGTAAAAAATGGAAATAAAGGTTTTAAACTCGAGATTTATCCTTATAAGATGGTGGTAAGGTTTCACAAAACCCAATATTTTTCTACTTAAAAATCTGTTAGCCATAAACCCAGTAATTTTCCATACGTTTCTAAATTCCCTATTTCAAAGCTTTCAATAAACTTTTCTATTACTTAGCTTTGTTTCAGTTCTTTGAGCGCTACGATTATTTTTTGCAATGTATCAGAGCAACCACTACTTTTTAGTCTAATCTCATATTAATTTCCTTTAATCTCAATACAACCTGCAATCACAACAGGTCAATCATCTTACTACACGGATACTTGTAATATATCGATAATTTTTTTGTGATCTGGATTTTTCATACTGTAATCCTGTGTTCTCAGGACGTATTCCTTTATGCTTCATCAAATTAAATATTATCTGTATTTATGACTTCGTTATTACTTTAGAGCTTGTAGGATAATATTGGCTTTGGGTAAGATAAGAAGAATAACCGACAAGACTGTGTGGTAAAGAAGCGGTCGATACCACACCATATCTTTCTAGAAAGTTTCTTACATTTTCAAAGACGATTGAATCAACCTTCATGTTTGAAATATATAAATTATTCTTTCCATAGTCGACAGTTTATTTCTTATGTGTTAAATAAATATTTTATTAAAAAATAATGATAAGCAATAAATCTAACTATTCTAAATCCTATAAAAAATATAGACGAAGTTTTTGTGGATTTCTTAATAGTATATTGATAGGATTTATTTAACTGTTTTATAAGTACCAGATAGTAAAACAATTCATAAGTATTTTTTTAATTTAAAAATGAAAACAACAAGCGAAGAAATAATTGCACGGCTGCTGGACAAAGAAGCCGATGTTAATTAACCTCAAGGATAACGCTGGACAAACAGCGCTGCACGTTGCTATCAAAGAAAACGTACCGCCAGAAACCATTGCGCAGTTATTGGATCACGGAGCCGATGTTAATTAACCTCAAGGATAACGCTGAACAAACAGCGCTGCACGTTGCTATCAAAGAAAACGTACCGCCAGAAACCATTGCGCAGTTATTAGATCACGGAGCCGATGTTAACCTCAAGGATAACGCTGAACAAACAGCGCTGCACGTTGCTATCGAGAAACATGCACCGTCAGAAATCATTGCGCAGCTATTGGACAAAGGAGCTGATGTTAACTGCCAATCTTATGGTATGGGAACAGCGTTGCACATTGCTATTAAGCAAAACAACCCGCAAACTATTGCGCAGTTATTGGCTCAACCAGGAGTAGATATTAACACTCAAAATCTGACTTGACAAACAGTGTTGCACCTCGCTATCCAGGAAAGTGCACCGCCAGAAACCATTATACAGTTATTGAATCACGGAGCCAATGTCAACGCTCAAGATTATGCTGCACAGACAGCGCTGCACGTTGCTATTGAGAAACATGCACCGTCAGAAATTATTGCGCATCTGTTAGATCAGAGAGCCAATGTTAACACTCAAAATCATATGGGACGAACAGCGTTACACCTCGCTATCCAGGAAAATGCACCGCCAAACATCATTGCGCGCCTGTTAGACCAGGGAGCCGCTATTGACATTCAAGATTATACTGTACAAATAGCGCTAGATACTGCCGTTATCTTAGAAAATAGAACCAATAAGCTGCTGATACTAGACCAAAAATTAGATATTAACATCTTAGAATCTCGTGAGGTAACATGGAGAAATATACAGTTACTGTCACAAAAGAGAGGGATTAATGAGCAAGACCATAAAGGCAATACGCTTTTACTACACTATTTATACTTCTGTCAATCTCGGAAAATCCCAGTAACAGAAGAAATACTTATGGTATTTTTATCGCTCCACTCTAATCTATATCTTGCCAACCACGAGGGAAAAACCGTCGCAAATTCAATCGTAGAACATCCTCAGTTATCCACGGGATTGAAACAAACAATCCTGCGCCAAAGTGCACTAGGTCTTCTGTTTTTTGTCCTTGATAAAACCAATCCTTTAGAAAAAATAGGTCTTCCCAACGAGATACATCAACGTATTTTATTTTATTCATTGCTCCCCTACTTTTCGGCGTCTACTTTGCCTAAAGCTGAAGTACATGCCATCGTGCATATGACTTCAACGATTGAGAAACTTTTCAACGACAACCTAGAAAAAGAAAAGGCAACACAGCCTTTACTCAGATAATAAGTATATGTTAGAAGTTTTCCTAAAATAATCCATCCGTTTCAGGACTTTGAGTGAGCAGATTTTTTTACATCAATAGTAGGAGAATCTTATCTTTTATTCGAAAGTTTTTCTTGCTACTTTGTGTGTACAAAGGTAACGACAGAAACGTTTTCAACAAATACGCTTTACAATAAAAACAAGAAATGTATTGCGGTATGAATAAAGTAGCACTGCTCTTAGGAAGCATAAAGCTTATCTGTGCACCTCTTTTACTTTAAAAAATTTCATTATAATGGTTAATAATTTATGTTTGTATAATGAATAAAATAAAATGCTTTACTTAATAGGGTAATGGATAGATCAGAAGTAAATTCTAGCGGCTGATGCAGATACAAATTTTAATTTCCATTTACAAAGGTGGTTGCTAAGTTTTCTCACCTGTCCTTTGAATACTGTGGTACCCATTTATTTTTAGAATATTGATATTAAATCTTATTTTGTCACTGCAAAAGTTTACTTCCTTTATTCGATTTTAAAAAGAGATATAAAGTTTGATAAAGCCCTTTAAGAAGGTATCAATGATTCAAAAACAGCATCAACAATTTATGCAATTGCTGTAAAACAACTATTCTAGCAAAAAACAGGACAAATAAAACTTTTATATTTTTTAATTTTATCTTAGTATAAAATATTAGTAATTTCTTAAGGATGAAATACTAGTATGATAAATAAAAATAACTATCGCTATAGTGGCTATGACTCCGACTATGACGATAGAATGGCGAAAGCTAAAGCTTATGACTATAGAAAGAACAAAGAATTTCTCTTAAAATTGTTTTCGAAGTTTACCCCAAATATAAGCACTACAGACGCAAAGAACTTGACAATAAACATTAAATGGCAGTTAAAAAGAATAAGCTTTAACAATTATTCCGACTTAAATATGTTAATCGAGGCAGCTGAGGGTGCTCCTCCAGAACTATTGCCTTTTGCGTTAGCAGAAATGATAGACAAAATAGATCTTGACGCACAAGATGATGAAGGCCGAATACAGCTACTACATATGGCTGTCAAACATAGTACCCAGAGAGCAATCCATTTTCTGTTAAGCCATGAAAAGAACAATATTAATGCGCAAGATTCTTTTGGCCAAACGGCATTGCACCTAGCTGTCAAAATAGGCTTTGAGGTAATAGTATGGGCTCTGTTAGAGGAGGCAAAAGGGATTGATGTTAATATCAAAGATGATCAAGGCAAAACGGCGCTACACCGAGCTGTAGAGAAAAACACATGTAAACAAAGGGAAAAAGTAGTGCGATTACTTTTAAAGGCAGGAACTAACATCAATGCTCAAGATTTTTTAGGTCAAACAGCGCTACAGGTCGCTATCACAGAAGGTATTTCTAAAGAAATCATTCAGCTACTATTAGCCCAAAAGATGGGGAATATTAATAAACCGGATTACAAAGGGAATACCCCCTTTCTACAGTATCTAGACTTTTGTCAACGCCATGAGATCGAAATTACAGAGGAAATGCTAACCGCCTTTTTAGAACGAGATCCTAATTTACATTTTCCTAACCACGAAGGAACCACTGCAGCAAAACTCATTGTCAGCCACCCGTACCTATCCAATGCACTCAAGGGAAAAGTACTTTATCAAAATGCACCTTATCTTTTACTGAATATGCTTGAAAAAACGAATTTCCTAACACAAGCAAAAACTTATTTGCCGACCGAAATACGTCAAAATATTTTACTGTATCTACTGCTACCGTATTTCTCAAAGTCGATACTCCCTAAGACCGATATTGAAGCCATTACATATATGTCTTCAAAGATTGATGAATGTCTAAGAGAAAACAAAACCCTCATTAACACAATAAATGAATTATAAAGAATATCTTTAAAATGATTGATGTGTCGTGTTTTTTAATGAGAAAAGTTTATTCTCTTGAGTGTAGATGATGTCCATTTAATAACTAAGAATAAAATTTTTTTAGTAGCACGCCATACGTTTTTAATAACTGCTATTATCAGTAGGAATCAAATCGTACTGCGTTGCCAATGAAGAAGTAGCACAACTTTTTAAAAGAAAGAGTTTATTTATGTCTCTTTACTTTTAAAAAAGTGATTAAAGTGATGACTATTGTGCAATGAGTAGAAAAAAACTTTTTTTAAAAAATAATAATAAATCAAAAGTCAACATTGATTGATATTTATATGCATCATTTCAAATAAAAACTTTATATACTTGTTAATATAGTGTTGATGAGCTGTTGGCGATTGTTTCACGAAAATTAAATACCAATATTGTAATGAATAGTAATAATTTAAATAGTTGGTCACAGCGATTGCAACGACTATTAGATCAAAAAAGAGTCAATATCGATGCTCAAGATCATCTAATAAGTAGGCAAAGATATAAAAAATTGTATTATTTAGATAATGTCAATCAGACAATTGCAAAAGTAACACGAGTAATGATTTCTCTGTGCATTTGCGGATATTTTTTTAATGGATACTATTGATAATAAAAATCAAGCCATATTTTTAAAAAGTAGCTTTACTTTATTTATAAAGTAGTACAATTTAATTCTTACTAGTAATAGTAGTTGTTAAAAAAAGTATAGAATAGTTACTGTAGAAACTTTTTTATTCTGATTCACCGGATTGGGATCCTATACGCTCAAGAAAATTAGTTTTTCCGTTTAAAAAGTACAGTACATTTATTGTTTCGAAAATATTTTCTATCAAACATTCATGATATGAGTAATCGTTGTTGTACTGTCGCTTCTTCTCTTGTCGTGTAGTTATTTACACATTGCTTTATTATTGAAGACATACGCGTTATAGCAAGAGACTTAGTCTTAGGAAGAGTAGAGGCTGAAAAGTAAGGTAAAAGCACATAGAATAAAATATTTTCCTGTATTTCTACTGGAAAACGATGAGATTGCTCAAATATTAAAGGTAAAAGGTAAGATGCATTTTGATCAAATATTTTGCCTTTCAATACACTAGATAATTGAGAATGCTCTAGAATTAAATTTGCGACGGTTTTTCCCTGATGATTAGCAAGATATAAATTAGGATGAAGCGTTAAAAATACAGTTAAGATTTCTTCTGAAATTTCAATTCGTTGATCTTGATAAAGGCGTAGATACTGTAAAAAGGGCGTATTGTCTTCACGATCTTGTTGATCAATTTCTCTTATTTTTCCTTTGGATAAAAGCAACAGTATACTTTTCCTTGCTACTGTAGAAAATGTGCTGTGTTCAATGACTGTGTGCAATACCGTTGTTCGACCTAAATTATCTTTTGCACCGATATCGCTTCCTTGATCCAATAGTCGTTGCACTAACGACTCAGGGACGTCTTGTTCGATGGCTGTGTGCAATGCCGTTCGACCTGAGCAATCTTGCGCATTGATAGCGATTCTTTGAGCTAATAACCGTTGTACTAATGACTCAGGGACGTCTTGTTCGATGGCTGTGTGCAATGCCGTTCGACCTAAGAGATCTTGCACATTGATAGCGATTCTTTGAGCTAATAACCGTTGTACTAATGACTCAGGGACGTCTTGTTCGATGGCTGTGTGCAATGCCGTTCGACCTAAGAGATCTTGCACATTGATATCGATTCTTTGAGTTAATAACAGTCGTTGCACTAACGACTCAGAGGCGTTTTGTTCGATGGCCGTGTGCAATACCGTTCGGCCTAAGCGATCTTGCACATTGATATCAATTCTTTGAGCTAATAATCGTTGCACTAACGACTCAGGGACGTCTTGTTCGATGGCTGTGTGCAATGCCGTTCGACCTGAGCCGTCTTGTGCATTGATATCGATTCTTTGAGTTAATAACAGTCGTTGCACTAACGACTCAGCGGCGTTTTGTTCGATGGCCGTGTGCAATACCGTTCGGCCTGAGTGATCTTTTGCATTGATGATATCACCGCCTTGTTGATCCAATAGTCGTTGCACTAATGACTCAGCGGCGTTTTGTTCGATGGCTGTGTGCAATACTGTTCGACCTGAGCAATCTTGTGCATTGATATTGATTCCTTGATCTAATAGTCTTTGAATTAATAGCTCAGCAGCATTGTGTTTGATGGCTGCGTGCAATGCCGTTTGACCTTGATAGTTCTTAGCATTGATATCGACTCCTTGAGCTAGTAGTCGTTGCACTAATGACTCAGCGGCGTTTTGTTCGATGGCTGTGTGCAATACCGTTTTACCCCAGTGGTCTTTAGTATTGATACTAATTCCTTGATCTAATAGTTCTTGCACTAGTGACTCATCGGCATTTCCTTCGATTTCTATATGTAATGCTGTTCGACCCAGAGAATCTTTAGCATTGATATCGACTCCTTGAGCTAGTAGTCGTTGAACGCTCTGTGACCAATGACTACCTACTACATCATTATTCATTGTATTAATATCTAATTCTATCGAAATTCATGAAAAAATTGCTAGCAGTGTACCAATACCACACCAAAAAGTATACAAAATTTTTTCTTTATAGTTTGCACAATAGTCATAACTTCAATTATGATTGTTCAAGATTATTAAACAGATATAGATACCTCTTTTTTTAGCGTAAGCAGCATAAAGTGATTCATGATCACTTCTTTAACAATACAAGGTAAAATAGATTATCTGTTGAAGCATATTACCGATTGTGCGAGGTAGATGAGCTCAAACGATAAAGCTTTTTCTTAAAATGAATTAGCAGTGTTTTACGTGTCAGTTATCTTGAGTTGTTTTTATTAAAGATGATAGCCGCCGTTCGATAAATTTACATACTTTACCGTCTTGATGCGCATATTACAGCACTTTACTGAAACGGCTTAATCTGTCTGAGCGATGAGACGCTTATTTTGTTTTGAAACAAGCGCTCCTTGGATATCTCTTTTTAAACTATAGCAAACCACTCCTCTTTTAAATCTACTATTTATAAAACTAAGGTAAAATTCTTATGAACGATTAAAAATATGCTATCGTTTGGCATAGTTATACGACAATGGTTTTAAAAATAGGTAAAACATTAGTAAAAAAATTTCGCTCCGACCATTTTGAATATCATTGTATTGTGAGAGACCGAATCTATAGTAATAGCATTTTACCTGCGTATTACGATACTATCTCTCTCGCACTGTATTGATAAAACATTTCATTCAGTGAAATGATTCATTTTTCTAGTCGGTGGTAAACGATGCAGTGTGCTTGACTTCTGTTTTATACGGCCGAAAATTTAAAATTTCTTAAAATAATTTATCGTAAACTACTATGCGTTAATTTTATTTTTCTCTTCCGATAAATACCTTTTACCAAAAACGCATTATATAATGACTAATTATGAAAAATCATACAATGCTTTCTCATCATTTTCCTGTTAACCCTCTCCAAAACGCTTTAACCAGTTGTTCTGAAGAAATGCGAGAAAAAAACCACTTATTAGGACGATTACCCTACAGTATTGAACCGATGGCTGAACAAGTACAACGTCACTACGCACAACTCCTTCAACAGCAAACATTGCTACAAAAAAATCGTTATCTCCACCAGCTTGCCCAATACAGTACTTCGCTATTTTATACATTAATGAGCCAGCACCTTAAGGAAATGTTACCTATTTTATATACCCCAACGGTTAGTCAGGCGGTAAAAACCTTTAATCAAGCATTTCTTATTCCGCAGGGATTATTTATTGCATGGCCACATCGAGAAAAGCTCGATAGTATGTTGAAACAATATGAAAAAAACGAGATAGATATTGCGATTCTCACTGATGGTGAACGTGTTTTAGGACTGGGGGATCAAGGGGTAGGTGGAATAGAAATCTGCCTTGCAAAATCTATGCTTTATACCCTATGCGCAAAAATCAATCCTCAACGTATTTTGCCTATCTATCTTGATGTGGGCACAAACAACGAAAACTTATTGGCATCAAAAAACTATAAGGGATGGCGTAACAAACGTATTCACGCTCAAGAATATGATGATTTTATCGCTCAAGTAATCGATGCCTTATCTAAAAAATTTTCACATCTCTATTTTCATTGGGAAGATTTAGAACGAGATAATGCCAAAAAAATTCTTATACGCTATAACACAACACAATGTACCTTTAATGACGATATGCAAGGTACAGGCATTGTAACGGTTGCAAGCGCTTTAAATGCCATGCACATAACACAAAGTACGCTTTCACAATCTCGTATCATTATTTATGGTGGAGGAACGGCAGGTATTGGAATTGCAGATCAGTTTTGTGCTGTGATGCAACGAGAAGGTCTAACGATAGAGACAGCAAGAAAAAATATCTGGCTCATTGGTCGACACGGTCTTTTAATGCAAGATTCTGTGCATCTTACTGCGTTGCAAATACCTTACGCACGCTCTGTGTCAGAGAAAAGGTATTATGCTACTGCTTCTACAGGAATCATTGACTTATTTTCTGTCGTTGAGGAAGTTAAACCTCATTTTTTGATTGGTTGTTCTGGAAAAGGAAGTGCGTTCACAGAGAAAGTGATTAAAGAAATGGCAAAACATACGCGGCGACCTATTATTTTTCCTTTATCTAACCCAACTGAAAAGGCTGAAGCAATTCCTAGCGATTTACTGCATTGGACAGAAGGACGAGCGTTGATTGCAACCGGTAGTCCTTTTGAACCCGTTGGTTTTAGAGGACAGCTAATTCCCATTGCACAATGTAATAATGCGCTTGTCTTTCCAGGTATTGGTTTAGGTGTGAAAGCAAGTCATGCCACACAGTTAACAGAAGAGATGCTTTGGAAAGCCTGTGAAGCATTATGTCATGCAACCAACTTACAGGAAGGTCGGTTGCTGCCTGATATGATACAGCTACAAAAAATCAGTCAAAAAATTGCATGTGCTGTAATCCAGGCTGCACAACAAGAGGGGGTGGCAAGAAATAAAGCAGCACCTACATTTTTAATTAGCCAAGTCATGATTTCTTTTTAAAATGAAAAGAATTTGATTTGATATGTATCACTCTTCACTAGATTACGATATCGTAATCGTTGGCGCTGGAATCACTGGTTTAACTTGTGCCGCATTGTTAAATGCACATACTCAATTACGCGTTGCTATTGTTTCATCGCAACCAAAAGGCATACTATGTGATAGCAAGGAGCTATTTGATGGCAGGGTAAGTGCCCTAACTCATGGTTCATTTGAAATTTTACACTCTTTAAAAATAACAGAGAAACTGAGAAAACCTGGACAGTTTAATCAAATACATGTCTGGGACAGCGCACATCATTTCCTCAATTTCAGTCGCTCTCGACCACTTGGCTATATTGTTAATAATCAAGACTTAAAACATTGTTTACTTTCCCATATTGCGTCAAAAAAAAATTTAACCTGTTTATATCATCTCTCTCTTAAAGCAATAGAAAAAGAAAATAAATATGTCAAACTTCACTTTCAATCAGGAGAAAGTTGCACTGCAACATTAGTCATTGGTAGTGATGGTATTGATTCAACGGTACGAAGGCTAAGTGGTATGACCTGTGTACAAAAAGATTATCACCAAAAAGCATTGGTCACAGTTGTTTCACATTGCAATGCACATCAAAACATTGCGAAACAGTTTTTTTTAGAGACGGGTCCCTTAGGCCTTTTACCGCTTGCCAATACTCAACATACGGCAATTGTGTGGAGTGCAGCTTCTCAATACGTTGATATGTTACATCAATTATCGAACGAAGCTTTTAAAATAATTTTAAATCGTTATACAGGTACCCAGCTTGGTACAATTAATGACGTAGGTATAAGGTATGACTACCCACTGACATATTACCACAGTCATCCTTATATTAAAGACAATATTGCTTTAATTGGTGATGCAGCACACCGTATTCATCCGCTTGCAGGGCAAGGACTAAATTTAGGACTAGCTGACTGCCAATCTCTTTTGAAAACAATTCTACATGCAAATCGTATTCAAAGATCAATTGGTGTCAGTGCGAGTCTAAGACCTTATGAACGACAACAAAGATTTCGAAATCAACTCATGATGACGAGTATTCATATGATTGCTTACTGGTTTGATCAAAGGCAGTATTGCTTGAAAAAGTGTCGCATTCAAAGTATGAAAGTATTGCAACAGATACCTTTTCTCAAACAATGGATCATATATTATGCCAGCGATTAAAACAGGAAACGTAAACTGCTCAATAACACTGTATTGAAAGAAAATACGATATGCTCTACAGTTTGTTAAAGACAGTAGGTTTCTAACTTAAAATCATTTAATCTAAAAGAAAGTATGATTTGAAGTAAAGGAATTATAAGATGAACTTTGATCAATTGCATGGTAAAAAAAAATGGTATTTTCAAGCCTTGTTACTTTTCTCTTTGTGGCTTTTCTTTATACCACGGGTTGCATCAACAGAACATTCTTATGAAACAGTTCTCATTTTTATCTCATTAAATTTACCCGATAGTACACTTAAAACTCTTTATCAAGACGCAAAGAATAACACTATTCCCACACAGCTCATGTTAACGGAACTTTATCAAAATAGTTTTTTAAAAACTAAAAAGCGATTAAAGGCATTGAATATTGAAGCGTTTATTCATCCAAAATGGTTTAAAAAGTATCAAGATAAGCAATCACCTATTTTTTGCTTTTTCAAAAAAGAAGCACTGATGGTACTGCATGGTCATATGTCGCTTGCAGTAGCAAAAGCTAAAATCGATGAAAACACCGTCAAACTTTCTCAAGTAAATACTTGAGGTAAATAGACTTATTTTTATAGCATGCGCATCATTTTTTAATCCACTTTGAAAAGATTTTTGTAAAAGACTCTTCTCAACAGAAACAAATTATGTATAGAATAAAGATAAGGCGGTTTCAAAAAAAAATGGAAGTTTGATGCTTCTAGACGAGAAATGGACAGGACACCTAAACTCTCTATTAAAAAGGATTTTGACATTTTAAAAAGGAATCGCCTTTTTAAAAAACGTGCCAAATATCTTTTGCATTAAAACTAGAAGCGATCTAGGCTGATATTATTAAATGGTTTTAAAAAAATTTCAATTTTTTTGCCATTATTTAATAAATAATGCCATTTTTGACCTGAAAACGGGTTTCTTGACAAAGCGTAGGTAAATGATTAAGCAGTGCTAAATCAAGAACAGTCACAAATATTTGTGCATCTAGTTGTGATAATAAAAATAGCACCTTTTTTTGGTAATGTGCATCGAGCTCTGAAAGAATATCATCAAAAAGATAAACACAATTTTTTTTAGTTAGTGCTTTAAAGATTTGTCCTTGCGCAATATATAATGCACAAATCAGTCGCTTTTGCTCACCTCTTGAAAGCACTGTATTGACGAATAGATTTTTTATTGTCATTGTCAAATCAAAACGGTGTGGCCCAACCCGAGTATAGCCATACTGCCTGTCTTTTTCTAAAGAATAATTTAATGCTTCAAATAAACTTTGATGATGAGGCCACCCTTGGTCGTAATGAAAACAAATGACTCGACTATCAATAAGTGTTTTCATCAATGGATGAGCCATAGTTGTTAATTGTTTAATATAGTCTGCACGCAATACTGATAACATTTCACCTATTTTTACAATTTCATTATTCCATATTTGAATTTGATATTCACTTTGCTTTTGTAATAAAGCAGCATTTCTTTGTTTCAAACTTGCATGAAATCGACTCCATATTTTTATGAAATTGGGGTTTGTATAAAACAAACCCCAGTCAATAAATTGACGACGTAATTTAGGTCCACTGTTTAGTAAATCGTGACATTCAGGATGAAAAAGCTGTATGGGTAACAGTGTCACCAACTCATACAGGGAAGGTTTTTGATTCCCATACCCAATTCTTAACGTTGTTTTTCCTTTATGCATTTTTTGAAAACCAACACTTGTTGAAAGTGTGTCCGAAGTCATCTGTCCAAATAATGTACACATGCTCTGATGGTGCTGAATGATAGGAGAAGATAAGTGCGTTCGAAAAGATTTTCCTCTTGCTAAGCAAGTCAGCATTTCAATAATAGTAGTTTTGCCGCTACCATTGTCCCCAATGATAATATTAAAATTTGGATTAAAAGTTAAATCTATTGATGAAAAATTACGGAAATTTTCTCCTTTAAGACGTAAAAATTGCATGCTTAAAAATTTAGTCGCATGGGCATAATCATATATAAATGATCCTGATTATTGATATGCTCAATTAATACAATGTTTTCTTTCTCAGTACTTTCTTTTTTCGGTAAAATAAATCGTAGTTGTCCACTAGGAAGTACATCAACCACGTCTGCTAGGTATCGAATATCAAAACCAATAGAAAAGGATGTAGTCGTATCCCCTGTATACTGAATTTCAATGATTTCTTCTCCCGATTCCTTTTCAAGTGTTGCAACAGATAATTTTAAATAACTGGAATAAAACTCTAAACGAATACCCTGATGTTTATTGTTTTTTAGTAGCGTGGATAATCGAGATAATGTTTCTTTAAGTTTATCACGCATTAAAGTGGCCGTATGATTTGTGTGTATTGTTGGAATAAATTTTTGATAATCAGGAAAAGTTCCTGTAATAAGGCGTGATATCATTTTATAGTGACTGCCTTTAATACAAACTTGATGAGGTGTAATAGCAATCTCCACAAGGTTTTCAGATCCTTCTAATAAGCGCATTAGCTCAACAATAGTTTTATGTGGAACAATGGCTTGATGCATACCTGTTACATTCAACGGAACTGTTTTTCGTGCAAGTCTGTGGCCATTACTTGCCACGGCTTGAAAAGTGCCTGCTTGAATTTCCCAAAGCATTCCATTCAACAAGTAATGAAACTCTTTTTCACCCATAGCAAAGCGAGTCATTTTAAGTGCATTTTGTAGCAAATTTCCTGGTATGCAAAAAGTAAATGCATCCTCTTGAAAGTGCATCTTAGGAAATGTTTGTGCAGATAAACAAGAAAGGTAAAATTTGATATGTTTGCCCACTGTAACGGCCAGTTGATTATTTTGTTGCAGACAAGTAATCGTTGACTGTTCTGGTAGTTTTCGACAAATTTCAATTAAGATATTAGCAGGGACTGTAACAGTATCTGCTTGATGTACTTTCTGTATAACTGCCTTGCTCGTGACAGAAATGTCATGATCAGTGCCCGTTAACGTCATATTATTTTCGGTCAATTCAAGCAAGACATGGGAAAGAATTGGGATAGTATGACGTGCACTAATGATACCGGAGACAGTCTGTAAAGATTTTAAAAAAATTTCTCGATTAATTTCAAAATGGACCATAGTAATTGTTTAATTTAATCAGCGGATAAACGATATAGGAGTTTTGTAAAGTCTTTTGCAAGTTTTGAGTTTATTAAACGTGCTTCTTGTATTCTACGAATTGCGTAGAGCACCGTAGTATGGTTTCGCACTTGAAATGCTTTTGCAATTTCAGGCAAGCTATGATCTGTTAATTCTTTAGCTAGTGTCATTGCAATCTGTCTTGGATGTACTAAAGAGGTCTTACGTTTTTTAGAAAAAAGCTCTTGTACTTGGAGATGATAATACGAAATAACTGTTTCGATAATATTATCAAGAGTTACCCGTTTATGTTGCAGTGCTAAAATATCTCGAATTGCTTCTTTTACCAGTTCTAGCGTGATGGGCTTATTAATTAAATTGGAATATGCATCAATGCGTCTTAATACACCTTCTAATTCTCGAATATTAGAATCAATACGTTTTGCTACAAAAAATGCAACTTCTTGAGGTATTTTAAATTTTGCTTGTAGTGCTTTTTCATTCAAGATGGTAACACGTGTTTCAAGATCAGGTGGCTCAATTACAACAGTCAATCCCCACTCTAAGCGAGATTTTAGACGTTCTTCAATACTTGGAATTTCTTTAGGGTACCGATCACAAGCAAGCACAATTTGTTTTTTTCCTTCTAATAGAATGTTGAAAGTGTGAAAGAATTCTTCTTGTGATCGCTCTTTACCAGAAAAAAATTGAATATCATCAATTAGGATACAATCTAAAGATCGATAATACTGTTTGAAATGATCAATGGTATTGGTTTGAAATGCTTTGACCATCATCGATACAAAACGTTCAGAGTAAAGATAGAGTACTTTTGCATGTGGATTACTTTGCTGAATACGATTACCGATGGCATGCAACAAATGCGTTTTTCCCAGTCCAACACCGCCATAAAACAAAAGAGGATTGTAAGCAACACCTGGATTATCTGCAACTTGTATTGCAGCTGAACGCGCTAACTGATTGGATTTACCTTCAATAAAATTTGAAAAATTGAAAGTAGAATTAAGTTGGCTGTTTGAAAGGAAGCGTCTTTCAATACTCATTTTTCTTTCTACTAAAAGTTTATCTTGTAATTTTTCTCCTATCACACTTCCGATGGCCAACGTGATTTCTATCGGTTTATTTTTAAATATTCTATAAGTTTTTTGAATTTCTTCTAAAAAACGCTCTTGAATACTCTTTAAGACAAATTGATTAGGTGTCAAGATAATCAGCCGTTCTGTTTCTTCTTTAACTTGTAATGGTTTTAGCCATAAGTTGAAATCTTCTTTAGAGCATGTTGATTCCAATTTTTTCAAACAATTGCTCCAAACGAGACTGCTATGATTTTCGGACATAAAGAGTAAAAGAAGAGTAAACTATGCCTGTCAGTTACCTGTGCATAGCTTGTGCATAACCTGTTAAAAAGTAATAATTGTAAACAAAAAACAAAAGTTATGCACAAGCTATGCACAGGTAACTGACAGGTTATGCACAGGCTTTTGTATCGAACATAAACTTAAAATAAAGTAGCGTGACTTTCTTATGCACAAGTTTAACACGCACTAATAATAATTAAATAAATATATTTAATAAATAATAGAAATAATGAAAAAACTGTTTATAGAAACACACGGTTGTCAAATGAACGAGTACGACTCAGACAGTATGAAACGTGTATTAGAACAATCACATCAAATATCATCGACACAAAATATAAAAGAAGCTCATATCATCTTACTAAATACTTGTGCTATTCGGGAGAAATCTCAAGATAAAGTTTTTTCAAGACTGGGACAGTTATCGCGTTTAAAAAAAGAAAACCCTAACCTGATTATTGGAGTAGGAGGCTGTGTTGCAAGTCAAGAAGGTGATCATATTCAAAAAAGAGCACCTTACGTTGATATCGTATTTGGACCTCAAACCGTACATCGATTACCACATCTTTTAGAAAGCACGATGCAAACAAAAAAGCCTGTCATCGATATTTCCTTTCCAAAAATTGAGAAATTTGATTGTTTACCGACCCCTAAAGCATCTAAAATGCAAGCTGCTGTTTCAATTATGGAGGGTTGCAGTAAATACTGTAGTTTCTGTGTAGTACCTTATACAAGAGGAGAAGAGATCAGTAGACCACTTGACGATGTATTGGAAGAAATTCTTTCTCTTGTCAATCAAGGATGTAAAGAAATTACGTTACTTGGTCAAAATGTTAATGACTATCGGGGTAAACGTTACGAAGGCGGTTTTGCGGATCTTGCAGATTTAATAGGGTATATTGCATCGATTAAAGAATTAGAACGTATCCGTTTTATCACTTCTCATCCCCTTGCCTTTTCTAATCGACTGATTCAAGCTTATGCACAAATTGAGAAATTAGCAGATCATTTACATTTACCTGTGCAAAGTGGATCAAATCGTATTTTATCCTTAATGAAACGAGGTTATACACATGAGTTTTTTCGAGAAAGAATTCAACAATTGCGTAAAGTCAGACCTAACATTTCTATTTCTTCTGATTTTATTGTCGGTTTTCCAGGAGAATCAACTCAAGATTTTAATGAAACAGTAGAGCTTGTTAAAGCGATTGGTTTTGATAACTCGTTTAGTTTTCTTTATAGTAAAAGACCTGGAACACCCGCATCTAAATTAAAAGATAATTGTTCAATTGCTCAAAAAAAAGAACGTTTAAAAATATTAAAAGATTTATTAAAAAAGCAAGCCTTTGCAATAACGCAAAATATGTTAAATCGTAAATACCAATTATTGGTTAATGGTATCTCATCCAAACGACCTGATATGCTAAGCGGTCAGACTGAAAATAATCGTACAGTACATTTCAAAGGCAGCACTACGTTAATTGGTCAGAAAATACCTGTTAAGATAACAGATGTTTCTCCTTCATTACTGCAAGGAGTTTTATATCCTTTGTAGTGATTATGAAAAAAAACAAAAAAATTTTTAATTTTGAAAAAAATTTGCACACACTTGAAGAAGTCGTAACTAATATGGAAAAAAATCCTTTAAGTGTTGAATCTGCCCTATTAGAATTTGAAAAAGGAATACACCTGGTACACGAATGTCGAATAGCACTTGAGGAAGCCGAGCAAAAAGTCCAAATATTAATAGAAAAAAATGGTACAAGTGCATTAACCTCTTATAAAGAAGAAGACAATTAATAAAGCAATAAAAATATTTTGGCTTTTATAAGATAATGTTAGAATAATCAAAAAATTTTACAACATAAAAATGAGGAAATTATGTCAACTGATGTAATACAAACACAAACGCGAGATTATGTAAAACCGGCAAAAGGTATGATTAAAGTAGGTGATTATTTTCCAGAATTTTCTGTAAAAGCGGTGAAAAGTTCTAACCCTGAAGAGGCTTTCATCCAGATCAATTCGAAAGATTTTCAAGATAAATGGCTGGTTATTTTTGCATGGCCAAAAGATTTTACGTTTGTCTGTCCTACTGAAATTGCAGCCTTTAGCCAACTCAACACAGAATTTGAAGACCGTGATGCACAAATTTTAGGTTTAAGTGTTGACAGCGAATTTGTTCATTTAGCTTGGCGACAAAATCATAAAGATTTGGGTGATATTCAATTTCCTATGCTCTCCGATGTTAAAAGAGAAATTAGTACGCAATGCGGTATCTTAGATGAGAATGAAGGAGTAGCACAGCGTGCAACGTTTATTGTTGATCCAAACGGCATAGTACGTTTTGTGATGATGACTGATCTTAATATTGGTCGAAACCCTAAAGAAGTGTTACGCATTTTAGATGCACTCCAAACAGGAGGACGTTGTCCTTGTGATTGGCAAAAAGGAGATCAAACTCTCTAATTTTCTTAAAATTTTTAAAACACGTTATGACAATTGAACAGCTTAAAACTAAAATTCCACCGTATGCAAAAGATATTAAACTTAACTTTAGCACATTAATTTCGAATACCGAATCACTTCCGCTGAGCGAAAAACAAATCGCAGCATTTGCGCTTACCGCTAGCTATACAACACAGCAAAAAAATGTGATTGCAGCATTGGAAAGCCATGCACATCAAAAACAACTCAATCATCAAGAAAAAGAAGCGATTAAAGGTGCAGTGAGCATTATGGCTATGAATAATGTCTACTACCGTAGTGTCAATCAGGTACAAGATGGTAGCTACACCACGCTTCCTGCAAATCTTAGAATGCATATTTTACAGCAGCACGGCGTAGACCAAAAAGATTTCGAGCTGTACTGTCTTATTGTTTCTGCAATCAATGCATGCGGCAGATGTGTTGACACACACGTACTTGCACTTGAAAAAGGCGGGGTAAGTAAGAATGTTATTCAGTACAGTATTAAGATTGCAGCTGTTATTAAAGCAATTGCGCAAGTCATTGCAATCGAAGATTTGTCTTAATGAGTACGTAATGCGTATTTACAGTCAATTAGACGAAATACTATTTCAATTTGATTATTTTCTGCATGCCGGACATAAAGACTTTTTGCCAATTTCAACACGTCAAAATCCTGCTGTAGCGATTGAAGCATCGCAACTATCTGAGACAGAAAGAATACATTCAGCTGGATTGATGCGTGTTAATCATGTTGGTGAAGTGTGTGCTCAAGCGCTTTATCAAGGACAAGCGATGTCAGCGCGTGATCTCACAATTTATCATGCATTAAAGCAAGCGTCTCAGGAAGAGTTTGATCATTTGGTATGGTGCCATACGCGTTTGCATGAGCTCGACAGCCATATTAGCTTTCTTTGTCCCGTTTGGTATAGCAGTGCTCTGTTACTCGGTTTTTTAGCAGGACTATGGGGAGATGCATATAGCTTAGGATTTTTAGAAGAAACAGAAAAACAAGTAGAAGCACATTTAACGCATCACCTTTCTTTATTACCTGTCCATGATAAAAGTAGCCGTTTAATTTTGGAACAAATGCGTTTAGAAGAAAGTCAACATTCTCATCATGCACATGAATTAGGTGCCGTTTCGTTACCGCATTTTGTAACTTTCATGATGAAATGTACATCAAAATTTATGACCTACATTGCTTATTACGTATAACAAGGACTTATGTATTCGTGGAAAATGTTAACACTTTTAATACATTTATCTGTCATACTAGGATTAAGTAGTTGTCGTAACCAAACAACATTGTACATAGGAACGATGAAAGGGCCTGAAACAGAACTATTTAAAGTGATTAAAAAGCTCGCTTTGCATCATCACGGAATAAGAATACATTTAATAGAATTTAATCATCACACACATTTAAATCATGCGTTGCTCGAAAAAAATATAGATGCAAATGCCTTTCAACACAGCGTACATCTTGAGGAAGTATTAAAAAAAACAACTGACTCTTCTCGACTACATAGTCTAAGTAAACACTTTATCTATCCTTTGAGTATTTATTCTTCAAACATTACACACCTTGAAGATTTGAAGCAAAACGATACAGTTGGAATTGCGATGGATCGTAGTAACCAAGATCGAGCGTTGCGCTTTTTGGAAAACTGTAAGCTGATCACACTCAATAAGTTTCCAAATCAATTCGTTAATATTGATTCGGTTCGAGAAAATAGAAAGCAACTACAATTTAAACTGTTTGACGTTGCCTCGTTAAATGATCATCTCGATGATTGCTGTCTTATTGTCATGGATAACTATTATGCCGCTTCAAAAGCGCTAACTGCAAACCAACATGCGCTTGTTGTAGAAGACCATTATATTGCTCGTCGTTATGCAAATCTTTTTGTTGTAAGAAAAGAAGATCAAAATAAAAACGCGTTAAAGAAAATTGCTGATTTGCTAAGAGCAGAAGAAGTTATTCAAAAAGCACAGCAACTGTTTCATGAGGTCATGTTATCTTATTGATTCAAAGATGGCGGAGAAGGCGGGATTCGAACCCGCGGTAGGCTTATCACCTACACGCACTTTCCAGGCGCGCTCTTTAAGCCACTCAGACACCTCTCCTTTAATGACATGTTTTAGATTAAAGCAAAGAGTTTACTGTTTAGCAAGCGACTCTATTTATATCATTGATTACCTTGCACGCGCTACGCTGATTCGCACGATGCGAGACAGATCGGTGTATTGTTTAATATCATGGTATCCTTTTTCTTCGAGTCTATTGGAAATAAACCTATCCTGCAACAAGCCATGTTCTAACCATAAAATACCTTGAGCAGCTAAATGTTGCTTAGCTTTTGAAATAATGATGTAAAGTGCTTCTAGTCCGCCTTCACCTGAAACCAGTGCTGTTCTAGGCTCGTAAGACAATTCTTCTAAGTGTGAATCATCTTTTGCAAGATACGGTGGGTTGCTGACAATACCATCGAATGCAATAGAAGAGTCAATTTGTTGAAACCAGTTACTGTAACGTAAGGTAATATTTGAAATATTTAATATTTTTTTGTTTTTTAAAGCAATTTTTAGCGCTTCTTTGGAATAATCAACAGCTAAAATACGCCATTTTGGACGATGATAAGCAATTGCAAGCGCAATTGCACCAGAACCTGTCCCAAGCTCAAGTAACTGAATCCTTTGTTGTGCTGGATAATGCACCAGTATTTTTTCAACCAGTAATTCTGTTTCAGGTCTTGGAATTAAACAAGAAGAGTTGACAACGAAGGGCAGTGAAAAAAATTCTTGCGATCCAATGAGGTAAGCAATGGGTTCTTTCTTTCTACGCCGTTCAATTAAATGATTAAATTGCTGTTTTTCTGCAAAAGATAACGGATGATGATGTATCAGTAGCTGTGTGCGTGATAATCCGGTGACGTAGCACATTAAAACTTCAGTATCAAGCACGGCGGTTTGGCTTACTGTTGCAAGTAGCGCTTGACTTTGTTTTAAAATAGTTCCAATACAAGTGTTGTGATTAGATACTGTCATCCTTTGTTTTTCCTAGATATCTTCAACTGATATTGACCTATAATTTTAGAAAAATTTTTTAAAATGAATGACATATACTGGTTCTAAGTCGAATCAACAAGGTATCTAAATTAATTTTATTAATTAATTTACCGCGTAAACGTGCTTTGTATTCTTCAACCGTACGGTAACTAATCGCTAAGTGCTTTGCAACGTACTTTGAAATAGAGCTTTTTCTTAGCAACAGTAATGTAATTAATTCTTGGTTTGTAGGAAGGCGAGAAAAATATTCTAGTATTTTCAAATGCATCAGAAACTGTGTAATCGCTTGTTGCGCAGGATAGTGTTTTTTATATAAATAATACAAATCCATAAGATCAATATCATCTGTTTTTTCTTCTGAAAATGTTAGTACAGCTTGTACATTTTGTACATTATCGAGTATTGGAATTTTTGTTAGAAGACCTTGATAAATAAAACCAGTTGGAAAAAGTGTACATATTTTAAAATGAAGCGGTGTTTTTACTTGATTCGCCTTAACATTTGCTTCATCAATAAACATTTTATATTGATCTTCTAATTCCACAGAGCCTTGTAAAGCCGAAATACGCGCTCGACGGTAGTGATAAATATCTGTATAGGTCACATTGGTGACTTCATCTATATCATCAAAACCTTGGTTTAAAGCCTGATATTTATTTGCAATGAGATATTTTCCCGTTCTTACATCGCGTACATGCGCTGCAAAAGGAAACGTTCTAATTAAAAGATGTAGACTTTCTAAACGTTCTTGATCAATCATAATGGTATATATAAAGATAAAACCGCTAAAATGTCATGCAATACATCGTTTTTTTATAAGTGATGTCATGACCTATAAGTACTTTACTTAGAAGTAATTAAAAAAATTAGGGGTATTTTTCAGTAATTTTCACGAATAAATGTAGTATTTAGCCTGACGAGTGATGCATAAAAGAAACTGAATAAATAAGTGTGCTATATTTTTATTTCTTTTTTTCAATCTGCATTAGAATAAAGAGCGAAATGATGTTTGACATATACATTTTTCTCGCATTAATTGATTATGCAGTTGTGTGATTAAGACTGCTTTCTTACCCTTAAAAACATTGTACTTTGTGTGCCCTCTAATGCAGATATGATGGCTATACAACGCGCTATAGTAGTTAAGCTTATAGTAAAGCGATATATTTTTTATATACTAAAACAATTAACTGTAGTGATCTCTTTCTAGAGCACAGAATATTTTCTTACTGAATGTTCAGTAACGTTTTAACATACCTACTCAGTCATTGACATACGACAATTAGATAATTTGGTGTGCTGATTGAAACAAATCAAAAAAATTTTTAGTCGTTTGTTCCGCTACTTTTTCAACTGTAAGGTTTTTAAGATGCGCCAATGTATGTGCAACGTAGGAAACGTAAGCGGGTTGATTAGATTTTCCACGGTAAGGAACAGGTGCAAGATAAGGAGAATCTGTTTCAATTAATAATCGGTGTAAGGGAAGTTGACGTGCAACCATTTGTAAGCTTATTGAATTTTTGAAGGTCAAAATACCTGAGAACGAAATATAAAAATTAAGTTTTTCGATAACATATTCAGCCATTTTTAAATTTTCTGTGAAGCAGTGTAGTACGCCTCCTACCTCTGCTGCACCCTCTGTTTCAAGTAGACTAAGTGTATCTTCAACCGCATTACGTGTATGAACGATAAGCGGTTTTTGTACTTGCTTTGCTGCACGAATATGATTTTGAAAACGTTGTTGTTGTAAAAATTTATTATAATTTTCATGATAATAATCTAATCCTGTTTCCCCAATTGCAACTACTTTAGGGTGTTTAGCCCATTGTGCCAGTTGCGTAACGGAAGGTTCATTTTCTACTTCTTCTGTCGGATGCAAACCAATTGAAACAGAAATATCTTTGTTTTGTTCAGCAATGTGTAACAGCCCTTTAAATTCATTTGGGTGAATACACACAGTCAAAAAATGTTTAACACACGCACTGCGAGCAGATTGTAGTACAGACTGCAAATTGTTTTTAAAAGGAGCTAAATCTATTTTGTCAAGATGACAGTGAGAGTCAACGAGCGAAAATTGAGACATGAGAATTAAAAAAATGAAATAAAATAAATTAAGGTATGTAGTACGTGATTTTAGCTAATTTAAAATAGTGATTTAACTTAGCAATTTACTTTGGATTTTCTAAGTTTAGTATCTCTTCATTATTATCATATGCAAATAATTCTGCATATCGCCCCCAATCGATGACAACACGCAATACTCTGCCTGCTTCTTCTTCACTAAGATAGTCCTCTAACTCATTTAAAAATCTTGCTTTGGGTGCAGATTGTTCTGGCCTTTCTTCTAAGATACGTCGGATATGTTTAGCCAATGGAATATAGCGCAATAAATGCTGTGCGAATTGTTTTTTTCTCTCTAAAATATCCGTTCGTGCGAATGCTTTTCCATCTTCAGTTAACACTAATTTTCCTTTCTTAACGGAAGCAAAATGTAAGATATCTAATGCTTCTGTCAAAGGAAATAAATCATCAATGTCTAGATGCCAAGCTTCTGCCAATTCTGATAACTCAATTTCTCCTGCATGCTCTGGCACACTCTCAATTGTTTCCATCAAACCTGTTAACTCTGAAATATCTGCATCAGGTAAACGGTAAGCCAGCGTAATTGTTGTTGAGGCTACTGTTTTCTCAGTAATATTTTCTTTTCGATTGGAAATGAGCGCATAGACTTGTTCAACAAGATTACGAAATGCAGGTCCTTGCTCAGTACGAGGATGTGGTAAATCTACTTTTAATTCAGCGCGTATTGTACCGGGATTGTGACTCATGATGACAATACGATCCGCAAACAATATTGCTTCTTCAATATTGTGTGTCACGAGTAAAATCGCATTGATATCCATTTGATTTGTATTCCAAAGCTTCATCATATCGCTTTTAAGATTATCTGCAGTCAGTACGTCAAGTGCTGAAAAAGGCTCGTCCATTAATAAGATATCAGGATTGATCACAATTGCACGTGCTAATCCTACGCGTTGTCGCATACCTCCTGAAAGTTCTCTTGGAAATGCGGATTCAAATCCATCTAACCCAATAGTATCAATTGCTTTTAAAGCACGTGCACGACGTATCTCACGAGGTACCTTCAATGCTTCTAAACCAAGTTCTACATTTTCAAGGACTGTCAACCATGGCAATAATGCAAAACTTTGAAAAACCATTGCCATCCCTTGAGTGGGTTTATCAACACGCTCACCTCGATAGTAAACATTGCCTGAAGTCGCTTGAATCAGTCCTGGAATGATGCGTAAAAGAGTTGATTTGCCTGAACCAGATTTTCCAAGAAGTGCGACAATCTCTTTTTGGTGTAGTGTAAAGTTTATTTGATCGAGTACTAAAAGATCTTGATGTTCTGGTTTTTTAAAAGATTTAGAAACAGCTTGAAGTTCAACGAGTAGTTTTGACATGCGATTTATCCCATTTTATATTTAGATTGTGCTAATTGGTATAAAGGTTGCCAGATAAAATAATTCATCATCAGCACCCAGCTACTCATTGCAATCATGCCCATTGCCACTGCTTGAAAATTACCCTGCACGCTTGCCTTTGCAATATAAGAGCCAAGTCCTTTTACAGTTAATGTATTTTCTCCCCATTGCATCACTTCTGCAACAACACTAATGTTCCAAGCGGCGCCTACAGCAGTCATAATACCAATAATTAGATGAGAGAAAATGCTTGGTAAAATGAAATGTTTCCACCAAATCCAACCTTTTAAATTAAAGTTTTGTGACATTTGATAAAGTTCTTTTGGAATAGCACGCATACCTGCAATCACGTTAAACAAAATGTACCATTGTGTTCCTAAAATCATTAAGGGCAGTACTCCGACTTCAAAAGAAAGATGAAATTTCAATAAAGTAATGACGACAACAGGAAATAAAACATTTGCAGGAAAAGCGGCGAGAAACTGTGCAATGGGTTGAACAATAGTAGTCAAATGAGGTCGCAGGCCGATCCATATACCAATTGGGATCCAGATTACACTGCTAACCAATACAGCAGTGATCACACGAAATGCAGTAAAGCTACCCAGTAGTAAACTTTTTGGCGCGAGTTTCCATTCAATATAATGTGTTGCAAAATACAGCAAAGTAGCACATAACAGTAAAAATAAGCCCGTCGTCATTAACTTCTTAACCGCTATATAGGGTGCATTTTTGGCATTATTGTCGTGGGATGATGTTAAATAATTATAATTGAAAATTCTTGCTTGTAGCAATTTTTCACTACCATAACGTAACAGCATGTGTAACGATTTAAGAATACGCGTTCTTTGCAAGATAGTAATGAGCCATGCCCGTGGCATATGTTCAGTTGAAATATCATGTAATGCGAATTTATGAGACCAAACCAACAAAGGTCTAAAAAATAGTTGATCGTAGAGCAAAATTACAATCAGCATGGTACCAACGGCCTGTAATACCGCTGTAAAATTACTCGAAGCAATTGCAAATCCCAAATAAGAACCAATACCTGGTAAATGAATTGTTTGATTTGCAACGGCAATGGATTCAGAAGCAACTAAAAATACCCAACTTCCTGACATAGAAAGCATCATATTCCATAATAAAGCGGGGATAGCACAAGGCACTTCTAAACGCCAAAAACGTTGCCATGAAGAAAGTTGAAAAAGAGTGGTTGCTTCCCTCAGTTCATTTGGGATAGCTTTCAAGCTTTGATAAAAGCTTAAGGTCATGTTCCACACTTGTGCTGTAAAAATTGCAAAGATAGCGGCACATTCTGGACCAATACGGCTTCCTGGAAACAGTCTAATGAAACCTGTCACAGTTAAAGATAAAAATCCTAACACTGGTACAGATTGTAAAACATCAATTAAAGGAATGATCCAACGACTTGCAGGTTCATTCTTAGCTGCAATTGTTCCTACAATTAGCGTGAATAAAAGTGAGCACATTAATGCAATGAGCATTCGCATCACAGTTAAAGCGGCATAGTGAGGGAGTTGTATACTGTCTAAAGAAATAGTAAAGACTTGTCCTAATTTATAGGGTGCAGCCATTTGAGCACCGCACCAAACTAGCCATCCTAAAAAGCCTAAGAGTAAACTAATTGCAAAAATATCCCACTGATTTGGTAAATGGGCGATCGTGTTGTTAGCCCAAGGAAAAACTCTTTTTACTTTCATGATAATTTTTTGCACATGATAAATTGACGTAATAAACCAAAATTTTATCTTGATAGGGGCATGATGCTTTCTAACACTTGATTATCAATGCTAGATTTAGTATTTTTGTGGGTAGTGATTCGTGATAAATTCATTCATCCTAATTTGTTTTAGAGAGCTATCTTATTATGGAAATTCAGTCCATTAGTGCTATTGCATCAGTTTTAACTCTTGCTATCATCGCATTCTTTTGGTATCGAGCTCAAGCAGTTCAACCGGAAGAAGCAACTTATCCTGCTTCGCATTTATTAAAACGGTTTCGCACACAAGTGTGGGTATCGAGTAGCGTTTTATTAGTTGTCGTTGCTGCTTGGTCAAGCTTACATTCAACGCCAAACCTTTGGCATCCACTCATTTCAGACAGAATAGGGTACCGACTTTTATTAGATAGTGCAAATATTTTGTTACTCATTGCAATCTACGGTGTTATCGCCAGTTTAATCAACACTGCGTTTGCTTACATTGCAAATTATGATGACAATCGGCTCGTAAATGTCATCTTACCTTTTGGACGCTTATTCAAAATCGCAGTAGTTATTATCTTATTTAATGAAGCATGTGCTTTGCTAGACATACCGCCTAGATGGATTGCCGCCATTCATCAATTAAATCAAGTAGCAATTATTTCAGCAGCAGGATGGGCTGCATTCCAATGCATCCAAATGGGTGAGCTATTTTTTATCCAGCATAATCGTGATCATTTACAAGATAGTCTAAGTGCAAGAGGTGCTTATACGCATATTGCGATCATAAAACGCATTTTAATTGTTTTGTTAAGCGTAATCATCATCGCTGCTATTTTAATGACATTTGATCGTGTCCGATCTGTAGGTGGTGCCATTTTTGCTTCAGCAGGTATCTCAGGTATTGTCATAGGATTTTCAGCTAGAGGTTTGCTGGAAAGTCTTTTTCATGGTTTACAATTGGCTATTTCTCAACCCATTCGTATGAATGATACTGTAACAATTAACGGAGAAACAGGAACGATCACAGCAATTAACTTACATTATGTTGTTGTTACATTAATTGACGGAGCACAAGTGATTGTGCCAAGTGGTGATTTTTTAACACGTACATTTAAAAATTGGACACGTTGTTCCTTGAATCTATCAGGACATATCATGGTATATGTTAAATATGATACTCAAATCGAAGAAGTTCGCAGAAAATTTCATGAAATATTACAAGAAAATACGCTTTGGGATAAGAAAATTGGCGAATTATTAGTCAATGATCTTAAAAGCGGTATCATCGAATTGAAACTTAATGTGAGTGCAAAAGACGGTATAGACTTAGCAAAACTAAAAGATACTGTGCGTGAACAATTACTCACTTATCTACAAACAGAGCAAACCAAAGATTTACCATAATAAAAAATGGCATTCACTTGATCTACACGTATCTACATATTTAATGCCTCGATGTATATAACCACATACATCGAACAAAACTTCGTTCAATCTAAGTATTGTGTCAAGGAGTGATAGTATTTCCAAGATTTACAAGACATCCTTTGGTACTTGATAAAACAAGTGTCATCGTTTGTTCTTCTTGACCCGTTGGATATACTTGCACATTCTGTGGTAAAGATAAGTTAGGATATTTTTGCAAAAGTTTTACAGTCACAAATGCTGCTTCTGTTAGCGCAAAATCCATACCAAGACATATTCGACGTCCACCGTTAAAAGGTAACCAAGCCCACTCTCTCGTAATAGGATCTACATTATCAGCGTTCAGTGGCATTGAGGGATCGGCCCAACGCTCAGGTCTAAATTGCAGTGCATCTTTTCCATAGAAATCTTCTCGTCGATGCATTAAGTAAGGACTATAGCCTACGTCTGATCCTTTAGGCATAAATATCGGTGTGTTGCAATTTGGACCTCCTCCTGTAGGAAGAGCCGTGTCTCGAACAGTGCTGCGCGTATTAATGGGCACTGAAGGATACAGTCGCAGTACTTCTTTGATCACCGCTTGAAGATATTCCATTGATTTAAGACTATCGTAGGTTACATCTTGTAGTGTATTTATCTCCATTTTCAAATTTTCTAATACTTCAGGATGACGTACCAATAGAAAAAATGTCCAGCTAAGTAGACACGCGGTGGTATCGCGTCCCGCAACTAAAATATTAATAATCTGACTACATAACGCTTGATGATCGTTTTGATGATATTGTGCAATTGAATTTAAAAAATTAGAACGATTTTGCATATCATTTGTTTCAGAAAGGCTTTCACTGATCATCTCACTGACGAAACAGCGCACGGTGTGACATGCATTTTGAAACTCTTTCTCTTGAAAAAACAATCGATAGATGAGCGACCATCTTAATGGTTCTGGAAGTCGTGAGCGTCTTGAAACATGTCCTTGTGCAAGATTAAATGCTGATTCAAAGCGTAACATTTTATCGCTCGCATTGCGCTGTAAAGATGAAGCAGATTTACCTAACAAAAAAGTGGTGATTGTATCCAAGGTAAGCTTGAAAAAATAAGGTTGTAAATCAACTGTACCTTGTTGTGGCTGTAATGCCTCATATAAATCTTGCATTACATGTTTAAAAGGGGACAGGTCTTTATAGTAACGAGGAGCAAAATGTGGTGATAGCTGTCTACGAGAAATTTCCCATGCTCTACCATCTTGTGTAAAAATTCCTTTTCCAAGAAAAGGAGATAGCACATCATTTCTATTTCCAAAGTGCCAATCCTTAAGTTCTTGTAGCATGACTCTAAGATTGTGAGGCTCAGACGTTCCAAACGTTTCTTTACCTAATGTAATTTGTCTAAGGCTAGTTCCAATAGGTTTAAAACGTCTTCGTAAAAATTCCATTAAATGATGTTCTTCATCCGCTTTTAAAACTTCGTAAACATGGTCTATTCCAAAAGGCCAACGATGAACAAGTTGAGGAGGAAGTTGATAGCCTCCTTGTTCCGCTTCCAATTGCTGTTGACGTTTAAGAGAAATTGCAATAATTGTGTCGTAAATTTTCCAAGTCATCAAACTTACGAATAAGAACCAGACGTATAGCATCATCATTTATGCTCCTTGTTTTCATAAAAACTATATCAATATAATAATTTCCAAACTAAAATAGAAATACGATATTTTCTTAAAAACTTGGTACCCTCACTTTAGGATTTCCAAGATTAACAAAACAGCCCTCTGCACTAGAAAGTACGAGCGTTGTATCTTTTCGTTCTTGACCAGTCGGCACTACTTTCTCATTTTGGGGTAGGAAAAGATAAGGATACTGTTCCAATAAACGTACGATTACAAATGCTGCCTCTGTCAATGCAAATTCTTGACCAAGGCAGGTTCTAGGGCCACCATTAAAGGGCAACCATCCCCATTGTTTATTGAATACATTTTTATTCAATGGCATTGAAGGATCTGCCCAACGTTCAGGTCTAAATTGTAACGCATCTTTTCCATAAAAATCTTCTCGTCGATGCATTGAGTAGAGACTGAAACCAAGCAGTGTACCTTCTTTGATAAAAATTGGTGACTGACCTTTGTCATCACCACCAACAGGTAAAGTCGTGTCCTTGGCAGCAACACGCATATTTATAGGAACAGGGGGATATAAGCGTAGTACTTCTTTCAATATATCTTGTAGATAAGACATATTTTTAAGCGTATGACGCGTTATGCTTTCATCTACTTGTAATGCCTGATGTATTTCATCTTTTAACTTCTCAAGTACTAAAGGATGACGGACAAGTAGAAAGAAAGTCCATGTGAGCAGGCAAGCTGTTGTATCACGACCTGCAATTAGCATATTAATAATTTGACTACGTAATAAGATGCGATCTTGACACGTTTGTGCAAGCATATGTAAGAAAACGTATCGATCTTGGGAAGTTTCTTGGTTTTTAACAAAATGTTGGTCAATAATTTCATCAGCAAAAGCATGTACTATTTTGCAAGCTTCTCGTGATGCTTTGGAATTCACTAACCAGCTAAAAGAACTGGGGAGTCTAGCACGTCTTGCCACATAATCTTGTGCACGATCAAAGGCAATTGCAAACTGTGCATTTTTACTTTCATCGGGACTAGTAAGGGAATTCACAGACTGTCCAAATAAGAAATCTGTTGTAATGTCAAGTGTTAGTTTAAAGAAATAAGGTTGTAAATTAACTGTGTTGTGCGGTGCTAAAACAGTAAAAAATGTTTGAATGACTTTATCCAGTCGTTTCAAATCCTCATACTGTGAATGATTAAATTGCGGTTGTAATAATTTACGGGATGCTTTCCAAGAGGCGCCGTCTTCTGTAAAAATACCCCCTTTCCCAAACAGGGGCTCTATCATATGCGCTCTGTCTCTGCCAACATGCCACGAGTCGCCATCTTGCAGTACTGCTTTAATATTTATTGGATCAATTGTACCTATTGTTTCTTGACCTAAGAGCTTTTGCTTCATCGTGGGACCTAGGTCTTTAAAATGAAACTCAAAAAGATTCATAAGACGTTTTTCACGATCTGCTTCGAAAATTTGTGCGATGCGATCGATACCTAAAAACCTATGATTAACCAGTTGAGGAGGAGGTTGGCAGTTTAGACGTTTTGCTTTTTCTTGTTGTTGACGGCGGAGATGGTAACGAGAGGCTACTTGATAGAGTATCCAGCTAAAAAAAACGGCAATAAATGTAGGAGCGTATTGCATAGATTTAAAAAAATCCTCTTTTTAGTATCTCCTTAAAATATAATCACTTCTTGTTTTAAAAATCAAGCAACGACAGAAGAAAAAAGTTTTCTCTACAGATAAAATTACATACTGTTTCATTGTGTTTGACATGCATTAAATACGTCATATTGTCAATGTGATTGGCCTTTTTCTTTTGCCAGTAATGCTTTTTTAATTTGAGTACCCCATCTATATCCCGAAATATCTCCATTTTTGTAAACAAGACGGTGACATGGATAAAAAAGTGCAATCTCGTTTTTACTACAAGCTAACGCAATGGCACGCCGATAGTTTGATGTTAAACCAAGACGTGTTGCAAATAGACTGTAACTGTCTGTTTCACCTGGAAGCACTGTCGTTAATGTATGCCATACTCGCCTTTCAAATTGAGTGCCTTTAAGTACGTCGAGCGGAAGTGAGGGTAGTGATCTTTGTTGTTCAAAGTAATCGTCAAGATGAAAAAAAATTTCTTGTAAATAACATTTTTTTTGAATACATGTTGCAAAGGCAAAACTATTTTTTAACGTTTTGATAAGGTCATTACTGTTTTTACCTAAAGAAACAGCACAAATGCCTTTAACTGTGCGAGCTGCTAAAAGAATCCCTAATGAATACTGTTTCAGCGCAAAAAAAATGGTGGGCTTCATTTCTAATTCAGTGAGTTTGTTTTATAATGCCAAACGTTTTCATATCACACGGGTAGTATCATACTAAAAAATATTCATTACAACTTATTGCAATAATAAAGCACTTATGAAATTTACTGAGTCTTGGCTGAAGGAGTGGGTTTCTTTTAAAATACCAGCTGTGCAACTAGCAGAAAAATTAACTCATGCAGGATTAGAAACAACTGTTTCATCTTTGCAAGAAGTGATTACTTTTAATAAAGTGATTACAGGAAAAATTACTAAAGTCATATTACATCCACGTTCAGAGTATCTAAAAATTTGTACCGTCGATTGTGGTATTAAATACATTCCAGAAAAAATAATTGTTTGTGGTGCAACCAATGTTGAACCTGGTTTACGCGTTGCTGTGGCTTTACCTGGCGCAAGTCTTTCAAATACTATTGCTATTGAGCCGCGAGTCATTCGGGGTATCGACTCGCACGGCATGCTCTGCTCTTTGGAAGAACTCGGTCTAAAAAAATTTTTTCAAAACGCCGCTAAAGAGGGAGAAATTTGGGAATTACCTTTCGATATACCTTTGGGGGAAGATTTACGACAGTATCTCTGTCTAAACGATGCTATTTTTGATGTACAAGTTTCTCCAAATCGAGGTGATTGTCTAAGTATGCTAGGTATTGCAAGAGAAGTGGGTGTATTAACCCAATCTTTTGTGACGCAAGTCGAACCTATTGCTTATCCCGTAAAACTAGATATGCAGTATCTTGTAAAAATTAAAGCAGAACTTGCCTGCAGTGACTACCGGGGGTGTTTAATTAAAGGAATTAGTAGGGATGCTAAAACACCTTTTTGGATGGCTGATCGACTAGCACGCAGCGGTATACAAACTATTCACCCTGCTGTTGATGTGACTAATTACGTGTTACTGGAACGGGGTATTCCTTTGCACGTATTTGATGCGGACACTTTATCAGATCAGCTTTTTGTACGCTTTGCACACAAAGAAGAATCATTACAACTTTTAAATGGAAAAACCATTATATTAAGTCAAGATACATTAGTGATTGCAGATGAAAAAGGACCACAAGCATTAGCAGGTATTATGGGCGGTATGGCAAGTGCCGTTATGCCGCATACACTTAATCTTTTTCTAGAAAGTGCTTCTTTCGATCCTACAGTTATTATCGGACGGGCACGTCGTTATGGTTTATCAACGGAAGCAAGTCAACGTTTTGAAAGAGGTATTGATCCTAATGCTTGTCAAACAGCAATGCTACGTACTATTGATTTGATTCTTAATATTTGCGGAGGAAAAGCAGGTCCCGTGACTGCAGTAGAAAGTCAGGTAGCAAAGCTGAAATCTCGGAACATTCATTTTAAACTCTCACATATCCGAAAACTGTTAGGAATCACTGTACCCATTGAAACAGTGCTGGATATCCTCTCTCGACTGGAGATTTCGGTCATGGATCAATCAGAACATCAGTTAAAACTACGTGTGCCCAGTTGGCGTTTTGATTTAGAAAACGAAGTCGATATTATTGAGGAAATTGCTCGTGTGTACGGTTATCATAATATTCCATCAACACTTCCTCTCATTCCTTTTTATCTTTCTTCTTCAACCGATCAATCATTATTAATGGATGTACGAAAACTACTTACAAATCAAGGTTATTCTGAAACTATCCATTACAGCTTTCTTGAAGAATCAGAGCAAAAATTATTGGAGCCAAATGTCACACCCGTTGTATTAAAAAATCCAATTTCAACAGTATTTGAGGCGCTTCGTACCAATTTATGGGTAGGTTTACTTGAAACAATTAAAAAACATCAACAACGCCAACTATCGATATTGCGTTTTTTTGAAATTGGTACGGTGTTTTTAACACGTTTTGAAGGCATTATGGAACAAACACGGATTGCAGGTATTATTACAGGGAATGTGTTACCTAAACAATGGGGATCGAAAGCGCGCCCTGTTGATTTTTTTGACTTGAAAAAAACAGTGGAAGACAGTTTACAGCTTGTTGATTCTCATGCTGTTTATACGTATCAAGCAGATATGCATCCGGCACTACATGAGAAAGAGGCAAGTCGTATCTATCGTGGAGAAAAACCAATTGGCTGGCTGGGGGCACTACACCCTAAACTCTATTCACATTATGAAATCAGTTCTCCAACTTATTTGTTTGAATGGCGTTTAACTGGTACTACTTCTGCCAAGGCAATAAAATTTCGGCACTTTTCAAAGTTTCCTGCGATACGTCGCGATCTTGCTTTGTGGGTACCTCATCACATTACATTTCATCAAGTGGTAACTGCTATTCAAAAAATTGGGGGATCAAACTTGCAGGAGATTGTGCTGTTTGACGTTTATCAAAAAGAATCTAATACTAAATATCGTAGCTTAGCATTAGAATGTCGATGGCAACATTTTGAAAGGACCTTGACAACACAAGAAGTCGATACATGGAAAACAAAAGTAATTAATGGTTTACAACAAATATATGGGATTACATTACGTGATCATTAAAAATAAAACAGTTAGTGGATTTATATCGATAAATGATACTTGTATCCTCTGTAAACACATAGAGCCATTGCCCCCACATATTGGCGATACCTTATTCAACGAGTCAGTAAAGAGCAGCGTGTTTGCTATATAGCTAGATTAAAATAAGCGAAGGAGGTAAACGTGTAGCAAGCAATAGATAAAACAGCTTGTAGTTTAAATATTTTGTTCGTTGAGCAATACCTATGTGTAAAATACAAAGGTTGTTCACTTTATATTTTGCTTCTTAACATCATCAAAAAAATTTGAATGATACTTGTTTATACCGCATCATCGCTTTTGATCTTTAATGTCTACAGTTCTTATTTCTTCAAACGGTGTTTGAAACCTCACCAGTGCTTTTATAACAGCAGCGTGTACAAGAGTTTTCAATCGTTTTTAACCTTTAATCCCCATAAAATAGCATATGATATTTTTTTTAAAAGGCGCAATGTCTAAAAGAGTCAAACCGATACTGCGTATCCAACGGAAACTGGCTGTATGAAATTGACTCCATTGAAAAAGATGGTAAATCACTTGACGTAATTTCTCTCGATCGGGTATTTGTGCTTTGTAGTACATGTTAAGCTCTAAATCTTTAAACGGTACGTGGTGTTTAGTCTGCACTTTCGTTTCTAAATACTGTTTAAATGTGGCCACTTCTTGCAATGCAAGGTTTAGGCCTTGCGCTGCAATTGGGTAAAGCTGGTAAGCAGCATTTCCAAATAAAATAATATTTTTTTGTTGAGGTAAATGCGTATGAAAGCAATGGATCTGATGCGATTGTACTGTATCAATAGTACAAATCTTACCCAAAGTTAAAGGCAGTTTTGATTGCAGTATTGCCATCCACTGAAGTGCTATTCCTGCGTCATTTACATTAAATATTTTCTTTAGCGTACGTGGCATCCATACCACGCCTACTGTATTAGGAAGATGGGTCGGTAAAAGCGCCAGTACTCCTTCTGAAGTAAAACGTTGGAATGCTCTACCTTGATGCGCTGTAGACAAAGTGGCCCAAGTACTTACCGCCACTTTTGGACGATCATCGTAGATTGTTTTGATTTGGCACAGTTCACGTACTTTTGAATGAGAACCATCAGCACCAATGACAAGCAATGCATCTATTATGAGTAGACTATTTTGATGGTTTAAGGTCAGTTTCCACCCGCTATTCTTTTCTTGATTCAGCGCTATTAGCTGCGTGTTAGGATAATAGTGTTTTATCTTCTTTTCTTTTCTAATCTTTAAAAACTGCTGATGCAGTTTACTTAAAAGATGTAATCGTGGGATAACATAGCCTAAAGCATCTTGCTGTACATTCCATGAATTAAAACGCAATTGTCCAAAATAACCCTGTTCTGAAACTTGAATATGATGGATAGGTTGAGCATAAGGAATACAGGCTTGCCACACACCTACCTTTTTCAATAATGCAATATTTATTGGAACTAAACTAATGGGGCTATCCGGGATAGTAGGATCGATTGGTAATGCTGGATCTTTGGCTTCAATAAAAGCAATACACAGTGGAAGAGATTGAAGATGTAAAAATAAGGTAGTACCTACAATACCTGCACCGACAATGACAAGGTCCACTGTAATATGTTGTTGCATCACGTTATGTTTTTGATTAACAGGGTGGTAATTTTGGTAAAAAGTGCATTAATTCTTTTAATGCAACGCGGTAAATATGACGTTTAAAGTAGACGATTTCATGAACAGGGTACCAATAGTCTACCCAACGCCAATCGTCAAATTCAGGCAAGTGAGTACTGTCGAGGCGAATACGATCAGCTGTATTTATCAGTTGTAATAAAAACCACTTTTGCTTTTGTCCGATACATAAAGGACGCATATGCATACGTCGCATATGTATCGGTAAATAATAATATAGCCAATCTTTAGTGTAACCTAGAAGTCGTACATCATTTGAACATAGTCCTACTTCTTCATAAAGCTCGCGATAAACTGCCACAATAGGCATTTCTTTTGCTTTTATACCTCCTTGTGGAAATTGCCATATTGTAGGATGACGAATACGTTTTGCCCACAATATCTCATTTTTTATATTACATACGATGATACCCACACCGATACGAAAGCCATCTTTGTCAATCACAAGACCTACTATTTTTTTATTAAAACAATACTATTTTTTCACAAAGCATGGCGATAGAGCAACTGTAGAAATTTGATAGAATAAAACAAAATAGTTTAAAGAATGCTGACAGCAGGATTTGAACCCGCGACCTACTGATTACAAATCAGTTGCTCTACCAACTGAGCTATGTCAGCTAAGTCACTAAATTATCATACAAATTAAGTAACGCAACCACTTTACATTTTAACATTACAGTAAGACAGATGATATGATTGCATTTACTAAGATGCACGCTAATGGCAATGATTTCATGATTATCGACAATTGGCACAATACAACACGAATATTTTGCCCTACTCAAATTCGTCAATGGTCCGATAGAAATAAAGGTGTTGGATTCGATCAATTATTATCAATAGAGAAAAGTACCGATCCCCATGTATTATGTGCTTGTCGTATTTTTAATGCAGATGGACAGGAAGTAGGACAGTGTGGCCATGGACTTGCTTGTGTTGCTGAGTATCTTGTGAGCCAGTATGCTCTTTTTGAAACCACATTTTACATCAAGACAAGCACAGGTCGGTGGCATGTTATTTATAAAGAAAAAAATCAAGTGTGTGTAACATTAGGTGTACCCACGTTCTTACCCATGAATATCCCATTTAAAAGCCCCACACAAAAAGTTTTGTATCCGCTTAATATTCTTTCTGCTACAAAGCATAGTGATAAAAATTTTTGTAAAAATTTAGTAAATATTCGGCAGTATCAGTTGCAGCAATTCACTCAGTTTGCATTGGAAAAGATAAGCTCAGAAACGGCTATGCTTTTTATACAGATGCTTGGTCTAGGAGGGAATCCACATTGCATTGTTTTCGTACCCAACATAAGTCATGTTCCGCGTAAACTTGGTCAAATGATAAACGATCATACAGATTTCCCATCAGGTACTAATATAGAATATGTACAAATTATTAATTCAGATACGATTAAAATACGTGTGTATGAAAGAGGCGTAGGAGAAACCCGCGCATGTGGAAGTGGTGCATGTGCGGCAGTCATTGGGAGCACTCTATTGGGATTTTTTCAGCCTTCTACCTTAATCAATGTTCAATTTCCTTTAGAAGAGGAAGTGCAGGTGCATTGGGATAAATATACCCAATCAGTGCTTTTGACGACTATAGTGCATCATGTGTTTAAAGGTATTTTGTGTAGTCAAATAGTATAAAAGAAGTAATAATACACAAAAAAGAGCTATTGTGGTGTTAGTGTGAGACTAGACCCCTCTGAAAAACTACTTAAGGAAGTGTCAAGAGAATCGATAGAAGGAGAACTCAAGGAACAAATATTTGCTGGATCAACGTGAAACAGTGGTTGTGTATTATTAGTTGTCTGAGGAATTGAAACAAGAACACGTGTTTTATTAACTGATTTAGCTTGAACACTTTTATTTTGTGCTGTAAAAAGTAAAGTCATCGATTCTCTTAGATTGCCCAGTTGATTTTTTTTATCAACAGAGTTAGACAGTTTTTCTACTCTTTCCCCTATTTTTTCAATGGATGATTTACCTTCGTCATTATCTTGTAATGGGTCTATACCTGCTGCTAACAAAAGATTAATGACTGATGCAAGATTTTCTGAAGAACATACGTCAATTGCAAAAAAAAGTAGATTGTTAAAAAGATAGCTTTTTTCATTTAAATTTTCTTGTGAAAGTAAATCTTGAATACGATCCAATTGTTCATTTTTAATTGCACGTTCTAACGGGCTATAATTAAATTCGGTGACAAAATTTTGAGTGTACTGCGGTACAGGAGGTAACATACTTTCTCTAACACCTTCAAAAGAATTAAAACTAGTATTTTGTACTGAAAGTTTGTTAACTAAACTAATACAACCTGTAGCAATGGCAAGATGCAATGCTGTTTGTCCATCTTTATTTACAAGATTAATGTTCTCTGGACAAATGAGCATATCAATAGGTAAATTTTCGTTATGTACACTAGCACTCGCTAACAAATGCAAGATGGTGTCTCCCAATTGGTTTTGTTTTGTTTTATCTGCGCCAGCTTTACATAACTCAGTTATCCAACTCTTCTGCTGTGAAATGACTGCTTGCATTAAAAGAGTTGTGCCATAAGCGTCTTTCGCATTAATAAGATCTTCATCTCTATTTTGAGAGATATTTTTTACAATATATTCAGCTAATGCTGAATCTGGATTATTCTGTATCATGTAATGCATTGGAGTGATACCTTGTCCATTTCTGATGTTTAATGATGCACCGCTTGACACCAGCTGCTGAATAATTTCAATTGATTTATCACAAACATAAAATAAAGGGGTTTGTTTAACAAAATCTTTAGTATTAATCTTATCGTGATATGTTTTCAACAATTCCACCGTTTTTTTTTCGGTTGTGACTTGTTGAAGCGCACGGTGTAGAATGGTTTCTTTTTCCAGTTGAAGCTGATCTCGTTCAACACTATACTTAAAAAATATATTCAACTTTTCTGGTAAAGATTGCTCTTTTGGAAATCGCGTAGGTATTTTTTCGTTAAGTACCGTTCTAATGTAGGAGCGTTGTTCTATAGGGTAAGCTATTTCGCCACCTTTGCACAGCGTTGCATCAGCCCCGTGCCTCATTAATGCCTTAATAATTTCACAAGGCACACGATATTCTAAAGCTTGCCCCAATATCGTTTTGCCATCATGTTTTGTATTAATATAATTGCGCGTTGTAATAACGTCTTGTACTTCTTCTAAAAGAGAAATAACGTTTTCCATTTGATGGCTTATCATTGCTTCTTGCAATGGAGTGTTTTGTGAAGCATTAAGTGAATAAGGATGCGCCCTGTGTTCTATTAACGGAGCTAAAATAAAGTTTGCTTTTTCTACTCTTGCTGCAAGATGTAACGGAAAATCCCCGTTTTTGTTTGCAATATTTGGATCCACTCCTTGCGTTAGCAGTAATTTCATAATTCCTGCAGTATTTTTATCGGCTTTACAACACAAAATGGTAAGGTGTAGCAACGTATTACCTTCACTATCTTGAACTGTTAAGTCAGGTCCGTATTTCAGCAATGTTTGTATAATTTTGAATCTAGATTCTCGTATTGCAGCTTGTAGGGCGTTAGCTTGCAGAGCATTAGTTTGATTAAAGGTGGTATCAATTAGTTTTTTAATATACCAGTTGTTTTTATTATTAGTTTCATTGAACGAGTATAGTTCGTTTACTGCTCTGTTCAACACCGTTTCAATATCAGCAACACTTATATGTCTTCCTAATATACGGTGCACTTCTTTTATATGATGTGCTTGCAATTTTTCAAAGATCGTTTTTTTTTCGTCTTCTGAGTAGGTTACTCTTTTAGAACTACAACGAATGAAACGTGGTCGTTTACTACTAGTAGTGTTGAAGATTACTTCATTTTGTGGGTCCCTTGATCTTTTTGGCATAGTGCATCCTTTTCACATTGCTTAAAATTTAAATATACATTTTTTGTCATATGGTGTAAATACTATCTCAAAGCAGAATGTTAAAGGCTCACTGCACTACTATAATCGCCACCAATGTGTTTCGGTCGCTGTGTCTTGTACTGCAATTCCTTTTTCAAGAAGGGAAAGACGAATTTTATCTGATAATTGCCATTGTTTTTCTTGCCTTGCATGAGTGCGTCGTTCAATTTGTTTTTCTATCCATGTGATTTGATCGAAAGTACTTTCTTTATGTAAAAAATCATTTGGACTTTGATATAATAAACCCAGCGTATTGCCCAATTGTTTTAAGAGCTGTGATAATAATTTTTTCTGTATGGCTGTTGATGAAACATGAATCTGATGCGTAATGTCAAAGAGTACAGAAAGTGCAACAGGCGTATTTAAATCATCTTCTAATGCATGATAAAATGATTTTTCGTAGGTCTTTGTTAGGGCCTTTTCTGCAGAAGGGACAGTGGCTTGAAGCGTTTGGGTAGCGTGAAGTGCACGATAAAGACGTCGTAATGCTTTTTCAGCATTTTGTATATGTTCAGGTGTATATTCCATAGGACTACGATAATGGCTACTTAAAAGAAAGTAACGAATGATTTCTCCTGAATACCCCTGACGAAGTTCTTGAATTCTGAGTGCATTGCCTGTTGATTTTGACATTTTCTCTTGATTAATTTGTACAAATCCAACATGCATCCAGGTTTTTGCAAACGGTTTTTTAGTGATTGCTTCAGATTGCGCTATTTCATTTTGATGATGAGGAAAAAGTAAATCGATACCACCACCATGAATATCAAATGAATCACCTAAACACTGTAATGCCATGGTTGAACATTCAATATGCCAACCTGGACGACCCCATCCCCAAGGTGATAACCAACTGTTTTCTTTCTCTTGCGTTTGTTTCCATAAAACGAAATCTAAAGGATATTTTTTATTCGTATCAACCGCCTTGCGTGCTCCACTGATCAGTGATTTAAGGGGTTGGTGTGAAAAATTCCCATAAGTGCTAAATTCTTTTGTGGAAAAATACACATTTTGTGAGGATGTGACATACGCATACCCTGCTTTTATAAGGTTTGCGATGAATTCAATCATTGCAGGAATATAATCTGTTGCGCGGGGCTCTTGTGTGGGAGAAATGAGCTGTAAAGCACGCATATCGGCATGCATTATCTCGATCATTTCAGTTGTCAAAGCTTGAATTGTTTGATTGCTTTGTTGCGCACGTTGAATAATTTTGTCATCGACATCTGTAATATTTCGTACATAATGCACATCAAATTGTTTTGCTTTGAAATAACGTATTAAAATATCAAAAATGACCCATACGCGTGCATGTCCAAGATGACAACGATCATATACCGTCATTCCGCAGACATATAAGCTGACTTTTTTCTCTTTCAGTGGAATAAATTTTTCTTTTTGTTTGGTTGCAGTATTATAAAGAGATAGCATTTTTAATTAAAAGGAGTTAAATATCATGATACGTAAAATATTCTAAGCAGTTTTCATCTTAATGAAAACACTGTATAGTACACATTTTTCATTTTAATTACGCAATATACTAACAATTGAAATCACATGAATTTACACGAAAATGCAGCACACGATCTTATTTCAAACTTTGGTGCGCTTGGACCTAATCGAAAATTAATTAAGCGTGTAGAAGAAGTAGAAGCAGCAATGGATGCACTGGGTGGCTCTACTTTCATGGTAAAAGCACAAGTACACGCAGGTGGACGTGGAAAAGCAGGCGGGGTGCGCTATGTGACAAGTCGTGAGAAATGCATTGAAGTTGTGAACGAGTTATTAGGTACACGCTTAGTAACCTACCAAACTGATGCAAAAGGGCAGCCCATTAATCAAATTCTAAT
Source organism: uncultured Coxiellaceae bacterium (assembly GCA_964444925.1). Classification (GTDB taxonomy): domain Bacteria; phylum Pseudomonadota; class Gammaproteobacteria; order Diplorickettsiales; family Diplorickettsiaceae; genus CAYUIV01. Next base: position 36,372 of record CAYUIV010000002.1, on the reverse strand, counting down.
TACAGTTCCATGTGACATTGAACAAGAATTATATTTAAGTGCCGTTATTGACCGCAGCTTACAACGAGTCGTTATTATTGCATCTACAGAGGGAGGTGTAGAAATTGAAGAAGTCGCACGAGAAACTCCTGAAAAGATTATTCGATTCGTTGTAGATCCTATGGTAGGTATTCTACCGCATCATGCTTATGATCTTTTAGAAGCTCTTGCACTACCTTTTGCGAATTTTTCTAAAACTTTTAGTCGCACCTTAATAGGTTTGTATCGTGCATTTATTGAAACGGATCTATCAACGCTTGAAATTAATCCACTCATCATTGATAAACAAAATCAGCTGATTTGTCTCGATGCAAAAGTGATCGTTGACGATAACGCCTTATTTCGTCAGCCTGAAATGAAAGCGCTTCGAGATCCTGCGCAAGAAGATTCTCGAGAAAATCATGCGCATGAGTGGGGTCTTAATTATATTGCGCTCGATGGCAACATTGGCTGTATGGTAAATGGTGCAGGGCTTGCTATGGCAACAATGGATTTAATTAAATTTCATGGTGGTAGTCCTGCAAACTTTCTAGATGTAGGAGGCACGGCAACCAAGGCACGTGTTGTCGAGGCATTCAAAATCATCTTGTCAGATGAGAAAGTAAAAAGTGTATTGATCAATATTTTTGGTGGTATTGTACGATGTGATATGATCGCTGAAGGAATCATCAGCGCTGTTTCAGAAGTAGGTATCCAAATACCCATTATGGTACGCTTAGTGGGCAATAATGCAGAACGAGGTATTGCCCTTCTTCGTGACAGTGGCTTGAATTTAATGGCTTCTGATGATTTAGAAACGGCTGCCACTCAAATTATTGAAAGAACGCATTAACTCATTTTAATTTACAGGTCATTTTTCATGCATCAGTTAGTTAGTCAGGACACACGTCTTATTTGTCAGGGATTTACCGGAGAGCAAGGTAGTGCACATTCAGAGCAAATGATTGCTTATGGCACCAACTTAGTTGGAGGTGTAACCCCAGGTAAAGGGGGAAAACAGCACTTAGAGCGACCTGTTTTTAACACTGTGAAATCAGCTGTGGCTGAAACAAAAGCCAATGCGACAGTTATTTTTGTACCTGCACCTTTTTGTAAAAATGCCATTTTTGAAGCAGCTGAAGCAGGAATAGAGTTGATCGTTTGCATTACAGAAGGAATTCCAACACGCGATATGGTAGATGTCATGGATTTTCTTCGTATACGTTATCCTAATGTACGCTTGATTGGCCCGAACTGTCCTGGTGTGATCAAGCCAAATGTGTGCAAAATTGGTATTATGCCAGGCTATATTCATTTACCAGGACGTGTAGGTATTGTCTCGCGTTCAGGAACGCTCACTTACGAGGCGGTAAAACAAACAACTGATCTTGGTTTTGGACAAAGCTTTTGTGTTGGTATTGGTGGTGACCCAGTACATGGTATGCGTTTTACGGATGTACTTAATTTATTTGAAAAAGACGATGAAACGAAAGCAATTGTGATGGTAGGAGAAATTGGTGGAACAGAAGAGGAAGAAGCAGCTCAATTCATTCAAACCCATGTTTCTAAGCCCGTTGTCGCTTATATTGCGGGCACAACAGCGCCTTCTGGCAAACGTATGGGACATGCTGGCGCTATTATTGCAGGAGGCAAAGGCACTGCAGCTGAAAAGATGAAAGCGCTCAAAGAAGCAGGTGTACATGTTGTACAGGCTATGACAGAAATTGGAAAGCGACTCAGCGAATGCACCGGATGGTCAACGAACATTTGATTGACGGCCCTTGCACGCTACTTGCCCATATTGGGCATACCCCTTTAATTCAACTACCTCCTTTTGACTTTAAAGCAGAACAATTTATTTGGGCAAAATGCGAGTTTTTAAATCCAACAGGTAGTATCAAAGATAGAATTGTTGCTTATATTGTTGAACAAGCAGAAAAACGTCATCAGTTAAAGTCAGGAGATATCTTAATTGAAAGCACTTCAGGTAATACAGGCGCTGCTGTGGCCATGATTGCTGCATTAAAAGGATATCGCGCGGTACTCACTATTCCAGATCGCGTCAGTCAAGAAAAGCAATCCATGTTACGTGCTTTAAATGCAACCGTACATGTTATGCCAAGTCAAGTTTCTATTAAATCGCCGCAGCACTATGTTAATGTTGCCAAAACACTCTCTCAAACCTTGCCTAACAGTTTTTATATTAATCAATACCATAATAAAGAAAACATAAATGCACATTACCACACCACAGGCCCTGAAATTTGGTCACAAATGCAAGGTAATCTTGACGTTTTCGTCAGTGTGGCAGGAAGTGGAGGAACAATTTCAGGAATAGGTCGCTATCTTAAAGAAAAGAATTCTGAAATTCGAGTTATTGCGCTTGACCCCGTTGGTTCTGTTTATCATTCATTATTTACAGACAAAAAATTACCAAAGGTAGATCAAATTTTTGCTTCGAAAGTAGAAGGTGCAGGAGAAGATCATATGACTGAAGCCATTGATTTCTCGGTAATCGACGAGGTAATGCAGTTTCAAGATAAAGTAGCTTTTGAAACCGCAGAAAAATTAACAAAACGTGGGATTATTGCCGGGCCTTCTAGTGGTGCAAATGTATGGGGTGCATTACAAGTGATGAAAAATGCAAAACGTCCTATTCGAATCGCGACCATTTTACCCGATCACGGTATGAAATATGTTAGCAAGTTATATAACTCTCATTGGCTATCGAAAAATCTTTAAAATCACACAGTTAATTTTTAAGATCTGTCTTCATCGCTGCTTGTAAACGTTGCTCCAATGCAATAACTTTTTGCTCAAGTAACATCAACTGTGCTCTATTTTTGGATAACATGCGTTGCAATGCATCAAATTCTGTACGAGTGACCGTACTTTCACTTAATTTTGATTCTAAAATTGCTTTAGCGTTCTTGACAACAGCTTCTTTGGCCTCTTTGATTTCTGCAGGCATGTACTCACTCAACGTGTCAGCAATATCTTGAATTAAATGATAAGTTAGCATAGCAGTTGCATTTAAAGAAGCTAATAATTTAAAGTAAGTGAGTAAAATATCATATTTTGGAAAAAGATGCAGGACGATGATTTAAACAGTTTGAAAAATGGCCATTATATCTTCAAAATACGTTGAGTACTTACAAAAAAAAATAGATGCACTTTCTATTGTAAATCAATTATGGCAAAAAACAGTACATGCACCCCTTAGAAACCAAACGTGGGTAGCTAATTTTCGTGAAGGTACGCTAATTGTAGAAGTAACCAATGCAGCTTGGGCAAGCCGTTTACAATACGAGTCGTTTGTCTTGATTGTACAATTGAAAAAATATTCTGTTTTTCAACATCTTGAAACGATAAAAGTGTATATACAATCAAAGCCACGATACTACCCCATGATGCAAGCTAAAAAGTTTGTGATTTCGCTCTCTGTTGAAAATCAGCAGTTACTGTACGCCCTCGCAAACACAATTAAAAATACTAGCTTAAAAACTGCTATTTTACGTCTTGCAAAGAAAAGTTAAATTATTTTTTTTTGCACACAATACTGTATTTTTTTCGACCGTTAAATACAACGATGTTTATTTGATAGAATTTTTCTATAGTGCTCATATTTTTATAAAGGAAAATTTATATGGCATCTTATACTTTTTTTGGAGAAGCTCCTGTCAACGAAGGGCGCGGCGCTTACGATTCAACCGGTGTACCTAAACCAAAACCCCCGCCAAAACCTAAATAGAACATGGCTTTCAATTCACACAATAGTCTAAAAGTATTTGTTGTGCAGTCTCAATATCACTGAAATAATGAGTCATTCCTTCAATGATTTGATAGTTTTCATGGCCCTTACCAGCAATCAGTATCATATCTTGAGGGGCTGCCTTATAAATAGCGATTTTTATGGCTTTGGCTCTATCTGTTATTACAGAGACAGTTGCTGTAGACGAAAGTACACCAGATAAAATTTCTTGAAAGATTTGCTCACTTTTTTCAAAACGTGAATTATCTTGTGTTACGATGACATGATCTGAATATTGAGTAGCAATACGTCCCATGTGAGCTCTTTTGTTAACGTCACGGTCTCCGCCACAACCAAAAACACACCATAATCGACCGACTGTCAACGGTTTTAGAAAAGATAAAACTTTCTTCAATGCATCAGGCGTATGTGCATAATCAATTATTACCCGCGGGCCTTTTTTTGAAGTAAAAGGTATCAGTTGCTGCATACGACCAGTAATGGGTTTCAAAATTTGGATACTTGTTAGAATTTGGTGAAAAGGGATATGTAAAATACCCATGATAGTCACAACTAACAAGAGATTATTGACGTTGAATTGTCCAAGTAAAAAAGGATTATGAAAAGTATTTGTGCCCCAAGGTGTTTCTAATGTTGCTGTGATACCCTTAAGATTTGCTGTAACACCATACACACGACAATGTGATCCTTGGGAAAATGTTCCCGGTGTACTAGAATAAGTATAAACTTGATGTGTTTTTTGAAATTCAGATTGCCATTGAAAACCTATCGCATCATCAATATTAAGTATGGCCCACTGCACAGTTGGTTGCTGAAAAAGAATCTTTTTAGCGTTAGCATAATTGCCGTAATTGTGATGATAATCTAAGTGATCATGACTTAGGTTAGTAAATGCTGCAATTTGGAAAGGCACTGCTTGCAGTCGATGCTGTAGTAAACCATGAGAAGAGGCTTCAATAATTACAATTTGTGTATTGCGTTTCTTAAATTCTGTAAGCAGATATTGTACTTCAATCGCACTTGCAGTAGTCAAAGAATTGTGTTTAGGTAACGTAATCATTTGGGTTCGCGTGTAAAGACAATGACGTAGTCCACCAATGACGCCACAGCGTCGATTTACTTTTGCAAGGGCAGCAGCTAAAAAATGCGTACAGGAGGTTTTTCCATTCGTTCCTGTCACACCAATAATCTGCATTTTTTCTGCAGGATAACCATAAAAGCGTGCAGCGATTGCACTCAGTTTTTGACTTAAATGTAGAAGAGGAATCACAGGAATAGAAAACGAGGGACGCTTAAACAGTGCTTGATTATGCGCTTCTATGACGATGGCAACTGCACCTTTTTTAAATGCATCTTGCATATATAATCGTCCATCGCTTGCCGTACCTGGGAATGCAAAAAATACTTCTCCTTTTTTAAGATGACGACTGTCTTGACTTAAACCAGTGACTTGAAGGTTTAAATGTATTTGTAAAGTCACAAAAGGTTGTAGCAATGCGTTTAAATTCATGGTGACGATACTATATTTGCATTTGATAGGCTGTCCACGTATTTTGCATTAATGCAGTAACTGTCATGGGTCCTACTCCGCCTGGGACAGGTGTGATGGCGTAAGCACGCTCTTTTGCAGTCAAAAAATCTATATCGCCTGTTATCAGGCCTTCTGCATCACGATTAATGCCTGCATCTATAACAATAGCATTAAATTTAATCCAGTTACTTTGAATCAGTTTTGCTTTTCCAACAGCACTGATTAAAAGATCTGCTTGCTGTACGTGAAAAGCAAGATTTTTGGTTTGACTATGACAAATACTAACGGTACACCCTGCTTGCAATAGCTCTAATGCCATGGGCTTGCCTACAATGTTAGAAGCGCCTACAATAACTGCATGTAATCCCGATAAACGAATGGGCAAAGTGTGTAATAGCTGCATAATACCATAGGGTGTGCAGGCACGAAATATAGGTCTTGCTTGCGTTAATCTTCCAATATTATTCGGGTGAAATCCATCCACGTCTTTCATTGGATCAATGGCATCTAGAATATAAGACACCTCAATAGTGCGAGGTAGCGGAAGTTGTACCAAGATGCCATCTACTGTTGTGGTTTGATTCAGCCTAGTAATCATTTCTAATAACGCATGCTGAGAAAAGGTATCGGGTTGGTGAAAAACTGTTGAGTACATACCGATCTTTTCACAAATACGTTGCTTATGGCGTACATAAATCGTTGAAGCAGGGTCTTTGCCAACTAAAATCATTGCAAGACCTGGTGGTCTTAAACCTTGCGCTTTTTGATTCGCAATGAGATGCTGCAACTTGCTTTGAATCGTGTTTGCAAGTGATCGGCTATGCAGTAAAAAAGTATTAGTGCGCATTATTATAAGAATTTTACATCGCTTACTATATGTTAGATTTGAAAAATTTACGACATAAATTAGATCAGGTCAAAGAAATACTTAAGACTCGTGGTTTTATATTAGACCATCATCAGTTTACCGCCTTGGACAAAAATCGTAAAACGCTTCAGCAGAAGATAGAATTATTGCAGCATCAAATGCATCAACAAGAAACCGTTTTTGAAGAACTAAAACGCAATGACCCACATGAAAAACATGCGATTGAAACACAATTAGAAAAAAATCGTGCAATTAAAAAAGAATTGTTACAATACACCAAAGCATTTGATGAAACACGGAAAACGCTAGAGCAATTCTTATTGCGTATACCTAATATACCCAGTGAATCAACGCCTGTTGGTGAATCATTTGTAGACAACGTCACGTTACGCACTTGGGGTAAACCAAATGCTTTTTCCTTTCCTGTAAAAGATCATACGCAGTTAACAGCTAAAACACATTCCATGGATTTTGAACGTGCTGCTTCTATGACAAGTAGCCGTTTTGTCGTGTTGCGTGGCTCAATTGCAAGATTACACCGGGCATTGATTCAATGGATGTTAGATATACATACACAAGAAAATGGCTATGAAGAGATTGCCGTGCCTTATATTGTCAATGCAAGTAGTCTACAAGCAACAGGGCAGTTACCCAATTTTTCGGCCGATTTATTTCAATTAACTAAACCTAATAACTTTTATTTAATTCCAACAGGCGAAGTGCCTTTAACTAACTTAGCACGTCATCAACTTTTCGAGCATTCCCAACTACCCAAAAAATACGTAGCCGTCACACCTTGTTTTAGAAGTGAAGCAGGTTCTTACGGTCAAGATGTGAAAGGATTGATACGTCAACACCAATTTGAAAAAGTAGAATTAGTACAGTTTGTTACGAAAACACAAGCAACGCAGGCGCTTGAATCGTTAACACAAGTTGCTGAGAATCTTTTACAACGGCTTGTTTTACCTTACCGAGTGCAAGCATTGTGCACAAAAGATTTGGGTTTTGCAGCTAAAAAAACTTACGATATAGAAGTATGGCTTCCTAGCCAACGCTGCTTTCGAGAAATTTCTTCTTGTAGCGATATGGGTGATTTCCAAGCAAGAAGGTTGAAAGCAAAATGGCGCTGTTTGAAAAAAAAACAATCGGACTGGCTACACACATTGAATGGATCGGGACTTGCCGTAGGACGAACTTTAGTTGCAATACTTGAAAATTACCAGCAACCAAATGGACAAATTAAAGTTCCTGATGCACTACGCCCTTATATGGGCGATGTGCAATGGATTGATCCTTAAGTGCTATGCGGCTTAAGAAACTAGTTTCTACTAAACCAACCTTTTTTTGCAGGTTCAGGTTTTTCTGTTTTTGCAGCTTTTTTAACATCATTTGTTGTGGTTTGTGCATCCTGCTTCACTGTTTCTTTTACAGCCTGTGCTTTTCTCTTAGCTTCGTTTTTTGATGGAAGTGCTTCTTGCACTTCTTTTGCTTTTTGCTCAGCCGTGTTTGCTGCTCTTTCCACTCGTTTTTCTGTCCCCTCTTTGGCACGCTGCAGATTTTTTTTTGCAGAATGACTAAAATCTTCTAGTTTATTTTCCAAAGTGTGCATCTCTTGTTGCACTGTATTAACAATTCTTTCTTCTTTCGCTCTTAAAACGTAGCGATTTTGGTAAATCATACCGCCAATTAAAAGGAGGTTAAGGACAAAAGAAGTGCCTACAATTGCACGTAGTGTTCGACTAGAAGATGGATATTTTTGTTCTAGTATTCTGTACTCATCTAAAAAAGCACGCATAGCATTATTCTCCTAAGTGAATTGATAAACCGTTATTATGTAGTAAAAATTGTCGTATGTGAACTATTTACAAACGTTCTAGGCATTCTATACTGTACTCGTATAACTTTCAATCCTCAGTCTACTTGTCATTCTTTTGTAAAGCATTATGATAAGTTTAAATGAAGGGCTCGTAGCTCAGTGGTTAGAGCAGTAGACTCATAATCTGTTGGTCCTAGGTTCGAATCCTAGCGGGCCCATCTTTGTTTTAGACCTATTTACGAATAAAAGTAGTTATTTCTCTGCAACGTTTTTGAATCGGTTTTTAAAGCTAATTTTCTCTTTAAAGTTTGCCGAGTTAAAGCATTTGTAAACGTCACGACATTGACATCGTTTGTTTTCAATTGACATTGTAAAGGTGGCAAAAAACTTTTTTTGTGTGCGTAAATTGTCTTTCGTAACAGGGCATTTTCATGAGCTTGCGTAAAAATACTGTATGCAAGCGCTAACTTTGAATACTGTATGCTACGTTGTGGCTCACTGACTGGAAAATAGCAAGGAGTAAGGTCTATGCTATTTTCTATTTCTCTAATATTTTCTTTCAGTTGTGGTAAGTTTATATTTAAAGAAATAGTTGAACAGAAATACCTTAAATAAATTGTTAAATTCTCTAACGTATTGATACTTTTGTTCAAAAGATCAATGAGATAAAATTGCTCATATAAGCTGTCGCTAGTATCTTTAGCTAGTTTTTTAGAAAGTACTGGCAATACTTCGCTTCTCAACCATTCAATAGAACAAATAGCATTGTTGTACTGATTATTTTTTTCTTTTACATAATGATTAAGTAGTGTTTCGGCGGTGATAGTATTGATGCATAAACTCTGTGTTAAGCTATTGATGTTACTTTTTTCAAGCGAAGTTAAGGAACGAACTGGAATAATTTTAAAAAGTGCCGTAATTTGTTTGATGCATTCGGCAAGTATTTTCCTTCGCATATGTATTGTGTGTTGTAGTAAATGTGAGTTGTGTGTCAAGTCTTTCCATTTTTGACAGCTGTACTCGAGCGAAGCTGTGATATATAACCATTTATCTGTCCAGTAAATCAGTTGATGCAATAAATCTTTGTAAAAAAGTGTAATCACTGTTTTTTCCAACCAGTTTACAAAGAATAAATATTGCTTTTGTACTTTATCTGTAAAAAAATGAACAAACTTTCCTATTTGAAGCGTAACTTGCATAAAATTTCCCAAAATAGACGCTATTTCTGTGTTGTTTCTTTGATATCCAAAAATGCCATCTATAGAATTAAATCCAGTTACGTAAGTGTGTTCTTGAATAACAGTGGAGAATTGATTTTTTATCTTTTCCCATTGTAAAAGTAATTTCCAATATGCAAAGTTTTTCTCCTCTTCACAAGATAGGTGAGGTTGTATTTGAAGTGCTTGCGTTTCAAACAACGTTAAACTGTTTTGATAAATTTTGAAGATCCTATTATTGTCTTGATACTGAGCAATATCTAATTTCTCTATTTCTAAATGTGTATCATGCATTTTATAAAGGCATTTCATTATTTTATCAATTGAAAAAGAGTAATATTTAAAAATTTCTAACTGTTCTACGCATGTTAGCAAATTAAGTCGTTGTTGTTTCCACGCTTGGTACAGTTGGTAAGATAAAAGATTATCTAATGATACGGTAAAGATAGAAAACGTATCTTGTGATCTTAAAAACCGGTTTTGCTTTATTGTTAAATGAAGATCTTTTACCTTTTGAATAAGAATGCTATTTTGAGGAAAAGTGTTATTTTGAGTAATCTTATCAAAAATATTATCAAATAACTGATGTAACTTTATAATCGCTTGCCATGTTTCTAAAATATTAGGGTCGATCATCATTGTTTTAGAAGCTTTTTCATTTCTTTTGAACCATCGCAGATATAAGTCAATATCAGGAAAGGCTTGAGGAATAGTTTGTTGATATAAATTTTTTTCATGCCAGAAAACATCCGGTCTAAAAAAACGATTGTTTAACAGTGGTAATATAACTTGAATTATCTTGGGATAATGATCAAGATAGTGAATAAGATATTTTTGATAAAGTGACTGCTTTTTCTTTACGGTTAAAGTATCAGTTGTACTCGTTGTGTGCATTTTTGAAGCGTCCATAGATGCTATAAAAATAGTTTGGGATAAATAGTAAATGAGTTATTTTTTAACTATTTTATGATAGAAGATATTTGTGAAAGAATGATTTGACTATTAAAAATACACGGTGTGATGCGTAAAATTTATCTAAAGTCATGTGTGCTTATTTCATCCATAAAATTAAAAACATGACAATTTTATTTTGTCAAATGCATAGTATAGCTCAAGCGATGACAAGATGTTCAAGCCTCGCTTGGTTACAAAAAAGCGAGTGTGTAATAGCCATATCATGAATAGAGGCAATGGCATGGTAACCCAAATTGTTGACTAGAAATGCGCTCATCAGTAGTGTGCCTTGCTGCTTTTTATTTACATCGGTGATAGGTGTTGCAGGCTCTGGCAATAGGTGACTGCTGACACTAAATCGATAGAGCCGATTCTTTAATTTACCCAAGTATTGCATGCGTGCAATCACTTCCTGTCCTGTATAGCACCCTTTTGTAAAACTGATTCCTTGATGATGATAATTTAATTGATGTGGTGTAAATTTTTCGCGCGTTTTTGTAGAGATAGACACTAATCCGGCCATAATATCTAATCGAATCCAATCATTTTCATTTGCAGTTAGCGTTTTTAGAGAGGGTGTAAAAGGTAATGTTTCTTTAGGGGTAAGGACCAAGATACGAGGTATTGAATCTAAAAGTCGTAGTGCAATGTAAGGTGGCTTCCTATAAACGTGCCAGTACTCTAGTGCACCAAATTTTTGTTGCATTTCTTGGAGAAGGGTAGAACCACTATATCCACAGAAGTTCCATTGCGCTGACACGTCTTGTAGCTGAATAGAATAAATTTGAGTATATAGTTGAAAATCTTGTAGTAAAGAAAAAATATTTTCTCTTGGCAAAAGCAAGTAATAATTGCCTGAAAGATAAAAGAGATAAAATGTTGCGCGCACGCGGCCTTGTGCGTTGCAATGTACGCCTAAACAACTTGTTTTTTCTGTAATCGCGTTAACATCACAACTCAATTGACCTTGTAAAAACTCTTGATTTTGTTCACCTGATACTTGAAGTAAGCCAAGATGCGTCAACGAATTGAATATAAGATCATCGTTCACGTTGCTTTCTCAGGAGTAAGATTACCTTTTCCACGAAAGATGATGCGTCCTTTTGAAAGATCATAAGGGCTCATTGCGACTTTCACAGTATCACCTAGTGCAATGTGAATATAGTGTTTACGCATCCGTCCTGCAATGTATACTCTTTTTAAGAGGTGGCCATTTTCAAGTTGTACCTCAAAATTTGCATCGGGCAAACTTTTGACAACTTTTCCTTCTACAATGATATCATTTTCTTTTGGCATAAACGTAATGGAAAAATTTATATACTGACGGGTCTTTTTGCATTTAGCAAGTCATTTAGAAGAACTAATGAGTTGAAAACAAAATGTATTCACGGTAACTTATCTTTGAAAGGGGCTGTTAGCTCAGTTGGTAGAGCAATTGACTCTTAATCAAACGGTCGTGGGTTCGATTCCCTCACAGCCCATTTGTAAAGGACTTTTACCACACACGTATTCTAGAAATGACTTTTATTATGAAAAAGGTCAATCATACATGATAAAATTTGGTAAACATAATCGTGCTATTTTTATTGAAACAACGCCATTTTATGTATAGTCTATTCATTTGTTTTTTATTTTTTTGCGGTCAAGCGGTCTATTCGGATAATAACGATACGCAACTGTCTGTTAAAGATAAAACAAAAGTACAGACTAATTTAGTTGATATTGCGTATTCCGTTGACCGTTCTCTAAAAGAATTACACGCCATTGAAAAAGCTTCTCATCCTATAGAATACAAAAAGATTTTAGCTGAAGAAAAAAAGGAGGCTAAATTGTATGCAGAAAAAGTTTCAATTGATTGGACAGGTCCTGTTGAGCCATTACTTGAAAGTATTGCAACAAAGTATCATTATCAATTCAATATACTTGGACATGCACCCCCTATTCCTGTGCTAATACAACTATCAGTGAAGAATATGGCTTTGGGTGAAGTGTTAAAAAACATTGATTGGCAGGCAGGCACAAAAGCACACCTTTCTATTTCCTCTTCATCGACAGGGCAACTGATCGAATTGCGCTATGTATAAAACAAAAGGCTTTGCATTTGTTTTATACATACTTTGTCAATTTTCTTTTACAGGATGCTATCATTTCTTTGATATGCAATACAAAATAGTGGGCAACGTTAACTCACTTAGTCAACTTAAAAGCATTCGTGCTGTACCAAAGTTTGGTCATTTGACAAAATTAACGGATATTAATGAAGAAGCATTACGTGATGTGGGATTGACAATTGGTGCACAAACCGGTCTAGCTGCCGAAGCTAAAAAAATTAATCGTGCACACGCAAAAGAAGAAAAAAAACTAGATCATATTTTTAACTTTCAAGGATTGCTGTTAGCAGATAACGTGTTGCCTCCTGTTTTAACGCTTGCTAAGAATGCATTAAATACAAGTGAACACACGCTTTATATTGTAGGTTGTATTTACCGAATAAAATACCAAGCACGCTTTGTCACTACACCTCCTAATTGGCGAGACTATTTATGGATGCATTACAATATACCTAAACTACCACCTGTTGCTTTTTTACCTAAAAACAAAGAAGAACAAATCATTTGGAAGAAAGCTGTTGAAGAAGGTTGGAATAAAGGAGTATTGCAAGCGCAATTGATTAACCAATTTAACTTAGCACGCTTAAAAAGTGATTATGATGGTATGATTTTATACCGAAAATTACTCGCACAAGGAATGGTCAGTAAACCTTATGTTGCACAGACTCAACTAGGTATTACTGGTAATGATCAAGAAATCCGTATTGATGATCAAATACTCCGCATTACAGCACTGCCTGCTTTACAGACAAATCACCAAATATGGAAACCTGTTGTACGCAGCGAAGAAAGTATATAATGCAATCTTTTTTCTCTGATTTACCAGCGCGCTTTACAGAAAATCACTTGAATAGTTTACTGGTTAAATGTTACGAACAAGATGTTTCTGATATTACGTTACAAACGGGTGAAGAAATTTTTGTGGAGCAATATGGAAAGCTATTCTCTGTAATGCAACGACGATTATTACATTACGAAGTCACTGATATTTTACACCATGTTTATGGTCCAAACGGTAGCGCACAGCTTTTAAGTGGGCAGGACATTGACACAAATTATGATATTCGTCCCAGTCGGAAAATACGTTATCGTTTTAGAGTCAATGGTACAGGGTGCCTTGTAGATGGCCACCATGGTATACAAATAACATTTCGTGTTATTCCAACGACTCCGCCCACTTTAGACGCATTGTCGCTTGAAAAAAATTTATTACACGGGCTTTCACCTTTGCAAGGTGTTGTTTACGTGACAGGTAGCACAGGTTCAGGAAAAACGACCTTACTCGCAGCAATTATTCGATATCTTGCAGAACAAAAACACAGTCATCGTAAAATTCTCACTTATGAAGCGCCAATTGAGTTCGTATATGATGAAATTAACACTTCTCATGCAATCATTAGTCAGGTAGAAATTCCCAAACATCTTCCCTCTTTTACCGCTGGGATACGTAACGCATTACGTCGAAAACCACATCTTATTCTAGTAGGAGAAGCACGAGATACAGAAACAATACAAGCTGTGATCGAAGCAGCGTTAATGGGTCACCCTATTTATACAACATTGCATAGCAGTGGCGTTGCACAGACAGTTCGGCGTTTACTAGGTGCTTTTAAAGAAGAAGAAAGACAAAAGAGAGCGGTTGATATTATTGAAACGACAAGTGCAATTGTATGGCAACAACTTATACCTTCTATTGATGGAAAACGTACCGCAATACGAGAGTTTCTTATTTTTACTAAAGCAATACGCCAACTATTATTAGAAACGCCTACCGAACAATTAGTTTCAAAAACACGCGAATTAGTTGTAAAGTTTGGAAAACCCATACACACTGCACTCAAAGAGAAACTAACTCAAGGTATAATTACAGAAGAAATTTTTTATAAATGGTATGATCAATTATCATAAAGATAGTACGCTATTTTTCAAAAATCTTCTATGTTCAACGCTTGCGATTGTTGCTTTAATATATTTAACAAACTGTTAGCAAGCACAGCTAAAGGAATTGAAAAGAATATTCCCCAAAACCCTAATATACCACCAAAAATTAAGGTAGAGACCATAATGGCAACAGGGTGTAATGACATTGCTTCAGCAAATAGTAGAGGAAAGAGTACATTGGCATCAAGAACAGTAATAACACTATAAATTGCTAGCAAGTAGCCAAAATTTCTACTCCATCCCCATTCAAGAAAGCTGATAATTACGATAGGGATCGTGACAATAACAGAACCAATGTATGGAATAATGACTGAAATACCTGAGAGTAATCCTAAAAGCATTGAGTAAGGCAGTTGCATAATTGAAAATGCACCGCTTGTTACAATCCATACGATCATAATTTCAACCGCTTTTCCGCGAACGTAGTGACCTGTTTTAGTATACACTTCTGTCCAAACTTCTGTAATGAGACGTCTTTGATTGGGTAAAAAACCAATGATCCAATCAATGATATGTTTTTGATCCATAAGAAAAAAATAAATGAGTAATGGAACAAGCACTAAATAAACCGAGATAGCGATGATATTTGGAATAGATGTTAAAGAAGTGGATAAAATCCATTGCCCTAAATGGTTTACCACATGTTTTAAATCGTTGATTAAGTTTTGAACTTGTTCTGTGGAAATAAAATGTGGGTAACGTTCATGAAAATATAGAAGCAGTGTTTCGCATCGATTAGTCAGTTGTGGTAGTTCTGTAAACAGTGTTTGTATTTGTTTTAACAATAGCGGGATAATTAATACACAAAGCCCAATAATTAAGCCCATAAAAATACTATAAACAAGCAAAACGGCAATGATACGCGGTACATGAAGCTGTTGAAGTGATGAAATAGGCCATTGCAACAAGTAAGCGATAACCATCGAAACAAGCACAGGTGCAAGTAATGGTCCTAAAAAAGCAAGTATGACACCAATAAAAAGCAAACAAATCCAAAGATTAAAGCGTTCAGGATTACTAAAATAGGGATGTAACCATGTACGTAAGGTTGTGTTCATATTATGCTCCAGTGTACATTTTTATAGTACCAAATTTTAATATGTTCTTATCGGCATAAGCAAAAATAGGTATCAAGTATAATTTACTTTTTACTAAGATCAAATAAACTATTGCAGTGATAGATAATTTGGCATTATGCATTGATGAAAAAACACGTAGTACATCAATTTCATAGGATACCCTTTGTTGTGAGACCCATATGACTTTTTCATTAAACATAGAAGAAATTTTAGCAGTTTTACCACAACGTTATCCTTTTTTATTTCTCGATAAGATTACTGCATTGAACATAAATCATAGTATCACAGCCGTCAAAAATGTTTCTATGAATGAACATTTTTTTCAAGGGCACTTTCCAACTTTACCTATTATGCCAGGTGTATTATTGATTGAAGCAATGGCACAAGCGATGAGTGTTTTAGGTTATTATTCACAAAAGAAAACGACAAAGAATTCTGGTTATTATGTACTGGCTGCAGTTAATAACGCGAAGTTTAAACGACCCGTTGTACCAGGTGATCAGTTGATAATACAAGTAACTATCGAAAGAATAGGAAAAGAGGTATTAAAATGCTATGCATGTATTACTGTTAAGCGTCAAATGGTCTGTGAAACGATCATCACCGGTGTTTGGAAGGCATGCAAAATAGCTTTTGATAAATAAAATGATTATCGTTGGTATCGATGAAGTCGGTCGAGGAGCACTTGCAGGGCCTGTCGTTGTTGCTGCAGTGAGCTTAACAAAGCATCGTTTTATTACAGGATTAAAAGATTCAAAGTGCGTGAGTCCGAAAAAGCGTATAGCGCTTGCATATCTTATTAAACACTTAGCACTGGATTGGGCACTTGCAAGTGGAACCGTACAAGAGATTGATCAATATGGTATCCATCAAGCCACTCATCTTGCAATGCAACGTGCGGTTTCAAAATTGCATTGTATTCCAGATCTGATTATTGTCGATGGGAATAGGCAACCACGGTGGCCGTATGCCACCTTTTGTTTGATAAAAGGTGACCAAATCTGTTTACCCATTAGTGCAGCATCTATTCTTGCAAAAGTCCATCGTGATCACATGATGCAACGATTAGACTTGTTTTATCCTCATTATGGGTTTGCTAAACATAAAGGATACGGCACACCTGAACATTTCCGTGCATTACAACAACATGGAACGATAGCGCTACATCGTCATTCCTTTTCACCGTGTACTCTCTATGCTACATAGTTTTTAGGCTGTTTTTTGGAAAAATACAGCCTAAATATCACATGACATAACCTCCTGTTCATCCATGAGATAATGTTAAGCTAAATAAGTCCAACTTGCATTATTTTGTATTTTATACTATCTTTTCTTTCATGAAATAGTACTAATATTTCCTATCAATCGATAATGTACCTTTTATTTATAGAGCGGTATTAATTTCATTACACCTATTGACAAGATTTTTCTAAGAGGTTGCGTTGAACTGAAGCGTACTTTATTGTACCGCACAAGACAATTAAACTTTGTTAAATAGTGTAAAGTGATAAGTTAAACTTTTAAAATATTGAAATGACTTAACTATTTTAAAACATACTTTTTTACCTTAAACATTTGTCATGAAAAGAACGTATCAACCCAGTCGTATTAAACGAAAGCGTACCCATGGCTTTCGTGCACGTATGGCCACACGCCACGGTCGCGCTATACTTAAGCGTCGTCGTGCAAAAGGACGCATGCGCTTAACTGTATGATACATGAGTGTCTTGGGTATCAAGATGTATTTTTCTTTTAAAAAACATCAAAGGCTCTCAGGGAAAAAGAATTTTCAATATGTTTTTAAGCATGGATGCCGTTTCCGTCAGGATATGTTTACAGTTCTCAAACGAGCTACTCACAGAAAATATGGCCGTTTAGGTATTATTATCCCTAAAAAAATTGTCCGTTTTTCAACACAAAGACATTATTTAAAACGTGTCATTCGAGAAAGTTTTCGTTTAAATCCAAGGCTATGTCAAGGCTATGATATTATCATCATGATGAAATATCCCATTTCTCCAGACACTAATTTACAAAATATTTGCTTACTTGCATGGAAAAAACTGTATTTAAAACAAAGCTTACTCTAAATAATCTATTCGACATTGTTTCTTAAGACAGATAAGATGAACGGCCAATATCATTTTTACATCACTTCAACTGCAATATGGAAATTTTCCGTTCAATCTTAAGAGTCACGTTTTGTTTTGTACTCGGACTTTTATTCAATGCTTGGCAAAGCGATTACTATATTGCACCTACTAATGAACAAAAGATCGTACAACAAAATGTAGATAAGAGACAAGTAAAACATACCTCAACACGTACTGAAAATGAAAAGTCCGTTCTCTTAAGGCGCAATGAAAGACATATTCGATTTAAAACAAATATTGTAGAAGGTGTGATCGACCGAAAAGGTGGGCATGTGATCTATTTTGCTTTATTGGGTTATACAAAAGAAAAACGTTCGATAAAACCTAATCCAGTGATTTTATTAGATCAAACTCGTGTAAGAGATTGTATTGCACAGTCAGGGTTGATGGCGCAAGGCCAATTAGAAGAATCAATTTATGAAAGCGCGCAATCTGATTACGTTATGACCCCTCAGCAAAATGTATTATCTATTGCATTGAGTACGATGGAAGGGGGTGTCAAGATTGTCAAAACATTTGTATTACAACGCGATTCATATGACATAGCATTAACCTATACTGTCTTTAACTCAACAATACATGAGTGGAACGGTACGTTATATGCTCAATTGAAACGACAAGTGCCAAACATTTCGAAAAGTTGGTTTAACGTGATGACAGCTTATACAGGCGGCATTCTTTCTTCCGACCAAAAACGTTTTGAAAAATTACCTTTTGATAAAATGGATCAAAAAACAGTGACTGAATGGACGAAACAGGGGTGGCTTTCATTAACTGAACAGTATTTTACAACAGCATGGATTTCAAAGTTACCCTTGATACAGTACTACTGTAAACAACATGGAGATGAGTACACATTAGGTATGAAAAGCCCGCGCTATTATGTAAAACCGGGCCAAACAAGTACTTTTGCGTTTTCTTTATATGTAGGGCCTAAAATACTACATCACTTACAAGCCTCTGCAAAACACTTAGATTTAGTACTAGATTATGGTCTTTTTTGGTTTATCGCAAACCGTTTACTTGAGTTACTCAAACTTTTGCATTATGGCTTAAAGAGTTGGGGTTTTTCAATCATCGTTTTAACTTGCTTAATTAAAACACTTTTTTTTAGAGCGTCCGCCAAAAAGTTTCATACCACTTTAAGAAAACGTCAACTGCAACCACGTCTAAACGAGTTAAAAATACGCTATAAAGACGAGCCAATGCAATTGCAGCGCGCAACACAAGCACTGTATCATCGTGAAAAGATTCAAGTGATGCCTTCTTGGCAAGATCTGATCAATATTCCAATCCTTTTTGCGTTTTATTCACTACTTCGAGAAAGTATTGAACTACGGCATGCTCCTTTCTTATGGCTTGATGACCTTTCTGTAAAAGACCCATATTTAATACTTCCAGCTTTATTTGGTGTGACCGGATGGATTGACCAAAAATTAGATCATGTGGATGAAAGTAATGAGAATATGATACGCTTTTTGATCTTATTTCAAGTCTTACTATTTAGTAGCTTTCCTTCAGGGCTCTTATTACATTTTATCGCGCAAAGTAGTTACGCTGTTTTACAAAAAGTATGGTTTTTAACCCGTCAACATGATTTTTTAAAAGCTTATCCGTCTAAATAAGACAACCTTACGTTGTTCACATGGACTAGTGCAGCTAAAATGTTTTGAAAAAATCAAAGATTATCCTCGGCTAAGACGGAGTCATTTCTCTTAATGTCAGACATCTGGCTAAAAGTTGCAGCGCAAACCGGTATCCTGTATGGTAAAAAAAAGTGGTTTGGACCGCGTTAGACAGACTACTTAAAATACATAGTAATAATTTATGTTATGACTATACGTCGCCAACTTTTTTAATATTTATCGATCTTTATCTTTATGTGGTTAACTCTTTTATCTACTCTACATATTATATCAGCTGTTTTACTCATTATCTCAATTCTTATTCAACCTGATCGCAGTATGGGTATTGGAGGCGGTGCTAGTCACTTCTCTCAAACACTATTTGGCAGTCAAGGCTCCATTTCATTTATAACGAAAGTAACGAGTGGGTTAGCCTTTTTATTTTTTGCAACCAGTTTTGGTTTAAATCTTTTTCATGTAAATCCAATGAAAATAAAGCAAAGCACTACGATATCTGCTGTGAGTATGGAAAAAAAGGATAACCCTGTATAATACAATCGGTCATCTTGTCCAATGCCGAAGTGGTGGAATAGGCAGACACGCTGTCTTGAGGGGGCAGTGACGAAAGTTGTGCCGGTTCGAGTCCGGCCTTCGGCACTTTTTATTAATGATAAAAAGCTTGGGTAAAATTTTTACTTTTGATATTTATTACTATTAATACAATACAATCGTTTATAAAAATTATTAGTTTTCAAAGACGACTGCCACTTAAATCCTTTTTAAAAAGTTTTTTTTATAGGCTAGTCTTTGCTTATGCCTGTTCTCTTTGTATACGAACGGCAATAGGGAAGATACAAAGCTTAGAGCGGACCAGCATGAACGTCGTGACTGTACGTCAGGCATCATTGGATAATTTAGCATTTGATTCCGCCCAGCGTAATATAAAAATTGCAGGGTTTTTAAGTATTTTTTTGTTCTATGTTTAACAGTCTATCTGGAAGAGTTTAAGCCAATCGCCATTAATCTTACTCACTATTACACAGGTCAGTAATATTAGAGTTTTAACACATCTATATACTATTGAAAATATATTTTTTTCGACGGAATTGAACAAACAGTTCAAATTGTCTAGACATGTTGGACTAATAAACCAATTTGAACAGGAATTGGATGTCTTAGCAACTAGTATAATGAATATCATATATTTTTGGCTACTACCTGTTACTATCATCATTGAATTGAAATTAGTCAAAGCTTTTTTGAGAAAATTATATTTGAGATTTCTTACTCAGTAAAATACTAGATTACGTCCTACTGTAGTTACTTCAAGTACACTACATCACATTTGTTATCTCATGCAAAAAAGATTTTCTTCTTTAATAAAACGCTGAAAAGGCGATGAATAATTGAAAAATATCTTACGACTTATAAAATAAATTGCACGTATTAATAAAATGGTTATTTAGGGTTGCATGCTTTGCATATGTTGATAAAAATAATCTAATGCTTCTTGTGCGAGTTGTTCAATCATGTTTTCAGACATTTCTGCAGAAAGTAATGAAAAATTTTTTTGATTCAGCGACAAGAGGCGCTTTTCCATTACTTTTCTCGCCGTACCTGTTGGATACAATACGGCTAATACTGTGCGTGCATGGCTTGAACCAATTTTCTGATAAAGTTTGTCGCGTAGTAATGTATCTTCTCGTGCGGTATTAAGTGCCCAAAGTTCTATAGGGCCAAGCGTTAATGTTAACAGCTGTGTATTAAGACCTTCTACTGTAGAAAACTGTGCTAAAAAAGGTGTACCTTTTTCAGTTGGACCATGAACTTGCTGATAAAGTAATTTTTGAGCTGTGTTATTTAATCCAAATATTTGGACGGATTTTTTAATAGCAGCAGTGGGTCCTGCATTTAAAATGTAAACTGCAGTAGCAAATTCAATCATCATGGTGTCAAAATCTTCGAGTGATTGAGAAAGTAAAGCAATTTGTACATTAAATTTTCTACCTTCTCGCATGTCTGTAATAATTTGTTGACGTACTGCTTTCGTACGTGCTGTTCGATGAAATTCGTCAAATACAAGTCGTTTTGTACTTTCTTGTAAATGCTGTAAACGTTTTCGATGATAGTTAAGGTAAAGAGAAGGCGCATTTGTGGCGTGTTCAATCAGATAATAGTGATGTGTTAAAAGGTACCTTGCAAGCATATACATTACAGCCGTTTGTCGATCAGCAGCAGGACCACCGCTTTTAGCGACTTCATCTAGATCCAGCACAATGATTTTTGCATCTTGTACATCGAAATAGGTCACATCTGAAAGAATAGGATATTCTCGAATGGAGCGAGATAGCATACGACTAAAAGCATGTATTAAATTTTCACCTGTATCAGTTGTCATGCTGCCGTACAAATCAGTGATAACAGAGACGCGACAAATTGAGAGGACATCTTTGAGCAGGGGCATTGCGTAGCGTTGTGCAAGCTTAGCTTCTTTAAGATAGTGATGAGTGAATAACAAATCAGTAATTTCCCACCATGTGGTACGCGTATCCAAAGTAACAGTTAATTTCTCTAGAATATGATCGACTGAAGGCGCAATATGCTTTGTGTAAAAATGTGGTTTTTCTTTATCTGAAAATTGCTTATAAAGCTCATCGATAACCGCTCCAGCCATATCTGTAATACCATCGTACGCTTCTTCTTTATCTAACGGTGTTGCAAGTAATGTTAAAAAGTTAATCAAAAAGCTTCTTTCCTGTGTACCGGGATAGCGAGTACCCAACTGAGTATCAAACGGGTTAATACAATGGTTTTTATCCATTTGTAGCTTATGGTAGCCTACGTAGTGGCGTTGTTGTATGGGTAACGCGTCTTGTAGTAAAGAAACCAATCCTTTAGATGAAGGACCAATATCAATAATTGCAATATAGGGTAGTGTTTTTAAGCCGCCTTTTAGACACAAAGATAAATTTAATACATTAGATAGAACAGATTTTCCAGAACCAGGTCTTGCATAAATTAAATCAATCCAACTGGCTTGTTTAGTCGATCCTAATTGAAAAGGCCAAATTTTACCATCTAGTGTTCTAAAAAGCTGTGAACCTTGTTCCCACAGTGAATGCGGTCTAACAATAGGTAATAAACATGTCATTTGAGCACAAGGTAATAATGTGGGAGTGGCAACACTTGAAGAAGATACACCAACAAGTGTAGAAATAAGGCCTGAAAAAGGATCACCTGATACTTCAGAAACATCGCTTGCTCCCCACTGCTGAATTGCTCTGGCCAATTCCGCAGCACGTGTTCGCAGGAGATTAATTTGATTCAGTGGAGCCCAAGTACAAGCAGTAATTTTTAATTGAACAATTGCCTCGTCATGCGCAAGGGAAAGGTTTTCTAATGAATCATAGGCATCACTCAGTAAGCGATTTTCTTTAGAGGCAAAACTTAAAAATTTAGCAAGCGTTGCAGAAAATCTTACAGTGTGTAGCGCATCACTTTTGGCAAGAAAAGCCATGCGCCAAGGGGTGCGTGAAGTTAAATGATTTTTCAAAAAGTTTAAAAAAGGTTGTATTTCTTTAGGGAGTAAATCAACAAAGATACAGGAATAGAGACGATCTCCAAATGCAACAGTACGAAAATCGATAGTTTCTGCATCCCGTGGCAGCAGTTGTCGTGCCAAAGAAGGCCACAATAGATCGACGACATGTGCAGTATTTTTTTGGTAAAGTTTCAAAGGAATTTTGTCACCTGGTAAACTAGCTTGCCAGTTAAGATCTGTAAAAAATGGATCAGCAAGCAATCGCATATGATAAACAGCTTCATGTGTCTTAAGTAGCCGAGCACGAATTTGTAAGGTGTGCAATTGATGTAAAAGGGTATTGACTGCTGCACGATGTGTTTTACGTAATGCAGGAATTGAAGCAATGACATTTTGGGTGAGTTGAGTAGGGGGAAGCTGATGTGTTCGAATTAACTGTAATTTTTCTTTTTCAGCCTGTTTGCCTTCTGCTTTATTTAATTGATGAGGATGCGTCCACAATACAAAATAAACTGATTCAGCTGCACAATACTGTGAAAGATATGTTTTACGTTCATCTAGAAGATCGTTTAATGCTAACAAATGAAGGGATTCTAACGTTTTTCGACTAGGTGCTAAGAGCTTTTCAACTTGTTCTGTAACGGCCTCTGGATCATAGTGAAATACGGCTTGAAACGTATGACCCGTTTTAGATAAGATTGTACGTAATGTTTGCGTTAATTGCGCATGAAGGTATTCGAACTCTTCTTCACCAACTAAAGTGGTAATACCTTGCACTTCAATAATAGAGACAAGCGATCCATCTCGTCCGGCTAAATCATACTGACTATCGGCTGTCTCAAGATCACAATATGATTCTGTCGTTTGCTTTAATAAAGTGCTTAACCATGCTAAAAGACTATCAATACTTTTTAGAAAGCTTGAAAAATACTTGAGCATAAAAATTCACAAAGTAAAAATTGTATTTTAAATCGCATAGAATGCATCATAACGTACGTCGTATATAAAATGTGAAAACTACTAAAACGGGTTACGCTTACGCTAAAAGCACAAATAGAAATGTTTTTTAGAAAATAACACAATTGTGTTGGCAGCAGCTATACCAATAAATCAAAAAAGCTTTTGATAAAAATTTTTTGTTTTTTGAATACGTTGCGCAACAAATAATAAGAACAATACACTTAAAATTAACACACTACTTAAGGCACTACCCAGTGGCCAATTGTTAGCTAAAAACTGTCTTTGAATCAAATTACCAAGAAATAAAGATTTGGCACCTCCTAAAAGGTCCGGGATATAAAAAAGTGTCATAGCTGGTAAAAAAACCAGCATACTTCCGCTAATAATACCAGGCATAGTGAGTGGAATAATTACTTTTCTAAAAATCATCATACCACTTGCACCTAAATCTTTAGCCGCATCGATATATAATCTATCTAATTTTTCAAAATTCGTGTAAAGAGGAAAAATCATAAAAGGTAACAAATCATACACTAATCCTATAATCACTGCAGTATGGGTGTGTAGTAGCTGCAAAGGACTCTTAATAAATCCAACCATTATAAGACTATTATTAATAATGCCTTTTGTCTTAAGTAATGCAATAATTGCATAAGTTCGAATCAATGAACTGGTCCAAAATGGAATAATCAGTAAAAAAATTAATAACGATTTATACGGTGTTTTAACTGTGCTTAAAAAATAGGTAAAAGGATACGCAATACAAAGACAAATACTAGTGCAGGTAGTCGATAACAAGAAAGATCGAAAAAAAACTTTTAAATATAGTGGATTAAATAGTATCTGTTGATAATGTCTCAATGATATGAAAGGCAGTAATGTTGTTGTTAAAGGTTGACTTACGCTTTTTGCTAAAATGAAAAGATAAGGAATTAATGCAAAAAATCCTAACCATACGCTAATCAATACAATACTGCTCCATTTAAAAAGAAAATTATATTTCATTTGAAAGAATGACCTCCCATCCTGGAATCCAACTGACCCAAACTAATTCACCAATTTCAAAGTCAAGTGCAGAATCGTCTTCATTAAAAAATTGCGTTGCTGCGAGTAAACGTTCACTAGATAAACGAATAATTAAATCTACGGTAGAACCTTTGTAGATCACTTGTGTTACTTTTCCTTTGAGAAGTGTCTCTTGATTTTCAGGTTTTTCTGTTTTTGTATAAATTTTTAAATCTTCGGGACGGATCAACACAGCAATGGATTGTTCTCGTTGAAAGTGATGGTGGTTCTTAAAGGTAAATAATATATCTTCGACCGTAGCTGTAAAAGATAATGCAGTGCTCTCTTTTACCACCGTTTCAAAAATATTCGTTTCTCCAATAAATTTTGCAACTTGTAAATTGCAAGGTTCCTCATAGACTTCCCGCGGTGTTCCAATTTGCATGATACGTCCTTCATTCATCACAATGACACGATCTGAGATAGAAAGTGCTTCTTCTTGATCATGTGTGACCAAAATAAAAGCGATTTTAAGCTGAATTTGTAATTGCTTTAATTCAATTTGCATCGTTTTTCTCAAACGATAATCCAATGAACTTAATGGTTCATCAAGCAATAAGACACGAGGACGGTTAACAACGGCACGTGCAATCGCGATTCGCTGTTGCTGTCCTCCGCTCAGTTGGTTGGGATAGCGGTACACTAACTTCTCAAGTTTTACCATACTCAATGCATCAATAACACGCCTTTTAATTTCATCTTCTTTGAATCGTTTACAGCGCAATCCGAACGCAACATTTTCAAAAACAGTCAAATGAGGAAATAAAGCATAACTTTGAAAGACTGTATTGACATGCCTTTCTTGAGGTGGTAATGCTGTCGCAAGCGTATTATTGATTAAAATTTCGCCGCTATCTGGCTCTTCTAAACCAGAAATCAGATTCAGTATAGTCGTTTTACCACAGCCTGAGGGACCTAAAAGCGTGACAAATTCTCCTTGTTTCACTGAAAAATTAATGTTTTGTATTGTAGAGACAGATTCAAAATGTTTAGAGATGTTTTTCAATTGCAAAACAATAGATCCATTTTTGTCTAAAGATGCCGATGAAAAGCTATGCATGTTATTTCAATATTGGTGTTGTAATAAAAAGATAGACCATACTAACACAGCCTTTCTTTAAAGATAGTTTCTTTTCAGAAAGCATTTTTATAAAAGTACTGCATTATTTATCGTAAGATTATACTCTTTTTCAGGTAACATCTTTAAAACACCACGCTTAAAAGAGAAAAGGGGAGACTCACGTACTATTTGCCGTGCTACGTTCAACTGTAATTTACCTGTTACCCCTTTTACAATATAATGGGCATCTTGCTCAAGTTTTAAGAGTGATTGAGTGAGTAAAAATGCATCTACACCCAATGCATAATACTTTGAATAACGTTGAAAGTGTTTTAAGTATTTAGTAGTTAATTGTCGATACAATGTGCTTTGTTGTGTTATAGGCTGGCAAGACCAATAGGTACCGCATAAGATGGTGCCATCTAAATCATAATTTAAATGGTAAGGTACCGTCGCCTCGTAAATAGAGCTTGTGGCATAGACAGGAATATCCTTTGCAAAATAAAAATCAAAAAGTGGTTTGATTTGCCTAGCACTTTCAGGGGAGCTAGCTAGAAAAAGCATATCGAAATCTTGACGTCGTTGTTGTGGTGGTTTAAATTTTAGAAAATGTCGAATTTTTTTATTAAGTGCTTGAAAAGCAGAAGGATAATACAGGACATCCACTACTTCGCCTTCTGCCATATGCCAAATTTTTGTAAAAGTTTGTGTAATCTCTTTTCCCCATCTCGTATCAGGTACGACAACTAAGGCTAAATGCTGTTGTGATTTACTATATTGCGTAAGCTGTTTTATTTCATCATGAAAGGAAAAACCAAACTGATAAAAGTTGGCAGGGTAAATATGAGATGGGTTTAAATAATTTAAAGTTAAAACAGGTATTTTCATCTCTGGTATTTTTGCCAATGCGGTCACTTCTTCTTTTAATAAAGGACCAACGATAAGGTCTGCATTAAGATATACGCAATGGAGGTAGGCATGATATATTGACTGAAAATCTTGAGTATCTAACACATGCACTTTCGTTGATACTTTTGCGTGTTGACACGCTTCTAAGAAGCCTAATTTAACTGATTGACTTACACTGCGGTAGTGTCCTTTCAAGGGCAAAAGAAGTACAACAGTTTGGGGTGCTTTAAAAATTGCAGGAAAAGAAGGAGAAACGTCAATATAAGCTTGACAAGTTTTTGATAGTATCAGTGAGATACATAAAAATAGTGTGTAGCTTTTGCATGTTTGATGCACGGTGTACCTTGCTTTTGCGTTTCCTTCGTGACAATTGAGTACTTGATAAGCATTTATGCGCTTACGCAGTACAAAATAAACTATATTTTGCTTTGGGTTCGCTTCTCTTGAAAAATAAATCATTATTATAAATCAATTCACTTTTATTCAAAAATCAAGCAATGAAAGATTGCTTTGTAAAATACGGTATCTTTATGACAACGCAGCATCATCGTCTCATCATTTTAGGCACTGGTCCTGCAGGCTATACTGCAGCACTTTACGCAGCCCGTGCTAACCTTAAACCATTTGTGATTTCAGGTGCACAACCTGGGGGCCAGTTAATGACAACAACAGATGTAGGTAATTGGCCTGGAGGGGTAGAAGATTTACAAGGTCCGGATCTTATGGCTTCTATGCAAAGTCAAGTTGAAAAGTTACACGTGCACATTGCAGACGATTCTATTAATTCAGTAAATTTTTCGAAAAAACCTTTTCATCTTACAAGCAATCAAGGTCTCTTATATACATGCAATGCATTAATCATTGCAACGGGTGCACAGGCAAAATATTTGGGACTACCTTCTGAGGCAGCCTTTCAAGGTAAAGGTGTTTCAGGCTGTGCCACTTGCGATGGTTTCTTTTATCGTCATCAAACAGTTGCTGTTGTAGGTGGTGGTAATACAGCGTTAGAAGATGCCATCTATTTGAGTCATTTGGCAAAAAAAGTAATATTAATTCATCGACGTGAGATATTTCGTGCAGAAAAAATGTTGCAAGATAAACTGTTTGACAAAGTCAAAAAAGGGAATATACAGCTGCGTTTAAATTACACAGTAGAGTGCATTGAAGGTAGTGAAAATATCAGTCATGTTACGTTAAAACATACTAAAACAAATGCAATAGAAAAGTTAGCAATACAAGGGTTATTTATTGCAATTGGTCATTCGCCTAATACGCAATTATTTAAAGAACAGCTACTTTTAGATAAGGGTTACATCGTATTACCGCACCGTGCCTCACCCCATAAACTTGCCACTTCTACTTCTGTTCCTGGTATTTTCGCTGCAGGCGATGTTGCAGATGCAACTTATCGTCAAGCAATTACTTCGGCTGCCACAGGCTGTATGGCAGCGTTAGATGCAGAAAAGTACTTAGATAATATTGTATGTTAAGCACTGTTTTGAAAATGCACTTGATGTATCAAATAGTTTTATGCAAGTGTCATAAATTTTTCAAAATCGTTCATCGTAGACGACGTACCAATTACTTTTTTGCTATAGTGTATAAAAACGTTTGGCTATTGCAAAAAAGTAAAAATACCACAGAAATGTGCGTATTAATGAAAATAAATAGTTCACATTTTAAGTGAAATCTTTTAAGGAAGAAAAATCATGAAGGATCTTGAGATTATTTTCAACATCAATCAATTAACTGATGCAATTATTTCCTGTGAAATTAGCTTTTTAAAAAAGCGACTGTCTACAGAAATAGCGTTGTACTTTGAAACAACTATTCCAGCATTAAGCACTTGGCTTGTAACTTTAGATCAGGTACATCGACAACATTTAGTCAATACGCTTGCTAATTTCATGAATGTACCAACACACCGTATTTCTCTTCATTTTATTCTTGCTTCAACGTTTATTGCATTACTAGATCAACAAATTCATTCTCGTTTCCAACATTTTTATCATTTAGTTGAGCAAATATTATCAAAAGAGGAGTTTTGTTTTCTAATTGAGCAAACAGGTGAGAGCATACATACATTCTATCTTTTAAATTTTGCAATTCAAGAAGAAAATATTGCATTAGTTACATTATTACATCAGCATGCCATGATGTCTTTTGAACATCTATATCAACACATTCAAGAGAAGTTTCCAGCAGATGTGATATACCGTTTGGTTGAAAAAAACTTAAATCAAGTACAGTCTTTTAATTTGCTAACGACTACAATTAATGTACAAGACATAGAGCCAATGCATTTTTTAGTCTCGCAGCGAGGCACGCGATATGAAATGCTGATTGTACATGCCACTGACAATAGAAACGGACAAAATATATTACATCAAACACTAAATCATACCGAAAAATTCAAATTTCTTCTATCCAACATCAACTGTGTAAAAATACAAAGACAATTACTTGTACAACGTGATCACCTTGGACAAACCAGTTTTGAAGCAGCAATCATACAAGGAAAAGCGTCAGTGGTACGGTATCTTTTAACCTTTCTTAACCCAAATATGATCAACACATTGATACAAGATGCATTATTAGATGGCAATACACCGTTACATCTTGCAGTTGATCTATACAGTAATTTTCTTCCTTTTTGTCTGTTTCTAATAGAAGAGAAGATTTCTATCATCCACAGCTTATTATCTTACAATCCTCTCTTTATTTGTTGCAAAAATAATAAAGGACAAACGCCTCTAGACTCTTTACTAATAACATTAATGGAGTATATAGATGTCACAAAGGCATCCATGCGACCTTTTCAAATGACAAATTCTTTTCTAATCAGAACACCTCAAACACATACGTTCTATTCAGTTTGTCTTGCATTTTCAGAGAAAAAGCTATCAACATTTCTCTTTGCACCCCTGGCATTGCTTTGTATGGCACATCATAATGTCTACTCAACTGTACCAGAACTACAGCTTAGTGCAGTATTGAAGCACCATTGGCCTGAAGCAAAAAAAGTTATGGAAAAAATATTTACAGACTATCACGATGAAATACTGATTGCGACTTGTTATAATCAATACTTATGCGCTACAAAAAGCAATTTACCTTTTTTTTCCAAAGCTCAAAAATCAGATTGGTTATATAGCGCAGACCCGATTATCAAACAGTTCATACAATTTCCTTCTGATACAGCTGAGAAACTATCTTTATTAAAAAAAATGCCATTACCTCTTGAACTCATTACATTAATTAAAATGTTTTTTTTAGCAGATTTATGGGAAGAAAAAGGAATTGATCAAGTAAAAGATATGGTAGTTTCAACCATATCGCGTGATAATTATTGGTCTGTTTTAGAAAATTTATTCAATTCTTTGCCTTTAATAAAAAAATTGCACTACAATACTTTCTATCTATAGAATAAATTTTTTCTGATCTAAGGTCATCTGTTGATTGAAGTGCACAGTACACAAAAAGAATTAGGAGCATTTTGCTCAACGATAGAAAATTTCTATTTTTGTAGTTGAGATATTTTGTAGTCATTGATACCCTTCATACAGTGTGTATGCGGCATTTGGCTTTCTTCTAGATAGATTAATTAGAACCATCTGTTTTGCAGGTACAACATGTTCTTACTCCGTATACTAAAATATATTTATTTATCTTTTGACAATGTTAGTTACGCATTCTTTTACGGGTGGTTTATTTGCATCTATAAATAGAAATGTTTTAAAGAAAGTGAAAAAATTATCGGGTATCTCCAAGATAGATGGGTATTGGGAAAACCGTTTTTTTATGCTTTCATCTTGCATGAAACCGTCAATTAAAAACTTTTGAATATAAGTAATTAATTCCTGAGGTAGCGACAGTTGCTCTATAATAAAAAGCTGATGAATTTCATGATAAGTAAAACGTTTATAGCACTCAACTACAGGATCATATTTAAAATAGAGTTGTTTTTCTCTTCTTGCATCAGAAAACTGATATCTTTCAAGGTATTGATTATGTTTTTGTATGAAACGATCTTTTCTATCGTATTGTTCTTGCGTTGCTTGTATTACTTGTTTTAACTCCTGCTGATAAAGCCGTAAATCAGAATTAAAATGTAGAGTAAATGAAGTGTTCTTAATATTTTTATGAGCAATACAAAGCAGTGCCAGTGGTATAAATAAAAATTCCGGTAAAGCTGTTTCTAATTGATGGCAGGCATTTAAATGATTTTCTAATTTTTTAGGAAAGTTTTGATACAGTACGGATTCCTGTTGAATAATTTTGATACGTTGCTTGATTGGAAGAATATTTTTCTCTAAGCAATAGATTAAATACTGTACGGGGTTTAATTGACTGCTATCTACCCAGCTGACAAGACTAGTGTGAGATGCTAATAAACAGTCGACTATTTCAATGCGTCTTTCTCTACACATGATTTTTTTTCGAACTTCAAACAGTGAATTTTCATCGATTTCAACGGCTTTGTGCAACAAAGAAGTAGAATCACCTTCTTGCTCACGTTCAATAAAGTAGCCGATTTCTTTACTAAAATTTGGTTGTTGCAAAAGATATTGCAAGACTTCAACTGCCTGCTCTTCGATGATTACATCTATAACCGTTTGTTTTGAGATATTTTTTGTAAATAATAGTTTTTTTCTTTTAGCGTGAGAGAGTTTAGCGAACAACAATTGAAAAATTTCAATATGATCGTGTGCTTGATGCAGTATATTTTCTCTTGAAGATTGCTCAAAAGTATTTTGTACTAGCGTATTAAATCGATTAGAACAATTTTCTACTAAAAATTTAACGACAGTAATATTATTTTTACGTATTGCCATGTTTAAAAGATTAAAAGAGAGTTCTTCACTGGCATAAGTTTTTTCTACTAAAAAAACAAAAACTTTTTTTGAAACTTGTTCTTTAATACGTTTATATAAAAATTTAAATGCATTATTTTCACCTTCTATGATGCACCGTATTAAAATTTTTCCTAAAGTAGCTCGAATATAATTTTTTTCTTGCTTTGTACACTGCACAGGAGAAAGCGCATGACTTTTTTCTTTGTCTAACCGTGGGTCGACTATCCAATTTTCAAGTATTAAAATAGCTGATCGCAAATTAACACTATCCACTGTTTCAAAGTCAGGTACGTCAATTTTGCAGGATAGAATTCTACCGTTATTAAATGTAAGCGCTATATTATCGAAATGCATTGTGATCTATCAATGAGTATATCGTTGTGTAGACATTGCCTACTATTGTTATGTCGCAAATGTTATGTCTTTGAATCGCTAAATTAGCTCAATATACGAAATTGGTTTCAGAATAATTCAGCAGGTATCACAAATATATAATGATTTATTTCATGAGTATAGCGTATTACTTGAAGTATGATATTAAGCCACAGCTACTAAAGAAAAGATAATTCGTTTTTTGAGCTTTTCACCTCATCTACTCACAGACAGATGAGAGAAAAAACGATTTAGAAAAGAGAGTCATGAATGAAGAGGTAATGTAGGCACCTATACAATGTGTTGATAAGCTGCAGCCATTATCTATTATTTGGGTAAAGCGTTTGGCGTTCATCAAAAACAAAACAACCGCCTTCATAGTATTGATTTTTATACTGCTCAAAATAGTGCAAAATACCTCCCTTTAACTGATACACTTCTTTAAAACCTTGTTGCAAAAGATTTTTGGAAGCTTTTTCGCATCGAATACCGCCTGTGCACACAGTGACAATAGGCGTAGTCTTATATTGTTTAGGAAGCATTTTAGCCGCTTTTGGAAAATCGCGAAAATGTTTCAAATGTAAAGAGACTGCCTGATAAAAACGGCCTTGTGCTATTTCATAATCATTTCTTACATCTAACAGTAAAAATGAATAGTTAGTATGCATCCAGTCGAATAAGCGAGTTGGTGTAATATAAGATGCTATCGTTAAATTATTGTTTTGAAAGTGTGAAAATGCAATAATTTGTTTTTTAATTTTAACAAGACAGCGTTGAAAAGGAATGAAGGTCGAATACGTTTTGCGATACTCCATTGTTTTGAATTGCGGTAGTTGATAGGGTAACCAATACTGAAAATACGCTATATTATTTTTTTCACCTGATAATGTGATATTTATCCCTTCCGTACTTAATAAGATAGTGCCTTTTAGTTGTAAAAACTGTAATTTATTTATTAGCGTTGTTTTTAACTGTTGTAGTTGCGTCTGTGGCAATACGCAAAATTGATAGGCCGAAAGATTGACAATGTAAGACATGACCCATTTATTTGGGCAATTCTTTTAAACGAGAGGCTTTATCAAGCAGTGCTGCTTTTGTCTCTGGATAGGCATCATCTTTTATAATACAGGCGACAGGACAAAAGATAACACATTGGGGTTCTTCAAAATGTCCTACACATTCTGTGCATCGATTAGGAGAAATTTCATAAATAAATTCCCCTTGTGTGATTGCTTGATTAGGACAAGCTGGCTCGCACGCATCGCAATTAATACAATCTTCAGTAATTTTTAGTGCCATATTTATTAAAAAAGTGCAATATAATGTACTTTTACGTATCTTAACTGTTATAGAAATTAAGTTTGGTTTATTTTATTTAGGTAGCTCAACATTTACTTCCAACATGGAACGCTCTTTACTCTTTTCATCAAGTACAATTGTTAAATGCTCTTTTTGAGCATCGGGGTAGTATTTTAAAATAACTTTTATTAGTTCTTCTTTAAATGCAGGCAGAATTGGACCACCTTGTGCATTTAAGATAAATTGTAAACGTCTTTTTGCTTCAAGTGCTGTAGAAACAGTGGGCGACTTAGAGAATAGATACCGTAACATAATATTTTATTTGATTAAAACAGCCAATTAAAAAATCCTTTCTTTTCCGCTTCAATGAAACGATGTGGTATTTTTTTGCCAATTAAACGGCCAATGGCATCTTCATAAGCATCCTTGATATTTTTTGCTTGTTTATATAAAACGCCATCCGTATCCTTGTTAAGAAGCGTTACTGGAATACCGCGATTCGATGCACTTAAAATTGCTTCAGACTCAGGAATAACACCAAGTAGTGGAATACTGAGTATTTCGAGTACATCATCTAAACTAAGCATTTCTTCCTTTTGAACACGGGCAAGATTATAACGCGTGAGTAACAAATAATTTGCCATCGGCATCTCATTATTTTCTGCTCTTTTTGATTTACTTGATAATACACCTAGCATGCGATCTGCATCGCGAACAGAAGAAATCTCAGGATTTGCAACGACAATTGCTATGTCTGCAAAGTACATCGCTAAATTTGCTCCGCTTTCCAAACCGGCAGGCGAATCACAAATAATATAATCAAAAGAAAAGTCTGTTTGCAACGTTTGGATAGTGTCAGCAACACCTTCTTTCGTTAGTGCATCTTTATCTCGCGTTTGAGAAGCAGGTAAAATAAATAGATTGTCATTGCGCCTATCTTTAATTAGGGCTTGCTGTAACTGTGCTTCTTTACGGATAACATTGATGAAGTCATAGACGACACGTCGTTCGCAACCCATAATTAGATCAAGGTTTCGAAGTCCAATGTCAAAATCAATGACGACTGTTTTGTATCCTAATACAGCAAGTCCACTGCCTAAGGCAGCGCTTGAGGTTGTTTTACCTACACCACCTTTACCAGAGGTAATAACAATAACTTTGCTTTGAGTAGATGACATGGTAGCGTTAGACAAAATGAAGTACCTCTTTTTCCAAAGGATTCCACTGAAGATTTACACGCACTGGCATTATAGAACGTTTTTAAACAATTAACAAAAGATCGTATAATGAAAATTACACGAGTACAACCCTCTTATATCATACAAACTAAAATTTTTCGCGATACTAGTTTGTTATTAGAAATTTTTTCACGTCAGCAAGGACGCGTCAGTCTTATCGCAAGAGGAGTAAGAAATATTCCTACTGCTTCTAAAAAAATACGACGCTCCCGTTTTCAAGTTTTACTACAACCATTTGTTCCTTTACTTCTCTCTTGGCAAGGACGAACAGATTTATATCGCTTGATTGCAGCAGAATCAAATGGTTGTATTCCAATGATTAAAGGGCAGTATTTATTCTACGGATGGTATCTTAATGAATTATTAACAAAACTATTAGTGCATGCGGATGCGCACCCTGATCTATTTGATGTCTATCAAACGACGTTACAAAATTTACATCAGCCTCATGTTTCATTCTATTTACGTCAATTCGAGAAAGCATTACTTTTAACATTAGGTGTTATGCCTGAGTTAGACCGTGAAACACAAACAGCACAGCCCATTGACGCAAAAATGTGCTATCGTGTTTTACCAGGCATTGGTGTGATCAAACAAGAGACCATACAAAAGCAAATAGATGTGTTTGACGGGGCAGTTCTTTTAGCAACACAGTGTGACACCTTACAAGAGGTTATACCATATTTACCACACATGAAACGTCTATTTCGCCTCTTTATTGATTATGCCTTAGAAGGTATTAAATTACATAGTCGAGAGTTGATGTTTCTTTACACTCAAAATATCAAAAAATACGCTTCTACAGTGTGAATTAATTTGTTACTTTATATAAAAGTAAAACATTTGACATGATGATTGACTTGAATTTTCAAAAAGAATTACCATGTTTATTCCTAAATGAAAAAATGCTGTTTATCATATTTTTAATATGGATAGATCTTTTTAGTCACTTTATAAACTTTTTAGAGGAGTATTTTACATGAGCGATCATCACTGCGGTCTTAACCCTTTTGGGAATCAAATCGTTATCGCGCCTGAGGTAGAAGAAACCAGTGCAGGGGGTCTTTTAATTCCACCTAGTGCAGAAAACGGCAAATCTAAACGTGGCCAAGTTGTTGCAGTAGGACCAGGTAACTCTTCAAAAGAAGGAGATATTACGCCCATTAAAGTAACTGTCGGCACGAAAGTCATGGTACGTGGTTATGCAGGAACTGAGTATGAGCACCAAGGTAAAACTTACATTGTTATACGAGAAGATGATTTAATCGGTGAAATTGTTTCATCATAATTTCAAAGCTACTGTATTTTAAAGAGGTAAAATAATTCATGTCTGCAAAACAGATTAAACAAGCCCAAGAGGTTTACACTATTAGCTTAAAAGCTTTAAACACTGTGTTATATGCGGTAGCACCAACACTTGGACCAAGAGGTCGCAACGCAATGATTGAATCTGCTTATGGCGGACCGAAAGTTACTAAAGACGGAGCCACGGTTGTCAAAGCAATAGAATTAGAGGACAAAGCACAAAATATGATTGTGCAAGCCGTTGTTCAAATTTCTTCAACGACCTCAGATGAAGCCGGTGATGGAACAACAACTGCGACTATTTTAGGTATTACGTTCACATCAACAGGTATTAAATATATTGTCTCTGGTATGGATCCGATGAGCTTAAACCGCGGAATGAAAAAGGCAGTCAATTGCGTCGTTGAAGAATTGAAAAAAATGTCAATTCCTTGTACAGATTTTGAGTCGATTGAACAAGTAGGTACAATTTCTTCTAATGGCGACCGCGCAGTTGGTAAATTAATTGCACAAGCAATGAAACAAGTCGGCAAGAACGGGGTCACAACAGTTGAAGAAGGCTCTGGTATTGAAGACGAGCTCAAAGTGGTTGAAGGTATGCAACTAGACCGAGGCTACATCTCACCATATTTTATTACAAATTCACAAGCGGGAACTGCTGAGTTAGAAAATCCGTATATTT
>CAYUIV010000001.1:0-196182 GCA_964444925.1 uncultured Coxiellaceae bacterium | reverse complement strand
AGTCATGTCAGGAAAAATATGACTCATCTTATGATTTTTTGCTGCTAAAAATGCATGAGACAATTTTCCTCCAAGTAAAAGATGCTCAGATTTTTGAATCAATGCAGGTAATACTGTCAATTTAGCTTTAATGTCATGACCTCCAACAACAGAAACAAAAGATTTTTTTGGTCTTGCGGCAATGAATGCAGAATTCTCTAGCTCTGTTTGCATAAGAAAACCAATCCCTATTTGCTTTGCACATTGCGCAAGACCAACGGTAGAAGCAGTCATTTGATGTGCAATTGAAAAAGTATCCATGATGACAATATCTGCAAGATGGGCTATTTTTTTCGCAAGTGCTAAACTATTCGTACTTTCTCCTGGCTGAAAATTAATATTTTCACATAAAATAATTTCTCCAG
Source organism: uncultured Coxiellaceae bacterium (assembly GCA_964444925.1). Taxonomy (GTDB): domain Bacteria; phylum Pseudomonadota; class Gammaproteobacteria; order Diplorickettsiales; family Diplorickettsiaceae; genus CAYUIV01. Next base: position 195,778 of record CAYUIV010000001.1, on the reverse strand, counting down.
CATTAATCACAACTCCTGTTATCCAATCCTGTATCAATTTAACAGATATACCTAAAATACTAGATAAAAAGTGTGCTACAGGTTTTAGTGAAAGCGAATCTGTTTGTTTGACGTTAGCCGATTCAAGATGAGAAATTAAAATAACACTTGCATTCTGTTGCAATGCATATTCGATTGTGTGCAATGTTGGAAGAATATAGCTTTCGCTCACCACTTTTCCTTGTATAATAAGGGTATTAAAATCTGCTCGGATTAGAACGCGTTTATAGGATAAATCAAAATCTATAATATTTGGTAGTTTCATATCACTTGTACTAACAACAGTACGACATTATTTTCTTTAAATTAACATAAAATACTCATGTCAAAAAATTCTAACGCGTCTTATAATTCTTCTAACATCAAAGTATTAAAAGGATTGGAAGCCGTGCGTAAACGCCCAGGTATGTATATCGGGGATACCGATGATGGCACTGGTTTACATCATATGGTTTTTGAAGTAAGCGATAACGCGGTAGATGAAGCATTGGCAGGGTATTGCACTAGAATTGAGGTGACAATTCATACCGATGGGTCTGTTAGCGTGCGCGATAACGGGCGTGGTATTCCAGTCGATATTCATTCTGAAGAAAACCGATCTGCTGCTGAAGTGATCATGACTGTACTGCATGCAGGCGGTAAATTCGACGATAATACTTACAAGGTATCAGGTGGATTACATGGCGTTGGTATTTCAGTCGTAAATGCACTTTCTGAAAAATTATATTTAACTATCTTTCGTGATGGGAAACGTTACGAGCAAACCTATTTTGACGGCATACCACAAAATGTACTGAGTATAACAGGTGAATCTGAGACAACCGGCACATTAATACGTTTTTATCCAAATAAGGAAATATTTGTCAACAATAACATTTTTGATTACGAAATACTTTTAAAACGTTTTAGGGAACTCGCTTTTTTAAATGCGGGTCTCGTGTTTGTATTGTATGACCAAAAACATGATAAAAAAGAAATGCTTGAATATAGTGGTGGGCTATATGCCTTTGTAGAATATTTAAACCACAATAAAAAATATATTAATAAAAAACCTTTCTATGTGAAAGATTCAATCTATGTAAAAGTTTCAAAGCAAAATGTGCAAGTTGAAATTGCATTACAGTGGCAAGACAGTTTTAAAGAAGAAAACATTCTATATTTTACAAATACTATTCCACAACCTGATTATGGTAAACACACAGAGGGATTAAGAGCAGGGTTAACTCAAGCATTAAATCACTATCTTGAACGCGAAGGTTTAACAAAAAAATTGAAGCTAAAAATGACAGGAGAAGATTTTCGAGAAGGTTTAATTGGCGTTGTGTCCGTTAAACTGCATGATCCAAAGTTTTCTTCTCAAACTAAAGAAAAATTGGTTTCATCTGAAGTAAAAGGCGTCGTTCAAGCAATCATCTTAAAACATTTTGAAGCTTTTTTGCTGGAAAATCCTTCAGATGCAAAAGCAATTGCAATAAAAGCCATGCAAGCGGCAAAGACTCGTTGTGCCGCTGCACAGGCCAAAACAATAGCGCGTAAGGATGCACTACACAAAATTGCTGATTTGCCAGGCAAACTTGCTGATTGTCAAGAAAGAAATCCTGCATTATCAGAATTATTTATTGTAGAAGGAAAATCAGCAGGCGGTAACGCAAAACAAGCTCGAAACAGGCGCTATCAAGCGATTTTGCCTATGCGAGGGAAAATTTTGAATGTAGAACGTGCAGGTTTCGATCGTATGTTATCTTCTGAAGAAGTCGGTAGCTTAATTATCGCTTTAGGTTGTGGTATTGGAAAAGAGTTTGATATTAAAAAATTGCGCTATCATCGGATCATTATTATGACAGATGCAGATGTGGACGGTTCACATATTCGTACACTGCTTTTGACATTCTTTTATCGGCACATGCCAGAACTCATTCAACAAGGGTACATTTATATTGCGCAACCCCCTCTTTATAAACTAAAGAAAGGAAAGCAGGAACATTATCTGAAAAACGAAGAATCACTAGAGATGTGGCTTGCTAAAACAGCATTAGAAGATGTTAATTTATATGATAAAGAACATACAATCCCAGTGTTGAAGAACGCTGCTCTAGAAGAACTCATTACAGCTTATCGTCAGATTAGATCAAGATTAAAATTCTGGGAAAGACGATATCCTGCTATTTGTTTACAAACCTTACTTGAAATATCACTTTTATCTATCAAACAGCTGCATTCGCAAGCAGCTGTCAAAGAATTTTGTGAAGCGTGGCAAATGAGACTTGACCATCACATGTCGAAAGATAAATCAGCACGTTATTTGGTAAATTATGTAGAACAAGCATTACCCATGGACGATGGTGTACAAAGTTTCGTCTACATGCCTTCTCTTCAAGAATGGCGATTTGGTGTTGAAACCACCTATCTTCTTGCCATGACTTTTTTTCAGCATGATGATTATCAAATGATACAGGCGATGACAAGCAAGCTAGTGGGATTAGTCAAAACAGGCTACATTGTTAAACAAGGTAATCAACAAAAAACCATTGAAAGTTTTAAAGAAATGTATGACTGGCTCATGGATGAGGCGAGTCGTAGCTACAGTATTCAACGTTACAAGGGGCTGGGAGAAATGAATGCCGATCAATTAGAGCAGGTACTAAAACCTGACATGAGGAGTCTATCGCAAGTCACTGTTGACGATGCGATTGCAGCAGATCAACTATTAGTCGTTTTAATGGGTGATATCGTAGAACCGCGTAGAGAATTTATTGAACAAAACGCTTTGGATGTGACAAATATTGATACGTAGTACTGTATTTATCCTCTTGAACTGTTTTTGACAAGAAAACAGTAATATTTGCTTTTCGTTTGAAGATAGGTCATGATTTGATTTTGACTGCTTACAAGTAGATGACAGAATATTTTAATTGATAATCCATTCGTTGAATGTTTTCAAACATGCTAAAGCAGCAATGTCGCGTCCAGTCGCTGTTCAACAAAATCAATGACACAAAACGAAAATCTACACAGCAACACACATAAATCTTCGTATTCAAAAAAAGCTAATGTCTTGATTATAGAAGATCATACGCTCTCTGCACATATTGCAATGCGTGTTTTAAATGATCTGTATTGTGCCGTCCAGTGTGCTGAAAATTCGACATCTGCTTTATCTTATTTTCAAGATAAAAAAACACATGCTTTTCACTTAATCTTAATGGATATTAGTTTGCCAGGTACTGATGGTTACATATTGGCTAGTAAAATAAAGACAACTGATAATTTTAAAAAAAGACCTGTTCCGATTATTGCACTCACCGCACATGATAGTGCAAGCAGTAAGAATCAATGTCTAAACGCAGGTATGAGTGCTGTACTAGTTAAGCCTTTACTTAAAACGACTGCACGAGAGATTTTAAAAGCATTTGTTCCGACTTGGAATGAGAATCTTGGAATAGATCATGCGCAATTATCAGAGCAGTCTTATGCATTGACTGATTTGACTAACGACACCGAAAAGGTAATTGATTTTGAATATACACTTGAATTACATGATAATGATAAACATTTTGTACAAAATGCATTGCGACTTATCATGGAAAATTTAACCGTTGAAATAACTGCAATTAACTTAGCCTGCCAAGCTCAAAACTGGAGTGAAGCACGTGTTATCATTCATAAATTACAAGGAAGCACACGTTATTTTGGTTTGAAGCGTTTAGATCGCATCTGTACAGCATTTACACATATACTAAAGCACGATGCTAAAGACAGCTGGAAAAAAGTATTTGATAGAATGCAAGAAGAAGTCATTTTAGTACATCAGGCACACGCGTTTTGGCTTAAAAATCAACAAAATTTTTAATTATCATAGGTACATTGAATATGAATACATTAATTAACATTTCAGACAAAGAAAATTTCGAAGTTGAGGTTTTAAAATCATCCACACCGGTATTAGTAGATTTTTGGGCACCTTGGTGTAATCCTTGTAAAATTGTTTCTCGGTATCTTGAAAATATTATAAAAAACTATTCCATTGACTTCAAAATTGCAAAAGTTGATATTGAAAAAATACCCGAACTTGCAGAAGTGTACAATATTAAAAGTATTCCAACAGTCATAATTTTTAAAGACGGTACCTTACTTGATAGAAAAATAGGTGTGAGCTCCGAGGCAGATTTAGTTGATTTTATTAAATTACATTTATCGCTTTCTTAAATCATCGAGTAGACAGCCTTTTTTTACTTAAAAGACATCTTTTCATTTCCCATCACTTATCCTCCTCCATTTTACGGTTATTCTCCTATGAATCATCCCAGCAAGCAAAGAAGTTCTTTTCAATCAAGGCGCAATATATATGCCAATGTTGGCAAACAGTTTCAAGTTGTGAATAAAGATGGAGAGCACATACCCTATGATGCCAATAGTCTTCACACTAGTATTTTTAATCATTTGGTAACCTCAGAAGGAGAAATGCTGTACACGTTAAAACGTGTCAATGAAAAGATTCAAAAATTTATTTTGAATATGACACAAGAATTGGCGAATGATTTTCCCGAAGGGGGTCCTATCGAAACAAATAGAATAGAAGATAAAATTAAATCTAATCTACATTTATTAAAAAATAGCCTCAAAGTAAAGGTAACGCCTACTCAAACAGAAGAGTTATCTAAAGAACAAGAGATAACGGATTCAAAAAAACTAGTCAATTTGAATCAGTTGAAAGGAAAAACAGTACTTGAGCTGATAGAAGAAGCAAAAGCTTTAAACGTTGATAATTTTACAAGATTACATAAAAATGAAATCATCGTAAAAATTTTGAAAGCATATCTTCAAAAAGGTACCATTATTTCAAGTGATGATGGGGTACTTGAAATCTTACCTGACGGTTTTGGTTTTCTACGTTCTTCAGAATCTTCTTATCGACCTGGTACAGACGATATTTATGTCTCTCCAAGTCAAATTAGACGTTTTGAGCTGACCAAAGGAGATACCATTTCTGGTATTATTCGTCCTCCAAATAAAGAAAGCGAACGTTATTTTGCATTACTACAAGTAACTAAAATCAATAAACTTGACCCTACAATAGCAAAAAATAAAGTACTCTTTGAAAACTTAACCCCTTTATATGCAAGTGAGCGATTAATCTTGGAACGTGGTGATGGTTCTCCTGAAGATATTACAGGAAGAATTATTGATCTTGTAGCACCTTTAGGAAAAGGCCAACGGGGACTTATTGTCTCTTCCCCAAAAGCAGGTAAAACAATGGTTTTGCAAAATATCGCAAAATCAATTACAAAAAATCATCCTGAATGTTACTTAATGGTATTGCTAGTAGGCGAACGACCTGAAGAAGTAACTGACATGAAACGTTCTGTACAAGGAGAAGTGATTGCCAGTACTTTTGATGAACCTGTTTCAAGACATATACAAGTTGCAGAAATGGCAATAGAAAAAGCAAAACGTTTGGTAGAGAAAAAAGTGGATGTTGTAATTCTGATGGACTCTATCACGCGCTTAGCACGTGCATATAATACAGCGATGCCATCTTCTGGAAAAGTATTAACAGGTGGTGTGGATGCCAATGCATTTCAACCGCTTAAGAAATTTTTTGGTGCAGCACGTAATATTGAAGAAGGAGGTAGCTTAACAATTTTAGCTACGGCTTTGATCGACACTGATTCAATGATGGAAAAAGTAACTTACCATGAATTTAAAGGGACAGGTAACGTAGAAATTCATTTGGATCTTGATATTGCTCAAAAACGTATTTTTCCTGCGATTAACGTTGAACGCTCTGGATCACGGCGAGAAGAGTATTTAACAAAACAAAAAGAATTACAAAAAATGTGGATTGTAAGACGTATTCTACATTCAATGGATAAAGTTGCAGGAATGGAATTTCTTATTGAACGTTTAAAGAAAACAAAAACCAATGCTGAATTTTTCGATTCAATGCAAAAATAAATAGTCTAAATAGTCGTTGGATCACTTATTTGTCTATTGCGTTTAACTGTTTGATCTGTTCTTCATTCTGAAGAGTGCTGATAATTGTAGATAATCCTCCGTGTAAAATACTATCCAGTGGATAATTTTCTTTAATGCGATGATCCGTCACACGTGATTGTGGAAAATTATACGTTCGAATTCTTTCCGAACGATCGCCACTACCTACTAAACTTTTTCTTGTGGCGGCTTCTTCTTGATGTTTTTTCGCTTTATTTGCCGCTACTAGTTTTGCCTGTAATAAAGACATCGCCCGAGCTCGGTTTTTATGTTGAGAACGTTCATCTTGACATTCAACAGTCAGACCAGTAGGTAGATGGACGATACGTACAGCAGATTCTGTTTTTTGCACATGTTGCCCACCTGCACCGGAAGCTTTGAAAGTATAAGTACGTAATTCATCTGGATGTAGCACAGTTTTTTCTACTTCACTTGACTCAGGTAATATTGCAACAGTACAAGTAGAAGTATGTAGTCTACCTTGCGCCTCTGTTTCTGGCACGCGTTGTACACGATGCGTACCTGATTCATATTTTAGTTTTGCGTAAGCAGCATTTCCTACGACTTTTAAAACAATTTCTTTATAACCATTTTTTTCAGTAACATTTGTATTCAAAATATCTATTTTCCAATGATTATTTTCAGCATACCTGGCATACATTTTAAACAAATCTCCTGCAAAAATTGCGGCTTCCGTACCGCCTGCTGCAGCTCTTATCTCAAGAAAAACATTGCAATCATCATCAGGATGTTTTGGAATAAGCAAAATTTGCAATTGCTGCTTTAATTGATCAAGTTGTTGTTGTACTGATGCTTTTTCTTCGGATGCAAGTTGCTGTAGTTCTACTTCTACTTCTTCTTTACTAAAATTCTCTATACCTACCAAAGTATTTTGTAAAGTGTTGTACTGTAAAAAACACTCAACGATTGGTTTGAGTTTTGCAGACTCTTTTGACAGTAGCATAAAACGGTTCATATCTTGTGTACTTTCTTCACGATTGAGTATACTTTGTATTTCATCATACTGTGTTTTAAGTGTCACAAGTTTTTTATAGAAGTTATCTTGCATAGATTACAATATCTCTCTAGAAATAAGTGGTGTGATGAAATTCGATAACTATACCTGATTCATTCTGAGTTGCAGCATACTTTTTTTCATAGGCATAGTTGGGGACAGCAACCAAGACATCTTGATGATAGATTAACGGGAAATACGCTCTTCTCCAAGGTACTACATTCCACTCTTGGAAAAGTTTCTTTAAAGGATGAGAACCTATACGATCTGTAGAATGTAGACGTTCTCCACCTTTTCTAAAAGAAATGTCTAGTATTTTTGTATTTGAAAGTTTTGCAAGACTCAATCCTGTACCTTTTACTTTTTTTATAGTCAAAGTACCGCAGTTTAAAATGTGTAGTGGTTGAATAAAGTTCCACAGCATGTTCTGTGGTTTAAATGGTTCAATATCTTGATTTGTTAATAAATAAAGACGGTTGCGGTAGCGTTTTAAAATAAATTGACGGAAATAAAAGTTTGTATGTGTGATTGTCGGTCGCAACAATTTTAGAATTTCTTGTAACTGAAAGGTATTAACTGAAAAATGCGTTACTTGTTTAAGCCAATGGCGTAGCATATTTTTTTGTCTTGGTAGTGAAAGTATTAGAAATTTTTCAAGACATAGTTGCAAAGGTAAACCGGCTAATACGATTTTTTGACAGTCTTCTTGAGCAATTTCATGTAATAGATGCATTGCATCTGCACAGTGTTGTGTTGTTCTTGAAGAAGTCCTTGTTAATTGAGGCCAACGTTTTTTTAAGCTAGGTAGAATTTGGTGACGTAAGAAATTGCGATTATAGTTTGTATCAGCATTACTACTGTCTTCTATCCATTGCAGATGGTATGTTTTTGCATAGTCTAGTCGTTTATCTTTTGTCCAATGAAGCAGTGGACGGAAATAATACACATGATTTCTTTTGATAAGAAAAGGCATACTCGATAAACCTTCAACACCTGAGCCTCTAAGCAGTTGTAGAAAAAGGGTTTCACTCTGATCTTCCATATGGTGACCAAGTAGTAAACAATCATTTATCTGAAGGTGTTCTCGCAATATTTGGTAGCGCAATGTTCGAGCTGCTTCTTCTGGTCCTTTCGCCGTCTTTAGATAAGTTTTCGATTGTAATTTCTTATCCATACGCCTAGCAATAAAAGCAATATGCATTTTACGACAAACCGTTTGACAATGTTGCTCCCATTGCAAATTGTTTTTATGCCATTGGTGATTAATATGAATGGCTGTCAATTTCTCTTTAGGAACACACTGCTTTGCAAAATTCAATAGAATAGATGAATCCAATCCTCCGCTGAATGCCAAATAAAAGTGATTAACAATGGGCAAAAGATCAGAAAAAGCTTTAACTGTTCTGCAAAAGAAAGGCTGAGATATGATGTAAGTCACGTAATTTTATTTAAGCAAAATATTACCACAAGTAAAATGAATATTTTTTCAATTCATGACTAAAAAATATTTTTATACTTTTTTTAAGTAAAAAAATTAACTTGTCTAATTTATAAAAATTCTGTTAAATATGCCAGAAGCATATAAAATAAATAATTAGGAAAATACATTGCTAAACAGATTGACCGAAGAAACAGGTAATAAATAATGTTTTCAAAATGTATTATCGGTTTTGATTTTGGCATGCGCTACATTGGTGTGGCGGTAGGAGAATTGATTACAATGAAAGCAACACCTTGCGCAAATATTTTAGCAGTAAAAGGGGAGCCCATTTGGATAGAAATTACAAAACTGGTCAAAACATGGAATCCCCAAACCTTTGTTGTCGGCGTGCCTGTCCACTTAGATGGAACAAAACATGAAATGACTTTCGCAGCGACACAATTTATTAAAAAATTAGAAAACCGTTTCGATATACCTGTTTACCCGGCAGAAGAAAGATTAACCAGTGTAGAAGCACGTGCCCGTTTATTTGAAATAGGTGGGGCAAAACTGCTACGTAAAAGTGCAATTGACGGCTTGGCTGCACAACTCATCCTAGAAGGGTGGTTACAAGAGTATCATACTCCTCATTTTTGAATATCAATAATATATGAATAAACGGCTTTTAAAAACAACTTCTATCTTTGCATCCGTCACGCTTGTTGCAAGAACGCTCGGCTTCTTACGCGATGCAATTGTGGCGCAAGTATTTGGCACAACTGGTGCAGTAGATGCAATTCATGTTGCAATTAAGCTATTGGGCTCTTTAAGAGGCTTTATTGAAAATCCTTTGTCACAAATTTTTGTTCCCATTTTATCTGAATATAAAGAAAAACAACCGCACGAAAAAGTCAAACAATTCATTGCAGCAACAGCGGGTACCTTGGGATTTTTTATGCTCATTACTGTCATTGTTGGTATCTTTGCAACGCCTTATCTTTTAAAAATCATTGTGCCTGGTTTTGATCCTTACCGCTTTGGTTTAGCTAACTATTTCTTACGCTTAACTTTTCCTTATCTTGCCATCATCTCCTTTTGTTGTATCAGTGTCAGTGTCATGAATACATACGGACAAATATGGGGAGCTGCCTTAACTCCAATTTGGTTGAGTCTATCATTGATTAGCACCGCATTATTCTTACCTGGTTATTTTACTATCCCAGTCGCTGCACAAGCGTGGGGGGTGTTAATTGGTGGTGTTTTACAAGTTCTTTTTGTTAGCTTGTTTCTATTTCGCTTAAATTTATTAAGTGTTCCTACAATACAATGGCATAATACAGGCGTTCAAAGAGTAATGACTGCGATGCTTCCTGCATTACTAGGTGCTTCTGCAGGCCAAGTAGGTATGATTATTACAACCAGTTTAGCCTCTTATCTGCCCACAGGTACAATGAGTTGGATTACTTGTGCAGATCGATTGCTTTATTTTCCTTTAAGCGTTGTCGGTATCTCTTTATCACTGGCTGTACTGCCTGCTTTATCAAAACAGGCAAAAAACCATGAAGAGTTTTTACAAACTTTGGGGTGGGGTATTCGCTGTAACCTAATCTTTGCAGTGCCGGCGATGATTACAATGAGTATGCTCTCAGGGCCTTTGATTATTAGTTTATTTGCATACGGTAAATTTAATGCTTTTGATGTATTTAAAACACAAGAAATATTATTAGGCTATGCACCGGGTGTGCCCGCTTTCATGATGACAAGAACATTAGTTGCAGCATTTTATGCAAAACAGAACACAACAACCCCTGTAAAAATTATGTTTTTTGTTGCATGTACACAAATTATTGCCGGACGTGTCATGCTTGATGTATTTAAATTTGAACAAAGCGGCATTGCATTGGCAAGTTCAATTGCCGCATGGACTCATGTCAGCTTATTAATTTGGCAGTTGAAACAGCCAATTTCTGTTTTGTTTAGACCGCCTTATGGATGGAAACGCTGGTGGGTTAGTTTAATTGGAACCGTATCATCACTGGTTACATTTTACTTTCTTTGTGTTCCTAATACACAGAGTTGGTTTGAATTGAGCCGTTTACATCGTTTGCTGCAATTGAGTGGTTTGGGATTTGGCGCAATGCTCATTACACTTTTTGCACTTGCTTATAATGTCCGCTTTCAATACCGACAGCTTGCTGCTGCCATTTAATAATTAATCTTTAAATTTCTTGAATCAAAAAATTTAATTGTATGGACAGTTTAGCTGTATTTTTTTGTGAAAAAGATTCATGCACTTAAGTGACCCTTTTGTTTTTATGAATTGAATTGTTCAAGCAAAGCGAGATCATTATTAAATAGCAAGCGAAGATCTGGGATTTGATAGCGTAGGAGCGTCAAACGATCGATGCCAATACCAAAAGCATATCCTTGATAAATAGTTGGATCTATGTTTGCATTTTGCAAAACATTAGGATGAACCATGCCACAACCTAACACCTCTAACCATCCACTGTATGTACATACTTGACAGCCTTTGCCTTCACAAAGTATGCAGCTGATATCAACCTCAGCAGAAGGTTCAGTAAATGGAAAATAGCTAGCTCTAAATCGTGTTTTAAGCTCCTCTCGTTCAAAAAATATTTTTAAAAAATACGTTAATAGTCCTTTAAGTTCTGAAAAGTTAGCGGCTTTATCAATTACCATTCCCTCTAATTGGTGAAACATAGGCGTGTGTGTCACGTCAGAATCACAGCGATATACAGCGCCTGTTGCAATAATACGCAAAGGAGGCGTTAGTTGTTGTAGTGCGTGCACTTGCACCGTGGAAGTATGCGTACGCAATAATAAATTGTGGTGTGACTTAATATAAAACGTATCATGCATGGCACGTGCAGGGTGATATTTAGGAATATTAAGCGCTGTAAAGTTAATGGTGTCTTCTTCAATTTCAGGGCCTGTCATCAGTTTAAAACCAATCTGTGTAAAAAGATTTTCCAAATCATGACGTGTGCGTGTAATTGGATGAATCGCACCCCGGCGTATGCCACGACCGGGTAGTGTGACATCAATTAATGGAATATTGAGCTTCTCTTCTAAACGAAATTGTATCAATCTTTTTTCTTGTTTTTCTAATGCGATTTCAACTTCTTTCTTCAGTTCATGTAGTTTTCGACCAATTGCAGGGCGTTCTTCATGAGAAAGGTGACCGATTTTCTTTAGGGATTTTGTTATTTCACCTTGTTTACCAAGTAATTGAACGCGTACTTTTTGCAATTCGGTTAAACTCATCGTGTCTACAATACGTTGATGATACGCTTGAACAGAAGTAATAAAATCTTTTGACATAGTTACGCAATGTTTTTGCATTCCTCTAAAGAAAGAGGGCGTGCATACTCAGGGAGTATTACAGGAATATCTGCTTTAATTGGATAAGCTAATCGATCTTCTTTACAAATTAATTCCTGTTTTTGTGAACTATAATGTAAGTGTGTCTTACAAGTCGGGCACACTAGCATATTTAAAAACGGATGATTCATAAATACCCCTTTAATTATTGATCTTTTATTTTTTGTGCAACATTATTGCGTAAATACACTGATTGTATTTGCATTGGATTCAGTATCTTACCTTCAACATATTTCTTCTGTGCTAAACAAACAACATCAAGTGCTTGTGGTACACATTGTATTTTGGGTGAGTAGCAATAAGAGGCATAATTGCTATCCTTCCAACCATCACCAATACCTATCCATGTTTGAGTCAACTGTTTTACAAAAGATTGTAGCGCTTTTTTATCTGTCAGCTGATCGGCCACTTTGACCTGCATCATTTGATCATTATCTAGCTGATAATATCCCCAGTAAATTTGTTTTAAACGCGCATCTAGACTAGGGAGGGCATATCGATGCTTTCCACATCGCCACGTTTGCTGAGCCAGTGCACGTAGCGTTGAGATTGGAATGATTGGTATATCCAATGCAAAAGCGATAGATTGTGCAATATTCATCGCAAGTCTAGTGCCTGTGAAACTACCAGGTCCTCGTCCAAAAGCAATAGCACTGAGCTGTGTACGTACGATACCTGCTGTTGAGAGTATCGCATCTATCATTGAAAGAATCGTGTGACTTGGTTGTAAAGCGCTTGTCATGTGTTTTTCAAAAACAGCATGCTTTGTCCACAATGCAATGGAGTACTGCGTTGTCGCGGTTTCTAAAGCTAAAATTCTTACATTCACAAATAGTAATCGTTTTAATTCTCTACGTTATAACAGTTCTTGAATTTCATCTCGTTTAGCGGATTTCGTTTCCCATTCTTTTGCATCAGAAGGAGGAAGCTCTTTTTGAGTAATTGATGGCCATTGCGTTGACTGTCTTAAGTTGAATTTTGCAAATACTTGTTGGTCTTTGGGCAAATCTTCTTCTGCATAAATTGCCTCAACAGGGCATTCTGGAACACACAGGCCACAATCAATACACTCATCGCTAATGACAAGCATTTTTGGACCTGCATAAAAACAATCTACTGGACATACTTCAACACAGTCTGTATAGCGACATCGGATACAAGACTCAGTGACAATGTGTGGCATAATTGCTCATGTAATATATTGAATTTTGATGTATGAAAAAATATTTTTAAACAATCTGTATTTTACCATGACGTCACCGGTATTTTATGGTGTTTTGACATGGTTTTCAAGATCATAATTTATGTGCTGTGCTGCAAAACTCGTCAATGTGAAATTTACACTTGTGGTATGCCCTATGACAATGAGCAAAAACAGTGCGCAGTTTTATAGCTCAATTCATTTTATTTAGATGAATGAGATAACTAACTAAAGCTGTTTTTACGCAAGTTATCTACGGTTAAAAAATGATATTGCTAAGTTGCTCAATAAAAGATATAACTTGAAAAGTACAAAGCGTTGAGAAAACTAAGTAATGAATAAGTAAAGAGATGTTTATGTATGAATGAAATAATTTATAATACGGATTATCCCTCAGAAAATTTTTCAAACCGACCACCGAATCAAGTGGTGGATAAAATTGTGCTGCACACGACTGCAACAGCAACCACGAGATATGCTCTGATCCTTCTAACTGGTAAATTATTTGGATTTTCACTTTCTTTTTTTAAAAGACATGTCAGTGCTCATTATCTTATTTCTGATCAACAAGATAAAAAAGGTCAGTGCATTGTTTATCGCTTAGTAGAAGAAGATAAAAAAGCATGGCATGCAGGCATCAGTCGATTTCATGAGGAAGAAAACTTAAACGATAGTAGTATTTCAATAGAAATCGTTTGTGCCGGGAAAGATCATCAAGATACAGAACGCTCTATTCGGTTTTCTCAAATCAGTGATTTACAAATACAAGCGTGTGCAAATTTAATTAAAGATATTAAAACACGGTATACAATCCAAAAAACAAATATCTTAGGTCATTTTGAAATTTCTTGTGGGCGCAAGTATGATCCTTATCCTAGTCTGTTATTCAAATCACTTGCCATGAATAATTTAAGTATTTGGTATGATGAAACACAAGTGAATCATTATCGCTCTATTTTAGATAAGCGAAAATTTACACCGGTAATGCACTGGATTCAGGAAGGCATTGGTATCTATGGATTAGATATTAAAATCACTGGTCAGCTAGATTCAAAAACAATTATTGCACTATTTACTTTTCAACGTCGGTTTAGACCCGAAAAATATGCAGGGCGTATAACAGATTCTCAGTTAGGTACCGCCATTGAGACCCCTTTTTTTAAGCAATCTTTTGAAGCTTCTTTAGATAGTGTATTTTTTGCTATTTTTTCAAGTGTTATTGAACAAATTGCTCTGGAAAAGTTATATCGATTAAAGACACTACAAATGATCATTGATGATATTTTTGAAGAAAACGTATCTATTCAAAACACAAATCAATTTACCGCTTCCAATCCTTAAAGCAATGACAAACAGTTGTATTTGAACTATACATAACATAGTATGATGTGAGGAGATTCGCACTCATTCATGTACAATTAATGGAAAACTTTATGCCAAAACTACAACCATATAATACGAATTATCCTGCTTCTTCAAACAATTTTGCAGAACGTCCAAATGATGTTGAGATAAATACTATTATATTGCATGCAACTGCCATTTCATCAACTGAAAAATCTTTGACAGTGCTGACAGGGCGGCTAGCGGACAAGTTGGACGAACTAACAAAATTTTTAGATACATTGATAAATGAATCTGAAGAAGAACAGATGAAAAAAACAAAGACATTTTTACAAAATCTAACGCATAAACCACTAAAAGAGTCTCTAGAAGAACTCACAACTGCATCAGAAGAAGAAGTTTCAAAAATGCTAACGAGTATGCCAGCAGAATTTTTCAAAACACTAAAAAGCACATTAAAGACAATAGGGCGAGTTAGTGCGCATTACCTGATTTCTCACGAATTGAATGAAACTGGAGAATGCATTGTTTATCGTTTAGTAGAAGAAGACAAAAAAGCATGGCATGCAGGCATTAGTCACTTTCATAATCGAGAAAACTTGAATCAAAATAGTATTGGTATCGAAATGGTTTGTTATGGAAAAGATATTAAAGAAAATGAAAAACATTTCATTGAATATGATATGTTAAGTGAAGAACAAACCATAGCATGTATACAATTGATTAAAGATATTCAGACAAGACATCACATTGCAAAAACACATATACTGGGTCATTTTGAAATCGCACCGGACCGAAAGTCAGACCCTTATCCAAGTGACCTCTTTGAACGATTAGCGAATGAAAACCTAGGCATTTGGTACGACAATCATCAAGTTGTGACTGTGCAATCATTTTTAAATGATAGTAATACACTACCTCCTATCACGTGGTTACAACAAGCACTGGCTGACTATGGATTTAAAGTTGAAATTAATGGCAAAGATGACCAAACAGATATGAAGTTGTCACTGTGTGCTTTTTTAAGACGATTTCGACCACATGACTATCCAGGCTTTCATAGTCATTCATTATTTAGTGTTAGCATCGAGTCAATCTCTTTTGAAGCTGTGTTACAGGACCCACAGGTTTATGCAATACTAAACAGTGTGCTTTGCAATAGTCAATTACCTCGCCAATCTAAAGATTTAATGGAAAGTGTCTATGAAGTTCAAGAACAAGGTAGCAGTCCTATTTTTAGGTTCTCACCTTGAATAATCTCTATTCAAGTCGACTGAATGATTACCACTTTTCCTATATCAGACTTGTGGCTCTCTCGTAAAAAATGAGAATGAAGTTTTGATTAAAAATGCCCGAGGCCGGAATCGAACCGGCACGGTGTTAACCACCGAGGGATTTTAAGTCCCTTGCGTCTACCTGTTCCGCCACCCGGGCAAATAAAGAAAAAGAGAGAGGCTGGAGCCGGAATTGAACCGACGTACGCGGCTTTGCAGGCCGCTGCATAGCCACTCTGCCACCCAGCCAAAGAAAAAAACCTTTTTGGAGCGGGAAACGAGTCTCGAACTCGCGACCTCAACCTTGGCAAGGTTGTGCTCTACCAACTGAGCTATCCCCGCAATAGTAGGAAAGCTTTTATTTTAGCTTTTTCAAAAACCCTGTCAAGAAAATTATGACACAATTTGGTTTTTATATTACAAACATTTAAGATACATTGAAATTGATAATAATAAATCGTACGATTTAAAATGAAAGATAAATTTTTAAAGCTATTTAAAACATTTTCTTTATGGGAATTGTGGAAAGGATTGAAGGTAACGGGCACTTATTTTTTTAAGCCAAAAGTAACATTACAGTTTCCTGAACAAAAAACACCCGTCTCACCACGTTTTCGTGGGCTGCACGCCTTAAGACGCTATGCTAATGGAGAAGAACGTTGTATTGGATGTAAATTATGCGAAGCAGTTTGCCCAGCGCTTGCTATTACGATTGAATCAGAATCTCGACAAGATGGTTCACGGCGAGCAAAGAAATATGAAATTGATCTATTTAAATGTATTTACTGTGGCTTTTGTGAAGAAGCTTGTCCTGTCGATGCAGTTGTTGAGACGAATATAGTAGACTATCATTTTCAACAGCGGGGTGAAGAGATTCTTGGAAAGGAAACATTATTAAAAATAGGAGACTACTATGAATCACAAATTGCTCAAGATAAAACTGATGATGCACGTTATCGATAAATAATAAAAGTTTTTGCATTTTTATGATAGAGTTAGCACTTTTTTTATCTTTCGCAAGTCTCCTTCTTTTTTCAGCAATCATGACTATTTTCGCTGATCAAGTGATTGAAAGTACACTGTGGCTCGTTCTCTGTTTCTTTTCGGCCACAGGCTTATGGTTATTAGTTGAAGCAGAATTTTTGGGTTTAGTGCTTGTACTTGTCTATGTCGGTGCTGTACTCACATTGTTTCTTTTTGTTATTATGACGACTTCCAAAGAACAAAAAACTACAATCAATCAATTCTCTTCTTTGATATACCAAAGCCTATCACTACTCATTGTCATCAGCTGGCTGACTCTTATCAGCTATGTTGTCTACGAACGTTTTATAGTGATGCAGTCTCAACAAATAGAAAAAAATATAAGTAATACACAAGCCCTTGGAAATCAATTGTACACACAGTATCTTTATCCTTTCGAACTGATAGGTATTTTATTGTTAGCCACAATTGTCTCTACAATGACCGTTCACCATCAATCTCATCAAAATAAAGAGAAAAAGAAGTTCATGAGTCAAAAAGAGCAAATCGCTGTTCAAAGTAAAGAACGTATTCGGTTAGTCAAAGGTGATTAGATGACCATTCCATTGATTTATTATCTTTTACTTAGTGTATTTTTATTTTCTATTGGTTTATTTGGTGTATTAATTAATCGACATCATTTAATTCGGTTATTGATCTGTACAGAACTATTATTGCTTTCAATTAACACGCAGTTTATCGCATTAAGCTATTATCTAAACAAATTATCGGGTCAAATCGTTGTTTTTTTTATACTGGCTGTGACCGCATGTGAAACAGCTGTATCTCTTGCTGTTTTAGTTCTTCTGTTTCGAAAAAGAGGTACCATTGAAATGCAATCTCTTGCTCAATTAAGAGGTTAATATGTATCTCAACTGGATTGCTTGGACTGTATTACTTGCACCTTTATCAACAGTTATTATTACAGGTTTTACTAAACACTTAACTCGCCAGTTTGTACAAACTCTTGCAATACTAAATGCAGCTATTTCTTTTTTATGTACTTTATGCATTGCATGGAAAATTTTTTTTCAAGGTGAAGGACCATGGCATATTCAAGGGTTAACGTGGCTTGCACTTAATAATATAATTCAATTTAATATCACACTGTGCATTGATCGGCTTTCCACTGTGATGTCTATCATTGTGACAACGATTACATTACTAGTTCATTTGTACAGTGTTGACTATATGCGAAATGATGCTAGCTATCAGCGCTTTTTTAGTTATCTATCATTCTTCACATTTGCCATGCTCATGCTTGTGTGTGCAGATAACTTTTTACCATTTTTCTTTGGTTGGGAAGGTGTAGGGTTTGCCTCTTATTTGCTAATAGGATTTTGGTTTCAAAAACCGGTAGCACAACTAAGTAATTTAAAAGCATTTCTTATCAATCGAGCTGGAGATATTGGTTTACTACTTGGAATAAGCTTGCTTTTTACACACGTTAATTCTTTGTCTTATCTCGCCATTTTTGACCATGTTGCCTATCTTGCCCAAATAGAAATAACAGTATTTAAGCAGCCTATCTGTGTTGTAACACTTGCCACATCTTTATTACTGATCAGCGTGATGACTAAATCTGCACAAATTCCTTTTCAAACGTGGTTACCTGATTCAATGGTAGGACCCACTCCTGTATCAGCGCTAATGCATGCAGCTACCATGGTGGCTGCTGGTATTTATCTTATTGTACGGTTATCTCTTTTATTTGAGTATTGTCAAAATGTTCGATTATTTATGCTATTCATTGGTGCAACCACAGCACTACTCCTTGGTCTTGTCGCATTAACGCAGCAGGACGCAAAACGCATTATCGCGTTTTCAACTATTTCACAGCTTGGCTATATGATGGCAGGACTGGGTGCTTCTGCTTATCATGCAGCCTTTTTTCATCTTACAACGCACGCCTTTTTTAAAGCATTACTTTTCTTATCGCTAGGTGTTGTAACATTTTGCGCCGAGCATGAGCAAAACATCTATAATATAGGAGCAAGGCGGTGGCGCTACACACGGATTGCTTATGGTTGTTTCATACTTGGTAGTCTTTGCTTGATTGGTATACCGCCTTTTTCAGGTTTTTATTCCAAAGAGATGATTCTAGAAGCCGTATACTTTGTGTATCAAAAACATCGTTATATTGGATTTTATGCATTATTTTGTCTTTTAACCAGTGTTTTTATCACCGCACTTTATATTGGTCGTTTGTTTTTTCATCTTTTTCATGGACACAATACAGCAAATAAAACGCAAACGCATATTTCTGTCGACACAAACATTACATGGATGAATAGTACTTTACTTGTCCTAGGTATTATTACTCTTTTTATTGGAAAAATGCTTTTTCCGTATGTGGTACATCACCTTTGGTTAAAAGATAGTCATGTTTATGTAAACATTACACTATATCATTACTCTTTTCTCATTACTGTACTTCCTTCGTTACTAGGGGTTTTTGGAATATTGATGGCATGGCTTTTTTTTACATTACCCGCACCTAGTATTTTTAAACCACAATCTTTACTACATCGACTGCTGATTAGTCAATACGGACTTGAGTATTTTAATCACAAGACAACCGTTTCGCTAGTAAAATGGCTAGCTCAACAATGTAATATTATCGATATTGCGCTGGATCAATGGGTATTACAAAGATTTATATATCTAATAAGGCAGTGTACTTTTCTATTACGTAAGATTCAGTCCGGTTATCTTTATCATTATTTGCAAATGATGGTGGTCAGCATTGTTTTTATTCTTATCAAATTCGTTATTTATGTTTAAGCATTATTTACTGAGTACTCTCCTTAGTTTATCGATGTCAGGTGCATTGTGTACATTATTTCTTGGAGGTCACCATCATCCTAAAAGAAGTTGGTGGATAGCGTGTACTACCGTTTTTCTTTGTTTTGTATTTGGACTATTTCTCTTAGCACAGTTTGATCAACAAAGTCCTTATTTACAGTTTCAAGAAAACTGGTTATGGATCACAAGGTGGAAAATATACTATTCTTTAGGCATTGATGCTATTTCTCTCAGCTTTATTCTACTGACATTATTTATTACGTTGCTAACTGTTTTAATCAGTCAGGTACGACCTTATAAGAATTTGCATCGATATTTAAGTACACTTTTATTCACTCAAACATTCGTCATTGGCTGCTTTGCAGCCAATGATGCTATTTTATTTTATATATTTTGGGAAGCAACATTATTACCACTCATGCTTAATATCGGTATTTGGGGTAGTCGAGAAAAGGCCTATGCGGCTGTACAGTTTTTTATTTATACGGCGCTAGGATCTTCTTTAATGCTCATTGCATTTCTATACTTAGGCGATGTGGGAGGAAAAACAAAAAATTTTGTTATTCCACACCTTTATACCGTACCCCTTCACTGGAATGAACAAGTATTTATCTTCTTTGCTTTCTTTATTGCTTTTGCTGTTAAAGCTGCTTTATGGCCTTTACATAGTTGGCTACCTATCGCACACACTGAAGCACCAACAGAAGGATCGATGATACTTGCCGCAATCATTTTAAAACTTGGCGGCTATGGGTTAATTAAAATTGCTCTACCCATTGTGCCTGATGCTGCACGTATCTTCTCGTTTTCCATTTGTGTACTAAGTATTTTTTCAATGATTTATGCAGGGCTTTTAGCTTTATTTCAACAAGATATGAAAAAGTACATCGCTTACTCTTCTATAACGCATATGAGTATCATTGTCTTTGGTATCTTCTCAATTTTCTTGACAAAAAGTACTCATACAGACAAAAGTACATTGGCACTTTTTGGTATGCAAGGTGCGATGCTACAGATGCTAGCACATAGTTTAAGTACAGCAGGATTGTTTTTGGGAATTGGTGTTTTATATCAACGTTTTAAAACGCGTATGATTGGTGATTATCAAGGACTTGGCGCAGTCATGCCAACTTTGGCAAGCTTTTTTATGGTATGTGCTGTTTCAAACATAGGTTTACCCGGTACAGCAGGATTCATCGGTGAATACTTGATTATTATGAGTGCAACGTATGTTAATTTTTGGATGAGTATTGGTACTGCCATGATACTGATACTGAGTGCAAGCTATACTTTTTCTTTATATAATCAGCTCTTTTTAGGTCAACCACCTGTTATTTCTTATGGTACACCTATGGCTTTATCGATTGTAGAGAGAATTAGTTTTATTGCGCTTACATCAAGTATTTTGCTGTTAGGTATATGGCCGGCGCCTGTTGTCGACTTTTTGCAACCCAGTTTAATGCGTCTTATTCATTTTAGCCTGCAAAGCAAGTTATGAGTCAACTGACTTCTTTTTCACCCGTTTTACTGATCTTTTTACTTTGTACTACGCTCATCATGCTTAGCGTTGAGATTTTTTTCACACAGGCCTTGACTCAAAAATATCAAACATTGATTTTTAGCTTTCCTATTTTAATCCTTTTTTGTTTTTGTGCTGGCATCTTTTTTTATTTTCCTAACAACCGACAAACTTTCTTTGATGGTCATTTTGTGTGGGATCCATTCATTGCATGTCTCGTTTTTTTAATCAGCAGTGTGGCACTTCTTGTTTTCGCTTACGCAATGCAAAGTGACCGTAATTACATCGTTCACCTTATGAGCTATTACAGCCTGGCACTATTTTCTTTATTTGGGATGATCGTCCTCGTTACATCAGGCAGTGTGCTATCGTTGTATCTGGGTATAGAACTCATGACTTTACCGATTTATGCCATGATCACACTAAATGAAAAGAGTATTTTTACATCAGAAGCAGCCATGAAATACATTTTGATGAACAGTATTTCATCCGCTTGTTTGCTCTATGGGCTGTGTCTTTTATATGGGATAAGTGGTGAATTAGAGTTAAGTCAGATATCAAAAATAGTAACACAGTATGAAAATGCAAAAATTATCAGTATAGCAGGTGTTTTAGCCGTGGTTGCTTTTCTATTTAAGTTAGGTGTAGCACCTTTTCATTGGTGGGTACCTGATGTGTACGAAAGTGCTACAACGAGTACGACGTTATTTCTTGCAACTTTACCCAAAATAGCTCTTCTAGGTATTATACTTCGTGTATTACTAGAAAATTTCAGTACAATGGATGCTAAGTGGCAAATATTTTTTTTAAGTCTTGGTCTGTTGTCAATTATATTGGGAAATACCATTGCTTTATCACAAGAAAATATTAAACGGTTTGTTGCTTATACCTCTCTCAGTCATATGGGGTTTATACTGTTGAGTTTAACCTTTTCTGAACCAGGCTATACGATTGCACTTAATTATCTACTTCATTATAGTCTGAGTTTAATGAGCCTTTTAGGCGCAATGATGACGATGCACGCCCATGGCATTTCGATAGAATCAATACAAGACCTAGGTAAATTGCAACACCAACACCCTTTACTTTCTTTTTTGACTTTAATCGCGATAGGGGCAATGGCAGGTCTACCACCTTTTGTAGGGTTTTTTATCAAGCTAGATGTATTACAGTTACTGATGACACAACGGTGGTATGTTGTATCAAGCGTTGCGCTAATATCAACTCTAGTGGGAGGGATGTACTACTACATTCAAATGATTAAATGGATGTACTTTACACCGTTTATAAAAATAGAAGAGATTAAGGTTAATCGTTCAAAATCTGTTGGTCTATTAGTATTTAATGTGGCACTTGTACTTTTAGCTAGCTGTTTTCAAACCAGGATAGCAGATCAATATGAAACAGTGATTGCCAGTACACCATCTCTTCTAATGGAAGAAAAATTAATAAAGATAAAATGACGTGGTGATAAGGAATATAAGTCGAGTTGCTATTGCATTATTCACTTTGTGCTCTCTTACGGGTTGTAGTGCATTAAATAGTATTTTTTTGAGTGGCATGGGTATCATACAACTCAATCGTGTTATTACAGAAAAGCGATCTTTCTCAGCCATTAAAAACGATCATTTAATTAATTATCAATTGAACCGCCAATTATTGATCGCCAATGAGAATAGTGAGATCTATGCTATTACCTATAATCAAGTGGTTTTATTATTAGGTCAAAGCACGGAAACAGCGGTGATAAAGCATGCAAACGATTGTGCTAAAACGACAAAACATGTGCGACATATGTTTAACCAAATCACGTTACAAAAACCAATCAGTGCTTGGCAGAGACTGCAAGATGCTGGAATTAAAAAAATGATTTATATTTTATTGATATTGACGAGCCATGTTCGCTTAAATCAACTGATGATCTTGGTGGAAGATAAAGTCGTTTTTTTACTTGGAAAATCCACAAAAGCCAGTGCCACGAGCGCAGCGCAAGCCATTCAACAATTACCCGGTATTGCGCATATTGTGCAAGCGATTGAATATATCGATTAAATTTGTCTATACTCTAATAGTAGTTTTACTTTTGCATACCGTCTAGAATGATATCAAATAACTCGTTTACGTGTGCTGACATCTGATGCAGTTCTTTATCAGTTCTTTTTATTTTGGATGGACTATCAACATGCAACTTCAACATTGATTTTCTACGGAGTCTACCAATTTCGGCTTCAGTCATATTATCAAGTCCTGAAATACCGTATTTTTCAGATAAAATATTCCGTGCTTTTAGCACTTTGTCTATAGGAGCTGTTGGAACATCATTATTTGTATAATAGTTTTTGTCACTATGATGAGAGGAAGCCTTAGTTTTGGGACCAGTTTTTCTCTGAAACTGAGGGTAATCTCTGTCATTGGGGTAAGATTGGGATCCATGTGAGGCTCTTTGAGACGGCCTAAAGTAACGGTCTGAGGCGTTTGCTTTAGGTATAAAAGGTCTCTGTTTTAGCCATTTATTTTCAAAAAGGTGTGGAACACTGTAATGCCTATCTGACCGAGTCATTATGTTCCTTTGGAAAGGCTGTGTACTGATACGCATTTGTAATATCACAATCAGATCTCTAAGCCCATCGACATTCCCGGCTCCTTCTATGCTAATAAAAGGTGTAAGATGATAACAAAAACCCCCTACCCAACCTTCCCATAAATTATCCAAATCAAAAACGATATAGCCAGTCAGATATGCGTTTAATCTTTCATTAAAGAAATAGCCATACGTTACACGGTATTCTATCGTACCTTCTTCTAAAAACGCGTATTGTTGTTTCCCAAAGTTTGTCAATGTTCTTGAAAAAACTTTCGCTTTTTCATTGGTTAAACTTTTTTCACAGTAACTTGCTTCCAGCGCAAGCAATGGGCTGTAAATTGGGATAGAAAGATGATGAAGTACGTCCGATCTTAGTGTTTTTATAACAAAAAAAAGTTCGCCTTTTAAAAAATATCGCTGGAAATATGTTTGTTTAAGTGTAATAGGGTGAAAGCGATGACATTGATAGTATTTAAGTGCGCCCCCAAAGCCAAGGCCTAACACACCTTCTGCACTTATAATTTTTTTTAAATTTTGCACTCCCATATGGATAAAGTAGGTCGATCCAATGTCTTGAAAAGGATTGCACAGGAAATGAATAAAAATTTTCTCTTGACCCCAGAACTTACTAAATCTTGAAACTCCAGCGTTTAAACCAACATGGTGTCCTAGAAGCACTTCTTGATAAGAGAACAGAGTAGGTGTAAAACATAACCATGCTATAGAAATAAGGCTATACCAATAACGATACATTTTTAAAAATTTAGATATAAGCCAATATTAGAATATTTTAATACTATTGACACACTTCACAGGTAAGATCTTCCGGATGACAAGTGCTGCTTTTTTCCTGTGCGTTTGCAATAAGATCTGGAGAGACCGCATTTAATGTGCCTTTAGTAGTAGTAGTTTTCTCCACATGACTTAATCCTTGCACTCTTAAATAATAATTTGTTTTTAATCCTTTTAAAAATCCTTCTTTATAAACATCACTGATTTTCTTGCCCGAAGGTTCGCGCATAAAAAGATTTAATGATTGACTTTGATCCAACCATTTTTGTCGACGCGATGCAGCTTGTATTAAGAAAGTCGGTTCAATCTCAAAAGCAGTGGCATAAATCGCTTTTAAAGATTCTGGAATGCGTTCGATTTTCTGAATACTACCATCATAATATTTCAAATCGTTTACCATGGCTTTATCCCATAAATGTAGCGCTTTTAAATCTTCTACAAGATAGGAATTAATCACAGTAAACTCGCCTGACATATTCGATTTGACAAAAAGATTTTGATAAATAGGCTCGATGGAAGGTGTGACATGACAAATATTTGAAATAGTTGCCGTGGGTGCAATTGCAAGACAATTTGAATTACGCATACCTTGTGTGACGACTTTCTCACGCAGTGTTTTCCAATCAAGTGTTGTACTATCGTCTTGTTCTAAATATTGGCCTCTAGCTTTTTTAAGTAGTTTAATAGAATCAATCGGTAAGATACCTTGACTCCATAAAGAACCTTGAAAACTATGATAAGTACCACGTTCTTTGGCAAGCTCACACGATGCTTCAATCGCAAAATAGCTCACAAGTTCCATAGAATAATCCGCTAATTTAACAGTATCTGGATCTTTGAATGCCATTTTCTTTTTAAAAAGGACATCTTGAAAGCCCATGACACCCAGTCCTACAGGACGATGTTTAAGATTTGCTGTTTTTGCTTGGGGCACTGTGTAATAATTAATATCAATGACATTATCGAGTAAACGCATTGCGATTGTGACCGTTTCTTTAAGTTTTTCTGTATCAAAATCATTGGTTTGAGTAAGATGCTGTGCAAGATTAATACTGGCTAAGTTGCATACGGCAATTTCTTCTGCAGAAGTATTTAGTGTGATCTCAGTGCAAAGATTGGAGCTGTGTACAACACCTTGATGTTGTTGAGGTGAGCGAAGGTTACAAGGATCTTTATAGGTAATCCAAGGGTGTCCTGTTTCAAACAAAGCACTTAACATTTTTCGCCATAGGCCAGTAGCAGAGACTTGTTTGAAAAGATTGATTTCACCTTTGAGCGCTTGTGCTTCATAGATTGCATAGCGTTTTTCAAAGGCTATACCATATAAATCATGTAAATCAGGAACGTCGTCTGGAGAAAATAGCGTCCACGTTTTGTTTTCAAAAACACGTTTCATGAAAAGATCGGGTATCCAATGTGCGGTGTTCATATCATGAGTACGTAATCTGTCATCACCTGTGTTTTTACGTAGATCTAAGTACGCTTCAATATCAAGATGCCATGTTTCTAAATAGCTGCATGTCGCTCCTTTACGCTTCCCACCTTGATTAACCGCAACTGTAGAAGCATTCGCGACGTTTAAAAAAGGCACAACCCCTTGCGACTTTCCATTGGTCCCTCTAATACGACTACCACTTGCTCTAACTGGCGTCCAGTCATTGCCAAGTCCTCCTGAAAACTTCGAGAGTAGGGCATTATGCGTATATCCATTGTAAATACCTTCTAAATTATCGGGGATAGTTGTTAAAAAACAACTCGATAATTGTGGTTTTGAAGTTCCTGCATTAAACAATGTTGGCGTTGAAGGCATACAACGAAATGTAGAAAACGTTTCATAATATTGAATAGCACGGGCATCTTTGTCTTTTTCTTCTAAAGAAAGTCCCATGGCAACACGCATGAAAAATGCTTGTGGTAGTTCAAACTGTGTTTCTTGAAAGTGTAAAAGGTAGCGATCATATAATGTTTGTATACTTAAGTAACTAAACATCATATCTCGTTTTGGCTGTAAGGCTTGACTGAGCAATGTTAAATCAAAAGTTTGTAAACGAGGATCTAGTAGTTTTAGTTCAATCCCCTTTTGAATATAGCGCGAGAAGTAGGTTAGGTAATCAACAGGTACTAAAATACTAGAGGCAGTAGGAAGATTAAGAAAGTCATGCGCTTTTTTGTAAAGTGATTCTATTAAAAATCTTGCAGTTAAGGTGTTGTAATCAGGATCTCGCTCAACTAATGCACGGCTTGCGATAATTAATGCTGTGTTAATTTCTTTAGCTGGCATTCCATTATACAAGTTATTCCATGTGTGCTTAAAAACAAGCTGTGCATCCACTGCAAGAAGATCTTTGCAATGTTGCATAATCGTGTATTTAAGCGTTTGTGGATCCAATGGTTGGGATTGGCCATACGTATCGATCACTTGCAAGTGAGGTATATCCTTAGCATGTGTATTCCTTTGGTTTCTTACTTTGTTTCGTTCTTCTCTAAATAAAAGGTAAGATTTTGCTACGGCACGTTGTCTTGGCTCTAATTCCATTAAATGAAACTCTACTTTATCTTGAATTTTTTCAATATGAATTTTCTCATCCAGTAAAGTTTCTGCTTCCAATTCTTGTGTGATGTGGCGCGTTATCTTTTGGATTTGTTCGTTAATTCGATGAGAAACAATAGCATTTTCACCTTCTACAGCAGTAAATGCAGAAAGAATAGCCACGTGAATTTTATTTGCATCATACGATACGCACTGACCATTACGTTTGACTACCTGCAAACGATTACCTTGTTGCGGGTAATAATTTTTTGGCAACATAGAAAGAATTTGTTGTTTGATCGATCGACTCATAAGTCAGAGAAATAATTGCGTATAAAATATCAATTTTTATGTCAGAAAAATAAGAAATACTGAATATTAAAAATTGCGGATAAAGCTAAAATACAACCCACCTTAATAAAATGCAAGTTATCCTATCGGTTTTCTTTTTAGACTTGTATTACAGCAGTAAAAGCGGTTTTTTATGGACTAAGATAGTATTTTTTTGTGTCTTAAAATGACTTACGTTATTCTAATATTTTCAATAAATTGTATGCAGTTATTTGCTTTCGTTAAATACATATTATTATGCACAATGATCATAAAAATTTTTTAGAGTGAGATGTATAATGTTATCTTTTCCAAACTTTTTTAACCATGTTCCTGACCCATTACCCATGTATGCGCTCATTGATCAACAGGGAAAGATAACAACAGCCTTGCAAGAATTATGTCAATTGACCGATATTTGTATTACTAATGAAGAAGACTTAATAAAACTGACGGAAGACACGCAAGAAAAATGGTTTCAAGGTAAGAAAGGGAAAGAACGTTGGCTATTTGAAAAATTTGAAGCGAAAAGCAAAGAGGAACAAGCAAAAATTATAACATGCTTAACGACATTAGGCACAGTTTCACAGGTAACAGCCTCAAACAGTCAGTATGACTTTGTACTCATTAACGGCGCAATGGCTTCCTGCATGCAAGCACGTATTAATTTTTTAGCGAAAGAATATGATCGAGGAATACGTTTCGAAAAAGTTATTTTATTAGGTAGTCAAAGGGAATTAAATTCTAAATTTAAGTTAGAAGCGCAATTAATTGAGAAAGGGTGCACAACAGAAGCACAAGCACTTAAATTTCTTTGGGGTGACACTAACAATTTACCAGATACGGTAAAATTGACAGCCGTTTCTATCCACGCTAAAAACAAAAGTGACGCTCAAAGAGCAAGCACTGAAGAAACCATTCAAGCGTTTATTTCGACTCAACCATCTTTTAAAGAAAAGAGTAGATTACTCAGTGTCTCTAGTAATCCTCATATTATTTACCAGGATATTGAAGTCCGTGCTGCAGTCAAGAAAATACATCCTGTTATAGTTGAAACGATTGGACCTAGGCCTACTACTTTAAATATTGAAAAGCATTTAGACAGTCTTGCACGCTGCTTGCACAGTATGCAATACAAGCTAGGACATAAAAATATTTTTGCACTAGAACCTGCTGGTACAAGCGCCTTTGCGATAAATAATTTACATAATACGGCATGAAAAAAGTATCATAGCCGAAAGTTATTCAATCTTTTTCCCATATTTTAAAAATGACTGTTAATTCTTTATCTCCGTTTTAAAATTTTTACGTTCATGCTTAAATAATTTGCTATTTTTAAAAATTTTTTTGTGATGATTCAGTATTGATCATGGATAAAACTTATCACCCCAATCTATTAGAGAACGAACTGGGTGTACGGTGGTTTAAAAATGCTTCTTATTTTACACCGCACCCATTAGGTAATGCCTATGCAATAGTATTGCCTCCACCAAACATTACAGGTTCTCTACATCTTGGACACAGCCATCAGATCAGCATCATGGATATGAGAGTACGTTATGAACGCATGATGGGTAAAAGTGTTTTATGGCAAGGGGGAACCGATCATGCAGGCATTGCAACACAGATGACAGTTGAAAAACAATTGATTGCACAGGGTAAAAAAAGAGAATCATTAACCCGTGAAGCATTTTTAGCACTGGTAAAAGATTGGCAACGTCTTTCAGAAAATGAAATTTATACGCAAATAAAACGGTTGGGTGCATCTATTGATTTTTCCCGTAATCGTTTTACACAAGATGAAAAATACCAAGCCGCCGTCAAACATGCTTTTATAGAATTATATGAGCAAGGTAAAATATATCGTGGAACGCGTTTAGTGAACTGGGATCCTCAATTATCAACGGCAATCTCAGATCTAGAAGTCATCATTACAGAAGAAAAAAGTCAGTTGTATTATCTTCGCTACTATCTTAAGCAAAGTAAAGATTTTCTTATCGTTGCAACAACACGTCCTGAAACATTATTTGGAGACGTTGCTGTAGCTGTGCATCCTCAAGACTCACGTTACAATCGATTTATCGGCCAGTTTGTTTGTATACCAATAGTTGAGCGTGAGATTCCGGTGATTGCAGATACAGCAGTTGATCCAAAATTTGGCACGGGCTGTTTAAAAATTACGCCTGCACATGATTTTGAAGATTATAAGATAGGACAACGCCACCAGCTGCCTTGTCTTAATATTTTAACGCCACAAGCAACACTGAACGATTTCGTACCCCTTGCTTATCGAGGCAAAGACTGTGTTTTAGCCAGAGAAGAAATCGTTCAAGCACTGCAAGTACTCCATCAATTAGACAAAATAGAACCTTACTTAGCAAAAGTGCCAAGAGGGGAGCGTTCAGGTGCAATCATTCAGCCTTATCTGACCGATCAATGGTTCATGCGCATGCAACCGCTTGCAATACCTGTGATTGAGGCCATTAAAACAGATAAAGTAAAATTTATTCCAAGTCGTTGGAAAAATGTTTGCTTGCGATGGTTAGAAAATATCGAAGACTGGTGTATCAGTCGACAGCTTTGGTGGGGACATCGTCTTCCAGTCTGGTATGATATGCAGGGCCATATATTTGTTGGAAAAGATGAGATCCAACTAAGAGAAAAGTATCATCTTAAAGAGGACGTCAAACTGCATCAAGATGAAGATGTGTTAGACACTTGGTTCTCTTCTGCGCTTTGGCCATTTGCAACACTTGGATGGCCTTTTCTTACAGAAGAATTTAAGCGATTTTATCCTACCCAGCTATTAGTAACAGGATTTGATATTATATTTTTCTGGGTAGCACGTATGCTCATGCTTGGCTTGCATTTTACCCAGCAAATTCCTTTTGAAACCGTTTATATTACAGGTCTTATTCGAGATCATCTCGGTCAAAAAATGTCTAAAACGAAAGGAAACGGAATTGATCCATTAGATATTATTCAAGGAATTACATTGGATCAGCTTATTGAAAAACGTACAAAAAATTTAACTGACAAAAAAGTAACTGTTTCTATCAAAAAAATCACAAAAGAACAGTTTCCCACTGGAATTGAAGCATTTGGAGCAGATGCACTACGTTTCACCTACTATTCACTTGCTTCTCCCACAAGTAATATTCATTTTGATCTTAAACGCACCACTGGTTTTCGAAATTTTTGTAATAAATTATGGCAGGCTGTTCGTTTTGTCAAAGGACAGTTCAGTGAACAGGATATACGCACATTGTTACCTAAAGAAAACTTATCTGTTTTTGATCAATGGATTCTTTCACGCTTGAACCAAACGATTAAAGATACGCACATCTATTTTAAAGAGTATCGTTTTGATATGCTGTCGCAAACATTATATGAATTTGTTTGGTACGAATATTGTGACTGGTATCTAGAAATATTTAAAGCCATTGCTAAACACGAGAGCCAAACCAAAGTAGACCGTGCTAAATATACGTTAGCTTTTGTGTTACAAAACATATTACGTTTATTACATCCTTTGATGCCTTTTATTACAGAGAAACTGTGGCAGGAATTAACATGTGAATCTTTCTCAAAAACAAACGAAGCGTTAGATCATGTCACATACCCTCTCTTTGATGCGTTAAATACTTTTTTAGTTGCAGAAAATACAGTGTTTTGGATACAAAAAGTCATCAAAAGTATTCGTACATTACGCAGTGAATGGAATATTTCTCCTCATCAAATTGTTTCATTGCATTATCACACGACACAGAATACAACAGCACATCAACTACATACATTTCAATGGATAATTGAAAAATTGAGTAAAGCAGCATTTGCAGATGGCTCGATAGTTAGAACAGCAGAAAAGAAATCACTTTTTGCCTCCACCGTGATTGATGACTTAACGATTGAGATGCCATTAGAAAAAATTGTCGATTTGAAGGCCGAAAAGCAAAAGCTAAATAAGAAGATCAAGATATTAATGTGTACTATCGATCAATACGAAAAAAGACTTTCTAATCAAGGTTTTATAGAAAAAGCCCCTGCAACGGTCATTGATCAAACTAAAAATTTTCTTTCAAAGGAAAAAAGTCAGTACACTGCACTTATAAAACAGTTAGATATGTTAAAAAGTATTTAGCTATCATTCATATAACAATGTATCGATAATCTCTACTTAATCATTGGAATAAAAGTACTATACTATCTGTCTGAAAAGACTCTACTAGTTGTATTTCTTCTTACAGTATTTCCGAATGAAGAAAAAATGACTGATATGTTGCGCGCGCTGCTCATTCTTTTCATTTAGAAATTGGAAAAAATGAGTAAATCACCATTGATTGACCTCTGATCTTTGAGCTAGTAACTGATTTTTGCTCTTTTAAAAAATATTGAGAAAAAGATGATAACACAAATTTTTTTCACTGCTGATATTAGCAGTATATCTGTAGCAGTTATAGTTGATTCCATACAACTTATCAGCTTACTCGCCCTTTGCATCCCAGCATCTGCATGTATACTCTTAATGTGTATATTTTTTGTACGCATGGAAAAGACATCACCACCTTCCTCTCGCTTGATTCATGAAGTTAAAGATCTCACACAGTTTAGAAATATTGTACAAGATATTCCTTTAAGTACTATTTTGGAATATGGTAATCCTATTGAGTCACAGATAGTACGTCAGCTAAGTGCTGTTAATTCAAGAGAACAAATAAGTTTGCTCGAGGAAAGAGTGATAATATTTTTACACAAACACGTTGTGTTCAATCGACTTAAAATATTGTACTTACTAAAAAAAACTGAAGAAAATTTTCTTCTTGCATAGCCAACCTTCTCCAGTAGTCGAACAGCTCGTAGAATCTCCAAATTTTGATTACAAGTTCTACAATGATATTTTGAATCAAATATTTAAAAACCGACCTCAACATCATCAACAGAAAGAACAACTCATTGAAAATTTTTTTTCTAGTTATCGAAAAAAATATTATTAATCCCTGAAAATTTCTTCAAAGCAATTAAAAAGCTCGATGAGCAAGAGGAATCGACTAAAACTCAAGAAGATACTGTTATCCTACAGAATTTTAGTATTCCTTTATCCACTGCTAATAAAGAAATAGCAAGAAGCTTTTTTGATCTACCTAGAAAGATGTGGCTCAGTTATCTCACTTTTCTAAAATCATTTTATGCATCAAAATTACCTGTTGAGTTAATACAACATATTACAGATAATTTAATTGCACTCGCTCAATCTGAGGAAAAATGCTATAGCAATAGTGTAGACACCGATACAAAAACACTGGAAATAGCCATTAGAAAAAAGTAAATCTTACGTATAAAATGCATGACATATTTATGCGGTGACTATAAAAAACAGAAAATTTCATATTGAAGTCATATATTCTATCAATGTGATACACTCATATGATTTTATGAGAATAACCATCTTTTCTCTACAAAAATTACTTAAACTGTTGTATTCTTGAACACTAATTACTTTTCTAAAAAAAACATTTTTAATATTCGATGAGTGATTTTTACACTGTAGGGGGATGAATATGTATGCTGTGATTAAGACAGGTGGAAAACAATATAAAGTTTCGTCTAAAGATAAAATTCAAGTTGAAAAACTTGATGCGCAAATAGGTGATACTCTCCATTTTCCTGCAATCTTTTTTAAAGATTCCAACGATTCCGTTAAGATGGATACTTCCTCATTATCTGAAATAACAGTGCATGCAAATGTTATCAATCAAATTCGTGGTGAAAAAATTAAAATTGTTAAATTTAAAAGACGCAAACATCATCGAAAACAGATGGGGCACCGTCAATATTATACATTATTAGAAATAACAGAGATGGGGAAACTAAAAAATCATGGCACATAAAAAAGCAGGTGGTAGTACACGTAACGGTAGAGATTCTCAATCAAAACGTTTAGGTATTAAATGCTTTGGCGGGGAGTATGTAAAAGCAGGTTATATTATCGTCAGGCAACGCGGTACGGCTTACCATCAGGGTATCAATGTAGACATTGGAAGAGATCATACGCTTTTTGCAAAAACGGCGGGCAAGGTTAATTTTACAAGGAAAGGTTTGCACGCCAAACGCTTCGTTGAAGTATTACCTGCTCTACCTAAAACTGCCTAAGTCAAGTAAATTTCACGTTTTATATTTACGATTTTATTTACTAGTATTTCGTTAAAATGAAATTCCTTGATGAAATCACCATTAAAGTGATGGCAGGAAAAGGAGGAGATGGTTGCCTAAGTTTCAGGCGGGAAAAATTTATTCCCAAGGGTGGTCCTGATGGTGGGAATGGAGGTCAAGGAGGAAATGTTTATTTAAAAGCAAACATAAACCTTAGTACATTAATCGATTTCCGTTATCGAAATGTTTATAGTGCACCCAAAGGTAAAAACGGTAGTGGAAAAAACTGTACTGGTCTTAGTGGACAAGATTTAGTT
The DNA here is from genome assembly GCA_964444925.1 of uncultured Coxiellaceae bacterium. Taxonomy (GTDB): domain Bacteria; phylum Pseudomonadota; class Gammaproteobacteria; order Diplorickettsiales; family Diplorickettsiaceae; genus CAYUIV01. The sequence continues at coordinate 162,036 of CAYUIV010000001.1, read as the reverse complement.
ATTCAAGTACCGCTAGGTACCCAAGTTTTCGCTCATGAAACCCACGAATTGTTAATTGATTTAGAGAAGCATGATCAAATTTTTCCAGTTGCCCATGGTGGTAAAGGAGGGTTAGGAAATCAATGTTTCAAAAGTAGCACTCAAAGAACTCCTAGAAAATACACATTAGGAGAAGAAGGCGAAGTACGTCAATTAACACTCTCTTTAAAATTATTAGCTGATGTTGGATTAGTTGGCCTACCTAATGCAGGTAAATCGACTTTTATCCGTGCTGTTTCTTCTGCTAAACCAAAAGTTGCCGATTATCCTTTCACAACACTTGCACCTTATTTAGGTATAGTCAATTTAAGATCAAACCAGCAGTTTGTTATTGCCGATATTCCAGGTCTTATTCGAAACGCTGCTCAGGGCGCAGGGTTAGGTATTCAGTTTTTAAAACATTTAGAACGTACACGTTTGCTATTACACGTTGTTGATATTTTACCTCTTGACGGCAGCGATCCTATTGAAAACATTAAAGTTATCGAAAAAGAATTAATGCAACACAGTCAAAATTTATCAAAAAAACCACGGTGGATTATTTTTAATAAAATGGATCATTTGCCTTTAGCATATCAAGTAAAATGTTACCAAAAATTAATCGAGCAATTAAAGCATGATGTAGATTTATCTCATCAAGCTACTTTCATGGTTTCAAGTATGAATAAAGAAAATATACACGACCTTTGTGAAAGAATTTTTGAGTTTTTAGGTGTATCGACTTAACTCATTAAAACGTATGCGTACTTTTCTACCATACCTACCGAATTGTATTACGGCGTTACGTATCTTCTTGACCTATCCTGTAATACTGTATATTTTATCTAACCAATACCAAGGAGCACTATTGGTATTTACACTTGCAGGAATAAGTGATGGATTAGATGGTGCTATAGCACGCCGATATCACTGTACAACAAGGCTTGGCGCATTATTAGACCCGCTTGCAGATAAACTATTGATGTTTGGTACGTTTACAACATTAAGTTATCTTTCGCATATACCAAAGTGGCTAGCGATTATCGTCATTGGCAGAGATTTACTTATTATTATTGGAATTATTATTTATTCTCTGTGGTTAGGACCCATTACTTATAAGCCTATTTTTATCAGTAAACTAAATATGGCTTTACAAGTGCTATTTGTATTTCTTCTACTCCTTCGGTTAGATACTTGGTCATTGCCTTATCGCAGTATTCAAATTGTTGCACTCGGAATGATAGCCACAAATTTAATCAGTTTAATAGAATATGGTTTGTTTTGGGCCCAAAGTTTTTTATATCATGCCAATACACGATAAAAAAATTTTTTTAGGACAAATTCCTCTTCCTTTTCATCAAATAGAAAAAAAAACATTTGCAAATTTTTACTCAACCTCTAATACAATTTTACTCAAATGTTTACAACAATTTATTAACAATAAAACGTTTGAAAACCCCATTTATATTTGGGGAGTGCAAGGAGTAGGCTGCAGTCATTTGTTAGAAGCTTGTTACCACGAAGCGCGTTTTCAAAAAATGAAGGCAGTGCGTATTGCGCTTAAAACGTTTCAACAGAAGTACACTGTCAAAAGTTTAAGATATCTTACAAAATATCAATTCGTATGTGTAGATGAATTAGACAGTATTGCAGGTCAGCTAAAATGGGAAGAGTCTTTGTTACATATGTACAATGATCTTATTGCAAAAAAGGCTGCCTTAGTTTTCTGTGCACATCAAGTACCTAATCACTTAAAATATAAACTACCTGATTTAGTCTCTAGATTGAATAATGGATTAATCTTTCAAGTACATGCACTCGATGATATCAATAAAGTCGCTGCATTGCAGCGACGCGCAAGATTAAAAGGGTTTATTTTGCCCGAAACCTCTGCAAAATTTTTACTTTCTCGATGGGCAAGAGATGCTAAAGCTTTATTTAGTGCATTGGAAACACTTGACTATTCTTCTTTACGCTATCAACGTAAATTAACTATTCCTTTCCTGAAAGAAATTTTAAATTTATAGTCTATACAGATTTTATTAACGTTGTCGTAAACGCTGGAACCAATTACCGTGCCTTTTACCTCTTGCAAGAGGCTGAGGAGGTACTTTATTAGACCACCACCTTTGGTTAGTGTTTGCGACGCAAACAATTCCTTGTTCTGTTTTACGACACCACCCCCGCTGCATTGCATTGGATACATGATAAGGTAGATTCGTACTTGACCGTGTAACCACATACAATTGTCCTTTTATTAATGGTTTATTGAAAATAGCATGCTTGACTATACAGTTTGGTTTCGTACGTGCTACACAGGCAGTGTTAATTGAACGTCCATAGCGTGCAGCAAGTGCCTGAAAAAACAAAATATTTTTATTATGTTCTCGTCGGTTTTTGACAACTCCACATTCATATCCTGGATAAACATTGACAACTGACACAGCTCTTAAAAGTCGATGCCAACTGGGTTGTATTCTAGAGGCTTGACGAGTAGAGAAGTAGAGACGTTTGCGCTGAGAAGAGGTATCATAAAACTGTAGTCCTAAGATAAGGAGTACAATTAAAACGTTAACCTTCTTATTTTGTTGAAAACGTAGCGCGCTTGTCAAACCAATTAACATCAAGAGGTATCCGACAGGCCAAAACATTCTTCCACTGGAACGCAAGGTTTCAGTCAATATACTAAAAGGATAGATAACATTATAGTGAACGAGTTTTGTTGAACCATAAAAAATTCGATTTGAAATTGAGAAAACAAATAAACAAAATAAGATGACCGTTAATGCACGATAGCGTTTAAATAAATTGAGCATCCATTGCCTTTGCGTAATAGGAATAAATAATAGGGAAAAGATAGTTCCCAAGCCAAGATAATTATAACCTCTATGTTGGCCACCCGTTGCATCGATAGCGCGATAAAAAAACTTCCCACCTTGAAAAGGTGAAAACAAATTCATTGAGTAATAACTATAACCTGCCGTACGTATTTTATGACTGAAATAACCACACACGGCTGCCGTGAAAGCAAGGACAAGAATAGTTTTAAATAGTGCGATGGCACTGCGTTCTATTTCCTCTCGAAAATGTTTAAAATGTGCAAATTGCAGGGCATGGTCAATGAGGAATGCCAGATAAATTGCACTTACCATAAAGAATAGGTAAGGGTGTGTCAGCAATGCAAGAAAAGATAATCCTGTAAAATAGATCGTTGTAATATTAAACCGTCGTGGATTCTCAAATCCTGAGAAATATAAAGTAAATCCTAATAAAATATATCCGTGCGTCGTTAAGGCAACGTTGTCAAGTTGATTAAGAAATGCAGGCATCATTAAAGACATCGAACTTGCAGCAATAATCGCGATGGTACTACGTTGTTTAAAAGCTCTGACTAAAAGAACGCTGCTGACAGCCTGTAATACATAAGCTATCCCAAACCAAGCACCAAAGTAGTGGAAAGAGTGAGACAAAAATGCTTTAAATGGCTTTAATAGTAGTGCAACGAGTGGAATACTGTTAGTAAAAGCAATATGCGCACCTTGTGGAGAATTAAGCAACGTTGTTTTTAATAAAGGAAATTGCCATGCTGTTTTTTTGAAGCTCCACCAGCCTGAAAGACTCATTAATACTTCCTCGCGCTCAAAAAATCCTCCATAACCAGATAAAAATTTAAACGGGAAAAGGTAACCAACATACAAAATACTCATCATGAAGGCAATTGCGCAGCTGATTTGCAAAGACTGTTCTTGGAATAAAAAGCGTGTATCTATCTGATAAAAAGGACGCAATACTCGGTTGAAATATCTTTGTCGAGTCAAAGTAGAGAAAATATTTTTATCAAATTTCATATGAAAGAATGAACACCCGTTAAAATAAAAAATTATCAGTATAGCTTCAACCTCGAAGAGATACAACATAAGCTAGGTGTCTTGCTCAACAAAACACTCAATAGATTTCAAGTAGCCTGGTCAAGCACACAACAATAGCCTTTTATTCTTTTGTGCCTATGAGGCTTTTGGAAGTCAATCACTGCTTAAAAGTTCATGTTACGCGAATATATTAATCAATCTTTTGATGTGATTTGATCACGTATCAAGATGAAACAGATGATAGGTTTTTTCTCTTCCTATGATCCGTCGTTTGAATCGAGCAGTGTCAAGAATATCTTGGCAACTAAAGGCAGTGTCTAAAGAGATACAAAGTTGTTTTTCGTGCGTGTTTTGACACTTTTTATGACATACTTGTAAAATGTGTTCTATCAGATTGTTAATGTATTCGTAATGCTGATCACGATTTTTCTTGGTTAGATTAAACTGTTGGGTATTCAAACCTTGTTGAATAAATTTATGTCCTTGATGTGAAATACAGTCTTTATAAATGTTTGTTCTTATTTCTATAGGTAATGATTTTCCTGAAGTTTTAGTAAATTGTTGCATTTTTGACACAGTGTCACATAAGGCTTGCTTATTTTTAGGGGGCATCGCCCAAAATAAATAAGCACTTTGTTCAGCAATTTTTGCAGAAAATGAATGTTTACCGTACATTTTTTCTAATGTATTCACATTATCAGCCACCATATTTCGAATATATAAAGAAGCATTTCGTACTTCTGTATTTTGCGCTTGTTCTACTGCCTCTTGCATCACCTGAGTACTGATGCTACCCATTTCAATTGAGGTGGGATAGATAGGACCTATGTAGTGGATAGGTTGATACATTTTTCTTAGCAGTGTATCGCGTGTAGGCGCAGTAATGTATTGTAGAGATAATTCAAATCTCATGCGATAGCCTTTTAATGTGTCATAAATAAATTCCCCATACAATTTTGATGTGCAATCAGTCCTTTCAAGTAGTTTATAGTTGATACCAACGGTTACACCAGATTGGTAAAGATAACCACCATAATTATCGAAGGCATAGTTATCTTTGTAAATACCTCGACTATGAGCATAACTACGGTACGCATTCATCTGAAAGTTAAAGTGACTATATTGACAATGCAGTACCATGTGCACGTCAATAACTGGATGAATACTCCAAATAGTTTGTAGCCTGACACCCCTGTGGTAATAATATTCTACTGCACCAAAATAGTTATGTTTGAACCGTTCATCAGATGCGTATCGGTCATGAAAAAAGTTACGTGAGAAGCCTAGAGCATTGACAACAAGATCTTTTTTTCTTTTGTCGTTGAAAGAAATCGTATCGCTATGAAAATGCAAAATTATTTGAGTGAGTGGAGTGCAATATTCTACGCCGAGCGCAAGTACATTTAAGTCCTTGACGAACAATAAATGTGATCCTAGGATAAAACCTTTGTTTTTATTCATGAAACGCAAACCAAGACCTTGCCCTAGAAAAAAATTTTGGTTTGCGCGTTGCATGATTTGCAAACAATAAAAAGGCATGACACTGAATATATTCTGTTTGTCATACCACACCATACCTGTAAGACCGGTTGTTCTAAAGGAAGGATGTAATGAATTGCTTGAAATTGTCACACTATCTATAGGAATTCTTGTAAAGTATGATTTACTCTCTGCATGTAATAGAAATGTAGTTGAAAAATATAAAGCAAGACAGCACTTTAAAATTTTTTTCATTTGCTTGAATTTTTTGATCTTAGTAAAGATAAGGCGAGGTAAATTAGCTTTACTATTAAATAAGGTAAATCAGCACATACATTTCGATCTAGAACCTCTGCCATTTTATCAAACAATGCTTTTGTATACCCGACAAACGTGTCTAATAAAAAATGACTTTTCATTTTTTGGTACATACTATCTTTAAAAATAAACCCTTACTTAAAAATTTGTATTGCACGGATATATTTTTAGGTGATTTGATTACGTCTCAAGACGAAACAGATGGTAGATTTTCTGAGTTCGTATATTCGGTATTTCTTGTACGATATTCTCGATAATATCTTCACAGGTAAAAGAGGTGTTTAAAAGTGCACAAAGTTGTTTTTCTTGCGTGTTCTGATGTTTTTTATCGCGCACTCGTAAAATGTATGTTAAAAGATTGTCTATATACTCGTAGTGTTGATTACGATTTGTCTTGGTTAAATTAAAAGGTTGTACATCTAAACCCTGTCGAATAAATTTGTATCCTTCATCTGGAAGACAACCTTTGTAAATTTTTGTTCTTATTTCTATAGGTAAAGGTTTTTTTGAAGTTTCAGTAAATTGTTGTGCTTTAGACGCAGTATCACATAGCGCTTTTTTATTTTCAGGCGACATCATCCAAAATAAATAAGCACTTTGTTCTGCAATTTCTGGAGAAAATGAATGTTTGTCATACATCTTTTCTAATGTATTCACATTATTCCTTATCATGTTTCGTGCGGGAAAAGAGGCGTTTTGGATTGCTTTATCTTCAACCTGTTGTACTGCCGCTTGCATCGCGTCAACTTCTAATATGCCCATTTCAACTGATGTTGGATAAATAGGCGTCGTATATTGAATCGGTTGATACATTTTTTGTATTAGCTTATTGCGCACAGGTATCGTGTGTTGTAGAGATAATTCAAATTGCATATGCCAGCCTTGCAGCGTGTCATAGGTCAATCCCCCGTATAGCTTTGTTGTAAACTGAGCTTTTTCAAACAATTTATAACTAAGGCCAAACACCATGCCAGATTGATAAAGATAACCACTATAATTCTCGGTAAGGGGTTCATATTTGTGGTCACGTATGTTGATACCCTGATAAATACGGTATGAATCCATTTTAAAATTAAAATGACTGTATTGATGATACAATATCGTGTGTACATCAAGTGCAGGATACATACTAAAAATGGTTCGTAATCTAACACCACTTTTGTTGTTGTACTCCACTTCACCCAAGCGCTCAAGTTTATATTGACCCGAAGGGTCAAGATTATCTGAGAGCACTACAGTACCGGCAACAGTATCTTTTTTTCTTTGATCGTTTAAAAAAATAGTATCGGTATGAAAATGCAAAATTGTTTGCGATAAGGGAGTAAAATACTCTATTCCAAGCGCAACTAGATTTAAGTCTTTGACGAACAATAAATGTGACCCCAGTATAAAATTGTTGCGCTTATTTATGAAACGCAAACCAAGACTTTGTCCTGAAAAAAAATCTTGTTGAGCGCGTTGTATGATTTGAAAACAATAAAAAGGCATGATACCAAATGTATTCCTTTTGTTATTCCACGTTCCACCTGCAAGACCAGTTATTTTTAGAAGTGGGTGGAATATATCGCTTGACACTTGAATACTTTTGATGGGTGTTTTTTCAAGATACGAGCTACTGTTTGCATGTAATGAAAATGCAGTTAAAAAACATAAAGTAAAATAGTACTTTAAAACTTTTTCATTCATTTCAAACTCAATCCATTGATTCCAATAAAGAATACAGTTTAATAAACCTGGTTAACGATAAGAGTGTGTTAGCATCTATTTTTCAAAATACAACTACGTCTAATCCTAAAGTTATTATGTACCGATACATGTCGTTTTTTAACAGTGCATTTTATATTTACTGTATTACTAATTGAATACCATGAAAACAGTAGAGGTGTAAAGACTAATAGGGGTGTTGCTGATTTGTAAACGTTGTGTTTGCAATGAAAAAGGTATGTTTACCTGATTAAAAAGATAAAGTGATCCATCAAGCTATTTTCTTAAATAAAATAAAAATGATGAGTAAGACCCTCACGTTGAGAAGATACACCGGAAGCACGGTATGAGAGCTCGCAAAACGTGTAATAGATAAAGCGAGCTGCCTAGTCGAATTTGAAAATAGATTTTTAATAGCGACTCAAATATTTGTATGAGATCGATATGCCTTACTCAATAGCACTTTTAAATGATCCAATTAGGATTCAAGATGAAACAAATGGTAGGTTTTTTCCTATAATATAATCTGTCTCTTGCTACGAGCAGTTTTAAAAATATCTGTATAAATAAAAGTAGTATTTAAAAAGGCGAAAAGTTGTTTTTCTTATTCAGTGCATACAAAATAGGTAAAGGTTGTTGAAGTATTATGCATAATGCCCAGTATCACTTGCCTGTGTTAGATAAAAAGATTGAATATTTACACCTTGTTGAATAAATTTATTTGCTTGGTAGGAAACACAGTATTGGTAAATATTTGTTTTGATCTCGACAGGTAATAATTTTTGAGATGTTGCAGTAAACAGATGTATTCTTAATACGGTATGACACAGCACTTTCTTATTTTCAGAGGACATAGTCTAGAACAAGTAAGCCTTTTGTTCTGCAATTTTTCAAGAAAATGAATAGTTGTCGTGCATCTTTTTTAATATATCGATCTTTGTAGTTACCACCGTTCGAATGCGTAAAGAAGCACTTTGTATTGCTACGTTTTCTGCTTTTTTTACTTCTTTGTGTATTGTTTTAGTATCTCATATATTCGTTTTGATGAACGCAATATAAATAGGTTGATACGTTTTTTGCATCAGTGCACTAGACGTAGAGGTAGTCAGTTGTAAAGATCGTGCAAATTTTATACCACAGCCTTGCAGCGTATTGGACGCAAAACCTTCATAGGACATTGATTGGAAACCTCTGTTTCTCAAACAAAGTACAGTTGGCACCAAGTAGAATGCCTGATTGATAAACATAGCCCTTGTAATCACCTTAAGTGTGATATTGATAGACTATGTCTTTGTGAATACTGCTGGGCTGATAACTAAAATCTTCTCATATACTACGAATCGTTTTCATCCAAAAGTCAAAAGCACTATGCTTACAGTACAATATCGTGTATACATTAAGTGCTGAGTTACTGCTAAAAACTGTACATAGCGTGATATCTATAGTCTTCTTATATCGACTGCTACCTCGATACCGGTTATAGTTGATATGGAAAATATACAGTGTCAACATAGTGATCTGAATCTCCTGTATTAAAAGGTATAAAATATTCTAGTTTAAAAGCCAATATGATTTGATCTAAATCAAAGATTTTATGCATCCCTAAAATCGTATGCTATCCTATGATAAAAAAAGTTTGCGCTCATTTGTGATATGTGCGCCCAGGATACTGTATATTGAACCGGCGCGTTTCAAGAAATCATTGTTGTGCAATTTTTTTATAAAGCATGTGCTACTTCAAAAGAAAAAATGGCATTTTTATATTCTAATTATTTGTTGAGCTTTCAAGTCATTTTTCAAGACGGAGAATCTGATAGATTCTTTCAGGTCGTCCTGTAAATAATTCTCGCTCAATACCTTGTAAAATTCTTTTACACTGTACAGGTTTATTTAAAAGGGCTATTAGTTTTTTTTCTTTGGAACTATAATTTTTTTTATTATGAATTTTCCCAATATGTACTAATAGCTCTTCCATATATGCATAATGCTGGGTTTGGTTTTTAACGGTCAGAGTAAATGGTTGGGTACTTAAACCATCGGCAGTAAATTTGATTCCATGCGTTGGAATAAAGTTTTTATAAATTTGCATTCTTATTTCTGCAGGTAATAATTTTTCTGATACTCGATTAAATTGTGGTAGGATAAATATTGACTGCAATAATGCATTTTTATCTTTAGGTGACATGGTCCAAAAAAGATAAGCCGCTTGTTCAGCAATTTCTGGAGAAAATGGCAGTTTGTCATGGTCGTAAATTTTCTTTAACGTATTAACATTATCCATTACTACGTTTCGGACGGGTAAAGAAGCATTTTGTTTCTCTAAATTGTCTGCCTGCATTATTGCAGTTGCCATAGTTTGCTTATTTAATGCGGGGACCTCAATTGAGGTATAGTAAACGGGTTGATGCATTCTTTGTAATAGCATAGTGTTTCCTGGTACAGCAAATTGCAGGAGGTATTTGAAATTGATACTAGGGCCTTGTAATGTACTGTAGGTAAAATCCCCATAAATTTTTGAGTGACGCAGCCAAGACATATTAGAAAATGCATAGCTTGCACCAAGCGAAAAGCACCCTTGATAGATAAACCCGCGGGAAGTAGTAAGAGTCACGTAATGCAAAGTATGATCAAAAGTAAATTGATCTCGCCTAAAATGCAATAGAGTGTGGATATCGATATTTGATTTCGTGCTAAAAATTGTTTGAAGAGTGACGCCCTTACCCTTACCTGTATAAGCCCACTCTTCTCTCATCTCAAAAATCAAATCAGTTTGAAATTGACAAGTCGTTTGTATTGAAGGCATTAAATACTCAAATCCTAAACTGCAAAGATTTTTTTTACAAAAAAATGCATGCCAAGAATAAATCCTTTTTTTTGATTCATGAAACGGTAACCCGCACCTTGCATCAGTAACTTGAATTTGTTCGTAGTGCTTTCAAAAAAATAAAAAGACATCAAACTAACGGAATGATCCAATTTATCCCATCTTAGACCAACTAGACCCTTAATATCTATAAAATTACTTAATTGGATACTAGATATGATGGGTAAAACTACAGTAGTTTTTTCGGCACAGAAATTATTTGCTGTGTGTGATAAAAATATTATGAGAAAATTTAACTTAAACAAGTTATCCAAAAACTTTTTCGTTTGCTTGACGATACATGAAGTAATTGAATAGAGTAAGGGATGATTTGTTATCGTAACCATATCTTGGTTGTAGAAAATGTGAAACAAGGGTATAAAGGCTTACTGTTTTGAATACATGGTAGTTTTTGTTTTTAATCAAATAATATACTAAGAAAATCGAAATAGTAAATTGCAAATTAATGAAAAACACTTTTTCTTCTCAAACCACTTTTTTACCCTGGTGGATTCTTTTACTTTGTAATGTGTTTGTCATTTATAAATACGTTTTACAAGTTTCTTTGAGTAGCATCACCTCCATTGTAATGCAAGATTTTCAGATGGATGGAATAAGCGCAGGGCATTTATCCGCCGCATTCCTTTACGCTTTAGTCGTGACTCAATTTTTTGTAGGTTATTTATTAGACAGCTATAATCCTTTTCGTTTAATCAGTGTTGCACTAGCCTTATGTAGTGTAGGAGCAGTGGGTCTTGCCTGTTCTCATCACCTTTATAGCGCATTGCTTTCTCGAGCCTTTATGGGAATAGGTGGTGCGTTTGCAGCCGCTAGTTATTTTAAAGTGGCCAGTATCTTGCTTGCACCTCATGCTTTCTCTTTCGCCAGTGGCCTGCTTGCAACAGCGGTTACCCTCGGTATTATCACCGGGCAAGTGCCTTTTTTACAATTGATCAACTACTATGGTTGGCGCTTTGTATTAGCTGGTTGTAGTATGATCGGTGTACTACTTATGGTTTTATTTTTTGCTCTCTCTCTACGTTACCCGCGGAAACAACTAATAAAAAAAGAGACTGATACTCACTCCACGATACAATGGATAGATGTAAAATACATTTTACAGAATCCACAAAATTGGTTACTTGCATTTTATAATGGTCTTGCCTTTTCACCTCTTGGCTTATTTTCAGGAACGTGGGGTGTTGCTTTTCTACAGCAAAGTAACGCGATTAATAGCACGTATGCGACATTATTAAGTGCCTGTATTTTTCTAGGATTTGGCTTTGGAAGTCCTATTATCGGTTTTCTTTCAGATCAATATGACAATAAAAAAAGCTTCATGCTGATCGGTAATATTATTGCACTTTTTATCACTTATTGTTTGCTTTACTATTCGTTTTCTACATTCACAGTGAGCGTATTACTTTTTGTCTTGGGGGTTGCAACCGGGCCTTTAATGCTTGGTTTTTCGCTTGGAAAGGATATCAATGCCACGAAAACAACGGCTACGTTAATCACGTTTTTAAATACAGGGGGTGTGATGATTACTGCAATTACTGAACCCGTCATAGGAAAATTACTCGATTTCTATCAACGAGAGAAAATGATCACAGAGATCACCTTGTTTACAACAGAGGCATATCGCTTTGCGTTTAGCCTTTTACCTTTTTATCTACTCTTCTCTGTGATATTGGTAGTATTTATTCGAGAGCCATTGCATCGAAGGCAAGATCAATAATCTTGGTTGAGTTTCCATAGCATGCTATGCTGCTTTTCTTTATTTCACTTGAATCATTCCTATTAGAAAATCATGCATCCTTTCTTGACTATTGCAGATCAGGCCGCACGTGCTGCAGGTCAGCGTATCATACAAGCTTCAAAGTCATTGAAACGTATCAAAACCTACGAGAAAAATGAAAGCTTTTCTACTGAGGTGGATCATGAAGTTGAACAGCTGATTATTCAGCATATTCGCTCAGCTTATCCAACACATCATATTCTGGCAGAAGAAAGCGGTATGATTCAAGGAAATAGTGATTATCTTTGGATTATCGATCCATTAGATGGCACAAATAATTTTATACACGGTTCATATGACTGCGCTATTTCTATTGCAGTTAAGAAAAACAATATTGTTGAACAAGCTTTAATTTATAATCCTTTGATGCAGGAAACATTTATCGCAAGTCGTGGGCAAGGCGCTCGCCTCAATCAAAAACGTTTAAGAGTCAGTCTACAGCTACACTTACGAAAATCACTTATTTATTTAAATAGTCCTTCACAAAATAAAATAGACTTAGATTATTGGAGTGCGTTTTCAAAAATACTCACATTTAAAAAAAGTGGTATCCGTTGTTTAGGATCCGTTGCATTAGGATTAGCATATGTTGCTGCAGGACGTTTGGATGGTTTTATTTCCTGTTCTGCTTCTAAGTTATGGGATATTGCAGCAGGAACACTTATGATTCAAGAAGCAGGAGGTATGGTACATGATAGGGAAAAAACCAATGATTATTTGAATACAGGCAAAATTATTGCAGCTAATCCTAAACTAATAGATGTGCTGGTCGCACTCGATAAAGAAATGTTTACGCTAACTTGAATCTAAAAAATACATCCCCATGCTTTGCTTTATGATTCATTGATTTGCCAACGAGAATTTTATATGACAAACGATTCGAATATACAACAAGATAACACTGAAGAACTGCAAAAAACAGAACAAGAAGACACACCTATTCAAAATAAATGGAAAACTATTGCAGAAGAAACAACAGAAGAATCAGATGTAAATGAAACCCACAATGACTCTGCAACACCTGTTCCAGAGGTACCACAAGAGAATGAAACTATAGAAGAATTGCCACAGTCCCTTGAGTTACAAGAAGCACTCGAGCAGATTAAAAAGTTAGAAAAAGAATTGCAATATGCTCAGGCAGATATGCAAAATATGTTACGCAAACACAAAAGAGCATTAGAAGAGAAACAAAAGTATGGCGTAGAGCATATTGTAAAAGAATTTATTATTCCTACCATGGATATACTCACGGCAAGTCATTTAGCAAAAAATTTTAAACAGTTGCAAGAAGGCAATACACGCACATTAAAATATTGTATTGATCATATGAAAAGTTTTGGCCTGATTACTATGAATATACAAAAAGATTCTGACTTTGATCCTAATATCCACTCCGCAGTCAGTACAATCAATACACAAGAACAAACGCAAGATGGCAAGATAGCCAATGTTTTACAAGAAGGCTATAAACTACATGATCGCATTATTAGGCCTGCCATGGTCGTTGTCTATAAAATGCAAGAAGAAAATTTTGACGATAAATCATAATTCACAACTTGAAAATTTTTTTTTCATCGTTATGTTTGGGTTAGTTTAGCTTTAGTTTTTATTTGAGGAACAATTTATTATGTCTGTAAAGAAAGAAAATGTGATTGGTATCGATTTAGGTACGACAAATTCAGCAGCGGCTTGCATGGGATCAAACGGACCAGAAATTATTAATAACAATCAAGGTAAGCGTACGACACCTTCGGTGTTTGCAATTACTAAAAAAGGAGAAGAGATTATCGGTGAACCTGCAAAACGCCAAGCCATTACGGACCCTTTAAATACACTATTTGCAACAAAGCGTATTATCGGAAAACAATTTGACGAACCAGCCGTCAAAAACTATGCAAAATCCGTAGCCTACGAAATAGTCCGCGGTAAAAATGGCCAAGCTGCAATTAACTTAAACAATGAAACATGGTCAGTTGAAAAAGTGGCTTCAAAAATTTTACAGGAGATGAGAGAGATTTCTGCTGCTCACCTTGGTGTTAAACCTGAGGAAATAAAAAAAGCTGTTGTAACTGTGCCTGCTTACTTTAATGATCAAGAACGCACAGCAACAAAAAATGCTGGCGCAGCCATTGGCCTTGATATCATACGCGTTATCAACGAACCCACCGCTGCCGCATTAGCTTACGGTTTGGATAAAAAACAAAGCCAAGATTCTAAAATTGCCGTATATGATTTAGGAGGAGGTACCTTTGATATTTCTATTATCGAAATTGCAAAAGTAGATGGTGAAACACAAGTGGAAGTACTTTCAACCAATGGTGATACCTCTTTAGGTGGTGAAGATTTTGACAATGCTTTGATAAACTATTGTATTTCACAGTTTAAAGCGGAACAAGGAATTGACCTTAGTCAGTACAAGGACGCAAAACAACGATTAAAAGAAGCCGTTGAGAAGGCAAAAATTGAACTATCTTCAACATTAGAAACAACCATCAATATACCTTTTATTACTGCTGACAGTTCAGGACCAAAGCACTTAGATATTTCCATAACGCGCGCAAAGCTCGAAGGACTTGTTCAAAATTTAATTGCACGAACCATAGTACCTTGCGAAACAGCTCTTAAAGATGCGAAGCTAAATATTAGCCAAATCAACGAAGTGATCCTTGTAGGAGGTCAAACGCGTATGCCAAAGGTGCAAGAGGCGGTTGAAAAATTCTTTGGTCGAAAACCACGTCGCGATATTAATCCTGACGAAGCCGTTGCATTGGGAGCTGCAATTCAAGCAGGTGTACTGTCAGGCGATGTTAAAGATGTTTTACTATTGGATGTCACACCTTTATCTTTAGGAATCGAAACACAAGGGGGTATTACAACAAAATTGATTGAGAAAAATACAACTATTCCAACAAAAGCACAGCAAGTATTCTCAACTGCTGAAAACAATCAAACGGCGGTTACTATTCATATCTTACAAGGTGAGCGCGAGATGGCTTCTGGAAATAAATCGCTTGGACGTTTTGATTTAACGGATATCCCTCCAGCACCTCGAGGTACGCCTCAAATTGAAGTAACGTTTGAGATTGACGCCGATAGTATCTTGCATGTTTCTGCAAAAGACAAAACAACCGGTAAAGAACAATCCATCAAAGTGACTGGTAGTGGCGGATTAACGCCTGAAGAAATTGAAAAAATGAAGCAAGACGCAGAACAATATAAGGAAAAAGATCAGGCATTCGTTCAATTAATTCAAACAAAAAATACTGCTCAAAGTATCCTAGATGCGACAGTTAAAGCTATGAAGGACGCAGGAGATAAAATTACAAGCGAAGAGAAAGAAAAACTTGAAGTAGCTACTAAAGCACTTGAAGAAGTATTAAAATCAGAAGACAAAGCAGCTATTGAAGAAAAGTTAAAAATATTAACGGATCTTTCAGGTCAGATGTCAGAACGTCTGTATGCAGCGCCTACTTCCGAGACGGCGCAATCTGATACAGCGGCCCAAACAACAGAGAATGACGCTGATAGCAAAACAGATGCAGCGGATGCAGAGTTTGAAGAAGTCAAAGATAAATCTGAAGAATAGGCCTTTTTTATGAGTCAAGATTTTTACTCAACGCTTGGCGTTTCTCAGCAAGCTTCAGATGAGGAAATTAAAAAAGCAATGCGTCGGCACAGGATGCGATTGCATCCTGATCGAGAAGATAAAAATGCAAGTAAAGCAGAAAAAGCAAAACGTAAAGAAGAATTAGAAAATGTGGAAAAAGCGTATAAAGTTCTTTCAAATGCAGAACAGCGAACTTTGTATGATCAAGTAGGCCATGCTAGTTTTGAAAGAGCTGCTTCTGGGCAAAGCCAGGACTCTTCCAATCAATTTAATTTCAGTGATGTATTCAATGATTTTGACATCAATAGCATATTTAAAGAGTTTGGAAGCAGTAGGCAATCTCGTGGAAGCAGTACTTACGCTCAAAGAGGTTCTGATTTACGATACGATTTAGCTATTGATTTGAAAGCGACACTATTTGGAAAACAGGTTAATATTCAAATTCCACGTTTAGGTAGCTGTCAACAATGCCTTGGGTCGGGTTCTCAAGGAAATGCTAAACCTATCACCTGTTCTACCTGCAAAGGAAGTGGAAATATTTATGCCCAATATGGGCCTTTTAGAACCCAGCAAACTTGTTCTGACTGTCAGGGCCAAGGTCAACAACGTACTAGTCCACCTTGTCTTGCTTGTCGTGGTAGTGGACAAGTACGAGAGATGCGTACATTAAAAGTAGATATTCCAATTGGGGTCTATGAAGGGCATGAAATATGTTTGAAAGGGGAAGGAGAAGCAGGAATAAGAGGAGGATCTACAGGAGATCTTTACGTTCGTTTTCATCTTAATACGCACACCCTTTTCAAAAGAAAAGGTAATGATCTTTATGCTGATATGCCTCTTTCCTACGAAACAGCTGCCCTAGGTGGTACTATTGAAGTACCTACTTTGGAAGGAAAAATACGTCTTCAAGTTCCACCTGCCACACAGAATGGAAAAATACTAAAATTGCGTGGTAAGGGAGTGCCTCAAGGCGGGTATAAAGGTGCTGGTGATCTTTACTTAACATTAACAATTGAATTACCCTCTCACTTAAATCAAGAACAAATTCATTTGCTACAAAAATTTAAGGACAGTCTGAAAGATAGTAATAAGCACTATCCAAGTATGAACCGTTGGCAAATAGCAGTAAAAGACTTTTTCACTCTCTAACAAATAAAGTAACTATGATGCCAAAGCATCCCATGACAAAAAAAGGCGCTCAGTCTCTTAAAGAGATGCTACAACGCCTTAAAACACAAGATCGTTTAACAGTCATTAAAGCAATTGAAGAGGCACGTGCACATGGCGATTTGAAAGAAAATGCAGAATATCACGCAGCTAAAGAACAACAAAGTTTCATAGAAAGAAATATTGCTCGAATTGAACAAAAGCTTGCCAATAACCAAATTATTGATCCCAGTCAACTCACTAACACGGGAAAGGTAGTTTTTGGATCAACAATTCATTTGATGAACATAGAAACGAAAGAGAAGGTTGTTTATCAAATTGTAGGGGAAGATGAATCAAATATTCAAAATAGGAAAATTTCTTTTCAATCGCCCGTTGCTAAAGCATTAATTGGCAAAGAAATAGGCGACCAAGCGACTGTACACATTCCAATAGGCACTCACTCTTTTGAGATTATCAATATTGAGTATATTTAAATTCTAAGCAAGTTGACACCAAGCACTTCTTCCCGCTGTACGTTTTTTAGCTTTCAAAGGACAAATGCAGTGCGTATCTACAATTAATACAACACTTTGAAGACAAGTTCCTTTTTTATCAGTTGCTTTTAAATGATAAGATTGCGCAGAAGCTGTAATTTGGTAGTAATGACCCATGTTTTTTTGAGGTAATACGCAAACACGTTGAGGAAGTTTTTTCACGAATAATGTGACTGAAATATTTTGCTCTTTGAACGTGTCTATATGCTTGTTTTCTAAAGCAATAAGCTGTTCTAAAGACATTTCTTGTACTTTTGCTTCACCTCTTTTCAATCCTATTTGCGCTACTTGAAATTCTTTTTTTTTTATGTGACTTTCAACCATAAAACGGTTGCCTAAGGGAAGGGTAGCAAGAAATTGACTTGACAAAAAAGCTAAGCACGTTAAAAAGAATAAAACACTTGGTAAAATCATCCCTTTTTGTTTTGAATGATATAATAAAATTTTTTTTTCAAACATCAAATTTAATGTGCTAAACGTTGAAAATAGAGGGAGCAATTTACTTTAAATTTCATCATAAATTACTTTACAATTATAATCTATGCACCACCTAATCTCATTACCATTAGCACGAGAAGTATTTCCACTGACAGACCAAGAGTTGTATAAATTAGTTGGCTATTTGAACAATGATCAAATTGACATTGGCGATTGTTATTTTCAGAGCATACATAGCGAAAAAGTTCTTTTAGAAAATAGTCTTATTAAAGAAGGTTCTTTTTCTCTTGAGCAGGGTGTAGGTATGCGAGTTGTTTCAGGTGAGACAACCGGTGCTGCTTATTCTGAAAACTTAGATTTTTCTACATTATTAGATACAGTAAGAGCAGCGCGCACTATTGCAACACAAGGTAAAACGTCTAAAAACGTTGCATTGACGGCAAGGAATATACCTAAACGGTTTTATACATCAAAAAATCCGTTAAATTCGATGTCTTATCAAGAAAAGTGCGCATTATTACAACAAATCGATATAATAGCACGTAGTATCAACTCTGCTGTGAAGAAAGTCACTGCTTCTT
This sequence comes from uncultured Coxiellaceae bacterium, assembly GCA_964444925.1. Taxonomy (GTDB): domain Bacteria; phylum Pseudomonadota; class Gammaproteobacteria; order Diplorickettsiales; family Diplorickettsiaceae; genus CAYUIV01. Next base: position 143,658 of record CAYUIV010000001.1, on the reverse strand, counting down.
TAGAAGCACAGTATGAAGTAATTCTACTTGTGCGCCATGATGGTTTACTCACATCTGATATAAGACCTGTTGTACGTTTAAATGTTAGCGTTATGGTTGAACATAATGGTAAACGAGAAAAAGGGTTTGCAAGTATTAGTCAGCGCACAGATTATGCTATGTTACAAACTCACCAAATACCTTCTGCACTTGCACAAGAGGCAGTCAAACAAGCCTTAACTAATTTAGATGCACAACCTGCGCCTGCAGGCATCATGCCGGTGGTACTTGGATCTGGATGGCCAGGTGTTTTAGTACATGAAGCAGTAGGTCACGGTCTAGAAGGCGATTTTAATCGTAAAGGTAATTCTACTTTTAGCAATCGTATCGGGGAAAAAGTTGCAAGTGCTCTTTGTACTGTTGTAGACGATGGTACTATTTTAGATAGCTGTGGTTCTTTAAATATTGATGATGAAGGCACAACGACACAATGCACTGTACTTATTGAAAAAGGTATTCTAAAAAATTATATGCAAGATCGAACAAATGCCAAACTCATGGGTATGCAACCCACTGGAAACGGTCGTAGAGAGTCTTATGCACATTTACCTATGCCGCGTATGACAAATACTTACATTCTACCTGGAAACAGTTTACCTGAAGAAATTATTGCATCCGTTGATAAAGGACTATATGCAACAAATTTTTCAGGTGGACAAGTAGATATTACGTCTGGTCAGTTTGTTTTTTCTACAAACCAAGCATTCTTAATTGAGAAAGGTAAAATTCAAAGTCCTGTGAAAAATGCAACGCTAATTGGGAATGGACCTGATGTCATGCAAAAAATTTCTATGGTAGGTAATGATTTACAACTTTCTAAAACAGGTTTTTGTGGTAAAAATGGCCAAACTGTTCCAGTTTCAGTGGGCCAACCAACCATCAAAATAGATTCAATTACCGTGGGTGGTACGGCTTAATGCCTTGATTATTCTAGTATATAGCTCGTATGCAATGCTGTACTTTTAAGAATAAATTTGAATCGTTAGGATCAAAAAATTTTATGTTTTTCCACCCTCTAAGCCATGTTAATTGTCGCTTTGCTAATTGGCACGTTGCGGTAATGCTTTGTGTTTTCATTTGATGCCAATCAAGTGCACCGGAGAGATAAAGTTTTACTTGACGGTATCCAACAGAACGAGCAGCAGGTAATTCAGATAATAAATATTGTTTTTTTTGTAACGTTTCCACTTCTTCAACCAAACCTTGCTCAAGCATTTTTTCAAAACGCGTTGTAATACTTTCTCGCAGTATCGAGCGATCTTTTGGTAATAAACCAATCCAAACTAAGTCGTAGGGTAGAGAAGATAATTTATTTTGATAAAGAGCAGTGATAGGTTTACCAGTTAAAAGATAAACAAGAAGGGCACGTTGTATTCTTTGCGTATCATGATGATGAAGGCGCTTTGCAGTACAAGGATCACATTGAATTAATTTCTGATAAAGATCTTTCAAAGACATTTCTTCCAATTGTTGTCTTACAATCCTATAATTAGAGTAATTTTGTGAGTTAGGCAACATAGATAATCCTTTACGTAGCGCATTAAAATAAAGCATCGTGCCACCTACAAGCAGTGGAATACGATGATTACTCAAAATTTTTTCGATGCAAATCTTCACATCTTTAAAAAATTTTCCAACAGAGTATGGTTGTGTAGGATAGCAAATATTAATTAAATGATGAGGTACACGTGATAAAATATGTTGGTCTGGTTTTGCTGTGCCAATATTCATCCCTTGATAGACCATAACAGAATCGACACTAATAATTTCTACAGGAAAATACTTAAATAAATTAAGTGCTAGTTGCGTCTTTCCTGTTGCAGTAGGGCCAACTAGACAAATTATAGGTAATTTTTTCTCTATCAACATTTTATAAAATGGAGATATTTTATCTTGTGGTGAAGAGCAAAAGCGCGTTTCTCAAATTTAGTGGTCGGTATATCAAGCCATGTACTCGATTTTTCATCACTATTTTCTATTTTTATGAAGCCTTTAACCTCATCGATTACCTTTAATATGTGCAATGCATAAGGAGGCCAATCAGTTGCAAGATACAAGCTACCCCCTGGTTTAAGCAAATGATATAACTGTTCAATGAAATCAGTTTGAATTAAACGTCTTTTATGGTGTCGTTTTTTAGGCCAAGGATCTGGAAACAGTATTTGTATCTGATCAAGTATTTTTTTTGAGAAATATTTTGATAAAATTTCACATGCATCTCCTTCAATAAACCGTAAATTATCGAGTGAATGATGCGATAATGCAGATAACATTGAAAAAATACCTTTACGATAGACTTCAATACCTAAATAGTTTTTATCAGAATATGTTCTTGCTTGTGTAAGAAGACTTTCTCCTTTCCCAAAACCAATTTCTAATATTATTGCTTTTTTAGTATTGTTAAAATAGTGTGTCAAAAAATTTGGGTGAGAAAGATTTATGCTGTATTGTTCCCAAAGCCTTTTAAGCATAGGAGAAAGTGATTGATGACGTTCGCGGCGAACAAAACTGCGTACCGTGTTTCTCTCAAGATGCATTATTTTAAGATATGAGTTTCATCATACACAATTTTCTTTAGCCAAATACTCAGTATTGAAGCACATAGAAATGCAATCGGTATAAGACTTAACGCATAAGTAAAACTACTTGCTGAAAAATAGATTAAGTCACTTTGAGAAGTACTTTTGGAGAAAGTATCTAGTATGTGACCAATCATGGGTTGAGCAATACCACCACCTAACATCACTAAAAAATTGGTTAAAGCAAAAGCACTACCGGATATGTTTTCTTTATATAAACTTTTTACAATCGTAAAAACAACAATTTGTACCGAGCTAAACAGTCCAAATAAGAAGAGCAATGGTCCTAAATAGGGTTTTACAATATGAGGTAAATATAGCATCAGACTGAAACATATCATACCAAGCCATGTATTCACTGCGATAAAATAAAAACGATTTTCATTTTTAATCAATTGATTTGTGATAATCCCCATCAAAGGGCTACCTATTGCCCATCCAAGAAAAACAAGTGAGTTATAGTGCGCAGCTGTCACGGCTGAAAGTTGATAGTGTCGCGTTAAATAAGGAATTCCCCATATTTCAGCAAATGCTGTTAAAGAAAGAAAGAGAAAGCAGCCAATGCCACCTAGTAACCATATTCGTTTATCATAGCAAAGCGTAATCAATGCTTTGATATAGTGAGCTCTCTCTAAAGTGTGATTGATATTGGGCTTATCTAACCTATCAAATTCAGGAATAATTGCCCATATCAAGAACGTTAAAACTATTCCAAAGACAACGGCGAACATGAGTAATTTTTCCATCCCTGCCCAAAGTATTAGCTGTGTCAAAGTCATGTTACCAAGCATAGCTCCTATCATGCCTAAACTTGTTGTTAACCCTGTCATCAAGCTAAAATAGTTTTCAGAAAACCATAATGTTGAAAGTTTCATTACACCAATGAATGCAAAAGATGAGCCAAAGCCTATTAAAAACCGGCCAAGGTAAGCAAGCCATAGAATTGATTGTCCAAAGAGATAAGTACCGAACGCGCATAAAAGACATGCAATCGCAAGTATTTTTCTAGGACTGTTTCTATCCATTAAAATCCCTGCAGGAAGCTGCATGGGAATATAAGCATAATAGTAAACAGCAGTTAAATTACCTAGTGCCAATCCATTGATTGCAAACAAACAACGTAATTGTTCCGTCATAACGCTTGGTAAAATACGCAACAGATATTCGTAACAGTAGAAAGCTGCTGCTAAACTCCAAATAATCCATGAAAAAAGTGTTGTTGGATAGATAGGACTTATCACTGACATCGAGAAAAAACGTTTGTTTGCCTATACTTTAGATGTCTTTTCAGTTGCAAGATTATTGATATCAAAGTGATTAAATAGTTTTGCTCTTGCACTGTGAGATTTTTCATTGATATTTTTGTTATAAACACCCGTATAGTAAGGATGACATTTAACACATTTTTCAGGGTAGAACACTTCTTGTTGCAACGTAGAAACAGTGTCAAAAACAGTTTCTTTGCATCGGCACTGTACACGTAAAGGCGAGGATTTGGGATGAATATTTTTTTTCATAATAAGATGTGATTGTAAAAGTAGATCAACATTATATAAAAAAGTTTCTACAGTGTAAATTTGCACACAACATTAAATGATAAGCAAAGTAGATGGAGTTGATCAACACATACACTTTAATCTCCGAAAATCAGATATCAAATTTCTTCGGTTCAAGCGTCGATATAATAAACAATGCAAACAAAGCAAAACTTGCAACATAGAAAGCCGGAAACAGCGTCCAGCCTCTAGTATTGATAACATAGCTATATAGCCAAGGTGTCGTTCCGCCAATGATAGAACTGGGTAAGGCCCAAGCAATACTTAATCCTAAACTTCTATGTTCAAAAGGGAAAAGGTCGATGAGTAGTTCAATGGTCACAGAGTTCACCATAACAAAGAATAGAATAAAAATGAGCTGTAGAAAAAGAAGTACGTTTAATTTTTGACTGGTTTGTAAAAAATAAAAAATTGGAAAAATAGAAAACAGAATTGATATAGTTCCTATTTTTAATGTATTAATATATTTAAATTTCTGGGAGAGATAGCCTGCTACAAAATAAAAAGGCAGGCTTGTTAACAATGTAACTATATTGGTTAATTGTGCAACTTTCCTATCAATTTTTAAGAAATAATGTAAGTAGCTTGGCATCCATAGAATACAAGTATAAAAGCAAACTGTGCTAAATGAGATAATCGCCATACCTTTAAGACAAGGTATAAGATACGCTTTACTACCTGTTGGAAACCAATTTATTTTGACTATTTTTTTGTCTTCCGTCTGTGATTTATAGATGGAATAACGAAAATAAATAATTAAAAAAGCAAGCGGCATGCTTCCTAGAAAAGGAAGTCGCCATCCCCAATGAAGTAATGCGTTATCATCAAGAAAATAATTCATTACAATCACTGTTAGTGAGCCAAGTAGTACTCCAATAGTTGTACTACTCATTGCGATGCTACAAGTTAAACTTCTAGACGCTTTTTTTGAGTTTTCAAAAACATAGCGTGCGCTACTTGGTAATTCACCTGCCATTGCAAACCCTTGAATCAATCTAAGCATTAACAACAAGAAAGTAGAAAATACACCTATTTGACTATAAACGGGCAAAAAACCAATTAATAGAGTAGGAATAGCCATTAAAATTAAAGAAAGTTGTAGTACAAATTGATTGCCTTTTTGATCCGCAATTAGACCGAACACAAGACTACCTAAAGGGCGCACAAGGTAGCTCATTGCAAACATCATAAAACCATTGATTAACCCTGTAACAGAGTCTGCTGTAGAAAAGAAAATTTGTCCAATGTATCCTGCTAAGAAATTGAAAATTGAGAATTCAAACCATTCAAATATATTCGCTAAGATACCGATGGTATAAATATTGCGCATCGTTGTAGGCTAATCAAGCAGGTCGGTTTTTTAATAAGTTAACCACAGCAAAGAGCTCAACATTTGTTTTTAATTTATCTTTTAAAGATTCAAGATAACTGGATAGAGTTTTGATAGAAATGTTTTGTAATTGTGCAACAGATTTATATTTTATATCCTGTGTCATTGCGCACAAAGTTTTCAGCTCTGCAAAACTGAGTGCTTTAAGAAAATAGCGATCCAATGCAAGGTAATGTGAAAAATGCGTCACGACTTGTTTCTTAGAAAGGTAATAGCGTTGGTACAAGTCAAGTAGATACATTAAGTTGGCATGTTTTGTAAATTCATATGCCATGCCAACAATAGCAACCGCTTGATTATTTGTACCTAGCATTGGTGTAATCAAAGTTTTTTGTAAACTGATTTTTTTACCGTGGGTTAGTAATGTTTGTAAGAAAACGTTTTGTTTATTATTTTCAAGTGCAGTCCTTTCATTTGCTTCAATTGTTTTTAATTCTTCTTCTAACGTAGAAAAATCTTTCACCCGCTCTAATACTTCTCGAGTCGTCATCCCTGTTAGTCCAGATTGATTTAATCCCCACTTATTACTACATATTTGATTATTCATAATATGTTTATAGGTAACAATATCTTTGACCCATACTGAGAAAGTGGTACTTTCACTAAATTTCAACAGAAAATCTCCTAAACAAGTTAGTGGTCTATCGAAATTATACTGCTTGTGGAGTAACTCATTAGGCAGGTCATCGTTTAGCTCATTATAAGGCATATTCATAAGGTATTACTCTCTGATCTACAGAAAAATATTATGACACTTCACTAAAATATCATTCATTTGCTTTTGTATCCACTCAGTGATTTTTTGCTACTTACTGTCATATAGCGGCTAGCAAAGCAGAAAAGCTTTTTATTGAATATAGGATGTAATAAATCGATACTAAATCGTAATGTTGATAGCACTGTCAAATAAAACAATTTTTTGCTTGATTGAATCAACTTCACATCTCAAGAAATCTTACTAGTATGTTAAATATTGACTTTTTTTAAGAGGGTTAGCATTGCTACTATCTGCTTGTATTCTTCTAGTCAGTACAGCTTTTGTAATATTTAGCCAGCAGTTGATACCTATTTGGATACTTTTTTTACTGCTTTTCACTTTTCTATCGTTGTGGATGTTGCCTTTTTACTTTGTAAAGCAATTGAGCCAAATAGGTATTATATTTACACTAGGTATGATCTGGAATACGTATTACGTTTTAACTTTAAAACATAGCGTACCTGATCAATATCTCTATAAACCTATCAAAGTAATAGGTACTATTGCATCTGTACCCAAAATAAAAGCGCGGCGTGTGCAGTTTGAGTATCTTATTGACAATATTAATGACCATCCGCAAAAAAGTTTCACGCGCGTACTTCTTTCTCATTATAATTACCAGCAAGGAAAAAGTTTTTTGCCTCATTTAGGCGAAAGATGGAAATTAATGATCCGTTTAAAGCAACCAAGAGGCTTTTGGAATCAAGGAAGTTTTGACTACGAGCGATGGTTATTCCAAAACAAAATTCAGTTAATTGGAACAACTCTTAATCGAAAAACTTTTTATTTTGTTCGTATTGCACCATTTCATTATTCTTATTATCAAGCTATTCGTTACACTATTCTTACAAAGATTAATTCTTTTCGATCAACTCTTAGTATTTATATTCAAAACAGTGTTAGACACAAAGAGAATATAGGATTTCTTAATGCTTTAGTAACAGGAATGCGAGAAGATATTTTGCAGCAGCATTGGCAAGTAATGCAAGCAACAGGGACAACGCATTTATTCTCTATCTCTGGCTTACATATTGGTTTTATAAGCGGTATTTTTTATAAATTATCCAGTTTTTTATGGCGACAATCAAAGTGGCTTGGACTTTATTGGCCAGCACAAGAAATAGGTATTCTTATGGCTCTGCTTGGAGCATTGAGCTACAGTATTCTTTCTGGTTTTGCGCTTCCTGTAAAGCGTGTCATGCTGACATCTATTCTTGTCAGTGGTAGTGTGCTGAGGCGACGTGTTATATCATCTTGGTTAGGATGGTCTAGCGCTTTAATTCTCTTGCTTTTATTTGATCCTACAATTGTATTAAGCGTTAGCTTTTGGTTCTCTTTTTGGGCTGTTGCAATTCTTTTAGTGCGCTTAAATACACAATCGCTATTTTTCTATAGAAAAACTTCTGATACGGTTTGGTTTAGATTTTTAAAAGAAGCAAGCCACATTCAATGGATGATTAGTATTGGTCTTATACCGTTGACAATTTTTTTCTTTCACCAAATTAATTATATTAGTTTTGTCGTGAATCTTTTTACTATTTCTTGGATTGGATTTATCGTTTTGCCAATCACTATGGCAGGAACTTTTATAAGTCTTATTTCTCCTACAGTAGGAATACTTTTTATTCAAATAGGTGAAAAAACTTTTGAAATTCTTTGGGATTTACTTTGCAAAATCGCAGCGTTACCTTTTGTGCAACGTACTATTTATATTGATAATACTTTTGTTTTTTCTAGCATCATCGTTGGTATTGGATTATTTTTTCTACCATACCGTTTTCCAGCGCGCAATTATTTAAAAATTTTGTATCTGTTACCTGTACTTTTTTTAAAATCTGAAAAACCTGACCAAGGAGAAGTATGGCTTACATTACTTGATGTAGGTCAAGGGCTTTCAGCAGTTATTCGAACAAGAAATCATACGCTGGTGTATGATACAGGACCTGCATTTAATGAATTTTTTGATACAGGTGAAGCAGTTGTTTTACCTTATCTTAATACGCTTGGAATCAAAAAGATTGATAAATTAATCATTAGTCATGGAGATAATGATCATAGTGGCGGCGCTAAAAGCATCATAAAAAAAATTTGTATCCAATCAATACTTATCGGACACTTTAAGAAAATACATCCTTTTAATCAATCCGTCTGTTTTTGTAGAATGGGACAAACATGGCAGTGGGACGGAGTAACATTTTGTATTCTACATCCCCCTAAAACACAGCAATTAAAAGGAAATGATGCTTCTTGCGTTTTAAGAATTGATAATGGAAAAAACAGTATTTTGTTGCCTGGCGATATTCAGAAGAAAGCGGAATCTATTCTGATGCAAAATCACCTGCATATTAAAAGTACTGTACTCATTGCACCTCATCATGGCAGTAAAACTTCGTCTAGCATACAGTTTATTAAAGCAGTACAACCGCGTTACGTACTATTTCCTACCGGCTATCGTAATCAATTCAACTTTCCAAGTAAAGAGGTAGTAAAACGTTTTCAACAACAAGGTTGCCAAATTTACGATACTGCTGAAAGAGGAGCAATTACTGTGAAATTGAGAGATGGTATCACTATTGATACTTATCGAAAATTAAACAAAAAACTGTGGCATATGCACATTATTAATCCTATATCCTAGACCGGCAAATAGTATAAGGCGCATGATAAAATTTGCAAAGAGTCCCGCTATAACGTCGTCTAGCATAATGCCAACACCACCTTTAAAATGTCGATTGACGTAGCCAATTATGTTTGGCTTTACAATATCAAAAAATCGAAATAAAAAAAATCCAATGATCATCCAATGTGTTTGAAAGGGTATAGAGAGCATCGTGCAAAGATATCCACAAACTTCATCCCATACAATAGATTGGTGATCCCTTTTTTTCAGCATATTTTCAGCAATGTGACAACATAGAATACCAAATAAAGTTGCAAAAAGTAAAAAGAAAGTATAAAAATGATTTAAGACAGTTTGTAAAACCCAATAGAGTGGAAAACCAACGAAAACTGTTGCAAACGTACCTGGTGCGTAATAGAACCATCCTGTTCCAAAACCAATAGCAATCCAGTAGCTTAAATACTGCAATAAAATATTTGACACTTGTTGAAATTTTTCAATTTTTGATAAAAAACATTTGAGTTCTCTATATTCATCCCAATATTGGTGGTATGTTTGATGGTTTCTTATTTAAATTTCACAAAATTTGCGTCAGCTGAATTTTATATTCTTTGAGAGGTTAACATAGCATGGATCTTGAACAGCAACAAATTCGCTTCCAAGAGTTGATTGTGCAAGGTAAAAAACAAGGTTTTCTAACTTGGAGTGAAGTCAATGATTATGTAAGTGAGATCAATGATTACGACATGGGAGGAGATGGTTCGTCCGATTTAGAACAAGATCAGCTTCAAATGGAGCAAATAGAAGAAGTTACAGCACTGTTAGATGAAAATGGTATTTTCGTTCAAGGTGCTCCTACAAATATGGAGCCATTATTATCTTCAGACGACACAATATCATCGACTGAAGAGTTATCTTCTAGGATAGAGACGAACCATTTACTCAATGAAGATGTTTTAGGTAAAACAAATGATCCCGTACGAATGTATATGCGTGCAATGGGTGAAATACCTCTTTTAACACGTGAAGGGGAAATTGCGCTTGCAAAACGTATTGAAGAAGGAGCACAAGCTATTTTGAAAGGATTATCTCAATATCTTTTCGTTATCACATCTTTTCTACAGCTATATAAAAACAGTCAAAGTCAAAAAGAAAAGATACGCCCCAATGAAATAGTAACCGGTTTTATAGAAGAAAATACGATAACATCTTCATCCCCAAAAACAGAGATGGAAAATACGAGTGATGAAGATTTAGAGTTTAATGATAGTGGATATGAGTCAAATGATAGTGGGTATGAGTCAGATGAGACAGAAGTAGATGAAAAAAATACTTTTTCTGATTTAAAAGAAACACATTCTGAAGAGAAAAAAAAGGACTTAAACGAAGATAAAACATTTGAAAGCAGTATTGAAATTGATTCAGGACCCGATCCTAAACTCATAAAATTACATTTTGTAGAGTTAAATACAGCTCATCAAAAAGCGCTGAAATCTTTTAAAAAATATGGCTATCATCATAAGACCACAAAAAAGTCAATTGAAGCACTGGGTGAAGTATTTAAAAAATTTAAACTTGCTCCCAAACTTTTGGAAACGTTGATAAAAGAAGTACGACGTGTTTTAGAGGTGATTAGAAAACAAGAGCGCCACATCAAGAATGAATGTGAAAGAAAAGCAGGTATACCACATCCTGTCTTTATTAAACTATTTGCAGGAAATGAAACAGATCTGTTGTGGATTGATCGCCTAATTGTAGAAGAAGAAAAATATGCTAAAAAATTAGAAGAAATAAAGCCTACAATTATTAATGCGCAAAATGCATTGCGTGATATTGAAAAGATGACTTCCCTTTCTCTAAACGATATCCGTGCAATTAATCAACAAATTGCTGCAGGAGAAAAAAAGACAGCCAATGCTAAGAAAGAAATGGTAGAAGCCAATCTACGTTTGGTGATTTCTATTGCAAAAAAATATACCAATCGAGGACTACAGTTTTTAGATCTAATTCAAGAAGGCAATATTGGTTTAATGAAGGCTGTGGATAAATTTGAGTATCGCAGAGGCTATAAATTCTCAACTTATGCAACATGGTGGATAAGACAAGCGATCACACGCTCTATTGCAGACCAAGCACGTACTATACGCATTCCTGTTCACATGATTGAAACGATTAATAAACTAAATCGTATTTCAAGACAAATTCTACAAAAAACAGGAAAGATACCTAAACCAGAAGAATTAGGAAAAGCGATGGGAGGATGGTCAAAAGAAAAGATTACTAAAATTTTAAAAATATCAAAAGAGCCAATTTCAATGGAAACACCTATTGGAGACGATGGAGACTCGCATTTAGGAGATTTTATTGAGGGATTTGGTACTTCTCCACTTGATATTGCATTAAAAGCTGGATTAGAACAAGCAGTAGATAAAGTGTTGAATGAAAATTTAGTAGAGCGGGAAGCAAAAGTAATTCGTATGCGTTTTGGAATTAAAATGAATACTGACAGTACCCTTGAAGATGTAGGCAAACAATTTGTTGTCACTAGAGAGCGTATACGGCAAATCGAGTCTAAATCTTTACGGAAGCTGCGACATCCTTCACCTGCAGAGATTTTAAGTAGTTTCTTAGATTCTGATACAGAAGAAATAATCAAATAGTTATTTACAAGCTAGCATTTATCATGCCACCAATAAACATAGTGACTCCTGATAATATTGCAGAAAAAGGTATCGTGAGTAACCATGACCATACGATGCGGTAAACCGTTGACCAGTATATGTTCTTGCGACCTTGAAAAAAACTACTTCCTATTATTGCACCAGTTACAGTATGCGTTGTTGATATCGGTACACCTAACTCGTTAGCAAGCAATAATGTAAAGGCAGCGCCTGTTGTCGCGCAACCACCGCTAACAGTTGTCAATGGCGTAATTTTTTCTCCCATCGTTTCAATAATACGCCATCCTCCGCATAAAGTGCCTAGCCCCATTACTAAATTACAGGATAGAATTACCCATAGTGGCACATAAAAAGTGTTGCCAATCAAATCGCCAGAAAACAACAAGATCGAAATGAGTCCCATTGTTTTTTGAGCGTCATTGCCACCATGACCAAGGCTTAGAAAAGCAGAGGCAATAAATTGCGATATACGGCCCCAGTAAGATGTCTGTTCATTTGTTGATTCAGGTAGCAAAAATTTTCTAAGAAACTTTACTAAAATTGCACTGATTAAAAGGCCCAGTACAGGCGAAACTACTAACGCAACCAGTGTTGGCCATAATCCATTCCAATTCAAAGCATTCCAACCGCCGCTTACTATCGCTGAGCCTATTAATCCTCCAATCAGTGCATGCGACGAACTAGAAGGTAATCCAAAATACCATGTAATTAGATTCCAACTAATCGAACCAATTAATGCACAAAAAATTAAGTAAGGCGTTATAATGTTTGGAGTTAACAACCCAGCACTGATTGTGTTAGCCACATTAAGTTTAAAGAATAAAAAGGCAATCATATTGAAAAAGGCTGCCCACATGACTGCAGGTAGTGGTTTAAGTACTTTTGTTGCAACAATTGTTGCAATAGAGTTAGAGGCATCATGTAATCCATTCAAAAAATCAAATATAAATGCAATTAGGATTACAAAGTAAATAAATTCAGGCGAATTAAACATAGAAATTTTATTACTCAATTAGATTAAGCTAGAAAACGTGATTCTTTTAACCATTTCATATCAGGATAATAGCTAAATACTAAGGTGCCTCCTTTAATCATATTAATTAGCGGCTTGATGGTGTCAGGATGAATTGAGAAACAGCCATACGTTCTTCCTAACCTTCCATGCTTTTTGATGAATTGTTCATTCGCATACTTAGACGCATGAAAAACGATATTTCTCACTGCAACGTTACTATTGAATTCTTTTTCTAGTCCTATCACACGTAATGCATAACCATACTTTCCAAAGTAAGATTGCGCAGTGAGTAGTAATCCAATACTGGATTGCCAACTATCTTTATGGTTTGAAAAGCGATGAGGTTGATTAGGTCCGCTATTTTTTCCATGTCCAACATAGTCATGTAGTACAACTTTTTTTTTCTCTAGGTTAATTACCCAAAGTCTTTTTTCAGAAGAGGGTTTAGAGTAGTCAATAATCGTAATAATAGAACGTCTATTAATATTCACTTTTTTGAAATTTTTATAAGCTTTAAGACTCAATTTCAAAACATTGCGGTTTAGCGTGGGTGATTTTTGAAGAATAGTTTTAATATCTTTTTCACTAAAATGTTCAGCTTTTATTAAATCAAAGAATAAAAAAGAATAAAAAAATACTGAGATAAACAGTTTAAGTGAATAGATAAAGGAGTACATCATTCCCTAAAAAAAGAATTTTATAATTAGTACACATTCTTATTACACAAGTGTCGTGCAGTTAATTAATATTAAAGAGCTGCCATGGGTTATGTTTGAAGAGATCTTAGCACGTAATTTATCTTATTGTGTATATTAATGCAAAAAATAGTGGTTTTTTACTGTAAAAACCACTATTTAAGCACTACAATAAACTTAATATACACAATACATGACCAAAAATATAACTTATTTTTTAATCTGTTTTATACTATTTCAAATCAGTTCATACGAATAAAGGCAATTTATAAAAAATTCCAGTATCATCTTAAATAAAATTTTAGTAGATACCAAGTATTAAAATTTAAGTTGTGATCAAAAAACGCATTTCGTTTGTGATTAAGTTAATACTTGCTAATTTAACCTTTATTGAATCACCTAAGCGATAATGATTACCGTGAGATCTTCCTTCTAACATCATCGATTGTGCGTCAAAAGAATAGTAATCACCTGATATATCACTGATGTGAATTAAGCCTTCAACGGGTTTATCACTTAATTCAATAAATAGGCCAAAACCTGTCACATTGCTAATAACACCGTGAAAAGTTTTTCCAATATATCTAGACATAAATCGACATTTCACTGCTTGTGTCACTTCTCGTGTTGCTTCATCGGCTCGTCTCTCTGTCATAGAGCAATGTTTTCCAATATGCGTTAAGTCATCAACTTGATATGGAAAATTTTCTTCACTCTCGTTATAGCCAAGGGCATGGTAAATCGCTCTATGTACGATAAGATCAGGATACCTTCTAATAGGAGAAGTAAAATGCGTATATTCTTTATAGGCAAGACCAAAATGTCCCTTATTGTTAGGCGAATATATTGCTTGACTCATGGTACGTAATAGCATGATACGTATTAAGTAGCTGCCAACATAAGACTGTGCTTTTTTTAAAAAACGAGTATATTCTACTGACTTAGAGAGTTTAGGTAAAGAAAAAGGAAGATTTAGATGAGATATAAAACGTATAAAATCAGATAGTTTTTCTTTTTTTGGTAACTCATGCACTCTAAATAATCCAAGTTTACCTCGCGAGAGAAGAAAGCGAGCAGCTGATACGTTAGCAATTAACATACATTCTTCGATAATACAATGCGTAAGCGTGCGATTTTTAGCAGTAATATCTTGAATTTTTCCTTTATCACCCACAAGAATTTGACTTTCTTTCATATCAAAATCAATCGCACCTCTTTTTTCTCTTGCGCTTGCTAACGCCTGATACACTTTTTCAAGTGTTTGTAAATTGTTGATGACTGCATCTTTTGTTTTTTTAGAATTTTGAAGAAGATATTGATTTGCTTTAGTATAGGTCAGTCTTGCCTGTGAACGAATAAGGCCTGGATAGAATTTATATTCTTTTAACTGACCAGCTCTTGAGACCACCATCTCACAAACTAAACAGTGTCGGTCTACATTTGGTTTCAATGAACACTTATCATTTGATAGTACTTCAGGCAACATCGGTATGACTTTATCATGAAAATAGACAGAATTACCTCTTACTAAAGCCTCTTTGTCCAGTGCTGTATTAGGTTTGACATAATAACTTACATCTGCAATTGCAACCCATAACGTAAACTTTCCTTTATCTGATTTGCAGTAAACAGCATCATCAAAATCTTGGGATGTTTCTCCATCAATTGTTACGAAAGGAAAAGATCGCAAATCTACTCGTGCATTATCCACTACCTCATTTTTTTGCTTCTCTAAATACTGCAGTGTCTCTATGACTTCAGTTGGCCACTTTTCACTCAGTCGGTGATTATACATTGCAATCGCAGTACTTATTTCTACAGAATCTAGGTGACCTAAAATTTTCTTAATGATTCCAACGGGAACAGCATCAAAGCTAGGTTGCTGTAAAATTTCTACAAGTACAACTTGCTGATCTTTTGGTAGTAACGTTTCAGTTAACTGAATATTGATGACATGGTGTATGCGAGGATTTGAAGGAACTACAGTTGGCTCTTTTTTTTCAGTTTTACAATAAATACCCAAAATCATTTTAGTATTTCTTTCCAATATCTCTACAATGACCCCTTCCCGTTTTCCTCGACGATCTTCTCCAATTAAGCGCACTAATATACGATCTTCAGGAAATACACCACGCATTTGATAAGCACTAAGAAAAATGTCAGGACTTCCGTCTTCGGTTGATAAGAAACCAAATCCTTCACGACTACCCATCACTTTACCTGTTACGGTTGTCATGTTTTTTGTCAAGGTGTATCCTTCTTTTCCTCTTTTTTCTGAATACATCACTTGGCCTTCACGCTGCATTGCTTTAAGACGTTTTCGCAACGCATCTTTTTGTTGCATTTTTTTATCTATACCCAGTAAAATCATTAATTCTTTCTGCTGGATAGGCTTTTTTCGACCTTGTAGTAACGACAGAATATATTCCCGACTAGGAATAGGATTGTTATATTTTTGAGATTCTCTTAGCGCATATGGATCTTTAATTTTTTCAGCACTCATGTTTATTTTATGTGATTAACAATTTTTAAGAGTCTATAGTATACCCACGACACATCGACAATACTAATAATACTTATTCTCAGTAAAAAAAATTAACATTTTAGTAGACTATAAATGAAAAGAACCTGAAGATAAGTACTATTAAAAGAAACTTTAAAGGTTATATATCTTTAGAGGTATTTAAATATTTTAATTTTAAGCACGATTAGTGTTTCTTATCATATTCAAATAATAGGTGAGCAGTTTTGACAACACACCAACCGATTTTAGTAGAAGAAATATTGAGCGCTTTGGATATCATACCAGATGGTATTTATATTGATGGTACTTTTGGGCAAGGTGGTCATACAAAAAAGCTATTACAGCGTTTAAACGCGCGAGGATATATATTAGCTATTGATCAAGATCCTACGTCAAGTCAATATAAAGAACCTTTATGTGGAAAAGATAAACGCTTTAGCTTTTGTTGCGAATCTTTTATGTATTTAGAAAAAATTAGTCAATCCTATCAAATTTTAGGGAAAGTTAATGGCATTATATTAGATCTTGGCACTTCAGCAACACAATTAGATGATCCAAAAAGAGGTTTTAGCTTCTTAAAACAAGGTCCTTTAGATATGCGGATGAATTTTTTGAAGGGAAACTCAGCACGTGAATGGATTTTAAACGCTTCAGTTAGTCAAATGACAACTGTTTTTAGGGAATACGGTGAAGAAAGATGGGCAAATCGTATCGCAAAGGCGATTGTACGTGAAAGGCTAAAAGCAACTATCGATACGACCACACAATTGGCTCAAATTGTTAAAGCAGCACACCCGCGTTGGTCTCATAAGATTCATCCTGCAACACGTGTTTTTCAAGCATTACGAATACAAATCAATCAAGAATTGACGGCACTACAAACTTTTTTGACACAAGTTTCGAAAGTACTAGCTCCCCAAGGCAAGTTGGTTGTTATTACTTTTCATTCGTTAGAAGCACGTGTTATTAAAGAATTTATTTTATCACCTCAAAACGAAAATTTTGGCTATGGCAGATTACGTTGGAAGCATAAGAGTATTAAACCAACACGTCAAGAAATTATTTTGAATCGTAGAGCACGCAGTGCCTTGTTACGTGTTATGGAAAAGATATAATGTGCAATAGTTATTTTTCAAGTGTAAAAATAAGCTATTAAAATTTTATGAATCGTGCTCTCCAATTTTTTAAGATGAAAAATTTTTCTATAGAGTTTTGTGGTCATATTCTCTTAATGACAGCAGTATTTCTCTCTGCTTTAAGTAATATATACTTAAAAGCCATGCAACGTGAACGAATTGGCCTTTTGCACACGATGAGAGCAGAAGGTATGCAAGCCAAAGAAAAATACGATCGACTTCAGATTGAACACGATATTTTATGTTCTCCTGTTATTTTAAAAAGAAGAGCCAAACTAATTGGCTTAGTTGATCCAACAATACATCGTAAACTGATCTAAACTGAGTGATGACATAAGTAGTGAGTATCATTTTTCCTTCTTTGTATAAAAAATATTTACTAGTCATCAATTTTTTACTCTGTATTTGTCTTTTAGTCATCATCTCACGTTTAATCTATTTAACATTAATACAGGTGCATTTTTTAAATAATCAAGGCAACACTAGAATTGTAAGAAATATTGTTATTCCAGCATACAGAGGAACAATTTTTGATCGAAATGGAGAAAAGCTTGCAATCAGTCTTGCCTCCGTCGCTGTATGGATTGATCCTAAAATTTTTGCACCGACAATTGAACAAATTGAAAAACTGACGCAATTACTTGATTGTTCTGCTAAGCGATTTGAGAGATTAGACAAAAGCAAACGTTTTCTCTATATTAAACGTGGTTTGAAAGCGAATATTCGAGAAAAGATCGTTGCATTAAATATTAGGGGTTTGTTTACTAAGCTTGAATATCGCCGTTACTATCCCTATAAAGAAGTGACTGCACAAGTTTTAGGTTTTACTAATATTGATGATCAAGGTCAAGAAGGGTTGGAACTGAGTTATCAATGTTGGTTAAACGGTACCACAGGATTACAACGTATCATGCAAAATCGGTTAGGAAGTATTATTGCAAAACCAATCACACTGAAACCTGCAAGCACTGGACGAGAAATTCATCTTAGCTTAGATCAACGTATTCAACAAACTACCTTTCAAGAGCTCGCAGAAGGCGTAAAGCGATACGAAGCCATTTCAGGATCAGCAATTGTAGTCGATGTTTGTACAGGAGAAATTCTAGCGATGGTGAATTATCCTAGCTACGATCCTAATCAAAAGATAACAAAGTTACAAGCAAAACATCGAAATCGTTGTGTCACCGACGTATTTGAACCTGGCTCTACTATTAAACCTTTTAGTATGGCAAGCGTACTTGAAAATAAATACCTAGCACAACATAGCTTAGTGAATACAACCCCTGGTTATTTATGGATAGGAAATAATTTAGTTAGAGATCATCGCAACCATGGTGTTATCACTCTAGCTCAAATTTTACAAGTCTCAAGTAATGTAGGTATTTCAAAACTAATACTTTCCATTTCTTTTAAAAAATTTTTACTATTTCTACACCGCATGGGTTTTGGACAGATCACTCATAGTCGATTTCCAGGAGAAAGGGCTGGTTTTTTACCGACAACGGATATAAAAAATCCTTTTGTAGCGGCTACTTTATCATTTGGGTATGGTATGTCAGTAACTGCCATTCAACTTATACAAGCGTATGCAACTTTAGCAAACTATGGAGTATATATGCCTATTACTTTCTTAAGAAGAGACACTTTACCTATTGGCACGCAAGTGATGAACAAAGAAAATAGCGTTATACTTTTGAAGATGTTGGAGTCTGTCTTTGAAAAAGAAGGAACAGCACCTTTTGTACATAGCAAAAATTATCGTATGGCAGGTAAAACAGGTACAACCCGTCTGGTAGGGCCTACAGGATATCAAAACCAATATAACAGCATATTTGTCGGTATGGCCCCCGCATCCAAACCACAGCTTGCAGTGCTTGTCATATTGTACGATTTAAGCTCTAAAAAGTATTATAGTGGTAGTACAGCAGCAGTTATATTTGCTAAAATCATGCAATCTGCCTTGCAAATACGAAATACACCTTTTTTCAAAACGTTTAATTACAATGGATGATGTTAAAAAGATTTATACGTATCATTGGTGGAAAATGGAAAAAAAGCCACATTAGCTTTCCTGAACACCACTTGATTAAACCAACAGCTAACCGAGTAAGAGAAACCGTTTTTAACTGGTTACAACAGAGTATTGAAGGAGCAATTTGCCTTGATGTGTTTGCAGGAAGCGGTGCACTTGGCTTAGAAGCCCTATCTAGAGGTGTTGCGTGGGTAGGATTTATAGATAAGTCTAAAGCAGTTGTAAATAGTTTGTATTTACATGCTAAAAAATTTAATATCCCTCAGAAAAATTATCAAATATATGATACTTCTTTTAACAAGCTGACCCGAGAAAAATTATTGATTTCTACTCCAAAGCATTTACCAATTGATCTGTTGTTTTTAGATCCTCCTTTTAATCAAAATTTATTAAAGAAAAGTCTTCTATGGATAGAAAACAATCATTTTATTTCATCTAATGCAAAAATTTATATAGAGTGTGCAAAAAATGAAGAGATTGCTGACTTGTTGAGAACACATTGGATTTGCTTAAAGAAAAATAAAACACAGCAAGTGAGCTATAGTCTTTGGGAGCGTGTTAATCAATAGAATAGTATTACTATTCTATTTTAATTGTCGGTAACGCACGGTGTTTTTTTTGCTTTACTAATTGAGAAACTTTTTTTGCAATCGCTGTATAGGTTAGGGTATATTGACTTGTCGTAGATATATCTATTGGCTTGCCTTGATCTGCTTTCTCTCTTATAAAAGTATCAAGTGGTAAACGGCCTAATACAGGAATATGGTATATTTCTTCAAGTTGATCTGCGCCACCTGATCCAAAAATCAAATCTTCCACACCACAGTGCGGACAATGATAACCACTCATATTCTCAATAATTCCTAAAATGGGTACTTTTACCTTTTGAAACATTGCAATTGATTTTTTTACATCTGCTATTGCAATTGTTTGTGGTGTAGTGATCATCAATACACCTGTTAAAGGCAATTTTTGGGAAAGTGTTAAAGGAATATCACCTGTGCCAGGAGGAAGATCAATGAGCAGATAGTCAAGTGTTTTCCATTTTGTATGATACAGTAATTGCTGTAGTGCTCGACTTGCCATTGGTCCTCTCCATATCGCTGCTACACTTTCTTCAATAAGATAAGCAATTGACATAATTTGTATACCATGTGCTACAACTGGAATAATTCGGGCATCTTCAGATCTTTTTAAAGAAGTAGTGGTTGTCGTACCAAGCAGTTTTGGAATACTTGGACCATAAATATCTGCATCAAGAATACCCACTTGATATCCCAGACTCTTTAAAACAAGTCCTAAATTTGCAGTCGTATTTGACTTTCCAACACCCCCTTTTCCAGAAGCAATTGCAATAATATTTTTTATTGAAGATAGAGAAGACATAAATGTATTAATTACATAAAAGCGTATCAATGATTGATATTAATCGTTGAGATTGAATACTACGTTGTAGCCGATGAGCGTTGATAATCATGCTTAAATCTTTCGCAGCGCTTTTAAAATGTTTATTCAGTACTAAATAGTCATACTCACTATAGTGGGAAAGATCGCGCTGTGCTTGTTTCATCCGTTCAGCGATAATAAGTTGACTGTCTTGTGCTCTTTTAGAAAGACGCATTTTTAAGCTTTGAAGGGAAGGTGGAATAAGAAAGATAGTCACTGCTTGTGGAAAATATTTTTTAATTTGTCTTGCACCTTGCCAATCTATTTCTAAAATAACATCTTTGCCTCTTTGCAATGTTTTTGTCATCCAACGTAATGAAGTACCGTAGTAATGATCAAAAACTATTGCGTACTCTATAAAAGCTTTGGCCTTAATTAAATTCTTGAAACATTCAATCGATACAAAATAGTAATGCACGCCTTGCTTTTCTCTTAACCGAGGCCGTCTTGTGGTATGAGAAATAGAAAGACAAATATCTTGAAAAGATTTAAGCATTGTATTCACTAACGTTGTTTTGCCACAGCCTGAAGGTGCAGAGATGACATACAGTTTTCCTTCCATTATTCAATGTTTTGAATTTGTTCTCGCATTGCATCAATTAATACTTTGATATCAATTACTCTTAAATTTAAAGTTGCATTTCCTATTTTTGCACTTAAACTGTTTGATTCTCTTATCAGTTCTTGCATAAGAAAATCAAGTTGTACACCTTTGACTTTAGGTTGAGATAATTGTTTTTTACATTCATTCACATGGATAACCAGTCTTTCCATTTCTTCAGTAACGTCCATTCTTTGTAGAGAAAAAACGAGTTCTTGTTCCAATTTCTCACGATTCACTTCTAAACCGAATTTTTCAAAAACATTTATTATCCGTTGATGTACTTTTTTTCTAAGCATTGGTAGCTGAGTGTTTAAGAAAGCAAGTTGTGCTTCTACACTTTCTAAATGACGATATAAAAAATGTTGTAATGCTTTACCTTCTTGTAATTTTTTTTCCATTACTTGATCGAGCGTTTGTTCAAACAACTGCAATACCTTTTTATCCAGCTGACTGTCTTTTTCCACATTTTGCTTCACTTTCATTACACCAGGCCAGGATAATACCTTAAAGATATCTATCGATGAAAAGGTATGTGTTTTATCTAACTGGGCGATTTCTTTACAGGTATTGAGAAGTTGTTTAATAAGTGTTTTATTAACTGCAGTTTCTTCTTTTATATTGTTATCAGAACGAAATTCTAAGCGAATCTCGATGCGACCTCTGCTTATATGCGATTTGATATAGGCGCGCAGCAAGGGTTCAACATGTAGAAAAGCGGTTGGTAATCGGCATTGAATATCTAAAGTTTTATAGTTGAGCGTTTTGATCCACCACGTTACATGATCTTGATCATTAATCACGTTTGTGTGGCTTGCAAAGGCCGTCATACTGTATAGCTTAATAGTCATGACAAAAAATACGTGATCAATTTTCTTCTGAAGAAAAGAAAAAATGTTCCATCTCATCTTCTAAAATTTTTCTAACTTCGGGATGGTTGATTTCCAATCTATTTTCATTAATTAAAATAGTCATATAATCAATCCACTGATTCCATGCTGCTTCACTGACATGATAATAAATTTTTTCACCCAATACGCCTGGATAAGGTACAAATGTTAATCCAGGCGCTTCTCGATTTAGTTTTGCACATTTAATAATGCGTGTATTGTTTTTCATATATGCCGTCAACGTATTAACACAATAAAAGTTTTACTTGCTCTTTAAAACAATTTCCTCTCTCGATATAATTTTTAAACATATCTTGGCTTGCACAGGCTGGAGACAGTAATACTATATCACCTTGTTTTGCATATTTGGAGGCAAGATTTACTGCTTCTTTTAAATCAATTGCTTCGGAAATAGGAACAATATGATGAAAAATTTTTTTCATAAACTGCATTGTACTACCAATTAAAATAAGATGTTTCGTATATTTTTTTAAAGGCTCACAAAGTGCTTGATAGCTTATATTTTTATCTAACCCACCCATGATAGCTATGATCCTTTTGGACTGTTCTTGTTTAAAGCTTGCAAATGCAGCTAAGCTTGCATGCACATTTGTTGCTTTGGAATCATTGATCCATACTACACCAGATTTTTCAACAATTTTTTCAGTATTATGTGGTAATCCCTCAAATTTCGTTAACGCACTGATTGTCTGAGTTAAAGAGATACCTACTGCTTTTTGAATTGCAAGCACGGCTAACGTGTTCAGCCAGTTATGTTGACCTTTAATTTTGAGTTTATTGACATTTAATAGTAATTGTTTTCCTTCAGATAGCCAAATATCCTCACCTTTCTTTTGTAAATTAAATGCATTTGCTTGAGCTTTAATACCAAAACTAATCAGTTTTTTTACTGCATAGCTTGGATAAGTTGCACTGTCTTCTCGATTCCATATAGCATATTGACAGTTTCTATAGATTTTTTGCTTAATTTTTTGATATTGAATGAGGGTACTATGGCGATCAAGATGGTCAGGACTGATATTGAGTAACACAGCAGTATGTAATCGAATGTTTTTGGTAATTTCTAACTGAAAGCTAGATAATTCTAGTACATAAAAATCAGGGGGAGTCTTTTTCAAAAGATCTAAAGCTGGCGTACCCAGATTACCACCAGCACTTACTGATTTATGCGCTGCTTTTAAACATTGCGTGATTAATGTTGTAACGGTACTTTTTCCATTAGTGCCTGTAATACCAATAACAGGAGCATTTACTATTTGGTCGAACAGATCTAAATCACTGCATAATTTTACTCTACTATTAATCTTTCTAATGGATGCATAGCTTTTAGGATGTAGCCCTGGACTGATAAAAATTTCATGCGCCTCTTGAATCCATTGTGCATTGAGGCCACCTAGGTAAATTGGAATATGTGTATATCTTTTTTTAAAACTATCCAAAAAAGGAGGCGCCGTACGCGTATCCATGACTTTGAAAAACAAATCTCGTTTTAAAAAATGCTGTGCAATACTTAATCCAGTTTTACCTAATCCTAAAATAATGCGGTTCATACCATGCAAGTTGGGTATTCTAAAAAATTGATTAAAAGAATTTAACTAATTCATTTAAATGTTTTCTTACAAATCATGTTCATTGCATGATCTTTTAAAAGTTATCATGTACTCTGAAAAATGAGTTTCTTGTTCTTCCCGGCTTGTCTTTTTACTACCATGTATGTAACTGATCACCAAAAATTTATGCTATAAAAGTTTTTTACTGTACTGAATCAATTTCTAAAAAAAAGAAGGCTATTCTTTTTCATCTAAATTTTCACTGCTTTGGTATTTACCTTCAGCAATCATTTTCAAAGCCCATACGGCAGGTTTATGCTTTATATCAGTCAAAGGGGCTAATTTTGCAAGCTTGACTGCTTCATGTACTAGTTTAAAGCGATCCGCCTTTTTTATCTTCTTTAAACTATCTTCTACTGTGATACGTGCCATATTTTCTCCAAAAATTGCTAGTTAAGTTAGGCAATTGTAATGATTAGTATACGCTTTGAAAAGTCCTATGTACTTGTTGTACTAAAGTTTCTCTTTAATAAATTTATCTAGTACCTAAACTATTTTGTATAACTTGAATAAAACTTTTTTCAAACGCGTTATCATGACAATTAATAGATAAAACAGCATAATGTAATTGTATAAAGCGAAAGATAGGTTTGCGCCTGTCTTCTAATATCATGACATTATGCTTTCTAAGTGTGTAGATTATTTTGGTATCCGCGTACGTTAACTATTACTTGACCTATCTTCGTTAATTCAGATAACGCTACTATGAAAAATACTGTTGCCAAGTCATCTTCTTAACTTTTGATAGCGTATCTTGTGCAATTACATTAGCACGTGCTGTCCCTTCTTTTAAAATTTGTAGTATCGCGCTTTGATTTTTCTCATAAAATTTTCTTCTTTCCTGCATTGGTTTTAAAAAATCAATGAGTACTTCAATGAGTTTTTGCTTACATGCAACATCACTAATTTTTCCTAATTGATATTGTTGCTTTGCATGTAACACCCATTCTTGATCTGGATTGAAAGCATCATGCAATTGCCAAAGTGGATTATTTTTTATAGTACCTAAGTCAGTAACACGTACTCGATTTGGATCGGTATACATTGACATTACTTTTTGTTGTATGACTTTAGGTGAGTCGCTTAAATAAATTGCATTATTAAGTGATTTACTCATCTTAGGTAAAGTACCTTTCTCATTCGGGGGACCAATTCCCACTAAACGCTTTGAGTCACTTTTCAAATCTTCAATAACAGGGAAAAATTCTTTTTGATAAAGGTAGTTAAAACGTTTCGCAATTTCCCTTGTCATTTCTAAATGCGGTAACTGATCTGCACCAACGGGCACTTTACTAGGGCGAAAAGCTAAAATATCTGCAATTTGTCCGACAGGATAAAGTAAAAAGCCCAAAGAATGATTTTTCGTTAGTTTTTTACTGGACAATTCCTCTTTTAAAGTAGGGTTTCTCATCAATCGTGCAAAAGGAGTCAGCATAGCAAAAAAATATGTAAGCTCTGCGAGGGCAGGTATTTCAGACTGGATAAAAATGCTTGTTTTATTTGGATCAATGCCTGCTGCTAAATAATCTACTGTTATTTCAATACTATTTCGATAAATTTCTTGACTACGTTCAAGATGCGTTGTCAAGGCATGTACATTTGCGATAATGATATAGCAATCATATTGATCTTGTAATGCAACCCTTTCTTTTATTGATCCTATCCAGTGACCTAAATGTAACCGACTTCCTGAGGGTGTATCACCTGTTAATAGTCTAGGTTTTGCAAACATAATGAAGTACTATTTTTCTACTGATACAAGACTTTTTAAAATCAATGTTTTTGCTACGTCACTACTTCCCCAATTTGGCCGTACTTCAACCCATTTACTTTTTTCTAAATCTTTATAGTGTTCAAAGAAGTGTCTTATGGTGTTTGGTAAGCTGGGAAAATGCTTTTCAAGATCTTGTATAGACTGAATGTGCTGATAATCTTTGGTTAAAGCATCAGATGGAACCATAATAATTTTGATGTCTTCACCGGATTCATCTCGCATATCGAGTGTACCAATTGGACGACATTTGATATAAACACCTATATTCAAAGGATAGGGTGTGATAACTAGTGCATCTAATGTGTCTCCATCGCCTCCTTTTGTTCCTGGAATGTAACCATAGTTACATGGAAATTGCATGGCAACATTTAAAAATCGATCCACGAAAAGATAGTTGGTGTGTGCTTGCATTTCATATTTAATGGGGAAACTTTGTGCAGAAATTTCGATCATCACTGTGATTGCATTTAAATCTTCAGTAATGGTATCTTGAAACTTTTGATGAGTTGTACCTTGCATAATTCTCTCCAACAACAAATACAATACGAATTTAAAAATTTTTTATATGATATCAGATTGTCTCTTTTGTCGACTACAAAAAACAAAACATGCTATTCTTTTCGAGAACGAACATTTAGTTGTATTAGATGATATTGCACCACAAGCACCTGTGCATCAACTCATTATTCCTCGTCAACACATTGAAACCTTGAATCATCTGACACTGGATCAAACGCAATTGGTTGGTCATATGATATATACGGCAAAAGAACAAGCAAAAAAATTAAAAATTCAACATGATGGATTTCGACTTATTCTAAATTGTAATCAAAACGCAGGACAAACGGTCAATCACATTCATTTGCATCTTTTAGGTGGTCGAATATTAAAATGGCCACCAGGCTAATTCAACATATCCCATCTTATTGTATTTACTCTAAACAAGTAATGTTAGCACCAAGTGCAAGTAATTTTTCTTCAAAAAACTCGTAACCACGTTCTAAATAATCAATACAATCTACGACTGTTTCACTTTCTGTCATCAACCCTGCTAATACAAGACTTGCTGCAGCTCGTAGATCGCTTGCTGTAACACGCGTGCCCACTAGTCTTGAAACACTTTTACAAATTGCTGAGCGACCTTTAATAATAATATCGGCACCCATACGGCATAATTCAGGCACATACAAAAATCGATTTTCAAAAATATTTTCAGTGAGTTTGGAAACACCTTGGGCTGTTGTATTGAAAACCATCATTTGAGACTGTATATCCGTTGGAAATCCAGGATAAAAATCAGTTTCAATATCAATTGCTTTAACGTTTACGTTAGATGCATCTAACGTAATTTGTTGTTTTTGTGTTTTAATTTTTGTACCTGCTTGTTCTAACTTATGCAATACGCTTGTCATAAGAGTAGGTGAAATAGATTCCACTGTCACTTTGCCTCTAGTACACGCTGCAGCAATCAAAAAAGTAGCAGCTTCTATTCGATCACCTAAGATGAAATGTTGTCCTCCTAAAAGACCAGTGACGCCTTCGATTACCACTGTCTTTTCTCCAGCGCCTTGAATTTTTGCACCTAGTTTATTGAGAAAGGTAATTAAATCCACTACTTCAGGTTCACGCGCTGCGTTGTGGATGACTGTTTTACCTTCAGCAAGCGTTGCTGCCATGATAAGATTTTCTGTTGCCGTCACACTTGCTACATCTAACTGAATGTTAGCGCCTTTTAATTTTTGGGTGCAGGTGGCATAAATATAATTATGATAAATATTAATTTCTGCGCCCATTGCGCGTAAACCTTTCAGGTGTAAATCAATAGGTCTTGCACCGATTGCACATCCGCCAGGCAACGAAATAATTGCTTTTTTAAATCGTGTTAGAAGAGGACCAAGTAACAAAATAGAAGCTCTCAAGCTTTTTGCTAGTTTTGCATGTACATAAACTTGAGTAGGCAATTGTAGCTTCAACTTAAGATCTTTGGCATGATTAATGCTAAACGTCATTCCAATATCACTTAAAATTTCCAACATAGAAAAAATATCGCGTAGATGCGGTACATTGGAAAGCACAACTTGCTCGGTCGTTAATAAACAGGCGGCCAGAATGGGTAATGCAGCATTTTTTGATCCTGCAATTTTAATGCGACCTGATAGAGGTTTTCCGCCTTTAATAAGTAATTTATTCACGTGTACTCTATGCCTCTCCCTGCTTTACTTTCTCAATTAATTGATCAATGATTTCAAAAAGCCGACTGATATTTCCTTTTGCCATTCCTATATCCGTTTGATACCGACCTCCAATGACAAAAAAGGGAATATCTTCAACACAGTACGTTTTCTGTAATAAGTGACTGCGAGCAATTTGTGCAGTAATACCAGCTGTAAAATGCTCTGCTGTATCATAATCAGTTTTAGAAATACTTGTTTTTAAAATCCAGTTTTTTATAGCATCTGTATCAATTTTCTTACTGTGATGTTGACTTAGAAAAGTAAAAATATATGAGGGCGCATGCTTACCTAACATCGTCAGTAAATAATGCGTTTTTTCTAAACATTTTGCAGTTTCTCCATCACCGATTGGAATTTGTTCAATACTTAAAAAATCTGATTGATGACGATACCTTTTTTGTATTGCAGCTTGTATCGTGTTGCATGTTCCACAATCATAGCTAAAAAACTCAATGAGATGAACTTTTTCTTGCTTTGTGGCTGTAGGAATAATATCTGAAGTTGCAAACACAATGTATTCTTTACCTAATTGAGCAACACTTGGTTTTTTATGAAAAATTAGTTGAGAAGATAAGTGTTGATAACTTGTAAATAATACGGTAATGGCCAGTAATGAAAAAAGAGCCATGTAATATTTTTTAGTTTTCCAAAACATAATTGACTCTTTTTACTGAATCGTAATAAATGACTTCACCAATAATAAAATATTTCATCCGTTTTGACCATGTTCAATTTCCATCTTGCATAATCTTCAATATAAGCATTTTGTATATTGGAATCTTCACTTTTTAATTGATCGATCGTATTTTCTAATTGTTGATTTCTTTTAAAAAGTTGATCATTAATGATGGTTTGCTGTGAGATAAAATTGTCAAGTGCTTGAAGCTCAAAAATATTATCTGCACCATACCAAACTTTCACTTGTAAAAAGATAAATAATAGACTTAAGCTCACCGTTAATTTCATAGAGAAAGTGTTTTTGATAAAATGAGTCAATATATCATCAGTACCATGCTATCTAAACAATATTGGTATCTCAAAAACATTTAAAAATTTTCAATCACATACGATGTCATTTTATAGCTTATCTACCTGTGCAAAGCTACTGAATATATCTTACAAGGGTACTGATGTTTCTTTCTCTTCCATCAGCATTGACACACGTACTTTACAAGCAAAATCTTTGTTTATCGCTATTCAAGGGGACCAATTTGATGGACATCATTTTCTCGAAACTGCGGTTCAAAAAGGCGCGGTTGCAGCTATTGTACAAAAGGATATCAGTTGTTTAATACCTTATTTAAAAGTTAAAAATACTAAGCAAGCGTTAGGATTAATTGCAAAATACCATAGAGCGCAATTATCTCCCTGGGTCGTTGGAATAACCGGTAGCTGCGGAAAAACTACAACTAAAAATTACTTAGAAAATATTTTAATTAGTTCTCATCCTGTACTTGCTTCACCACGCAGCTTCAATAATGAAATCGGTGTACCATTAACTTTATTACAATTAAATAGTACACATCACTTTTTGCTACTTGAAATGGGTGCAAACGCAATTGGAGAAATTGCATGGCTTACGCACATTGCAAGACCAAGTATTGCCTTACTACTTAACATTTCTTCTGCACATATTGGAACTTTTGGTTCTTTGCAAAAGACAGCTCAAGCAAAATCTGAGATATTTAAAACATTAGAAAAACCAGCGATGAGCATCGTGCATGAGTCGGTTATTAAAATGTGGCCACAGCATATGCCTAAATACAATGTTCTTTCTTTTGGACAAACTGTCTTTTCAGAGATATCAGCTCACACTATTGCCTGTCATGCAAACAATTGTTTTACTTTTGTACTTGCTACGCCAAAAGGATCTATCAATGTTCAGCTCACACTACCAGGACAACATCAAATTGATAATGCACTGGCAGCTGCAGCCACAGCACATATCCTGGGTATTTCGTTAGAACGAATCAAAACCGGATTGGAATCGATGCTACCTTTGCCAGGCAGATTACAGCAGCGCTATAGTAAAAGTGGTTTTAAAATTTTAGATGACACCTACAACGCAAGTCCACAATCAGTGCACGCCGCACTGCACGTTTTGTCATATACGTCTGGTCAACGTCTTTTTGTCATGGGTGATATGAGCGAACTAGGTCAAGAAAGCGCAAACTATCACCATCGAGTAGGGATGTGGGCAAAACAGTATAATATTCATGCTGTTTTTACTTGTGGTAATGATTCAAAATATATCAGTGAAACATTTGGAAAAAATGGTCAGCATTTTGCTAGTCAAATAAGGCTAATTGCAGCTCTCAAGCAGTACCTTGAGAAAAAAGATATCACTATTTTGGTTAAGGGATCACGTGCCGCAAAAATGGAAAATATTGTTAATACCTTATTAACACTTTAATAAAAAAAGCATGTACTGATATCTTGAACAAATGAGCTTTCTTTCTGTGCTGATCGCAAGAAATTAATTAGAAAACACAATTTTGTACTTTGAGAACAGTTACTTTACAAATCTGAGAGAAAGCTAAACTCCTAGTTACAAGAAAAATGAAGAAAAACGTACGTTCATTTTTATATGATGAAGAGTGTAAGCAGACTATATAATAAAAACACGCTTTTTAATTGAGTATGAGAAGTAAACGATTCTCATAAAACACGCTTTGAGTCTACCTTAGACAAAATTTTGAAATTATTATAGGACACATAAAGTAACGCAATGTCGTATAGCAGCTGGTAGCACTTGATTAATCAGAAATACTAAATAATATTTATAGCATATTAGCACCTCTCATTCGTTCCATGGACTTTACAAGTACAACCATGCTGACTGCTCAGCTTAATCTATTGCTTTCTTTTTTAAAGAGCTTTTTATCTGCACTGAGTCTAATGCTACTAGTTGCACCTGCTAGCATTAAAATGCTACGGATACGACAAAAGTATGGTACTACCCGAGATTACGTGCCTAAATCGCATCTTAAGAAAGTCGGTACACCCAGTATGGGAGGGTTACTGACGATTAGCATCTCCCTTTGTGTTATTTTCTTTTGGAATCCACATTTTTGTTTAGTCAATCAAGTGATGTTGCTGACACTGATAGGATTTGGATTCATTGGTTTTTTAGATGATTATCTAAAATTAGATTGGCATAGAAAAAAGGGATTGACAATTAAAAGAAAATATTTGTTGCAATCTATATTGAGTTTTTTTATTGCTGTTTTGATCTATCGACACCACCCTGTATTTTCTTATCTTTTCATCGGCTCCTATCATCTGTATCTAGGATGGCTTTTTATTGTGTGGGCTTATTTTATAATTATTGGTAGTAGCAATGCCTTTAATCTTACGGATGGATTAGATGGATTAGCAACATGGCAAATTGTTATTATTACGCTAAGCTTAAGCCTTTTTATTGCTCTAGAGCATGATCCTGTATTTAAGAAAGTAGATTTGTTAATTGCTTGTTCTGCTGTTTTAGGAACACATTTGGGGTTTCTTTGGTTCAATGCGTACCCAGCAAAAGTATTTATGGGAGATACGGGTTCTTTGTCTTTTGGTGCGCTACTTGCTGTGTTTGCTATTTTGATTAGAAAAGAAATATTGTTTGCTGTGATAGTAGGTATTCCTGTTATGGAGACTGTTTCTGTCATATTACAAATTATTTTTTTCAAATGGAAAGGCCAACGATTGTTTTTAATTGCACCTTTTCATCATCATTTAGAGTTAAAAGGTTGGAAAGAGCAAGAAATAGTCAGATGTTTTACTATTATCGCTACTGTACTAGCCGTATTAGCTTGCTCTTTCAATATGTATTGCTGATTATCCTCTTGCCTAAGAAATGTTGAAATTAAAACTAAGACAAGCAAAAAAAGCGCGACGATTGACTGCAAAGGTCCACACATCAAAACAAGTCGAGCGCATGCAATCTTTTTGTCTGGAAAGGATAGGAATATGCATGACAAAGGAAATAGTTACATTCTTTTTCATGGGACAAGGAGCATGTACTCCAAAAGCAGGTCCTATCAGTTGTCCAGTAAAGCTAGTCTGTTGTGTACCCTTAGGTTGTAATGTAATGTCTTCGATGCATGTAAAAGCGCTACCTACTTTTACGTAAAACTGCTTTGCGATGTGAAAGTTATACATCACCGAGACAACAATAAAATTATTTACTTCCATAGACACGGTAGATGGATTATTTTGCATCGGATTGATTGTATGATCTTGCCCATGAAAAATGATAGGTAATTCAAAAAAATGTGTTTTTGATTGATATAAAACTAGTCCAGCGCCACCATGAAAAAATTTCCAGCGATTTTTCCAAGGAGGTGCTTCTTTACAGAACAATCTGCCTAAAATTATGTATCCTGTTTGAGAATTAGCATACGTCAAATCATTTATGAAAAAAAAAATGCATAGAAATAAAATGAAATGCTTCATGAGGGCAATTATTTGTTTTTGTATGCCATAGCGTCTCTTAAATAAATCGTTAAACAGTATCTTATCTCGCATGTATTCGTTAAACTATATTACAATTTTAACTTTAATTTTTAAAAAGTATAAATAGTGTAAGCAGCTATTCTAGCTGACATTGCTTATGATAAAAAGAGTCGAAGACCTACAATATTACTATTGTTACGGCACACCATACCACTTCTGAAAAAAGATTATTGACTGGTGGCAAACGTTTTGCTTAAGTCACTGCTTTCGTTGAAAAAATGGTAAACAATATATTAAAGTATATTCTTTAAAGATGGAAAAAAGACTTCATCATGTTAAAAGTTGTGCTCAGAAGAAATAAAAGTGTTTACTCAATAAAACACACTATCTCTTTTGCAAAAATTTGTAATGCGTTCAAAGAATAATTTAGGTTTAATTAAAAAATTTTAAGGTTAACATGAAGAGATAGCGCTTTTCTATTTTTCAAAATATTTGACCAACTTGTATCATAAACACATTCTTGATATGCATTAAATACAGTGCTTTTTCCGAGAATAGGGAGATAACCTAATAAAGAAATATCTACACTTTTGATTGTTGGAAACAAAAAGTGTAATCCTACAATCAATCCTATGTCTTTGTATGTATCTCTCTTGTTATCCTGTCTAAAACACTGATGTTCATATTTTATAGTATCGTACTGCAAGACGCCTCCCACTTTAAAATATAAATTGTTCAAAATGCGTATATTATTGATCAGTGAAATTCTAAAGCGCTCACGTGTTTTATCTTGTACCTCTAGTATTTTTTTACCTGTTATTCTTTCTTCTTCTACCAAATATCTCAAACTCTCTTTTTTTTGGATATACGGTAAATAGAACAGTACAGGCAACTCCACAAAATATGCATTTTTCTCAAGTAAAATCCATTTTAATCCTATGTGATACGAATTTGGTTGATTGTCTATTACACTTGTTAAACTTTCTAACGGGCTATTAGTTCGTAGCTGTTTGGCAAAGACAAAATAGCTGGGTGCAAGATTTGCCTGTATTAAACAACTACAAGTTAAGAAAATAAGTAGAAGTAAAGCCTTTGTTGTTTTAAAAGATAATTTTTTTGTCGTTGCCAACATTTTTACTTAAAAAATAGATTAAAATTTTAGGTTTTATGAATAACATTTATGGTGAAAACGAGTATTTTTTACTTCTCGATTTTGCTAGACTCAATTTTATATATTATTTGAAATAACGTTTTATGTTAAAAAATGTAAAGAAAGAATAGCATGTATATCAAGCATCCTACTACTTTTTTAAAGAGAAGCATGCTCTATAAAATATTTTGACAGGCTAGAAAAGGGTAGGTTGATATTTTGAGCGTATAAAATAAAAATATTACAATGAAAAATTTGCTTGAAAAACAAAGAGTCAGAACGTTTTTATAGCCAAAATACGCTGCTATGGCAAGTTTCTCTTTACTAATCAGCTAGCATATCTACTAAAAAAGAGAGTAAAAACTGATATAAAAAACAAATGTATCAAATTCATTGTGATAAATTTTTCCCAAATTTGAAAAATATCTTGTCAAATAGAATACAATCGTGTCGCGAGCAGCACAAAACGCAATATTATTACTGTAAACTTATAAGGTAAGATAGTGCTGAAATTAAACTTGTGGTATGACGTTTTGCTATTCATCCTAGGCAAGAATTTCTTGTTTTAAAAAAGATCACATATGCAATCTTTTGTTATTGAACATTCTAAACATTTAGCTATCGCTGATCTGCAAGGCTTACAGTTACCTCTCGTGCTTGAAAGAATTTACGCTGCTCGACAAATTCAATCTTCACATGAGCTAGACTACGCATTACATCATCTTCTACATTTTCAATCATTAAAAGATATTCATGTTGCTGCCCATTTACTATGTCACGCAATTATTCAGCAAAAAAAGATTTTGATTGTTGGAGATTTTGATACAGACGGGGCATCAAGTACCGCTTTGGCTGTCCTTGCATTGAAAAGTTTTGGTGCCCAATACGTTCAATATATTGTACCCAATCGTTTTAAATACGGTTATGGACTAACACCTGAAATTTTAGAAGGGATTGAAATACCTGACTTAATTATGACGGTTGATAATGGGATTTCTAGCCACCAAGGAGTGCTTTATGCACAACAAGGTGGTGCTAAAGTATTAATTACTGATCATCATTTACCGCCTGAAACTTTACCAAAAGCACAAGCCATTGTTAATCCCCAACAAGCAGGAGACCATTTTCTAAGTAAAAATTTAGCAGGTGTTGGAGTTGCATTTTATGTGATGCTTGCAACTCGAGCACTGTTAAAGAAAAGCAGTTGGTTTGATGACCAAAACATTACCTATCCTGCCATGAATAGTTTTTTAGATTTGGTGGCATTGGGAACTACAGCAGATATGGTTCCTTTCGATCGTAATAATCGAATTCTAGTCTATCAAGGTCTTAAGAAGATACGTGCCTCTCAAACGCGAGCTGGTATTAAAGCACTGGCCCGACTTTCAAATTTTAACCTAGAAAAAAGCACTGCCAGTGATCTAAGTTTTTTTATTGCACCTCGCCTCAACGCTGCGGGACGATTACAGGATATGTCTTTAGGCATTGAATGTTTACTGACACATGACATGCAAAAAGCAGTTGAATTAGCTCAGCATTTAGAAGAATTAAATCAAGAGCGTAAAATCATTGAACAAACAATGCAAAAAGAGGCATTCTATCTTTTAAGTAAGCTCAATGTAGCAGACAATAGCACCGGAATTTGTTTATTCGATCCTTCATGGCATCAAGGTATCACTGGACTTTTAGCTGGTCGTATTAAAGAAAAATGGAAAAAACCAACGGTTGTGTTTGCACCGGGTAATCACGCAGAAGAACTAAAAGGTTCGGCACGATCGATTACGGGCATTCATATTAGAGATGTACTTGCCGACATTGCAATCAAAAACCCACTTTTACTTTCTCGTTTCGGTGGACATGCTGCAGCAGCTGGTTTAACACTCGAAAAAAAACATTATCCAACCTTTAAAAAACGCTTCGAAGAAAATATACAGCAACAATTAAAAAAGCTACCGTCTCAAAATACTATCAAAACAGATGGGTCGCTCACTGCTAAAGAATTAACATTATCACTTGCAATGCTAATTGCTTCTGCTGGTCCTTGGGGTCAAGGTTTTGAAGAACCATTGTTTGATAATCATTTTGAAGTTATTTCACAAACGATTGTGGGTAGAAAACATTTAAAACTTCTTTTAAAACTACCAGGTACAGAGCATTACTTTAAAGGGATCTTTTTCAATGTTGATTTAGAGCAATGGCCTAACTCGCGTGTAAGATCTGTACACGCTGTTTACCATCTACTCGTTAATGAATGGTTAGGCAAAAAAGAGCTTCAACTGAAAATTAAAAATTTGATGTGTTTATAGCAATTATCCTTTTATAATGAACGTTTTATCGCTGTTATTGGAATAAAGACTTGTTCTAAATCATCTGAAGTTTTTTGTGTTAATTTTTTCCACGCTTGACTATATATAATCTCCCACGTGACAGAAAATTTTTGGCTTTGAAAATTTACTTTTTTTAGAGAATATGGATCGTGATTCACGAACAAATTATCTAATCCTAATTTTTTTATCTCATCTTTAAAAGCGTATAAAGTAGAATAGTTTGTTTGTAAAACATGTGTATCCAATACAATATCTTGCCAAGCAGTATTGACTAAAAAATCACCTATCGTGTGCATATCGTAAAACGCGTGAGGATATAGGGTAAATGTTTTTTGATGGCAATTTATTTCTTTAAATGTGTCTAGTCCTAAGCTGGTCATCAAAAAAAGACCATTAGGTTTTAAAAGACGATAAATTTTTTTGAAACAAGAAGGCAGATCTTTTATCCACATCATTGATAAGCTTGCACAAATTAAATCAAATTGAGCTGGTGCAATCGGTATCTGTTCAAGATCTGCTTGTATCAACTTCGGAAAATTCTCCAAATCCTTTTGTATTCTTTTTAAGACAGCATGGGATAGATCCAAACCATATAGTTCTGCTTTTGGATAGCGATTTTCTAGTAACTGTAGACAAAATCCCGTTCCACAACCAAGATCAAGAATACGTTGGGGAGTGAAAAAATCGTATAAATCCAACCGCTCAAATAAATTCTTTGCTATTAATTTTGGAATGAAGGCATGCTGATTGTAATCTTTTGCCGTTTGATCAAAATACGTGACAAGACAGTGAGACATAGACATCAATGCATTGATGTCGAAAATGACTCATCTGTATTAAAAACAACGGTATCTTTTGATGCTTGATTTGCAAATCCTCGCTCATAACTTTTTAAACGTTGATAAATAAGAGCAAATCTTGGATTTTTTTTGTAAGCTTCGTTATATAAACGTGTTGCTGTTAATATTCCTTCTTGTCTAATTCTCTCAGCCTTTGCATCAATACGTGTCAAATCAATAGTTTTTTGGCTATTGATACGATTTTTTATTAAGTGGATGTGTTTTTGACTTTCTTTTAAAACCTGCTGCATAGATTTTTCTTGCATTGAAATCATTTGTTTCAAAATCATTTTTCTTGATACTGCAGTTGGTACTTTTTGTATGATATGACAATCAATGACTTCTATGCCTTTAGAGCTGGCTTGTTGTATTAAGTATTCTTTTAGACTATTAACACTATGGTGAGTAATGTATCTTTTTTTGAAAAAATCGTCTAGCCAATTTCTCAATAAGAAGATAGGTTGGGGATAATTTTTTTCTACTAAAAAACTGTATTGAATGGTATCTATGACGCGCCATGTGATACCAATATCGACTAAGGTCTCATTCTTTTCCTTCAAATAGCTAAGTGGAACGGATTTGCATAGGGTGTATTGTGTATTCTTATTCCATTTAATGATTTTACTCCAAAAAGGTATAGTAAAGTAAACACCGGGTTTTTCAATGAATTGCCTTTGTATTTTTCTTGAATAAAAAGGAATAAAAGATAAGCGTACTGCATTTTCTGTTTCATACACAATACATCCATTAAAATACAGTGTTGTCAGTAGCGTACAGAATACAACACTTAAAAAACCTTGAATATTTTTTATCATAAGATGATAGATCAATTTTTGTTTTGTACCAAAGATTCGGTCTTTGTTTCAGATATCTTATCTAAGAGCGTATTAATAGAAATTTGCCATGCTGGTTGCGTATTTTTGTCTATACCCTTACCGATAAATACCACTTTTGGATGATGCTTTAGAATCGATTCTATCATGTCAAAGTACAGCCGTTGTACTGTTAACTTTGGCTCTTTTTCATAATAGGGCAGTAAATTTAAGAAGTGATTAATATCAGATTGTGCGTTTGATATAATTTGATGATGCTCAGCTTGAGCAGCTTCTAGCTTTTGCTGTGCGTAAAGCTCTAGTTCATGTTGTATAGTGTCCTGTTTCTTTTTCTCATCTAGTTCTAGTTGCTCAGTTTCTTGATACACTTTTTGCAACGATTTTAGTTCTTTTTGTAGTTCCGAAGGCATTGAACACTGAAGAATAGTAATTTTTTGAACTATTAACCCCAAAGGATGCTGAGCAAGTGCTGCATCGATCATGAGTTTAATATTGTGTTGTGCATGTTGTATTACCTGAGGTTGTAATAGCTCTGTTGTCGTATATCGGCTAATAGTGTCGTGAAGGTGACTAAGAATTAAATCGTGAAGATACTGTATTGGATTTTGATGAGACGATAAAAACTGATAAGCGTCTTCAACTTGATAGTCAAACATTAACTTTGCACTCACTAAGGCTTTTTCTTTTGTAAATGCAAAAGGGATAGTAAGAAAACGTGTTTTTACGCCAAGATCTACTTTAAGTGGTTTATCAATAAAACGCATGTACCAATGCACATTACTTTTAGAAAGTTGATAAAATTTTCCCATCCTCGTCATCACAACAGCAACTTCTTTTGGTGTAATCAAAATACCTGATAATATCCAACAGAGCAGTCCATTTAAAAGAAACTGTACAAAAAAATATTTTCTAGAAAGCAAAGGAAAAGTAGGATAGAGTCTGAAGAAATTAACGTTTTTAATATAAGTAAAAAAAGCCGTAATTTTTTTCTTAAGCCAAAGAATATAGCTTTTATAAAAGAAATTTTTCAAAACGTAGATTGATAATATTGCCTGAAATGATAACTGTTTCTTTGAACACAGAAGGTTGCAAACGCCAAAATTTTCACGATTTAAACAACATGATAATTCATTTTGTTCTTTAAAATGGATTGTAGTTTTTCAAAACCTTGTCCTGTGTTTGCAGAAAGCCAAACGCAATTTGTATGACTCATTTGACTTTTATTCAACTGAAACGTATTTAAGCGATCAACCTTATTATATAGTAAAATCTGCGGAATAGAATGTGCATCAATTTTTTTTAAAATATCGTTAACCGTCTTTATTAATTGAAAATGATTTGGGTCAGAAGCATCAATCACATGTAGCAATAAATGTGCTGAACGCACTTCTTCGAGCGTTGCTGAAAAGGCATCGACCAATTCGTGGGGTAATTGACGAATGAATCCAACAGTGTCTGAAAGCACCATTTTCTCTGTTTGTGATAAACATACTTTTCGAGTGACTGGATCAAGTGTGGCAAATAATTGATTTGCAATCCAAGTATCTACCTGGGTTAACCGTCTAAATATGCTAGATTTTCCTGCATTAGTATACCCAACTAATGCAACTCGTAAAATGCGATGACGATAACGTCTCTTACGGTTTTGAGCCCGTTGTTCTTTTACTTTCTCTAATTTAGACTGAATAATTTTAATTCGCTGTTGAATTAAACGACGATCTGTTTCAAGTTGTGTTTCTCCTGGGCCTCGAAGACCGATACCACCCTTTTGCCTTTCTAAATGTGTCCAACCCCTTATCAAACGTGTTGATAAATGTTGCAATTGTGCTAATAAAACTTGTAATTTTCCTTCAAAAGATTTTGCACGCTGAGCAAAAATATCTAATACAAGTTCTGTCCTATCTACAACACGGCATTGCAATACCAGTTCTAAATTACGCTTTTGACTGGGTGAAAGAGTACGATTAAAAAGTATAAGATTCACAGGATGTACTTTAAGTATTTCAACAATTTCCATTACTTTTCCCTTCCCGATGTAATATTTAGGACGTGATAAAGCAGGTTTAGTAAAAATAGTTGTAATAGGAAGGGCACCTGCGCTTTTAGCAAGTTCTTCAAATTCCCGTTGTATCCCTTCTTCCTCTTTTTCTAAAGAGTCATAAATGTGTACAAGTAAAGCAGGCTCAGTTGCCATCATAGATATTAATTCAGTCATGGTGAAATTTTTTTATTGCTCCAGGAATCAAAATGGAGTTTGTTTCATCATATTCAACCTATACGTAGCAAGATAGCTATCACTGCAGTAATTCAGCTGAAGAATAATTTATGATCTACTATAAGTCCGTTCAAAATATTTTTTAAATACGATATAAAATAGCTTTATAATTTTTAGAATTAATGGCATAATGAGCCAAAAATCAAGCCATGTAAAAAAACGTTGCGATTGAACTTTACATGGAAGAACAGTAAAGTACAAACCAAAAAAGATAGAATACAAACAGGTCGTCAAAAAATGAAACTAGATCAAGAACAATTGTTAGGCACAAGCTGGCTAGCACATCAAGAGTATCTCTTGCATCTTTTTGAAATATATCAAAAAAATTCTTCGGCAGTCCCTTCTGATTTTCAAACACTCTTTTCAAAGCTTAATTCAAAAGAGGTTGATTTAAATGAATGTACGTACCAGTCTCCTCCTATTAAACGTCAAGAAAAAGAAACCGATACATCAAAAACTTTAGTGTTAAATCTATCGTTACAGCCTTTAATTGATGCAAAACGAGCCTATGGGCATTTGGAAGCAACACTTGATCCTCTCGGTTTAACTGTCAAAAATGAGGTACCAGAAACAACACTTGAATATCATCAATTCAAAGAAAGTGATTTACGACGAGAATTTTCACTACAAGGACAGTTTGGACTAGAAAAAGCAACGCTTGAAACAGTCATAGACAAGTTAAATTCCATTTATTGTCAAAATATTGGTTTTGAATACCAATACCTCACTTCTCAAATTCAAAAGACGTGGATTGCTGAGCGTGTAGAAAAATTGAAACATCATTTTTCACATGAAGCAAAAAAAGATATTTTATATCGCTTACTAGAAAGCGAAGGTTTAGAAAAACATCTTGCAGCTCAGTTTGTAGCCCAAAAACGATTTTCTATTGAAGGTGCAGATGTGCTCATGCCTATGCTGAACTGCATCATAGAACACGGTAGTGAACTGGGTATCGAATCATTTGTATTGGGTATGGCTCATCGAGGCCGTTTAAATGTACTAGTCAATTTTCTAGGTAAACCCGCTCAGATGCTTTTTGACGAATTTTCAGGAAAATATAATACCACTGACTTCGCATCAGGAGATGTCAAATATCATAAAGGATTTAGTGCAATATTAGAGACAAAACATAAAAAAGTAGACGTTGAACTTGCTTTTAATCCTTCTCATTTAGAAGTTGTCAATTCTATTGTCGAAGGCATTACACGTGCAAAACAGGATCAACGCAGTCAACAAGAAGATCATTCTTCCCAAGTATTACCTATCCTTATTCATGGAGATGCTGCTTTTTCGGGACAAGGCGTTGTCATGGAGACATTACAGCTCTCTGATACAGTATCAACTAAAACACAAGGCACGATACATCTTGTGATCAATAACCAAGTAGGCTTTACCACAAGCCCCAATCAAGCCCGTTCCACTCGCTATTGCACTGATGTTGCTAAAATGATTGAAGCACCTATTTTGCATATTAATGGTAGTGATCCAGAGGCAGCATGCTGGGCTGTCGAATTTGCAGTCGAATATCGAATGAAATTTAAAAAAGACATTGTGATTGATTTAGTCTGTTACAGACGTTACGGTCATAATGAGGCAGATGAACCAGCTGCAACACAGCCTTTGATGTATCAAAAAATTCGACAGAAAAAGCCTATTTGGTTTGATTATGCGCAGCAACTTAAAGCGCAAAATGTACTTAAAGAGAACGAAGCAGAGAACTGGCTAAGTCATTATCGTCAACGCGTTGCAAAAGGCGAAGTTGTTGCTTCACGCGCAACGGTGACAACTATGCAACCAAAAGAAAAACCAGGCACTATACAACAAAATTGGCGAGAAAGCATACACACTGCAGTCGATAAAAAAACGTTTGAGCGTTTAGTAGAGCCGTTAACAACACTTCCTCAGCATATGGTTTTACAACCGCAAGTTGCAAAGTTGATGGCAGATCGTAAAAAGATGCTAAAAAATGATTTGCCATTAAATTGGGGAACTGCAGAAATACTAGCGTATGCAACACTCATTGAAGATGAGTATAACATTCGTATTACAGGTCAAGATACAGAGCGTGGCACATTTGCACATCGGCATGCTGTGTTACATGATTATGTCAATGACAAGACGTATGTACCACTTCAAGCGCTTGCAAAGCACGCCACACAATTCAGTATCTATGATTCCATTTTATCTGAAATGGCTACCATGGGATTTGAATATGGTTATGCCTACTCACGACCCAATACTCTAGTGATTTGGGAGGCACAATATGGAGATTTTTTCAATGGTGCACAAGTCGTGATTGATCAATTTTTAAGTGCAGGAGAGCAAAAGTGGGGTCAGTGTAGTAATCTCGTGCTGTTCTTACCACATGGTTATGAAGGCGCTGGGCCTGAACATAGTTCTGCACGACTAGAGCGTTTTTTACAACTTTGTGCACAAGATAATTTACAGATTTGTGTACCAACAACACCTGCTCAACAATTTCACTTACTACGTAGACAATTATTAAGACGTCATTGGAAAAAACCACTTGTTATTATGACGCCAAAGAGCTTGCTACGTCATAAGCAAGCTACTTCTTCGCTAGAAGAGCTAACAACTGGCATGTTTTACCCTATTTTGTGGTCTCAAGTTAAGGATGCCTCACGTATTAAGCGTCTCATTTTTTGCAGTGGAAAAATATACTATGATCTAATTAATGCACAAAAAGAGCAGAAAAAAACAGACACTATCTGTATTCGTTTGGAACAGCTATATCCCTTTCCTGATACAGAAATTAAAGAAATACTAAACTACTATGCTGACACAAAACATGTGATATGGTGTCAAGAAGAACCAAAAAATCAGGGTGCATGGCAATGGTTATATTTCAAATTAAAAAACCTTTTACCCAATCATCAAACCTTGCAATATATTGGTCGTCCTGAAGCAGCTTCTCCAGCTGCAGGATCCCCTCTGCGACATGATGTAGAACAGAAAAAAATCATACAAGATGCTTTTAAATAAAAAACTAGTCTTCTACCGTATGAAACCGATGATTAAAATTTAGATTAAATCACGAGAGCCTCACTATGAGTATTGAAATCAAAACACCTCAATTACCCGAATCTGTATCCGATGCAACGATTGTCACTTGGCATAAAGCAGTTGGAGAGACGATCACGCAAGATGAAAATCTAGTCGATCTTGAAACAGATAAAGTGATACTTGAAGTCGTTGCGCCTGCAACGGGACGTTTATCAGCTATTGAACGAACAGTCGGTACCACCGTTCAAACAGGTGAAATACTGGGTATTTTGGAAGAAGGTGCGGCAGTAGCAAGTGACGAAGAAAAGGCACAAAGTTCGTTCACTCAATCATCAACATCTGAAGTAACAGTAGAAAATACACCAAAGGAACAGGAAATACAGCAAGAAGCAATAGATTCTTCCAGTTTTTCTACCCCCTCTGCACGTCGCAAAGCACAAGAGAAAAATATTTCTCTTGATGCAGTTGCAGGAACAGGAAGATCAGGTCAGATCACAGGTGAAGATGTTATGCAATATACATCTAAAGCAACGGAGACTACTGCAAAAGATGATCAACAACATCGTGAAACACCTACTACGTCAACAGCCTCAACAGAACGTGTTCCCATGAAAAGGCTGAGAATAAAAATTGCTGAGCGTCTTTTACTAGCACAACAACAAGCAGCAATTTTAACGACATTTAACGAGGTGGATTTGCAAGCAGTAATTAGCATCCGTCATCGTTATAAAGAAAAATTTGAGAAACAACATGGCGTTAAATTAGGATTTATGTCTTTTTTTACGAAAGCAGTTGTCGATGCGTTAAAGCAGTATCCTATCATCAATGCTTCCGTTGAAGATGATTATATCTTATATCATCATTTTTACGATATTGGTATTGCCGTTTCAACAGAGAGAGGTCTTGTTGTACCCGTCATTCGTAATGCAGATCAATTAAGCTTTAGCG
Organism: uncultured Coxiellaceae bacterium; assembly: GCA_964444925.1. GTDB lineage: Bacteria > Pseudomonadota > Gammaproteobacteria > Diplorickettsiales > Diplorickettsiaceae > CAYUIV01. The sequence continues at coordinate 100,216 of CAYUIV010000001.1, read as the reverse complement.
AGATTGAAACAACGATTAATGGGTATGGTAAAAGAGCAAGAGTGGGACAACTTAGCTTAGCTGAGTTAACAGGTGGAACATTTACCATCACGAATGGTGGCGTTTTCGGTTCTCTGTTGTCAACACCAATTCTCAATCCTCCACAAAGTGGTATTTTAGGCATGCACAAGATACAAGAGCGCCCTATTGTAGAAAAAGGGCAAATTGTCATTAAACCGATGATGTATTTAGCCTTATCTTACGATCACCGTATTATTGATGGAAAAGATTCAGTACAGTTCCTAGATACCGTTAAAAAGTTACTTGAAGATCCAACACAGTTATTACTTGATAAATTGTTACTTAATTTATAAATATTTTTAACGCTGAGCGAGTGCATGTCACAATCACACACGCCTATGATGCGTCAATATGAACGAATTAAAGCAGCACATCAAGACAAGCTACTGTTCTATCGTTTAGGCGACTTTTATGAACTTTTCTATGAAGATGCAATTAAAGCATCCGAACTGTTAGATATTGTACTTACAAAACGAGGCTTTTCCGAAGGAAAACCAATTCCAATGGCAGGCATTCCTTTTCATAGTGTTGACAATTATTTAATTAAACTCATTAAACAAGGTGAATCTGTTGCAATTTGTGAACAAGTTGAACCGGTTGACCGTAATATACACAGTAAATTACCATTAGAAAGACGGGTTACCCGTATCATCACACCTGGTACCATCAGTGATGAAGCCCTTTTGGATGCATACCGTGATAATTTACTCGTTGCTGTTTCACAAAAAGAAAATCGGTTTAGCTTAGTCAGTTTAGAAATTTCTACGGGTCATTTCGAAGCACTAGAGGTGAATAGCCAAGAAAAAATGCTCAGCGAATTAACGCGTTTACAACCTGCTGAAATTTTAGTGCATGAAGATATTTATCACATATTACCGCTTAAACAGTTTCCTTGCGTAAGACGTCGACCCGATTGGGAATTTCATTTTGCAACAGCTGAGCGCTTGTTAAAAGAACAGTTTCAAATCTCAAGTTTAGAAACTTTAAAATATGATGAAGTTCCCTTAATTATAGGTACGGCAGGCTGTTTACTTCAGTACGTACACGCAACACAAAAAACGACATTAGCGCATATTCAACGCTTGTATATTCAAGAAGAAAATAAACGCGTCTTCTTAGATAGAGCCACGCAACGGCATCTTGAAATTGTTCAAAATATGAAGGGGACTAAACAAAAAACGGTTGTTTCTATTTTAGATAAAACGGCCACTGCAATGGGTAGTCGTCTTTTAAACCGTTGGATGACACGACCTCTTTTTGAAAGAGAAGTCATTGAACAAAGACAGCAGGCAATTAGTCTTTTGATCAGTTCTACTGCTCAAAATGAAAGTATGAATACTAATACAGTAATTTGGTATCGTACTTTTCACGATCTACTTCAAAAAGTAGGTGACATTGAACGCATTTTAGCACGTATTAGTTTAAAATCTGCAAAACCTCGTGATCTTGTACAGCTAAGAAGTGCACTTGCTGTACTGCCTGCAATTAAAAAATCTTTGCAAGCAATCATAACAAATGCAAAACATCCTTTGGGATTGCTTTTAGCACTGGAACAAAAAATCGGTCTTTTTATTCCTCTATATAAAGAGTTAGAATGCGCTTTTTCTGATGAACCACCTTTACTTATTCGAGAAGGAGGATTTATTGCACGTGGGTATCATGAAGAATTGGATACGTTGCGTCGTTTAAGTGAAGATGCGAATCAATATCTAACGGCTTTGGAAATACGAGAAAGAGAGAGAACAGGGGCAACACATTTAAAAGTTGGCTTTAATAAAGTGCAAGGTTACTATATTGAACTAACTCGTGCAAAATCTCATGCGTTGCCATCAGACTACACAAGACGACAAACGCTACGTAATGTAGAGCGCTTTATTACACCTGAACTCAAACAATTTGAAACAAAAGCACTAAGTGCACGTGCCAAAGCATTAATTCTTGAAAAGAAAATCTACGAAGAACTGTTAACCTATATCAGTCAACATCTTACTGCACTTCAAGAAACAGCAAAAGCGTGTAGTACACTCGATGTGCTAAATAGTTTTGCAGAACGGGCTGTAACGCTGCATCTCACTTGTCCCATATTATCTAACCAACCCGGTATTTATATTGAAAAGGGTCGTCATTTGGTTGTTGAACAGGTATTAGATGTTCGATTTGTGCCTAATGATACTGATCTTAATCGTCAAAGACGTATGTTATTGATTACAGGACCTAACATGGGAGGAAAGTCAACGTACATGCGTCAAACGGCGCTCATTGTATTGCTTGCCATGGTAGGTAGTTACGTACCTGCATCTAAAACAATTTTCAAGCCGGTAGATGGTATCTTTACACGTATTGGTGCTTCTGATGATCTTGCAAGTGGCCGCTCCACTTTCATGGTAGAGATGAATGAAATGGCACAAATTTTGCATTTTGCAACCGCAAATAGCCTAGTCTTGATTGATGAAGTGGGAAGAGGAACCAGCACTTTTGATGGTCTTGCACTTGCATTCGCCTGTGCAGAACATTTGGCAAAGGTAACGCAAGCATATACATTATTTGCAACCCACTATTTTGAACTGACTCATCTTTTATCATTGAACCATGTCACTAACCTGCACGTGGAAGTACTACAAGAAAATAAACAACTGACTTTTTTGTATACCGTTAAAGAAGGTGCAGCAAGCCAAAGCTATGGTATACAAGTAGCACAGCTTGCAGGCTTACCTCGTAATGTGATTGAACGTGCCCAACATAAACTCAATGAATTAGAGCACAAAACACAAAAAGACGACTGAATTTGCTGCGCTTTCATTATCATAGCGTTGTTTACAAAAATTGAAGTCACGAGTGGTTTGCAAAATTTAAAAAGGCTCTATTGTAAGTTGTCTTATGAATTAAAACCTTCATCTATTTCTATGTAATTAGAATACGTCAAATTTTTCCATTAAGTAGTCTTTGCCAATCTTCTTATTTTGCGTTTCATATTATATTGATGTCCATCTTTAATTCTATTCATTACATTCTATGACACTTAGCTTTAATCGTGAACCTTTTTTTACCTCTCGAGAAACGCGTACGTTTTATTTTCATTCTTTAACCATTAGTCATTTCATAGAAAATTTAGAAGAGCCTGTTACAGAAGAGGCGTTAAAACGTTTAAGAATCCTAATTAAACATAAGCCAGATACATTGAATCAAATAGGCCTTGATAAAAGGCTACCGCTCATAACGGCTGTTCAAAAAAAAGAAATACAAATTGTTGAAACACTGATCAATACAGCAAAAGAAGAAAGGATAGTACTTAATGTCAATAAAGGAGACGGTACACACACACCACTGACAGCTGCAATTAGTCTTAATGCTGTAGAGATAGTCAAGTTTCTCATGCAAGCTGGAGCAGCGCTTCACATACCAAATGAAGAAGGTGACACACCTTTTTTATTAGCGCTGCAGAATGGAAATGCTAAAATAGCGAGAATACTTCTTAACAGAGAAGTAGATGAGAATAGAGTAAACAGCGATACTATCGATGCAGTGTTTCAACAATTGCTAGAAAAATATAGAACTCCTACTAGAAAAAGCATACCTGAGTCAAAAAATAATCAATTTAACACGCAATATTCTTTTGAAAGTTTTGCTACTTTTGAAAGTTTTTTCACATTACAAGGAAGTAATCCAGTACTTCAAATACTCGCCGAGTATGCTATAAAAAGTTGTCATTTAAATTTATTCAAACTTCTTGTAGAAAAATGTCATGTCCCTTTGACATTTCTAGATGAAAACAATAAAGAAATTAGTCTTATTAAAACTTCCAAAAAGCCCTGTTACTGCGAAGATAATACTTCCTTTTGTCAGGAAAGAGTTAGCATTCGTGCTTTAATTAAAGTTTTAAGATCAAAAAACGTCGTTTTTGCCCTTGAAGAGAATTCATATCATTTAAAATTCACTATTGAAAATGCAATAATAGAAAATGATCTACTTACCTTGCAACGTTTACTTAAACAAAATAAAGAGTTAGATCTTAATTACGATGAAAACAGTGAAATAGAAGCTCCTGTCATTTCTGCAACAATAAAGGGGAGCCTTGCTATGCTAAAAACATTAATCGCAGCAGGTGCACGTGTGAATGTTTTTAATCATCAAGGCGAGAGTCCGCTGTCTATTGCAATACAAAGTCACAACATCGGATTAACTCAATTCTTAATGAATTATAGTATCCCTGTACACCAAGCAAACAAATGTTTTAGTGATCTGCTGGGATTAGCGATTCTTACTTCCCATGGAAGCATTGAAATTGTTCAAATGCTTTTGGAAGCTGCGACGCATTTGGAGGCTATTGCCTCTCAGTGCAATAAAGAAAAAGGTTTAATCGCTGCAATTGATGAGCATGACGCAGATATCGTCTCTTTACTCATAAAACATAAAGTCAACCTTAAGGCGTATAATGAAAAAGGCGATACACCACTTTTGACTGCAGTAGACGACTGTACTGAAATCATTACAAGGAAATTACTTGAAGCTGGTGCGACAGTCAATGTCGAAAACGCTCAAGGGGAAACGCCGCTTTCAAAAGCGATTCTTTACAAAGATCAAGCGATGGTTCAATTATTATTATCCTATCAAGCAGATCCTAATTGGAAAAACGCTCAAGGGGTATCTGCGCTCAATGTGGTTCAGCGTATTGCGGATGAAAAAGTACGAAATGAAATAATCAAGCAATTAAATCATCTTGTTAGAACAGCTGAAAAAATACCTTGCCGATTTGTAAACAGCAATCCAGTCATCCGACACTGACTCATCTTAACAGAGCATCATAACACGTGCATTAAAGACAAATTCTCCCTCCATCTTCTTGCAACATGAGATAACAGCATCATATATGAAAATATTCATTCAATAAGTAGATTCTTAGTCACATGCCTGCATTTGATGATCATCCAAGCGAATTACATTCTCTCACCAGTAGTTTTCCCTCATGATTTTATTTTATATCATTGTATGATACCTGCATTATATTTTAATTGTTTCATTTTCTTTATAAAACACACAGCATGTCTAAGCTTAAAAACAACATGAAAAAATCGTGTCAACGTGTCTCTTTAAGAAATATGAAAAGAAATGAAAAGCGATCAGAATTGAAAACTCGCATTATGTTTACGTTGTCAGGAATCACGAATAATAATTCCGGTATACTCAAGTATTTTAGTGAAATGTCTCGAATAGGTTCTATCTGTACAAAGAAAACACATCAACTCGAAATAAAAGATGCAAAACCTTTTTTTAATGTAAAAGAAGCGAAGAAGGACGTTGTGCCTGTTGTGAAAGAAGGAAAATTCTTACTATTAGAACATTTACACACGTATGGTACGCAACTTTCTTTCACTTATAAAAAGACATGTGATTTACTTGCAATTGCAATACGTGAAAAGCATAGTGCTATCATTGTATATCTCTTAAAAGAAGCAATCGATTTTAATTCGACAAAAGACTTTTTAGAGTTAGCAGTAAAAAAAGCACAAGGAAAGACACAAATTGTTAAACTGCTTTTGCAGGAAACTCAAAAATTCAAAGCTGAAACTACTTTTTCCCATTTTAATAGAGAAAAAGCACTACTTGCAGCGGTGGTTGATTGCAAGGTATCTACAATCAATTCTGATTCTTTTATTGTAGATCAACAAGAAAACTATGAAGATAATCCGAATCAATCAGTTATTCAATTGCTTTTGCAACATAAAGTAAACATTAATACAAGCGATCGGCAAGGGAATACACCTCTTTTAAAGGCCGTGCAAAATGCCAATATTGAAATCACTCAGTTACTGCTTACAAAAGGTGCCTTTGTCCATGCAAAAAATGATCAAGGCGCAACACCTTTATTAGCTGCAGTATACGTGAAAGATGTACCACTGATTGAGTTGCTTTTGCAACATAAAGCAGATCCAAATAAGAAAAATTGTAAAAACCAAACAGCAGCTAGCCTAGCTAAAAATAATAAGACAGAAAAAGGGCGCGACATACTTAAATTACTCTACCATTACTCTCAAGTTTTTACGATCAATGTTCACGATCATCAGTATAAAATTCACCGTTTTCTCACCGAAAAACCGTTTCTTTTACAAAATACAGCATTTATGACAAACCTTGCAATGGTCTATGTTAAAGCAGATAAAATCAATTTATTTATAAACTTAATCGAAAGATATCCAAGCGCTGATGAAATCGAAAAGATGCTTTTACAACAGGAAAAAATAACAAAAAACAGTAGGATATATGCCGCATTAAGCAATCGGTCACTTTATTCAGTCGCTTCTTTTTCATTACCATACCTTCTCAAACCACGTTAAATGATTGATTCTAAAAATGCATATTAATTCTTCCTGTACTCAATGAAAAGATGCTTTTGATTGAAAGTCAATGGTTTTTTTCTCTATGTATTTTGTCATCAACACTTTTAAACTTCTAATACTGTATCTATCATGAACCCATCCGATCATTCTATTTCTAACATAGATTCACTTAAGACTCGTTTAGAAAAGCTTAAGATTTTGTTTAAAAAGCAAAAAGAGTCATCCGATTTGAATCATGTTGATACGCAAAATCAATCGGTTTTCTTAGCGGCTTTACAAGGTGAAACTAAAGAACTAGAAAGATTAGCACGCGATGGTGTACGCTTAAATGTCGCAGATGAGCATGGAGATAGTCCATTAGCTTTTGCGATTCATGAAAAACATGTGGAAGTAGTTCAGTTTCTCATGCAAAGAAAAGCATATAACATTGCTGCATGTTCACAAGATTTTTTAGAACTTGCAGTCATGACAGCTAAAGAAGATACAAGTATCTTAGCACTCTTGCTAGAAAATATTAGGTATTTACCTAAAATACCTAAGCATTTTGACAAAGCAAAAGCACAGTGTGTCGCAGCTGATTCGAAACCAAACAATGATGCAGTGATGCGTTTACTGCAAGCATATGATGTAGATTTAACGGATCAAAACCAAGGACAGTCAATGTCAACTGTTATAGATAAACATGACAACGAAGAGGCAATTCATTCACTGACACAAGCGCAGCACTTGTGGATTAATTGGGCATTAAGGTACCATGATTGGATACTTCTTAATCGCTGTCTTCAAAAGAAAGAAAAAAAATTAGATTTAAATCATGTCGATATGCAAGGAAATCAATCTATTTTCTTAGCGGCTTTATGGGGTCACCTTCCTGTATTCAAACTACTAAAACACCATAAGGTACGCTTAAACGTTGTAAATGAGGACAAAGACAGTCCATTGACCATTGCAATCCATGAAAAACATGCAGCTGTAGTCGAGTTTCTTACGCAAAATAAAGCGTATGACATTAATTCGTGTTCACAAGATTTTCTAGAACTTGCAGTCATAACAGCCAAAGAAGATACAACGATCTTAGCGCTCTTATTGAAAACAATCAGGCATTTGTCCGAAAGCCCTAAGCACTTTAACAAAAATAAAGCATTGCGTACGGCTATATCAATGAAAAATGAAAATAGCGTTAACTTACTCATAAAATATGGAGCAGACTCTAAAAAAATCATCAAAACAAGGTAAATTAATAGGGTCAATACAAAAAGTGCTCACAAGTTTTAGATGGTACGTAGGTGCTTTTCTCATTAAAACTTTGGGTCCCAAATACTGATTGAGTCGTAGAAGAAGCTTAAACTTTATATTGAGGAGTAGGTAAATAAAAGTAAGATAGTCAGATATTGTCTATGATATAAAACAATAAGCTAAATGTTCAAAACAAATCAGCGTATTTAAGGTATAAAGTGTAATCATATGTTGCATCGCTTGTAGCGTGTCTAAATAAGTAAAAAGAAAAAAAATATCTTTTTGTTGGAGAAGTGTTTTGACTTCCTCATGAACAATGTCTTTACCGCAATCAATTGCATCAATACCTAATTGCCATCGAATGAGTTGATAAATCAGATAAATAAAGTAGTAAAGTACCGTATCAATGGGATACTGGTTCCATCTTTCTGCAATTTGCCCTGGGTTCACACTTTTGCACTGCATCGCAATCAATGACTGCAAAAGTAAACGATAGATATTAAAAGAGCCATCTGCTACATGTTGTAATGCCACCATGGGATCGTTTTCACTGAGATCTAAAGCCACTTTAAGCGCAAAGGTGTCTGTGATTTTTAAAGAATAAGTAGTAGTTTGTGCAGTTAACCATTGCTTTGCCTCTTGTAAAGTAGGATTTAGTAAATGGAGTAATTGACATCGGCTTTGAATCGTTTGTAATAACTTTTTTGGATAGATAGTGGTGATCAAAAAGAGAATACCAGGACTGGGTTCTTCCAAAATTTTGAGTAAAGCATTACTGGTCATAGGGTTCAATGATTCAAATGCTTCAATAAGAATAACGGTATGGTAGGCATGAGGCGTAGTGGTACTTGGTGTTTTCAACAAGGCGGTAATTAATGATCGAACATGCGTCATTGTGATTAGACGATGACGTTCTCCGCTGCTCTCTTTTGTCTCTCCTAAAAAATAATAGTTAGGATGAGTACCTGCAAGAAATAGCTGGCAAGTGTGACATGCATGACAGCTTAAATAAATATTTTTTTCAGGATCAATAATAGGGACTTGACAGAGTACCAATTGAGCGAATGCTGTTGCAAATTGCTGACTTACCAACCGAGTACCTGCTTGTAGCAACAGTGTATGCGGTAACCGATCTTGAGATAGATGGGTATAGAGACGCTTCCAAAGAAATTCGTGCCAAGGTAGGGGCACTGTGATGTGAGAAAGTAAAGTATTTAACTTTTCTTGATTAAACATTAAACGTCTCTAACTGTTTTATGATCTGCTGATGTACTTGTTCAATAGACTGACTGGCATCAACAATATAATATCGTGCAGGGTATTGTGCTGCTCTTTTCAAATAAGCGGCGCGTACTTTTCTGAAAAAAACGGCTTGCTCATTTTCAATGCGATCAAGATTAGTAGATGGATCACGTTTTAGCATACGTTTTAATGCAATAGGAACAGGTATGTCCAGTAATAGCACGCAATCTATTGCAACTGTACCAACCACTACTTCTTCAAGCTGTGTAATAAAATGCTCTGAGATTTCTCTACCGCCGCCTTGATAAGCATAACTTGCTTCTATAAATCGATCGCAAATAACCCACTGCATTGCATTGAGTGCAGGTTTAATAAAATACTGTACGTGTTGCGCGCGTGCTGCAAACAAAAGAAGGAGCTCTGCTTCTTTTGATAAAGGCTCACAATTTTTTGAAGGATATAAAATTAGCTGGCGAATGGATTCTGCAAAGACAGTGCCACCTGGCTCTCTTGTCATGACAACATCATACTTTTTTTTTAGTAAGTGATGATAAAGAAGATTCGCTTGAGTTGTTTTGCCTGTGCCTTCAATACCTTCTAGACAAATAAGATAGCCTTTTTTCATAATACAATATGTGTTTTAAATACATATTGTAGCCCTATTTTAAGTTGCGCTACAGTCTAAAATGTTACGGCGATTTTGATAATAATTTAAGTCGCATATATTTTCGGTAATTATTTACTGCTTTGTGATGCTCTTCTAATGTATCACTGAATTGATGACTACCATCTCCTTTAGTCACAAAGTATAAAGTATTGCCCTGATCAGGATGTAGTACTGCTATAATCGATGCAAGGCTTGGAATACCAATTGGAGAAGGAGGCAAACCGCGTCGTGTGTATGTATTATACGGCGTATCTACTTTTAAATCAGTTGTGTACAAAAATCCTTGGTAATTTTCTTTCATGCCGTAAATAACACTGGCATTAATCTGTAAAGGCATATTTTTTTTTAACCGTCTAATAATAACGCCTGCAATTTTTGCACGTTCTTTTGGCTCAGCTGTTTCTTTTTCAACAAGTGAGGCCGCAATCAATGCTTCGTAATAATTTTTCCACGGCAAATTTTCATCTCTTTGCTTCCAAGCCTCAAGTAATTTTTCTTTCATGAGCAAAGAAGCTTTTTTTAAAATTTGAATTGCTGTTGTTCCATGCGCATAATTATAACTGGCTGCAAAAAAAAGGCCTTCTAATTGTGTGACATCAGGCCAAATTGCTTTCAATACGGCTAATATCTCTGTTTTAGGTATAAGAGTCAACTGTTTATGGTATGCCATTGTATTTAGCAACTGTTCAGCAGTCCAGCCTTCAACAATAGTAAATCGATGCAACAGCACTGTACCGGCTTTCACTTTTTCTAAACAATCTATCGGAGTTGTGTGTGCATCAAAGTAATATTCACCTGTTTTCAGTGTATCAACTGCCCGCTTGTAGTAGGCTAGTAACAAAAATAAGCGTGGATTTTTAATGGCATTTTTTTCCACTAAGTCGGCCGTCAAATGGTAAATATTAGAGTGTGGTCTTAGATAATAGATAAAAGGGCGATCTATACTAAAGGGCGTGAAGATAAATCGTGCTATTTTGAGGCTGTAGAAAGGAAGGAAAAGGAGGGCATAAATGAGTAACGCAATGAAAATGATCCGATACTGAATGGATATCTTATGTAACAAAATTTTCCTTATTTTGTATTTTAAAAGAATAAAACGTTAATGTTTTAATTTAACATATTTTACTGAGAATAAGAGAAGAGTTTGTACCACCAAAACCAAATGCATTAGTTAACGTATGTTGGATGATACCGCGTTGTGCATGATAAGGCACTACATTAAGACCGTAGCAAAAATCATCGGGTTGATCGATATTAATAGTCGGTGGAACAACTTGCTCTTTAATTGCTAAAAGACAAAAAATAGTTTCTATTGCGCCTGCAGCACCTAATAAATGTCCTGTTATTGATTTAGTAGCACTCATCTTCATCGTCATGACATGCTCTTTGAAGACTTGTTTAATTGCATGCATTTCAGCAATATCACCCGCCCATGTTGAAGTGGCATGTGCATTCAAATAATCAATTGCCTTGGGGGTAAGATTGGCATCTTTTAATGCATTTCTCATGGCTAATGCTGCGCCTTGGCCTTGAGGATCAGGTGCGACAAGGTCATGTGCATCTGCACTCATTCCAAAACCTGTAATTTCACCGTAAAGGTAGGCACCTCGCTTTAACGCTTGTTCATATTCTTCAAGTACCAATACGCCTGCACCATCACCTAAGACAAAACCATCTCGCTTTTTATCCCATGGACGTGATGCTTTTTGTGGGGCTTGATTATGAGTAGAAAGTGCATGACATGCAGAAAAACCTTTCAGACTTAATAACGCACTGGCATATTCAGTTCCACCTACAACCATAACGTCCGCATCATTGTATGCAATTGTACGTGCACCTAGTCCAATGTTATGTCCGCCGGTACTACAGGCAGAAACGACTGAAAAATTTGGACCTTTAAAACCATATTCCATTGCACAAACACCAGATACCGTATTAATAATCGTGTTAGGAATAAAAAAGGGCGAGATAAAACATTCACTGTGCTGCACTTTTGCATTGGCTTTAAACAACGAAATATTTTGTTGATCAAGTGTATCTAAACCGCCCAAACCAGAACCAATACTAACGCCCACACGTTCAAAAGAAAAAGAAGAGGAGAGTAGATTCGCATCAAAAATCGCTTCACGTGCGGCACATAATCCATATTGAACGAATAAATCCATTCTTTTTAACTGTCTCGTTTTAAAGCTTGTTGGCAATACAAATTGCTTGATTGCACTCGAGAAATGACAAGCTTGCTTATGCATACGTGTATTTTCTATCATACTGACGTTGCTTTCCCCTTTAAGCACACGCTGCCATGTTTCTTTCACATTTGATCCCAACGCACTTACTATACCTATGCCTGTGACGACAACACGTCTTTTTGAACTATTCATTTTAAAACGATACTTATGATCATTTGCGACTTGGCTGTTGACTAATATAATCGACTAATTCTTGCATTGTTTGAATTTTTTGAGCATGTGTATCTGAAATATAGACTTTAAATTCAGACTCAATGTGAAGCAGCAATTCTGCTAATTCTAAAGAATCAATATTTAATTCGCTCTTTAATTTCGTATCAGGTTTAATTATCGTTACGTCTACATTAAGAATATCGGAAACAATCGCTTTAATACGTTTTTGAATGTGATGTGTTTTTTCTAGAGAAATCATAAATACTTTAAAAAAATATAAAAATAAGTGAAAGTGCTTGAAGAAAATAAATAAATTAATCGATAGTGTACCTTTAAAAGTAGGACTACATTTTATCTGGTACTAAGACTTCACGTTTTCCATTGGTTTCCATAGCACTGACGATACCGGCTTTCTCCATTGCTTCAAGTAATGTAGCCGCACGATTGTATCCAATTTTTAAACGACGCTGTACATTAGAAATAGAAGCTCTGCGTGTTTCAAGCACTACTTCTACTGCTTTATTATACAAAGGATCATTTTCCACATCACTTTGTGTAGAAAATTCTGATTCACCCTGTTCGGAGTTCGTTTCAGAAAAAATAATTTGATAATTCGCAGGACCTGCTTGTTTTAAAGCTTCTACTACTTTATGTACTTCATGATCTGCTACAAAGGCCCCATGAATACGAAAAGGTACACCCGTACCCGGCGACATGTATAACATATCCCCATGTCCAAGCAATTGTTCTGCACCTTGTTGATCCAAAATGGTCCTTGAATCAATTCGAGAAGATACTTGAAATGCAATACGTGCTGGAATATTTGCTTTAATCAATCCTGTAATCACATCGACTGAAGGTCTTTGTGTTGCCAGAATAAGATGAATACCGGCTGCTCGTGCTTTTTGCGCTAAACGGGCAATTAACTCTTCTACTTTTTTACCAACAACCATAATCATATCAGCAAATTCATCAATCAGAACTAAAATATAAGGTAAAGTGTTTAATAACTCTGCTTCATTAGCCACTTTTTCCGATTCTAATACCAAAGGATTAACCAAAGGTTGACCTTCTGAATGTGCCTTTGTCACTTTTTCATTGTATCCTGCTAAATTACGTACACCTAACATAGACATTAATTGATACCGCCTTTCCATCTCATTAATACACCATTGCAATGCATTGGCTGCTTTTTTCATATCTGTTACAACTGGTGCGAGTAGGTGAGGGATGCGCTCGTAAATAGATAGCTCAAGCATTTTAGGATCAATCATGATCAACCGCACTTGATCTGGTGTTGCTTTATATAAAGCACTTAAAATCATTGCATTTAATCCAACGGATTTTCCTGATCCCGTCGTTCCTGCCACAAGTAAATGTGGCATTTTACTTAAATCGAGTACAGAAGGGTTTCCAGCAATATCTTTGCCAAGCGCCATGGCAAGGGGTGAAGACATTTCTTTATAGGCTGGCGAATCTAAGATCTCACGCAATTTAACAATTTCGCGATGACGATTAGGTAGCTCTAGACCCACGAATGATTTTCCAGGAATAATTTCTACGACACGGACACTGATCACTGACAATGAACGTGCAAGATCAGTGGCAAGTACTGTGATACGGTTCGCTTTGATACCAGGTGCTAAGTTCATTTCAAATCGGGTAACAACAGGGCCTGGATACACACCAACTACAGTAACTAAAATACCAAAATCTTTTAATCTCAATTCTATTTCGCGTGATAAAGTCTCTAGCTCATCTGTGCTATATGTTTCCTGCTGCTTCTCTTGTAAAGGTAAATCAAGCAGCGTTAAAGGAGGCGGCAGCTTATCTAAGTCAAAAGTATGTGGGACAGTCAACGTGTTTGACTCGGTAGATTTTTTGGGCTGTATTTTTACAGATGCAATTTTATCTCTTGTTTTTAAAGGTTCTGTTAAAGAAAGATGCTTTTTATCGTGTTTAAAGTCTTCAGGCTGTACTAATTTTTCATTAAAAATGGGTATGACCCACTCATTTGTACTTTTCTTAACTTTTTTAAAAGAGTGATAGATTTTTTGAATGCTAACTAAAAGCCACTGGCCTATTTGATCTGCAATCCGAATCCAAGAGATGCCTGTACTTACAGTAATCCCTGTCAGTAACAATGCTGTTAGGAAAACACGAACACCGATGATCCCTAAAAATTGACTGAGATGAATATCAATATAAAGTCCCACTAATCCACCGGGGTAAGGTGCTGTATTATGAAAATTAAAGCTTGCATTAAATCCACAGCCAGCAATTACAATTAATGTAAAGCCAAAAAGTTGCGACAACGCTAATAGATAATCTGAGCGCCAATCTAAAAATTGCTCGACTAAACGGTTTCTAAAACTCAAAATGCCAATATAGATAAACATGGGGGGGAGTAGATAAGCCATCGTACCCACGCTAATCAATAACCAGTGTGCCATATAGTATCCTATCTCACCTCCCATATTACTGGCAGTGTTGAGTATCAGTTGTACTGTTGTACGAGAGTGACGATAGCTCATCATTGAGATAGTCAAAAATAAACCAATTGCAATACAAGTAATTGCAAACCCTTCTAAAAAACGGTGTTTTAGCGTCAGTTGTTGCGGTTCTATAGAGGATTCAATAAATCGAGAAGGTTGTAAATTCTTTTTCAAAACAATAGATTTTTTTACTAAAATGATCGATATGACTTTTTAAATTAAATACAATGTATTTTAACTAGCTACCGCAAAAGAGTGCAAATGATAAGTATTCAAATATTAAAGTATACAATGGATAAAAAATAAAAATATCATGTATGTGCTATTTATTACACCGATGCAATAAAAACCTAGTTTACAATTGATTTTTTTTAATAAAACACATTGCATTCATGAATAGAAGTAACGTATTACATTCGGTTTCAGAACTGAATCAAATGGTCGCTTGTTTGTTAACGGATTGTTTTCCTACACTGAAAGTTATTGGAGAAGTCTCAAATTTTTCTGTTCCACGTTCTGGTCATTGGTACTTCTCTTTAAAAGATGATAAAGCGCAAGTACGTTGTGTCTTCTTTAATGGAAAACAACGCATGGAAAATGTTGTTATCCATGATGGAAAGCGTGTTGTTGTCTATGCAAATTTGCGTTTATACGAAACCAGAGGAGAATTTCAACTCAATGTCGAGGCGGTAGAGCTAGCTGGTGAAGGTTTTTTATACCAACAGTTTGAGGTTTTAAAAAAACAACTGGAAAGAGAAGGATTATTTAGTACTACACACAAAAAACCACTTCCTGCTTTTATCAAAACAGTAGGTATCATTACTTCTGCCACAGGTGCTGCAATTCAAGATATATTGTCAGTTTTAAAACGACGCTTTCCTGCAATTTGCATCATTATTTATCCAACCCTTGTACAAGGAGAATATGCGGCAAAAGAAATTGCAATGCAGATTGCAATGGCTAACGCGCGACAAGAATGTGATGTTTTGATTGTGTCAAGAGGAGGCGGATCTTTAGAAGATTTATGGCCTTTTAATGAAATCGTGGTTGCGCGCGCAATCTATGCTAGCAATATTCCATTGATCAGTGCAGTTGGCCATGAAACCGATCATACAATTTCAGATTTTGTCGCTGATATTCGCGCTGCAACCCCTTCAGCTGCAGCTGAATTGGTAAGTCCTGATCAGATAAAATGGCAGCAGTTACTACTGCAACTGAAAGAACGGCTCTATATCGCAATGCAGTCGCTGTTGCAGCACTACATGCAAAAAGTTGCGTATCTTCAGCGTGGTTTGTGCCATCCTGGTCAACAGTTAGAAAATTATGCGCAGCACTTTGATGAATTAGAACGTCGTTTACAGCAAACTTGGCAATATCGCTTTGAAAAAAAACAAGATCAGTTAACGTATTTAACACGTGCATTGGAAAGTTTTAATCCTTTAAGAACATTGGCACGAGGCTATTGCGTTGTGAAGAAAAAAAGCGATGGGGAAACAATATATGCAACACATCAAGTACACCGAGGTGAAACAATTATCGCACAACTTTCGCAAGGCCGTTTGCTTTGTACCGTTACAAAAAAAGAAGGAAATGGAGCCAAGCGGATTTGAACCGCTGACCTCTTACATGCCATGCAAGCGCTCTACCAATTGAGCTATGGCCCCAGCATAAAAATAATAAATGAGTCATGATCAGCACATATCACCGCACATGTCCATGCTTTTCAATAGCATATTTTAATCGAGCTAAAACACGATCTCTGCCTAAAAGAGTAATCGTAACATCAATTGCTGGAGAAACATGACTGTTTAACAAGATTAGTCGTAATGTTTGAAAAAGAACTTTTGGTTGGATTTTGTAGCACTTTATTGTACGAGTAAGAATATAATAAATTGATTTTTTATCCCATGTATTTAATTGCATTAATCGCTCATAGACAAGTTCTAAAACTGCACGAGAGACATTTATAAGAGGTGCTTCTACCTGAATAGGTGTTTCGTAAAACACACGACTGTTATCAGACAGGATTTTAAGCGTTTCGGCACGATCTTTTTGGACTGCAATTACTTCTGATAATAGTGGTTTTTCATACGAATCATATTTCCACTTTTTAATAAAAGGTGCAAGTAACTCAACTACTTCACTAGTATCTTTTTCTTTAAGATACATGTGATTTAGCCAAAGTAACTTACTCTCATTAAGTTTTGCAGGCGACTTACTGAGATGGTGACCATCAAAATAGTCAATTAATTCTTGCCTTGAAAAGCGCTCTTGATTTTGGTGTGACCAACCCAAACGGGCAAGGTAGTTAAGTATTGCTTCGGGTAAGAAACCAGCCTGGCGATATTGCGTGATGCTAGATGCATTATCACGTTTTGAAAGTTTTTTACCACGTGCCGTATGAATCATGGGAAGATGCATGTAAACAGGCACAGAGGCATTTAATGCACGTATTACATTCATTTGCCTTGGTGTATTGTTAAGATGATCATTGCCTCGAATAATATGCGTGATCTTCATATCGTTATCATCAACGATAACACTGAAGTTGTAAGTGAACGAACCGTCACTGCGCATTAATACAAAATCATCTAATTCACTGTTTTGAAATTTGACAGGACCAATGATTTGATCGTTGACAATAACTTCTCCTACCTTTGCATTTTTAAACCGAATAACACAATTACCTACTGAAGAACTAAGGTTTTTATCACGACATAAGCCATCATATTTAGGTTTTTCTTTTTTAGCTATTTGTGTTGCTTTAAGTGTTTGTAAACGTTCCATACTACAATTGCAATAATACGCTTTCTTTTCTTGTAATAATTGATGAACAACTGTCTGATAGCGTTGTAATCTCTTAGACTGGAAATAAGGCCCTTCGTCATAGTCCAAATTTAACCAATCTAGATGATCTATAATATGCGTTGTTGCAGCTGTAGTAGAGCGAGATTGATCTGTATCTTCAATACGTAGAACAAATTGACCTTTATGATGTCTTGCAAATAACCAGGAGAAAAGCGCAGTTCTTACGCCTCCAATATGTAAATCACCGGTTGGACTGGGTGCAAACCGTGTGCGAATCATCTTAGTCAACATGTGTAGTCAAAATTTTTTATAAAACTATCATATTTCTTTGTAAGATGATTAGCTGAAACCGTTTATGTATTTTTTTGAACAGTTGTATCACTGAAATGTTAGCCATGTTTTTTAAAATTTACTTTACCTATGTAAACGTCTCTTTTGTTTGTTTTCAACTAACGTTTCTACTGCCCGAATTAATAAAGCAGTAATATACGCCCAGTGCTGAGCAACTTATATATCGATACTATTTAAAGATTCTAAATTGATTACAAAACATTTTTTTATCTGTGTGTTATGTATCTAAAAATAAATTTTTACCACCTTCTACAATAGATTTGATTATCGTCGCTATTTTTCTATTAATTATTTTTATAAATTGCATTTTTAAATAAAATCGAATGTAAGGGAGTAGAAAAATATTTAAATTTTCAGTATGAAATACTGTCTAAACTTTATCGATCATGCATTAAAAATTCAATCATTGCTACGGAGATATAAATCGCTCTTCAAAGCTTCCAAGGCATGTTACTTGTTATGAGCATGTCAATTACCTTGATGTCGTCTTCTTATCAAACTGGCTCAATGAAAAGTAATGATATCTTATTTTCCTGAGAGTTACTTTCGTGATATAAAAGTAACTTAATGCTCACGATAACCATTTTGTTTTTCTTTGTCTATACAGTGTAGAAGAAATGAAAGAGTTAAATAAATTTTTTTCAGAATGATTTATTACATTAATGTCAGTACCACAATCAATAAGTAAATTAAGAACAGCAGTATTATGAATACGCTCTTTGAAAAAAATTGCGCTGTTAGTATTGGTGATTATTGTTGAACAACATCGTTTGAATTTTCGTATTTTCTAGGATCCAGAACAGTAGGAAGGATGAGGTAGTGCTTTATGCTCTTCTTCCACAACTGTTCTTTCAGCATAAGGCGTCATTATTTCTTTAGTTTGTTCATTATCAAAATTGAAAAGATTTAAAAAATGTTCCATAACTTTCAATCTTATCTCCGTAGGGAGTAAATAGTTACCAAGATACAAACTATTACATAACAATAATTTTTCACGCGTACATATCTGACTTGATAACAATAATTCTCTTTCCAATGCATCTGATAAGTTGCCTAAAGGTTCGCAACAACTGCACAGTTTTCGTTTTCGGTTTGCAAGCAACGTTTTTATCGAATCTTTTTCAGTATTACAGATCTCAAAATCAGGTTCATATTCTAATAAACATTTGATGATAGCGCATGCATGGTCTTCAGTACGTATATTGCTTAAAACGAGTGTCAAAATTGTTTTCTCTTCATCATTTTTTTGATTAATATTAGCGCCTTTGCTCATAAGATATTTGATGAAACTCGTTGCGTCTTTTTTTCTACGTACTGCTAAAGCTAATGCTGATACTGTATTCACGGGTTGATCTATATCCACATAATCCCATTCTGAGTCTGCATAATCAGGACCTTCAAGTCTTACTATGGAGCTGCTGAAATTAATATTATTAATGTCAATGTCAAGCTCTTGTTCCAATAAGAATTTGACGGTGCTAAGCGGTGCATAACGTATTGCTTGATGGAGGGGATTAATTACGTTAGATTCTGCAATATTAATTTTTGCACCATATTTAACAAGTACCCGTATCGCTTTTTCACTAGATGCATCAATAGCTGATACCAATGGTGTTCTTCCTGTGGCATCTTTTGCATTTACATCAACACCTATTTTTATAATCGCTTCAAGTGAAGAATCATCATTATATTCAGCATAGTAGTGCAGTGCTGGTTTGCCTCCTTTATCTTTCAAATGTATTAGTAAAAGATTTATAGTCTCTCTATTTTTAGTACTTAAGTTTTGCATTTTTCACTTTTGTAAATAAAACATCAGGTGTGTTTGCTTATCGAAAAATTTTAGTTATTTCGTCCATTGTTCTACCTAACGGTTACTATCTATATGTAATTTTAATATAGCCGTTCATTTTTAATGATAAAAAATAAAATGTTCATGTCAAATTTACCTTCAAAAAATAATACGTAACGGAATTTATTTAGTATATTCTTACCTATTAAACTTTTTTATTTAGGGTAAAAGCAAGTATTTAACTTAAATTAAATAATGTTTTTTATCACACTCAATTATTCTCTAGTCGTAAAAGTCGTAAAATACGATTTCCTTATTGTTTTTTAGGAAACATAAAAGAGAGTAATTACAAAGGATAAGTGTATACGTTTTTTTATAGCTTTAACTATTGATGTGCAATAGGCGGTGAAGGCAATATGGACCCTACTACACTTCTTTTGAAAAAACATCACTTTTTTTTCATTGTGCATTGTTGGTCGACCGGCTCATTCTATTTTTTCTATATAAATAAGTATTGACATAAGACTTTAAATTCATTTCTTTATTTTGCGCACTGCTGTCTTACACAATGACGGGTAACGTGCCAAAAATGAGAAGAGCTAAATACAATGAAACAAGACAATCGAACCCTATTCATTGGGGTATAATACAAACGCGATTTACAAGTAAAAAATCATTAGTATGAATTGCGTAATATTTCAATCAAATCTTGTACTACATCTAATAATGTAAGCATTTTATCAATTAAAAAAATACTCAAATTTTTAGCATTTATGTCGATGATGCTAGGCCTAGTACACCTTGAATTATTTAATTCAACCTCGTGTTCTTTAGAGAAAAATTTGTGTTTAAGAAATGCCATCATTTTCAAAATACAGTGAAAAAATTTTCACCTCAGATATGAGGTTTATCAGCACATTATTCTATGCAAATTTAAGTGGATCAGCTATCAAACTTCTTTTAAATACAATCACTTTTTTCTTCCGTATTAAAAGTATGTGATCAAGAAGAAAAAATAAGAGTAAAGCAAGCACTGATATTAAAGCCTTTTTTTTGAATTAAAATGTAAGATAGTTTAAGAATCTTAGACGCTAACGTTAGTGCTTATGCTTTAACATTGCTTTAAATGTTTTCATTTATTTCTTTCTCTAAAAATTTTTTAATAAGTGTAACGTGACAGATTAAATAAATTTAAAAAGTAAAATATAACAATTCTTATCCACAATATTAACTGCTACGCCATAGTTGAGTAAAAAATCGGTTTTTTTAGTGTACTTTCAAATATGTCTCTAAAAAAAATTATAATATCTTTTAATCATTTTTTACGCCTGTTGCTTCAATAATTGTTTTTAAAATACTGTGATTCTAAAGAATTTGTACTATAATGATTGGCTTAATATCTACCACATTCAAAAAATGATTATTTCAACAAATGAAGTCTGTTTTAGAACGCTTCATGTTGACCAACCATGGACATTGCAAAGTTATAAAAAAGTGGGGGGCTACCAAGCCATCAAACATATTTTATATCATCAAGTTTCTCCAGAAGAAGTTATTCATCATCTAAAACATTCTAGTTTGCGAGGAAGAGGGGGGGCTGGATTTTCTACCGGTTTAAAATTAAGTTTTATTCCACGGGATGTAATAGGACAAAAATACATTCTTTGTAATTCAGATGAAGGGGAACCGGGCACATGCAAAGACCGAGATATTTTACGCTACAACCCACACCAAGTGATTGAAGGAATGTTAATTGCAGGCTATGCCATGGGGGCAACTGTTGGATACAACTATATTCGAGGTGAATACGAAGAGCCCTTTATGCGTTGTGAAGCAGCACTACAAGAAGCGTATGATGCAGGGTTTTTAGGTGAAAATATTTTCAATACAGGTTTTAGCTTTAATCTTTACAATCATCTTGGTGCAGGTGCTTATATTTGTGGTGAAGAAACTGCTTTAATTGAATCGTTAGAAGGTAAAAAAGGGATGCCACGTGCAAAACCGCCTTTTCCAGCAAGCGCTGGTTTATATGGCTGTCCCACAACAATTAGTAATACTGAAAGCTTAGCTTCTATTCCGGTAATTTTTGAAAAAGGAAGTCAATGGTTTCTTTCAAAAGGTACAGAAAAAAGTGGTGGTACTAAAATATTTAGTGTAACAGGTCATGTGAATCGACCTGGTAATTATGAATTGCCACTGGGTACGCCTTTTGCAACACTACTCAAGATAGCAGGTGGGGTAAGAGAAGGCCATCAACTCAAAGCAGTGATTCCAGGTGGTATTTCTGTGCCAATATTGCCTGCAGCCCAATTAACAAATTTAAAAATGGATTATGAAAGTTTGGTGAATGCTGGATCTTTACTCGGTTCAGGCGCTGTTATTGTCATGGATGAAACAACTTGTATGGTAAAAATATTAAGTCGTATCTCAAAGTTTTATAAAGAAGAATCATGTGGTAAATGCACCCCCTGCCGTGAAGGAACAGGATGGCTGTGGCGATTAGTTAGAAGAATTGAGAAGGGAAATGCTGTCAATAGCGATATTGAACTTCTACACCGTATTGCCAGTAATATTTCAGGACATACCATTTGTGCCTTAGGAGATGCTGCTGCAACACCGATTAAAAGTTTTATTCAACACTTTAAGGAAGAATTTATTTTTCATATTAAAAATCAACACTGTCAATTAGAGACGTCCCATGAATAATGAAAAAAAATTAAATACTCAAACTGATAAAGAACAAGCACTTAAAGTAGCATTAACTCAAATTGAAAAACAGTTTGGAAAAGGTGCTGTAATGCGCTTAGGAGATGACCACCAGCGAGTTGCAGTATCCGTTATTCCAACAGGCTCTCTAACACTTGACATCGCACTTGGCATTGGAGGTTTACCTCGTGGACGTATTGTAGAAATTTATGGCCCTGAATCTTCAGGCAAAACCACTTTAACACTCCACATCATTGCAGAATGTCAAAAAACAGGAGGTACTGCCGTATTTGTTGATGCAGAACACGCATTAGATTTAGATTATGCAGAAAAACTAGGAGTAAAAGTAAACGACTTACTTGTATCACAACCCGACAGTGGTGAACAAGCTTTAGAAATTGTAGATACCTGGGTACGGTCTGGAGCAGTTGATGTCATCGTCGTTGATTCAGTCGCTGCTTTAACCCCTCGGGCAGAAATTGAAGGCGATATGGGTGATACTCATGTCGGTCTTCAAGCGCGTCTCATGTCACAAGCATTACGAAAACTAACAGGTAACGTTAAACGATCCAACACAATATTAATTTTTATTAATCAAATTCGCATGAAAATTGGTGTGATGTTTGGTAATCCAGAAACTACAACAGGCGGTAATGCGTTGAAATTTTATGCTTCTCAAAGATTAGATATTCGTGGTATACGTGCAACTGAGAGAGGAAAGGAAACAAGAGTGAAAGTGGTGAAAAATAAAATGGCACCTCCTTTTAAAGAAGCAATTTTTGAAATTATTTTTGGGAAAGGTATCTCACGAGAAAGAGAACTAATAAAGCTTGGTATACTTTATGGTGAAAAAGTAAGACAGGTCGGCAACTGGTTCTACTCTAAAGAACAGCGACTTGGTCAAGGGATTGAAAACGCTTGTCAATTCCTCGAAGAGCATACTGAAATGACACAGTCATTGGAAAAAGAGTTAAGAGAACAACTGTTTAAACCAGCGACCATTTCTGAAGAACCCAGTAATGTTCAAGAAGGAAAAAGTGGAAAATAAAAACAGGGTGTATATTCTTTATTACTTTTATTCATTCGAAAGTACTCAATGACTTATCAACCCTTAGCACGTAAGTATCGTCCACAATCTTTTGAAGAAGTTGTAGGACAAGAGATCACATTACGTGCATTTAGTAACGCCATTGAGCAGCACCGCTTACATCCTGCTTATCTTTTGACAGGATCACGCGGTATTGGAAAAACATCATTGGCGCGGTTATTTGCAAAATGTCTTAATTGCCTTGAATCGATGAGTACAAAGCCTTGTAATCGATGTACAAATTGCGTTGCAATTCGCCAAAACCAATTCATTGACTTAATTGAAATTGACGCTGCTTCAAGAACACGTGTTGAAGACATACAACCGATACTAGACAACGTTCAGTATAAGCCAAATATTGGTCGATACAAAGTCTATCTGATTGATGAAATACATATGCTTTCTACACATAGCTTCAACGCTTTATTAAAAACATTAGAAGAACCACCACCGCATATTTTATTCATATTAGCTACGACTGACTTGAAACGTATCCCAGATACAATCGTGTCACGTTGCCTACATTTTCCTCTAAATAATCTTGCTGCTGACCAAATTAAAGATAAAATGATGCAAATTTTAACATTAGAAAATATTGCTTATGAAAAATTAGCACTTCAAAAAATTGCAGACGCTTCTGAAGGCAGTGTACGTGATGCTCTTAGTTTATTAGAAAAAATTATTTTGTATAGCGAAGCACGTGAAGTGACAGTAGTCGATGTAAACCATATATTAGGCTTGATAGATGAAAAAGGTCTCATCACTTTAATTGAAGCAATTGATGCACGTGATACCCATAAGTTAACAACTTTCATGGAAAATCTCTCCAAAAACTGTGTTGACTTTGAACAAATGCTTGTCAGTTTGATTCATTGCTTGCATCAAATAGCACTTTTGCAATTTCTTCCCAAAATAAAAAATAATTTTTCACAGTCTTTAGAAACACTGGCAAAAAAAATAGATTCAGAACAATTACAGCTTTACTACCAATTTGCATTGGATGGAAGAAAAAATTTAGCGAGTGCACCGAATAAGCGTCTTGGGCTAGAAATGATATTACTACGTATGCTTGCTTTTCAACCCAATGTCATCCATACAACTGTTCCAACGTTTCAAAACGAAAAGATAAATAATAACTTTCAGCAGGTACCACAAGACACTTCTTTTTCTAATAACGAAAGTAATCATTCATCAACGCCAGTAAACACATTGGAGGAGTGGACACATTTGATTACAGCATTATCGTTAACAGGTTTCATTAAATCGCTCGCAATGCATTGTAGGATAAAAATTTTTACAAAAGAAGCCATTTATCTGATTCTTGATCCAATTCAAGAAGTTTTGTACAGTGAAGAAAGAAAAAATATATTGCAGCAATTACTCAGTCAACACTTTAATCGGGCAATAACTGTTTTCATTGAAATTGGGGAAGTGGGGCAACTCACGCCAGCTATTTCAGAAGAAAAAGCACGAGTACACTTAAAAAGTAAAAAAGAAGAGCAAATCAAAAACAATGTATATATAAAAGAATTGATTGAACAATTTGATGCTAAAATTAATCCAATTGATTTAAAATTAGGAGAGAAACCATGAACGATTTACCTGCATCCAATCCAACAAAAGAAAAAATAGATGCGCTTATGCAAGCTGTTCAAATTGTCGGTGATACAAAAGTGACAGAGCAGTTAGGGGATGATTTATCTGCAACAATTGATGGTCGACATAAACTACAGGATTTAACTATTGCCCCTAAATTCTTTTTAGACTTACTCTTAGATTTTCTCAAATCATATGGTATTGATGAAATTAATGATGAAAATTTGGAAAAATTAGAGGTAGTAGGAAAAACGTTTAGTCAAATGATCATCATGCTGATTAATAAAACAATTGATAAAAGTAATCATGCTTCTGCGCAAAAAATGGCAAAATTAACAGCAGATTTCCAGTCTTCAAATCCTTCGGATCAAGGTAATATAGGATAAATAAAACCATGCATTTCTCGTGTTTAGTCCTTTAATCCAAAAACTTATTCATCAGTTGTGTGTTTTGCCAGGCGTCGGTCCAAAATCAGCACAACGTATGGCATTACATCTTTTAGAAAATGCAAGGCCTTCAGGTGTATCACTGGCAGAAAGCTTAAAAGAAACAATGGAAAACGTACATCATTGTACCCGTTGTCATACACTGACAGAACTTGAAGTTTGCAACCTTTGTACAGATACTACCCGAGATGACACATTGCTATGCGTTGTGCAAGCGCCCATGGATATTAGTGCAATTGAAGAAACGCATGTTTATCGAGGGTACTATTTTGTTCTCAATGGACAAATTTCTCCTTTACGTGGGAAAGGACCTGAAGATCTCGGTATTCCTGATAAGCTCTTTTCTTATATCGATATTTACCATCCAAAAGAAATTATACTAGCGACCGACTCTACAGTCGAAGGGCAAACAACAGCCTACTATTTAAGTCAGCTTTTTACTCAAACAAAATCTTTAAAGATAACGCGTTTAGCCTACGGTATCCCTTTAGGAAATGGATTAGACTATATCGATTCAAACACTTTGATGCATGCACTTTCTGCTCGTAATGAGATGCTCGACTAATTTATCTTTATTGCATTTGTGAAGAATCAGTCTCCCTTTTATCCCACATGGCGTACAGATAAAAAAATTTTTAAGCCACCAACCTTTTACCGTCGGTGTATTTCAATTATTTTATCTATTTCTCTTACTTTTTTCATACGACTTTTTCATCTGGCTAGTTTTTTAATAGTTACTTCGTTTATATATACTGTGACATTATCGCAAGTACTGCCTTGGAACCTCAATACTATAGAAAAAAATAAGATTACTCTTTTTCTAAATCCTGCATTGAGTGAACAAAAAATTCAAGCACTACAAGAAAAATTAGATGAAATGAAAGAAGTTAAAAAGATTTATTACATTACAAAAAGTGAAGGGATCAAACAATTTTTGAATGTATTAAACATTCAACATGTTATCAAGATTACGGAAAAAACTGATTGGTCTTATCTCGAAAAAGAGTTGTTTCCTATCATTGAGATAACACCATTGTTTACTGATTTAAAATGGAAAAATTTGAAAATTTTAGTAAAAAATTTAAATGCTTTACCAGATATCGTATATTTAGGTTTCAATGAACAAGATTTCAAAGTAATTTATGATCGGTATCATTGGTACCAAACCCTCCAATTTTATACAGATATCGGTTTAATACTACTCAGTGTTATATTTTTCACATTACATTTATGTTTTCTGAATAAATACTTAAAAAACACATCAATACTATTGAAAAGTTTATTGTATTTCAGTGGCTCAACCGTCATAAATAGTATTGCCTTAAAACATTATCAAGCTATTTTACAATCTATGTTTCATCTATCAACACAGCACATTGAATTAAATCAAAATAGTGATTATGTCATGATAAAAAACAGTTTAATCGTCTTTTCTTTGGGTGTATTATGGACAAACATGCTACTAGCGCTTTATCAACACAAAAAAATCGGGGATTAAATAGTACAAGATAGAATGAATATTATCTATCCTATGCTTGATGCTTAATTGAATCCTATTGCATTCTTAAAAGAATTTAATATAATTTGTAATGATGTGGATAATTTTTACATACCGCATTTACACTTTCATTAGTCTATTATAATAACACATAAGGAAATGGATAAATTATATCATCGTCTCTTAGATAAAATTTCTAATCGCTCTACAAAACACTCTGATGATGGTAATGAAGAAAAACAGAAAAAATTTTTCTTTGAATTAAAACATTTGCTCAATGAGCAAAGCATGCTATCTGCTCCTGTACCAATTATTGCATGGATACAAGAAAATAAAGCAATAATCAACAGCAAAGATGAAAATGGTGATACAGCACTTCATTGGATACTGCAATGTCCACAAAATCCTAATCCTAACATAGTGCGTGTATTGATTGAGAGTGGTATCAATATTGAAGCGCGAAATAATAGTAGAAGAACAGCATTGCATATCGCGTTTCAACATCTTGCTTATGATACGGATGAAGAAAAAGAAAACAGTGATTGCATCATCGCATTGCTTCTACAACATGCTATCAACATTAATGCGCCTGATGTAATTGGGCAACGTACTGGACCCGTCTATTATCGAGATATAGAAGGAAATACATTGCTTGGTTATGCATTAAAGCGCAATTTAAACTTTTCTCATATTCAAACTTTAATTGAGAAAAATGCTAATATTAATGCGAAAGATGATCGAGGTAATCCTTTAATATTGAGTCTGTTCCACTACAAGACTGACCAAAAGAAAAAACAAGAAATTATGGAGCTATTTTTACAAACAGGGGAGAAGATTGAGCTAAATACGGTTGGTGAAGATGGCCAAACATTACTTTATCGGATGATAAAGCACGAGTTTGATTTTAAAATTATTCAAACTTGTCTTGAAAAAGTAGCGGACACGAAAGATAAACAAGGAAATAAACTAGTATTCAATATACTTACTAACTACCGTGCTTGTATGAATAGAGAAAATTATATCAAAACTGTCGAACTATTTTTACAAAGAGAGCAAACGATGGATATAAACATACATGAAAGTAGTCTCACAAGCATAAACCAAGGTGGCCGCACGGTACTTTCTTGGTTAATCATTCACAAGTTTCCTTTTAAAATTATTCAAGCATATATTGAAAAAGGTGCTGATGTTAATATAAGAGACCAGCATAGACGAACACTGCTTCATCTCGCTGAAAGCTATCTTTATCCCTACGATTCTCAAGCACGGCAGGATAGTAAAAAAATTGTCAAATTACTGGTACAAAAAGGCGTTGATGTAAATGCTACTGATGACATGGGCAGGACCGCATGTCATAATATACTTAGTTTAGTTTACAGCTATGACACTGAAGAAGACAAAAAGCAAATTCGTACCATGTTTTCCGTCAAATAACTGTGCATATTATAAAATATTGTTAGCACAGCACACCAACTAAGCAATACTTTAGAATCAAAGTATCTTGCTACTTTTGTCTATCACTTTTTAACGACGGCATGTATTCTAAATGAGCAAGATGATTAATTTACAATTGTATAACAAAATTTTTACTTTATGTTAATTACCATTGTTACCGATATTCTTGAAAGTTATAAAGCACAAGATACGCAAATTCTTTCTGTTGAAAAACTAACCCCTTTTATGGATAACCTCATCATTTGTACAGCAACGTCAGGTAGGCATGCTAAAAGCATCGCAGCAGAAGTAATTAAATCCGCAAAGAAAGACAATTATTTCTATAGTGTAGAGGGATTATCACTAGGAGAGTGGATCCTCGTCGATTTAGGATCAATCATTGTGCATATCATGCAACATGATCAACGTCACTTATATCAACTTGAGAAGTTATGGTCGTATCCGGTAATAAATTGAAGAGTTGGTAGTGAATACAAAGCGTGATAGTGTTTACTATCACGCTTTTTCACAATGAAATGTGGTTCAAAACTTTAAAAACTGGCACGTCTTTTTGATAATAAAGGAAATGATGTCATACCACTCAATTCACAAGAGTCTGTTGTCGTCATTTTACTGGCTGTCGTGGTATGAAAATTAAAAGAAGTGATAGAATGTGTATTCAAATCATTTATAGAATGAGTAACAGTAGATTGACGAGAAATCATCTGTTTTTTGAAATCGAAAAAACGATTAAAAAACTCTGAAAGTTGTGTTATTTGTTTCAAGAGATTGAGATGCATGAAATTAAGTAACACAACATCGTAGAAAAAGTGTAAAGTTAATTGTTCAACGATAGGGATTAATTGTTTTTCAATTGTATTCAATTCTTTTATACATTTTATTATGTATTCACGAATCAAATTATCTTGACACAGACTATATCTATCTAATCTATCTATTTCCTGTTGTAATTCATTAATCCTTTTTTCTTTTTGATCGAGTATTTTGTTAATTTTATGATTATACTGATAACTACAAAGGTGTAATACATTGTAGTTTGGAAAACTATTCTTTAAAAAATTTATATATAAGTCTAATAGTTTTGAGTCAGCTAACTTTTTTTCAGAAGAAAGAGTTCTTATTACATTAGTTAGATCAGTTAAAGGATGTCTTGTTTTGCTTATATTAAACGTTGCTTTAAATTCTTCTAAAATAGACTTAATTTTGCCTTGCTGTCGATCATCTTTACTGTGATAAAAAGAATTATCAAAGTCATCTACTCTTACTACATTATTAACTATTGAGAAAAAATGACTAAAATTATCTTGAGTTAAAGAGTTTTGTTTCTTTTGCTCTTGCCAATACCAGGATAATTTTTTTTCGATACAAGCATCAATGCTATGAAGATAGTCATCTAAATATTTTTTAGTAAATTGTGCCCTATTCTTCTCATCAAAAGATGCAAAGTTTATGTTTTGTTCAAAATTAAAATTTTTTAGCGTTACTGTGAGCTGTACTTTTCTTTTAAGTAAAATAAATATTTCCAAAGCAAAAAACTCAATCCACTTTTCTTGATTTAAAAACATAGACGAATGATATGCTTGAGAAAAGAAATTTGGATCCTTTAATTTATTGAGTATGCTTATAATTTTCATGTCCATGAATTTTTTAATAACATTTTTTAAATTTCAAATTTTAAATAAAATATTTTTTTATAAAATTCGTATAATTTACGGTATTTATAAAACGTCTATCAAAAATTAGTAGGACATAGAATACTAAAATAAATGCTTTCAACACATTAAAAGATGATTTCGAGAAAATTTTTGTTAAAATAGCAATTTAAAATTTTTAATAAAAAACCTACCCTATGTCAATTAAATCAGATCAATGGATAAAAAAGATGGCAAAAAACGGAATGATTTTTCCTTTTATACCTTATCAAGTACGCCATACTGAAAATAAAAAAATCATTTCCTACGGTGTGTCCAGTTACGGTTATGACATTCGTTGTGCACCTGAATTTAAAGTATTTACTAACATTAATCATGTGATCGTAGACCCCAAACAATTCACTGAAAAAAGTTTCATAAAAGTAAATGCAAGCGAATGTATTATTCCGCCAAACTCTTTTGCTTTGGCACATTCAATTGAAAGATTTAACATTCCACGCAATATACTCACTTTATGCGTTGGTAAATCCACTTATGCAAGATGTGGCATTATTGTAAATGTCACTCCTTTAGAACCTGAATGGAAAGGACAAATTACATTAGAATTTTCTAATACGACAACTTTGCCTGCAAAAATATATGCTAATGAAGGGGTTGCGCAAATTTTATTTTTAGAATCTGATGAAAATTGTGAAATATCTTACGCAGATCGAAGTGGTAAATATCAAGATCAAAGAGGCATTACTTTACCTACCGTATAAATAATATTCTCATAAGCGATAACAATAGTGTCAAACAAAATAACCATATATCGAACACATTTGTGTGGTCAAATTACCGAGCAACTTCAAAATCAATCCGTAACATTATGTGGTTGGGTAGATGCATATCGTGACCACGGTGGCTTAATTTTTCTAGATATTCGCGATTATACAGGTCGAGTACAAAGCGTTTGTCACCCTAAGCAACAAACGCTTTTTAAAATAGCGTCAAAAATTCGAAATGAGTATATTATTCAAGTACAAGGTACGATTTTAATAAGACCAAAGGGTACTGAAAATCAAGAGATGCTTTCTGGAAAAGTGGAGCTGATTGTAGAGGATTTAAAAATTTTGAATGTATCAGAACCCTTACCTTTTACACTAGATGACTATACACAAGTGAATGAAAGTAAAATTTTGAAGTACCGTTACCTCGATATGCGTCGCAAAGCAGTGCATAAAAAATTTAGATTAAAACATGATGTCAAACAATTTATACACCATTATCTATCGAAAAAAGATTTTATAGAACTTGAAACCCCAGTACTCACAAGTGCTACACCAGAAGGTGCAAGAGACTATTTAGTTCCAAGCCGAACATATCCTGGTCATGTTTTTGCACTGCCGCAGTCGCCACAACTTTTTAAACAGCTTTTTATGGTCGCAGGTTTTGATAAGTATTATCAAATTGTTAAATGTTTTCGTGATGAAGATTTACGTGCAGATCGCCAACCTGAGTTTACACAATTAGATATAGAAATGTCTTTTGTTGAAGAAAAAGATATTCAATTGATAACCGAGAACTTAGTACGTCAATTGTTTAAAACGCTATTAGCAATTGATTTGCCCAATCCATTTCCAAAGATAAGCTATAGAGAAGCAATGCATGACTATGGAACAGATAAACCAGATCTAAGCATTCCTTTAAAACTGATTGATATTAATGATTTAGTTAAAGAAGTAGAATTTGAAGTTTTTTCCTCTATTGCTAGCCAAAGCCACAGTAGAATTTCCGTTTTAAAAGTACCTAACAGTGCAACCCTAACACGAAGTGAACTGGAAAAATACAACCAATATGCGATAGAAAAAGGTGCAAAAGGCCTTGCTTGGTTGAAATTAACTGAAGAAGGCATAATACAATCACCTATTAAAAAATTTTTATCAGAAGCGGTCATTGACGCGATACTCAAACGTGTAAAAGCACAAAAAAATGATTTGTTATTCTTCTGTGCAGATCATTTTAAAGTAGTAGAGAATACTTTGGGCCACCTACGTATTCAATTAGCTAAAGATTTATCGCTCAGGAAAACAGGTTTTTTTCCTTTGTGGATTGTCGATTTTCCGCTTTTTGAATGGAATCACACTGAACAACGTTGGCAACCTCTACATCATCCGTTCACTGCTCCTAAAGAAAAAAATTTGAATGTTAAAAACCTTGATGCCAATATGGCAAAAGCTTATGATTTAGTAATGAATGGTATCGAACTCGGCGGCGGATCCATTCGAATTCATGACAGTCAACTACAAGAGAAAATTTTAAATATTCTAGGAATTAATAAAGCAGTTGCACAAGAGAAGTTTGGCTTTTTACTGGAAGCTTTAAAATATGGTTGCCCTCCTCATGGTGGTATTGCTTTTGGCTTAGATCGTCTAATCATGTTAATGACAAATGCCACATCTATACGAGATGTCATTCCTTTTCCAAAAACACAAACTGCTTTTTGTCCATTAACTAATGCGCCTACCGTAACACACCCTTCACATTTAGCAGAACTCAATTTAATTAAGAAAACTATATAGTAAAATGGCTGGTCATAGTAAATGGACAAACATTCAGCATCGAAAATACGCACAAGATCTAAAAAAAAGTCAGCTATTTACAAGATTAATCCGAGAAGTGACCATTGCTGCGAGAAACGGTATAGAGCTTGAGCAAAACCCACACCTGCGTTTAGCTGTTTCAAAAGCGTTGGCAGCAAATCTTAGCCGTAGTCGCATTGATAATGCTATTCAAAAAGTTACACAGCCCACACAGGAAACTACTCAAGAAGTGATTTATGAAGGATACGGCCCCTATGGTATTGCCATTTTAATACATACCTTTACTGATAATCGTAATCGTACAGCGGCTACGTTACGCCATATTTTTCAAAAAAATGGCGGAAAGCTGGGCGTTACCGGTACTGTCACACATCTTTTTAAACGAAAAGGTTGGATTAAATTAGATGATGTCAAAATTTCAGAAGAAACTTTAATGGAATATGCATTGACTATGTCGATTGAAGACATTGTATACAAAACACAACAGAAAACTTATCCTATTTTTGTAACTTCGTGTGAAAGATTTGATATCACTTTAAGACATATACAAGAAAAGTTCTCTGTTCAAGAAGCAAAGCTTATTTGGTTACCTATGAAATATTTTGTGATTAAAGAAAAATCTAAAAGAGAGCAAATACACGCTTTATTGACTGCCTTAGATGAAGTATCTGATGTGCATACCGTTCACTCTAACTATAGGTTTCCATGAGAAAAAAAGATCAATGTTATACAGTGATAGGAGTTGATCCAGGTTCTCAAAAAATGGGGTATGGCATTATTACAGTTGAACAGAATAACGTTTCATATATTGCAAGTGGTACAATCATTTCTAAAGGTTCGTTAGCCACTTTGTTTAAAGAATTAACAGAAGTTGTAAAAAAATATCACCCAATTGAAGCGGTAGTAGAGAAAGTATTTTTTCATATGAATGTACAATCTGCATTAGTTTTAGGCCAAGCAAGAGGGGTTGCACTTGCAGTTTTAGAGCTTGAAGAGCTAAAAATTACACATTATGATACACGTCAAGTAAAAAAAACGATAGTTGGTTATGGTGCAGCAAGTAAATCGCAAATACAGAAAATGGTACAGCGTTTATTAAGCCTTTCATCACCGCCAAGTCAAGACGCAGCAGATGCTTTAGCGCTGGCACTTTGTCATGTGCAATCCTATAAAATCAAAATAGTAAATACTTTGCAATAATACTGTCGTTTTAAAATTTTTATGATTACTTATATTAAAGGAAAATTGATTGAAAAAGAGGCACCTTATCTCGTTATTGAAGCAGGTTATCTGGCTTATGAGTTAAATGTATCAATGAATACTTTTTATCAATTACCTAAAGTAAACGAAACCAGTTTATTGTATACACACCTTTTGATTAGAGAGGATCGTCAAGTACTTTATGGTTTTACTGACCGTAAAGAAAGAAAAATTTTTCAAGAGTTAATTAAAATCAATAGTGTTGGGCCTAAAATGGCGCTTGCTATTTTATCCAATATGAATGCGGCGCAAATAGTTCATATGATTGAAAATAAAGACGTTAGTATCTTGCGAAATATTCCAGGTATTGGTCAAAAAACGTCTGAAAGATTATTATTAGAGATGAAAAATCGTTTTCATTATCTTGTTGAAGAGGAGATGACTGTGCAAGAAAGTTTTTCAGTCAGCACATTACCAAAAGCACGAAAAGATGCAATGAATGCACTCACTGCCCTCGGGTACAGCACAGCTGTTGCAAACAAAGCTGTGTACGAAGTGAAATCTTATTTGTCTACTGAAGAATTAATTCGAAAAGCATTACAATCACTATTTAAACACTAATAATGTGTTGTAGTTGTATGGTATGGACTTGAAGACTGCATAACATTTTTTTGTGACGCGGTGAGAAAGAATGGAGGCACACGACCAATACTAAATATTAGTGCGGGGTTATAAACAGTAAGCCATTTTTCTAACGCAATTTGTGAGGTTCCTCCCATTGCGCTAGACTGGCGGCCACGTTCATTGACTGATGTGGGATACAATGCAACGAGTTCTTTAAATTGCTTCTCAACAATGGTTGCATCTAATTGATATAGCTGACTGAATTTTTCTAGCTCCATCTTTGCAATTAATATGCCTTGACGACTTCTACGAAGTCCTACAATATTTTTATGATTAACCGGTAACTTTCCTTCTGCAAGCTGTGCTTGAATCCACTGTAAAAATCGCTCACCTAAATCGTTAGGTATTCTTTTTTCTTCAGTACTATATTTTCTGTCATAAAATAAATTTGTTGCACGTTGCAATTGATGTTTGAATTTTCTTAAACGGGCTTCTACTGTATGCCGATCAGCAAATGGAATAAGCTCCATAACAGCACTAAAAGGAACGTTTGTTTCTTCTTCATCTAGCAGTGCAAGCCAAGACTCATAAACTTCAAGGTGACTGATTAACCAATTAAATCCTGCGTTTGTTTTAGAACCTTTATCTAGAATACGACTCACTAAAGCACCACGGCATAGATAAGGAATAAAATGGCTTTCTATATATTTGAAACTGTAGCTAGAGTAATTAAACTTTTTATCACACATAGCACCTTGAAATGGATTCCAAAGTTGATTTGTATTTTTTTCTTTGCTATGCAAAGTAATACTATAGTAACGTAATAGCTGGCCAATATTCATAAACAAGGCAGCTGTAAAAGCAGTGTATAAATTTAAAGCGTCAATGCTTTGTTCATTCATTTTCAAAAAGTTTTTCTCTTTTGGATAAAGATGAGCTAATGCAAAGGTCAATGTATAAGTTGCTCGAGATAAACTATAGTCGATCAGTCCTTGTTTTTCAGAAAATAACCCTTGCTCTCTTGCCGGCAGTGCTTGGGCATATTCAACAAACTGTGTAATGGCAGGAAGATAGTACTTATGGTAAAGTTCCTTAGAAAGGATTGTTTGAATTATTTTAAGGAAAGGTTGATACGTTTTTTGTTTTAGAATGGAAGCAGCACTGCGAATTGGAAATTGAAATGTACTGATACTTGATTTATGCGCATCAAGTAAAAAGGAATCGTTATCGAAAAAACTACTCATAAGAATAACTACCCCCTTTAGATACACGGTACAGTATACTACAAAACTGCATGTCTGAAATAAATACAACTAACAATACAATCTAAATTTTATTTATAAGGCAATAGTGCTATAGTGAATTTGTTTGTATTTTACACAGAACCATGCAAGACTTTTCAACAACAAAAGATGATAAAGTGGATAACGTTTATCACGTCAAAGAATCTGATTTACCACTTTGCTGTCCTACACCAACAATGCAACTTTGGGATAGTCATCCTCGTATTTACTTATCTATTCGCGATGTAGGATATGCAATTTGTCCTTATTGCAGCGCAGAATATCATCTAGAAAAGAATAAGTAATCTCTAAAATATCAAGTTATATGTATCCTAACTCTTTTTCAAAAAAAAATAGCCTTTACGTTCGCTTTGTAATCGCAATATTACTTAATACATCACTTGCAGTGACACAAGTGTTATATGCAACGCAAGCACATTCTGTCAGTTTACTTTCTGATGCGTTACATAACCTTGGAGATGTAGTAGGTCTTCTTATTGCATGGGGTGCACAAATATTTGCAACTTATGAAGTTATTGATACAAGATACACGTATGGTTATAAAAAACTAACTATTTTAGGTGCTTTTATGAACGCTTTACTGCTTATGTCAAGCGTTGGCATTATTGTGTACGAAGCTATTGAAAAGATACGTCACCCACACCCTATGGATGAAAAAGCAGTTTTACTCATTGCTTCTTTAGGCATTTTGATTAATGCAGGAACCGCACTTTTATTTATCAAAGATAAAGATAATGATATTAATATCCGAGGCGCTTTTTTACACCTTGTACTAGATGCAGTGACTTCACTTGGTGTAGTTGCAGGCGCACTCTTTGTCTATTATACGCATTATCAAATCGCAGATACTCTCATTGCTTGCATCATTGCAATTGTCATTTTTCTAGGTAGTTGGAAATTATTGAGCCATGCACTTGCTTTGCTTTTATGTGCCGTTCCCTCTCATATTGATAGAGCATCTGTGGAACAGTACTTAAGAAATATTCAAAATATTCACACAGTTGAAAGAGTACACATTTGGTCGATTAGTACAAAAGAAACAATTTTAACAGCACACCTTATCACAGCTAAACCACTCAAAACACCAATTAATCTTCGAATCATTGAACAAGATTTGCTAAACAAATTTGATATCCAAGACGTAACATTACAGATTTCTTGATGCTATTTCCTATCTTTTAGTCAACAGTTTACTTTAATTTCCATGCTGATAAGCAGATCTTACTTTGATATACTTTGTAAATGTTGTGCTTTGTTCGATAAGAGGGATAATACCTGTATTAAGTACTTTCAAAAAATCGTTGAATGCTTTTACTTCTGATCCATTCAAGTCAAGAGATTCAACTTTTAATACGCTGTGCTCATGGTGCACACTAGATATTGAATCAATAAAAAAATTGAATTTTTTTTGTGTTTCATCATTAAAAGAATCGCGTGACATGTATTGATATAATTGTTTCACCCGACCAGGGTAAGTATTTAAAAAATATAAAAAAATGATTTGTTTCCATAACTCAATGGGTAAGGAAGGCAGTTCAAAGACCGTATCAGATGCTTTCTTAAAGCAAAATAATTTTGAAAGATCAACATTGACAGGTGTCCTTTGTAGTAAGAAGAATCGATGACGAAGTGATATCCCTTCTTTTTGATCAACAGAAAATCGTAATTGACGAGTTGGTAGTTTTAGAACCTCTAAAAAGCTATTTCTTTCATCTTCACGTAAAAAAAGCCATATCAAAGTACTGATTTCAGTTGCAACATTCACACCAAGCGATTGGTTTTCGAACTGAAATGCTTTTGCAATATTTTGACATAAATAGTTAATGGTTAATTGTGCATGAGAAAGACGCGCGATATCAAATGCACTAAATTTTTGATTTGGAGTTTTGACATACACATTCACTTTCTTCAAAAGGATTAACTTAATGTTTTCTATCGCATCACTACTGACTAGGAGATGTAATAGTGAAAAACCGTTTGAGTCTAATACATGAATATTTCCTTGGTGTGATAATAGCGCTTGGAAGATAGTATTAAAATTTTGTTTTTTTGTTTCATCTCCATTGCATAACGCATACGCTGCAACTATCAGGGGCGTATTTCTCTTACCTAAAAGTAAAATTTCTGCATGTTTTTGTTCTTGTTCAGTTTTGTTGTGGAAAAAATAAAATTTGATATATGCACTCAATAAAACAAACACTGTCAAGAAAAAGATAAAAACAGGATAGTTTCTTTGCAAAGT
Source organism: uncultured Coxiellaceae bacterium (assembly GCA_964444925.1). Taxonomy (GTDB): domain Bacteria; phylum Pseudomonadota; class Gammaproteobacteria; order Diplorickettsiales; family Diplorickettsiaceae; genus CAYUIV01. The sequence goes on along the minus strand of CAYUIV010000001.1, from coordinate 62,439 downwards.
AAAGAACTGTATTAAAGAAAATAAAAATAAAAAGTCTACTATAGTGTTTTTAATAGCTTTTTTAAAAGTAAATTCTAATAAATCGTTTCTCAGAAAATCTTGCGTAGCACCTGCGTGAAGTAAAGTATTGACACCAGTGACATTTCCATTGACGACAGCTTCTTCTAAAGGTGTCCGATTATTTTGATTGATGAGATTTAAATTAGCAGAGTAACGAATTAACTTCCTTAACATAGCATCACTACTACATTTTGCAGCCACGTGTAAAGGCGTTTCTTGCTTTGTATTTGTTGTATCGAGGTCAAGACGATAAGGTAGCAATCTTTCAAAAACATCGACTCGATCTAATTGAGCGCAGATATGTAATATTTCACTTCTTTGAATATCAATTCTTTCTTTCAAAATAACTGCTTCAACTTCTTCAGCTTCAGCGTTTTTTTCTAAAAATGCATGCTTAAGCGTATCTGACATTTCTAACATTGTGTTTCTTCCTTAAAACTGTAGTTGTCTTTAGATCCCTAATATATTTTAAAAATGTATAGGCGTTAGCTTTTATCATACAAAAAGAATAGATAAAACAAAAATTGATTTTATAAAGATAGTCCTCTAATTTTTTTATTTCTGTAAACTACATCGATAGGAAGAAATGTGGGACTAAGGAAAGGAAAAGAAAATTCTTATGTAACCCAATGAACCAGTGTGCGTACGGTTAAAACCACTAAGAAAACGGCTAATGTACGATCGATCAAATGTAATATTTGAATATATTGTTCAGATTCAAGTGTTGCATCTTTTGGCATATCTAAAGCCACACGCCCATTTTCTGCAAGAAGTTGATCATTAAATTCCCATCCAGTTAATAAATAATCTAGCCAGTAATGACAGGCTTTTGGAAATTTACCAACTGCTGACTGAACACCACTAAACAAACGTACGGGTAACCAGTTTAGATAACCTACAATAGGTTTGATCATGTCTTTAGTATAGGGCGTCATTGAAACATCTGGTGCATCGTCTGATAGTACAGCAAGATATTCTAGTAAACGATATAAAATGATTCCAAAAGGTCCAAGTAATACAAACCAAAATAAACCACAAAATAAACCTGCGTATGCTTTTTCAAACACGTGTTGTGGAATGGGCGGTGTCAAATGATAAATTTCTAAAGGACCTAAACAATAAATAACAATTAAAGATTCTAGTAAGAAAATCGAAAAATTTGAGAAATAATATGTTCCGATGAAGTGTACCGTACAGATAAAGAACTCAAGAGGTAGTAAAAATACGAATAGTTCATAGTAACTTTGATGCCACTCTTCTGGAGAAAGTGTGGATACCTTTCTTAAATAAAATTTAAATGTTTGCTCGCGGTGTAGTAATGTTTCAATTGGAAAAAACTTTTCTAACCCTAAACAAATTAATACAACAAAAAATTTCATGAAATTTATTCTCTTAATCTAGTCAACTCGCATATTGTCTTTAAGCGCTAATGGTGTTGGATAGCGTAATACTACCCAATAAGAAGAAACGATGAAGGTAATGATCGTTACTGCCTGAATAAGATAGTTTGCCTTCATTTCAATTAGAGGAGGGTTTGTTTTTGTCGCTAAATAAGCAATAAGTAACGAAAATTCACTTGCTTGACCTAATCGCACACCCACTTCTTTTGCAATATAACGTTTCTCGTTCGACCAATTAAGTAATACTTTAAATAACCAAGGTTTTAAAATTAAAACAAGGCTAGCAAGTATCAATGCAGGTATTGCAACTTCTGGTAAATGCGAAAGGCTAAAACTTGCACCTATGGCAAAAAAGAACAAAATCAAACAAAAATCTCTCAAAGGTCTTAAATTATTTGCAATAAATAAAGCAATCGGTCCTTCTGCAATAGATACACCCGCAACAAATGCTCCAATTTCCGAGGATAAGCCTAACCAATCAGAAAGCTGTGCAAGTCCTAAACACCATGCTAACGCTAACAAAAAAACATATTCTGTCACTTTTGCAAACTGTGCAAAAAGTTTAGCAATGATGTGATGCTGCACCCAAAATGCAGCAATAAGTAAGCAAGGTAAGATAAGAAACTCAATTCCAATATCCATATACCTAGAGCCTGTTAAATTGGAACCTTGTACCAGTAGCAATAGCACTATTGCCAATAAATCTTGGAGCAATAAAATACTGACCATGGTTTCACCAATCGGTCTGTGATGCAAAGCAAGGCTTGGTAAAAGTTTAAGACCGATGATTGTGCTTGAGAATATAAGCGATGCACCAATTAGCAAACTTTCAGTTAATGTAAAATCAAAACAGTACCCAATAACAAAACCTAACGAGATAAATAATATACTAAAGACTAAAGTAACAAGTGTTGTTTTACGTAATGTTGTGAGCAACTCACGAGGAGTCAGATCTAATCCTAATAAAAAAAGTAAAAAGAGAATACCCACATCGCCAATATCATGTGCAAGTTCTAAATTAGGTACAAGCTTTAATCCACTTGGACCTAGCAAAAGACCTAAGAGAATGTAAGCAACAAGTAATGATTGTCGAGTATAGAGCGCAAGCGTGCCTAAGGCAGCTGCACCGGTAAATACGAGAAATATAGAAAATATGAAATTATGATTTTCCATTAATATACGTCGTCAATGATTAAAGTAAAAATAATAGTTTTTATTCAACTGGTTTGTTATAAGATAGTTTTATTTAATATATAGTATTTATCCAAATCTAGAAAATACTATTCATACATTAACTCGTCCAAAGAAATCTGATTTGAAGAAGGTGAAGCTTTTTGTAATTCACATAAAACATCAGTAATACAAAGATATCTTAAAATTTTAGGTGTAACATCATCAAAAATACTTTTGATACCAATTTTGGAACCTTCTGCTTCAGTAAATGTTACACCTATACCATAACCAAGGCATAATGCGCAAAGCTGATCAGCACGTTTTGCAATCGCAGGTAACAATCCAGTGTCTGAAAATACTTCATTGTAGTGCAAAATACGGCCATTTAAAGTAAATTGAACATTCAATTTTTTTGCGATTTTAGATAAATCGTTTTGTAATGTCATTTATTTTTTCCACCAAGGAATTGTCAATTTTCGGGGGCCTGCCAACACATTACGTAACAGTCGAAAAAATACGCCAATTGAAAAACCAAAATATTCTAATATCCCTAAAAAAATTACGCTAGTTAGAGCGAATATAAAGGTCCAAAGCCGTATATGAAGTAAAAATAAAAGTAGTGGAAATGTAGCGCGAGCATCTATCCAAAAAAAACGAGGTTGACGTGCTGAGTCACGCCAGTGTGCTGTCGAAAATGGAACATTAGACACGGTATTTTCTCCTAAGCATTAATTATACCTTCACTCTCGAAAAACCGTTTATGTTCCAATTGAAAATAACATCAATAGTTTTTCTACTTACACAATGATTTGCAAAAGACGTTTACGTCGTGGGAAAATTCAGCTGCACTTCTAACAAAAAAATTTTCTTTGTCATAGAGACTATAAGAAAATATATCACATACTATACGCGTATTGTATTCGATTTTTTTATAAAAATCTTTTCCAAAAACGTACGCCTCTATTCATTCAATCAAAAGACAAATTTTATTTTGCAGATGTTTAAAATAGCATACTTGTGATTCTTAAAGATTATTAAGATAAATCTTAATCGGCATAGTGGATATAAAAAGTAGTCAAAAATTAAATTACGTACGTAAAGTTTTTTCTTCAGTGCACTGCATCTCTTTTTGACGATAAATACGTCTTGTTTCAGCATCATGATAACGCCTTATTTGTTCCTTCGTTTCGGGAATGACCTGAGGTACATTGATTGGAATTGCTTGATCGTCTAAAGCCACAAAAATAAAATTGGCTGAGACAACATGACGTTGTTCTTGCTGTTTATAATCTTTTGCGAAAACACGTACACCTATTTCCATAGAAGTACGCCAGCTGCGATGAATAGATGCTTGAAATAGTAGTGTTTCACCTTGTTTCGCAGGTGATAAAAATCGCACAGTTGCAGTGGCTGTTGTACACGTTTTGTGACTATGTCGTTCTGCAACAATTGAAGCAACTTTATCGAGTATTTCCATCATCTTTCCACCAAACATTGTATTAGAGCTATTAAGATCTTGAGGAAAAATTTTATATAAATATTCTTCGATTGCAGATGCAGCCACTTTTTTCGAAACAGCGGATTGATGCGTTAGCATAAGAATTTTTGATACCGTTTAGTGATAGAGAATTTACACCATGTTTTATAACATATTAAGAAAAAACTTAATATCCTTGAAATAATGTATTTGTATTGGCAAGCAAGATTGTACTACAAGTGATGCACTAAAATTTTTGAAAGTTTTTAAATCTTGTAGTAACCAATTTTGATCATACATAGTTGTATGGAAAATTTTCTCCGTACTCAATAATTTTATCTTCGGTATCTTGTCTAAACGTATTCCTAATGCTTTCGTCAAGGCTTCTTTTCTCGTCCAATATTTAAAAAATATTTGGTCTCTTATAGGTTCTTTGATTTGAGAAAGGAATAAACTTTCTTCTTCATGAAAATAACGTTTTGCAAGCGCAAGTGTAAAAGATGAGCAAGACAGTTTTTGATACTGTATATCTACACCCAATTTGCGTTGCAAACAAAATGCATAAAGTATTATTGATCTAGAATGTGATAAGCTAAATTGTAATTTTGGCTCGTGTAAAATAGAAGGTTTTCCACATTGGTTATAGCATAAACTAATCTTTTTAGGAGAATATTTTAATAGATAGCCACACAGTATTTTTAAAGCGCCTCTTGCAATAACAAATTGCTGATAAGCGTTTTCTAGAAGAAATTGATTGGCACGTTTTTTTTCTTCTGTAGAAAGTATTTTCCAAAATAAATTTTTGTAACCGGTATAATGTGACCAGTTAAGTTGCCACATATAGATTTGATTTCTTGATAAATTTTTTATCATCTTTTTTTAAAAAGTTTTTGTTTAATCAAACTTTGCTATTTTATTTGTATCTTTTCATGGTAAACTTAATTTTTAAATAGGCTAAGCTATTTTTTAAAATCAAAAAAACAAAGAAACTTTTGAAAAGTAGCTTGAATTACATTGGAGATAAAGCGTGAAAAATAGATTATTTGTGGGTGGATTAAATTACGAAGTCACGAAGGTAGAACAACTAATACAATTGATCGAAGAAGGTGATCCAACACAAAACAAACCAGGCTGTGGCAAGAACACTGTAAACAGAGAACAAACACAAATTATCATGGACCGTGAAACGCAACAAAGTAAAGGATATGCTTTTGTTGAAATGAATAGCGAGACAGCAGCTCAAGAAGCCATCAAAAACTTCGACAATTTTTATTATGCAGGCCGTCACATCAGAGTAAATAACGCGGTTCAACGCGAAAAACGCTCTTTTGGTGGTAGCGGTACAAGACGAAACAATGACAGTTCTTATGGACGTAATAATAGAAGAGAAAGAAGTGATGATCGATATTAATTTATTCGATTAAGACACTTTTCTATTCTTTTTTACTTATAGTCAACACTTAAAGTCTTACAGTACAGCACCATACATCAACCCAATTCATGGCAGAGTCTTTGTTATGCAAAAGACGCGTTAAGGCCTGTGCTGTGTACCCATTCCATATACTATCAATTAAACAAATATGTTGAGGAGCCCCTGTTGCTACTGTAAAATTGAGCTGTACTTCTCTATTATTACCGACTTTTCTTTTCCATTGTATCGAATTTGATTGTACAAGACTAGTAAAATTTACAGGAATAGCTAGGCACTGACTAATCGACCTTGCAATTTCTAAAGCTTGGTTAAAACCTTTAGATTGTAATTGTTGATAATGTATAGGAATAGGCATTATAAGTTCGGGAAACTTCTTATTTTTATAAAATTTTTTCATGTAATCTGCCATTAAGATACCTAGAATTTTTGCAGCTGCTAAACTTCGACCCGATTGAAGACGTATTATTAAACGATGAATGATTTTTGTATAATAAAAGACGGGAAATATTCGGTACGGTGGCATCTCTTCTCCGTTTTCTACACACGTAATACAAATATTTTTGTTCATCTCACACGGTAAGGGATTTGCACACCTTTGACATGCATAGGTAATGTAGGGTAAATCCTTTACACAGGGTTGACATAAATCAAGTGCAATTTGTGCAGTATCTTTACATAACAAACAACTAGTAAAACAAAATTTCTTCATTAAATATTTAAACATGCGGTATGCTTATTACAAGTTATTGCGTAAGAGCTATATATACCACCATTATTGTAACCTATTGACTAGGTTTACAAAACTTATTAAGCGATTGAGCTGTGCTATACATATGAACATCGTACTAAATAAAAATATTATTTGAATTTTTCATTCAGTAGTAATAAAGTGAAATTTTAGCTTTTCGGTTTTTAGTAATTTTTTCACCACAATACTGTTTTTTAGAAAAACGTAGTGTATTTTCGTCACTGATTTGTATATTGACTTTATCGATGAAAAATGTTTCAACTCGACACTCATTAAAAAATTATTCACTTGCAGACTGTCCTGACGAAATACTGTTTCTTATTCTAAACTGGCTTTCGCCAACAGCACTTGATCAATTATGTCTTACTTCTATGCGTCTAAGAGACATTGCAAAAAATGATCGATTATGGAAACCTTTTCTAGAAATAAACCTTTTCCAAAGTAGTTATCAATATTTTGCGCATCGTTATCCTCAACACATAAGAGATGAAGTATTTTTAAATGATTCAAATTATTCAACCGTTTTAGAATTAGTTACTAAAACCAACAATATAGAATTAGCGGCTGCAAAACTTGTCACTAAAGTTCTTAATTCTTTTATCGAACGTAGAATTATCTTTAATGAAAAGACACTTTTTTACTCTAAAATTTTAGAGTCTCAACAAGCAAAAATTTATTTAAATCAAATTGTGAAAAAAAATCTCCATGGGGTGATTTTTGTTTGTTCACACTTTGATTTATTTTCTTTTCTTATGTCTTCTGAAAAAGGCAATATGACTGATATTGCCTGTCAGTCAAGAACCATTAACGCAATACTTTCTGCACATTTTGGCGAAGAAAGCTCTTATATCAAAAATCAAAGAGCTGTACTTGATGAGTTACTTGAAAACGATTTTATAAGAGAAACAAGTATCGTGCTTTATACTCAGTTTTTTATTAAACAATTACCCTTAGCCGGGTATAATCAATTAAAAAATATCTGGATACAAAAAGATCAAAATGCTAGTTTATATGAGTTATTAGATTTAACGCCTTCTGCGGTAAAAAACAAAGATATTCGCAATCATTTATTGAAAATTTCCGCGCAAGAAAACTTTGTCACAGCACTAACTGAAGCAATAGTATCAAATCGACTCAACACCTTAGTGTTATTGAGCGAGCCAAAATTAAAAAAGATCGCGTTTGAAAATGATACATTGTTTACAGCACTTGCCAAAACAGATATACAAAGTGCATTATTGTTACTCATGTTCTTTTGTGACAGCAATTTTAATCAAAATTTAGCAATTCTATCAAAGAAAGAAAATCCCCTTGTCTTCTTAAAAAGAATATGCACGACACACCATCTACATAAATTTGCCACTTTATTATCAGAAGTAAAATATCACCATTCTACTTCTACTTATGTAGTGCACGCGTTAACGTGGTGTACTATTAAACAATTGGCTTATAGGCTTTATATACAACTTGCACAGCAACGAAAAACAGTAGAAATATCTCAAAATACTGAAGAAAAAAGACTAATCTTATAATTGAAAAATAATGCGTTATAAAAGTTAGTAATCCGAAATAGTATCGCTTTTGTAAATATTGCTTATTATCAAGTAATTGAAAAAATAACAATTTTAAATTATTTTTTTCATATACAAAAGCTTAAATGTGTAAAGAAGATTCATAACTAAGCACAACTCGTCTATTTTGCGCATGTGCTTTTTCAGACAAACCGGTATTTACTGGATTACGCTTACCATAACTTCTTTTTTTGATTTGTGAAGAAGAAACATTTAATGAAGTAAGGTATTTAGCAACACTTTCCACGCGATAATTACCTAGTGCATCGTTATAATCATCAGAGCCTCTGACATCTGCATGCCCTGCTAGGAAAATTTTTGTTCTTGGATTTTCTACTAAGAATTCAGCCTCTTTTTTTAATGCATTTCGTATTTGTTGATTTAAGGCACTGCTATCAAAAGAAAAATAATAAACTTGCTTATCTCGTGGCGTCATAATGTGGGCGTCATCGCCTTCTTCTTGAAAAGACTGTACTTCTGCAGCATTACGCACAACAACATCAGCTTTTTTATTAACTACCCCAGGTGAAGCGCGATTTTCTTTTTTCTGATAATTACACTGCTTTGGACCACAGCTTACGAAATTCAAACAAAGTAGTACTATTGCACCACTTTTTAAAACATTTTTTAGTAACATGTACTTTACCTCTTTAAAAAACCGATTTTAAAACCTTTATTTTCTAGTATCATAATTAAATCGAAAACATACAATATCTCCATCTTGTAAAAGATGATTAGCACTTCTTTCAATACGCTGTTTACCTGCAAGTTTTGCGCCCTGTTCTCCTTTATATTCTATAAAGTCACTATAGCTTATAATCTCGGCTGCAATAAACCCTTTTTGAAAATCGGTGTGAATACGTCCGGCCCCTTCAAAACTTGTTGCGCCACAGGGTATAGTCCATGCCCTTACTTCTTGCAATCCTGCGGTAAAAAATGTTTGTAAGTTTAGCATACGATAAGCGGTTTGAATAAGTCGATTTAAACTAGGTTGGTAATTGAGTAGTTGAAACAATTCTTCTTTTTCATTTTCTTTCATACCAATCAATGCTGCTTCTAACTTAATACAGCTCACAATGACCGACGCGTTTTGCTGTACAGTTTTCTTTTTTAGTATTTCAACTAAAGGATTTTGTACTAAGCCATCCTCACTTACATTTGCAAGATATATCATAGGCTTTATACTTAAAAGTTTCCACTCTTTTAATTGCTTGACTTCTTCCTCTTTCCAAGTTACAGCATTTAATAGTGAATTCTCTTCAAGGTATCGACTGGCCATATCGAGCAGTCGTAAAGGTATAATTGTTTCTTTATCACCTGACTTTGCAAGACGTTGATATTTTTGTTGTAGTTTTTCAATTTGAGCTAAATCTGAAAGTTTTAGCTCCGTTTCAATAACTTCAACATCTTCTTTAGGATCTACAATAGAATGCACGTGTGTTATTTCAACATCATTAAAGCATCTTACAACATGAATGAGTACATCTACTTCTTCAATATTGGATAAAAACTTATTACCACGTCCTATATTTTTAGCAGCACCTTTGACCAATCCTGCAATGTCGACAAATTGCACGGTGGTTGCTGTTACTTTTTTAGGTTTGATCAAGCAAGCAAGTGCCTCTAAGCGTTTATCAGGGACTGGAACGAAGTAGTGATTAGGATCAATCGTGCAAAAAGGATAATTTTCTGCTACTGCTATATTGGCTTGGCTTAATGCGTTTAAACACGTTGATTTTCCAACATTAGGTAGGCCAATAATACCGCACTTTAAACTCATAAATAACTAACTGTAAGATAAAAATTTTTCTATGTAAACGTAAAGTGCATGAATGTACTAGTATATACTATTTGATGAAAGATTTAACTAGGTATTTACAAGAAAGCATGTTTTTAAACTATTGGCGCAAACATCCAGTAAAAGTGTTAGGTATTGATGTTGGTAAAACGAGTATCAAATTAGTTTATCTTATAGGTCAGTCGCGTACACATTTTACTGTTGCAGGTCACACATGTATACCGCTTCAAGAAGATATAAAAGACAGCATGCTTGCGCTTAAAAACGCTTTAAAAAAAGGGCTTGTACAATTTAATCTTTATTCTATTGACTGTGCCTTTTCAATTTCTGACACTAAATTATTGAAAAAAAAGATTCATATCGATACCAACCATCAACACTGGAAAAGAACGGCGTTGTTGACGGTAGCACCTCACGTTCCTATGCCTATAGATACTTTGTATACAGATTTTCAAATAATATCTGATACTAAGTCAACAGCGATGCAACAAAGTGTACTTTTTATTGCGTGCCGTCGAGACGCATTAGATCAATTGATTGAAACATTAGAAAGTTGTAGGTTACAGCCCATCGTTATAGAACCAGAGTCTTTTGCTTTGGAAAGAGCTTATCGTCATTTATATTGTTTGGAGCAGTATCCAACTTTATGGGCTTTAGTTAAAGTGGGCTCTTCAACAGTGACTATTTTTTTGTGGCAGAAGCAAAAACTTGTAGTAACAACAAGTTATATTTTACATGCTACGACGACGCAAAGTATCGTTTTATCTATTTATCAACATCTTTCCGTTTTATTACTTGGTCACACAATTTTACCTTTACGAGCACTTTTTGTTTTAGGGAGTCATTTAAAAATCAATATTATAGAGATGCAATTAAAGCAATTGTTCAACACGCTACAGTTTAAATCTATTCCCAAAACTAATTTGCAATTATCAAAACCTGATCTTAGCTATCTATGTCCTGCTTTTGGTCTTGCATTAAGAGCAGTAGAACAGCGTTTTTAATATCAAAATGATTTATTCACGTAAACCTTTTCCTTTTTTCAAAAGGTATAAATTGAAAAACGTAAGCGTAATACAACATAGCCACACAATAATTAAAGAACGTGCTATTGGTACGTCACTTATTCCAAGTAAACTGTATCTTAAAGCACTAATGATATAAAGTAATGGATTAAAAAGTGAAACTTTTTGCCAAAAATGAGGTAGTTGATCGATTGAGTAGAATATGCCGCTAAGATAGGTCAATGGTGTTAACACAAAATTTGGAATAACTGAAATATCATCAAAGCTTTTTGCAAATAGTGCGTTACTAAATCCAAAAAGTGCAAATAAGAAAGCAGTACTGGGCAAGATTGCAAGCAAAATCCAGGGATGTGCAATTGGAAATTGTGTAAAGCAAAATACAATTAATCCTACTAAAGAACCAACAAGTAGACCACGAATCATACTACCTAATATAAAACCTAATAATAAAAGAGAATTTGGCATAGGTGCAACAAGTAGCTCTTCAATACTTCTTTGAAAGCGCATACTATACAGCGAAGAAGATACATTTGAGAAAGTGTTAGTAACAATTGCCATCATAATCAGTCCTGGACTGATATAAGTACTGTACTCAAATCCATGTATTGTTTTTATATGTTTTCCGATCACTTTTCCAAAAATTAGAAAATAAAGCAGCATGGTTGTACTAGAGGGTAAAATGGTTTGAACCCAAATACGTAGAAAACGATTTATTTCCCTGCGAAGCAAGGTACTTAAAGCGATGAAGTGAAGATTATTTTTAAACATATTTAAGAATCATCTAAGAAGAATGCGGATGTGTTAGTTGAAGAAAAAGTGTTTCCAATCGACTCGTTTTATTACGAATATGCATTATTTCAATGCCTAATTTGCTTAAATGATCAATCAATTGATTTAAACTTTGTTCTTTTTTCAATTTAACTTCAATTTGCTGTGCATCTACACGTTGAATCTGAAATGGGTTTTCTGTAGGAAGTTCATAAATCGTATTGCGTACATCGCAAATTAAAGTTTCTGTATCTAAACGATTTAGTAATCTCGCCATACTCGTGTTTTCCACAATTTTTCCTTGATCAAGAACTACAATATTGCGACAAAGTTTCTCCGCTTCCTCTAAATAATGAGTAGTTAAAATAATAGTAGTGCCTTGTTGATTAAGACTTCTTAAAAAATCCCAGGTAGAATCTCTTCTTTCTACATCAATACCAGCGGTAGGCTCATCTAAAATCAATAATTTTGGTTCATGTACAAGGTTAACAAGTGCTCTTACAATCATTAAACCTCGTTTCATTCCACCAGAAAGATTTTTAGTGATTTGATTACGCTTATCCCACAAATCAAGTTTTTTTAGATAATATTCGGCACGTTCTCGAGCCATTTTAACCGGAATACCATAGTAGCCTGCTTGATAAACTAACACATCCATTACTTTTTCGAAGATGTTAAAATTTATCTCCTGAGGTACAACCCCCATACAAGTTTTTGCTTGGGTTAATTCTGTTTCTAGATCGTATCCAAATATTTTGACTGTACCTGCAGTTTTAGGTAACAGTGATGTCATGATACCAATGATAGTGGACTTTCCAGCACCATTTGCACCCACCAATGAAAAAAAATCACCCTGCTCAACATTAAAACTAATATTGTCAAGTATCACTTTTCCACCCGATCGTATCATACTTAAATTTTTTAAGGTAACTGCTTGCATATAAAGTATAAAAAGAATGGTTATTTGAATAATTTTTTTAAATTAGGAAATAGTAAACAATTTTAGTCCTAAATTTTTTTGATACTTACTTTTTTTGGTATCTATTACTTTTGATAAAATAAACATCATTGTTTATGAAGCATACATTGCAATTATTTACCCATTTTATCTATTAATGGATGGCAAAATAATTGTTGCTTAAATGTCTAAAAAATTAAAATCTTTACCGTACGCATAATTTAATTTAGGTACTCATTATGATAGTGAGAGGTAAAGAGGAATAAAACGAGCTACTGATAGTCGTACAGTTTTTAAAAAGTTAAATAGTTTAGTTATTAGGATTTTTAAGCCATAACACAAGGTGCAGTACCAAAGCTTGAAAAAGTATATCAATAGTTTTCCCTGCATCCCTTGTGACTAAAAAGGTAGTTTGTCTCGCGCAAAACGGTTTTTGGTAGATACCTATACTTAATTTAAATTAAGCAAGATCTCCGCCTTCAGCATTGATGGTAGCACCTGCCTCATCTGCCATACTTTTTAATTTTTTGAGCGCTTTAACACGTACTGTTTTGTAAGCAGGTTTTGCTTTAAGTAACATTTCTTCTTTAGTAAAATGATTTTTAATAGTGCGCTCTGGGGTTGCCTTTTTCTCGATGACATTCATTTTTAATAAACCTGGCCAAGAGAATGGAATACCTTTTGATAGATGTGCGCGTATAATATCATTAAAACATTCCATGATTGCTTCTACTTTCTTCATAGGTGTCGTTGTTCTACTTGCAACAGTTGAGATGATATTTGCTTTGGTCGCTGGTTTATCAACAGCAATAGGACTGGAGTCAGGTGTCATCGTTTCTTTTACTGTGTTTAAACTATCATTAATTTTATTCATAATTGGAATACCTCATATCGCTCAAATTTGTAAAACCTTTTAAACTAGTCAATTATCATTTTATCCAAAGGATAAAAGATAAATTAAATGGCTTTTTTAAGAAAAGCAACTACTTTTTCATATTTTACTTTTTTTGTGTACTGGAAGAAAGAATTAAATTCGAAATTGATATAAAAGGTTAAGAAGAATTTCTGCAAAAATAAGTACAATAATAATAATCTCTAATGTGCTTGAATAACGATGTTCAAGTTGATTATTTAGCATAAGCACAATATCGTGCACAACATCTAGGCGCTGATTTAAAGTAGCTACTCTTTTTTTAATATCTAAAAATCTTTCTACAATCAGATATTGTGGTTCTAAATGAGGATAACGCCAAAAGTATTCTGATACGTCTAAATATTCATTACTGAGATTAATTAAACTTTTTGCAATAAAAATTTCTCCGATACGTTTAAAAATTGCTTTACGTCCCAATGAAATACGTCCTTTCTTTGCAAGTTCTTCTGCAATAAACTGATTTTCCAGAACAGTTTTTTGAATAGAAATTTCGTGCGAGCGTAGCTTAACAGATTTTGATAACGCGTAAGAAATGGCAAGTTTAAGTAATGTGTTTTTTTCTTCTGACGTTTTGATAGTAATAATATCTGTATCGTAATTAGGATCCGCAAATAGATTAGTTTCTTCAGCTAGCTCGTAGTTAAAGGTGTGAAATTCTTTTCTTTCAGTCGTGTCAAGGTATAACTCATCTAATCGTGATAAAACCCACTGTTCTTTCAATTTAGATAATCCCCAACTGACAAAACAGCCGTGTTGAAAAAAGAAAATATCTTCTTTTTTTTCTATATTAAAAAAATGTAAAACATTTTGGAAATATTGATATGCGTACCCTTGTTCTCGAATACTTTTTTCAATTATTTTTAATGGGTAATTTATACTAGTACAGCAAGCAAGACAGCGCATAAGGTGATAGATAATTAATAGATTAGCAAATAATGCGATGAACTATTTTAAATTATTGATCATATTACGCTGAATTTTATTGAATGCCTAGACAATCAGATCACTGTGTATTGCAAAAACGTGTCATTGCTATTTGGCGCATGAAGCCAAAGGAATTTTTAGAGGAATACCTAATTGCTCAGTTTGTATCCGTTCAATTATATCTGAAGAAATCATGACTTTTTTATTCATGACGGCTTTTTTGACTACTTGATGTATTAGCTTTTTCTCTTCTTCAACTTTTTTGACTTGTAGAGGTACATGTGCTTCTACATAGAAATTTTCTTGGGGATCCCAACCTGCTTTGTAGGGCGCATGAATAATTGAAACAGGTGTTCCAATGTTAACTTTTTCATAAAGTGCTTTCGCATCTTCAGGAAACATGCGAATACATCCTGCAGTACTACGTCGCCCTACTCCTCTAAGATCACGTGTTCCATGTATAAGATAATTATGATAATGCAAACGTAACACGTAAGGTCCTAAGAGATTATTCTCACCAGGTGGTATTTTCTCTGGTAAGGTGACACCTTGCCTTTGAGCGTCTTCTCTAATGGACTTTGGTACATACCAAGTAGGATTTTTTAATTTTTCTATAATACGGGACGGTCCAAGTGGCGTTTCCCACTGATCGCGTCCAATTCCAATAGGATAAGTGTAAATTTGATTCTGATGATAATAATAAAGACGTAATTCTGCTAGATTAATGACAATTCCTTTGCGTGCGCCAGTAGGTAAAATAAATTGCGTTGGTAAAACAATGATTGTACCTGCTTGAATTTGAGTATTTGAGATACCAGGATTTGCTTCTTCAATTTCATGATAACCAATTTTAAAACGTTGACTTATAGCCTCAAAAGAATCATTTTCTAAAGCTTGCGTCCATTGTAGACGACCAATCAAATTTGTATTTATGTCAGGTGCTAAAAAATTTGTATTAAGAGAGGGTTCAGAAGAAAGGTCAATACCATAAATATTGATATTTAAAAAGCAAAACAAAAAAATGTATTTTCGATATTGCATGAATATAAATGCGTGATAGTTTTTTTAATCATGATAGACTAGTTTTAATCATTCATTGTTGTACACAGCAATGAATGATCGCAGGCACCATTAGTTATCTTAACATCATTACCATTCTGTATTTTAGCCAGAAGGTTGATTATGCATTCAAAATATTCTTCTCCAAAAAAAATGTATTTATGTACAGATATATCACTTTTACTAGGGTTGACCCTATTAACTGTTTTTGGGTTATTTGTGTTATTTAGTGCCGATTATAAAAGCTTTTTTCGTCTCAAAAAGCAAATTTTGCATTTAATCATTGCCATTATCGTTTTTTACTGCTGTGCACGTACACCTCTTGAATGGTACCGTTTTATTACTCCCTGGCTTTTTAGTATAAGTCTTATCCTACTCACTATCGTACTGACAAGTGGTATCACAGGTAAAGGAGCACAACGATGGTTAAGCGTGTGGATCTTTCGTTTTCAACCTTCTGAGATATTTAAGCTCGTTGTACCTATGATGCTGGCATGGTATCTACACGAAAAAGAACTTCCACCAAAACCAATAGAACTGATGACGCTTATCTTACTGACATTATTCCCAGCTTTTCTTATTGCAAAACAACCCGATTTGGGTACAGCAATTTTGACGGTTAATTCAGGTATCACAGTTTTAGTTCTCTCTGGTTTAAGAAAAAAATTCGTACTTATCATGATGATACTTATTGTATGTCTTGCACCTTTTGGATGGCAACAACTTTATCCTTATCAAAAAAATAGGATTTTAACATTTCTTCATCCTGAAAAAGATGCATTAGGTGCAGGGTATCATATTATTCAATCTAAAACAGCCATTGGTTCAGGAGGGATACTAGGAAAAGGCTGGCTACATGGCACACAATCGCAAACTAAATTTTTACCCGAACAAACAACCGATTTTATCTTTTCTGTATGCAGTGAAGAGTTTGGTTTACTAGGATCTGGTTTCTTAATTTTACTTTATTCTTTTGTGACATTACGTTGTCTATCCATCAGTATATCTTCTCAACACACATTCGATCGGTTGTTGGGTGGAACATTAAGTTTTAATTTTTTTACTAATGCTTTCATTAACATTGGCATGGTCACTGGTCTTTTACCTGTTGTAGGTATTCCCTTACCATTGGTGAGCTATGGAGGTACGGCTTTAATCTGCTGGTTTGCGAGCTTTGGTGTAATATCATCAATTTATAATCATTCTGTAAGTTATGTTTGAAAACATAGTGTTGATATGAGTATCTATACATTTTTGTGCAGGCAAAACGTTGTGTTCTAGTGTATATCAAAAGTTGCATTACTCTATGAGTGCTATACACAGGATAATGATTAATACAATGCTATTACCAGTATCAATCCCTGTAGCTTTGAAATCGCATGTGTTCATCTTTATTTCTTAATTATACGGTTTAAAAAAATATACTTTTCACCTTATCTTACAAAAATAGAAAAGAACACTGGCTTATATCTTTGAACTATGATCTACTGAGTTATGCGATCTATATCACATCACTTAGTACGTGACTATGCTAAAGTAACTTGAGCATTGAAAAATCATTGCCGTGATAAAGAAAAGAAATGCTGTTAATTTTTTTAAGACATAGAGAAAATAATCATGTCAATGTAGTAAAATACGCTATGTCAGTTTTTATAAATACTATTAAAATTATGTATTTTAATACTTATGCACACTGTATTGTTTTACCTGTATTGCTGTTAAAACTTTTCTTCCATCCACCGCAAGTTTACACAAAAGCTTATGCTGAAAATATTGAAGTTCAGCACTTCATCAAGCATATAGTTAAAAAGCATTCACAGCTTGATACAAACAAAGTAACCAATCTATTTAAAACCGTTTTCTTTGATAAAGTCGCATTAGAAAAAAAACAGAATGCATCTACTTATCCTCCAACATGGAAACAATATAAAGATGTTTTTTTAAACACCCCTCGTATTGAAGAGGGTGTAGTGTTTTGGAAGAAGCATAAGAACATATTAGAATATGCACAAAACCATTACGGTGTACCTGCTCGCATTATCCTTGCGATTTTAGGAGTTGAAACATATTATAGTCAAAAAAAAGGCGATTATCGTGTTATTGATGCACTCACCACACTTAGTTTTGAGTTAAAAAATGAAATTTCTGTTCAATTTTTCAAAAAAGAATTAGAAAATTTACTGCTTTTACACTATCAGTTTCCTAAACTAAACTTATCAGCTGCAAAAGGCTCTTATGCAGGTGCCATAGGGATTCCTCAATTTATGCCAAGTAGCTATCAAACCTTTGCAGTAGATTATCATCAAAAGGGTTACAGTGATTTAAATAACGTAGAAGATGCTATATGTAGTGTTGCAAATTATCTAAAAAAAAATGGTTGGAAAAAGAATCAGTCCGTTGCATTAGCAGCAGATATACGAAAAGCTAACCCACATCAATTAAAAAGTTTTTTTGCTCATAATACGCTAATGACCTCTGCAAAAAGTTTACGTGAGTGGAAAAAATATGGGATTGAGTTAAAAGCAATGAATATAAAACTACCTATTGAGACAAAAGCAACGCTTATTTGCTTACAAGACGACACAGCAGAAACGGAATACTGGCTTGGATTTTCTAATCTTAAAGTACTTTATACTTATAATAGACTGACGGTTTATGGAATGACCGTCGAAAAACTGAGTCAAGCGTTAGAAAAGGAATACAATAAGGGCGCTCATCGGCATGCTATCTCCTCATTACTATAAAAATTATTTTTTTACTCGTAATCATCAATTTCTATTTTTTCTATTGTGCTGTAATTGTTACAGTGAACCAAATCGTTACAATTTAAAACAAGACACAGCCCCTTTACTAAAAATTAATGCAGCACGTGTTCCTAACGCGATTCCTAGGAAAGAAGCATTAAGTCGATATGGCAATCCACCACACTATAAAGTACTTGGTAAAAGATATAGTGTTCTTAAAACTGCAACCGACTACCGTGAGAAAGGAATTGCTTCATGGTATGGAATGAAGTTTCATACTTATCTTACTTCTAATCGAGAAGTTTATGATATGTTCAAAATGACAGCTGCTCACCGCACGTTGCCTATCCCTACTTACGTTAGAGTGACTAACCTTAA
This sequence comes from uncultured Coxiellaceae bacterium, assembly GCA_964444925.1. Taxonomy (GTDB): domain Bacteria; phylum Pseudomonadota; class Gammaproteobacteria; order Diplorickettsiales; family Diplorickettsiaceae; genus CAYUIV01. The sequence continues at coordinate 43,990 of CAYUIV010000001.1, read as the reverse complement.
TAACCAGCGTTCAATTATCGTTCGTGTTAATGACCGAGGCCCTTTTGTAGCTGGGCGGATTATTGATCTTTCTTATGTTGCAGCGCATAAGTTAGATATGCTAAAAACAGGAACGGCACCTGTTGAGGTAAAAGCTATTACTTCTAAAAAACTTTTTATGGTATCTCGATTATTAACGCCATATGATTCTTCGAAGCTACCAAAGATTGTGACACAAAAAATATGGTTACAAGTTGGTTCATTTCGAATTCGAAAAAACGCAGAATATAATGCACAAAAAATTGCTCGGCTTACTGGAAAAACTGTTAAAATACAAAGTGTTAAGCAAAGTTACTTTGTACTATATCGTGTCGTTATCGGTCCTTTTGAAAATCTTGTACAAACAAAACCAGTACGAGTGAAGTTGCAAAATCAAGGGTTTGAACATATTCTAATTAAATATTCTAAATAAGCTCAATATTCATCTGTTTTGTATATACATCGAATTAATCCAATTTTAATTGACACTAAGTTTTTTTCAATTTATTGGTACAGCATTCTATTCTTTTGCGGTTTTGTTATTGCTGCATTGCTTTCTCGTTACCGATTTCAGCAATTACCACAATTAAAAACATCTGATGAAAAAGAAATATTACTATTGACTGTGATAGTAAGTGTGCTGTGGGGCGGTAAATTAGGCGATATACTTTTTTATACCCTACCAGGGATGTACTATGATAATGAATTTCGTTATTACGTACGCAATGCATCGTTTAAAGAGTGGTCTGCTGGTATGTCATTTTATGGAGGTCTATCAGGCGTACTCATTGGACTTTATATCTATAGTTATCTAAAAAAATTTTCTTTTTTAAGATTAACTGATTTTATTGCACCTTTAGTGCCTCCAGGCCTAGGATTAGGTCGTATCGCTAATTTTGTTAATGGAGAGTTATGGGGTTACCCTGCAACAGTACCTTGGGCAATCATTTTTCCTAAAGTTGACTTAATTCCACGTCACCCGTCGCAGTTGTATGAATTCTTTCTAGAGGGTATCGTACTTTTTACTATTTTATGGCCTTTTTCTAAAAGAAGAAGACAAACGGGGGTTGTTTCTGGGTTATTTGCAGTTTTGTATGCTACGATGCGTTTTTTTGTCGAATATTTTAGAGCGCCCAACGGTTATGGTAAATACCCTGTTTTAATTTTCACGCCTGTTGGAAATATGAAAACAGGACAATTATTTTCTATTTTTTTATTTTTAGGCGGTATATGGCTTTTAGCACGAACCTATATTAGATCTTACTTTTTTTTACGGAGTAAATAATATTATACCTTTACTGATAAAAAGCCCGAGTGGCACAGCTGGATAGCGCAGCCCCCTCCTAAGGGGCAGGTCGCCGGTTCAAATCCGGCCTCGGGCGTCCTAAAATTTGTTAAATATTTTGAGAAATGATGTATGTCTAGTAGTCCCCTTCAACCTGTAAAAGAAAAAATTGGATCGTCTTTGTGGAGTGCAAGCTTCGTTTGCTCTTTGGCAACTGTTTTTCTTCTTTACGAATTTATCTTGCAAGTTTCTCCTTCTGTTATTACTAAAGAATTGATGCATGATTTAAATTTAAATACAGCTGCAAGCCTTGGTGCAGTCCTTGCCTTTTACCATTATGCTTATACAATAATGCAGTTACCTGCCGGTGTATTGCTCGATCGCTTTGGACCTCAAAAACTGCTTACCGTTGCAACATTAACATGTGCAATTGGAGCACTTCTTTTTGGTACAGCTGTTCAAATCCCCCTTGCAGCAACCGGTCGTTTCCTCATGGGTATTGGTTCTGCTTTTGCGTTTAGCGGTGCGCTTTTTCTTGTTTCAACTTGGTTTCCTCCGCGCTATTTTTCAATTTTAGCAGGAATTGTACAACTTTCTTCGTGTATTGGAGCTATTGCAGGGCAAGTACTGGTAACTACATTGACGAAGCAATTAGGAGGCTGGCGACGTACATTAAATGGCTTAGGTATCACAGGTATTGTACTTGCCCTACTTATTTGGTTAGTAGTTCGAGATAGACCGTATTCATTAGAATATACTGCAAGGAAAAGTCATGTTTCTTTAAAACAAGAAATACAAAGAATTTCAATTGTATTTAGCAATCGGCAAACGTGGTGGATTGGATTATATTCTTTTACTGTATGGGCACCTACTATGGCCTTTGTTGCATTATGGGGTATCCCCTTTTTAATACAAGCCTATTCATTAAACTCGCGTACTGCTTCTAACGCATGTGCAGTTATATGGCTAGGTATCGGTATTGGTAGCCCTTTACTTGGATTATTTTCAAACTATATTCAAAGAAGACGTCTACCTTTGACCTTATCTGCGCTGATAGGAGTTTTTAGTTTATCATTTTTAATTTATCGAGAATTATCTCCTTTTTGGTTTTATATTAATTTATTTCTAACGGGTTTATCAGCAACAGGGCAAGCACTTTCTTTTAGTGTAGTAAAAGATAACAACCCTGCAGAAGTAACAGGTACGGCTGTTGGGTTAAATAACATGGCCGTGGTATCTAGCGCAGCACTTTTTCAACCATTACTAGGACTTTTACTTACATTCAGTCAGAATAAACAAGTGAATGTTATAGGTGAAGTTGTGTATAGCAAGTACGATTATCAATATGCTTTTTTTGCATTACCGCTCTGTTACTTACTTGCTGCAGTCATTAGTCATTTTTGTATCCAAGAAACATACTGTCAGTCCAATGATTAATTAAATACCGTTGTGCTGCTGGTTGAAATCACATAAATAGTTAATTAAACAATGTGCACAATTTGGTTTTCTTGCCTTGCAAACGTAACGACCATGCAAGACTAACCAGTGATGTGCATTGCGCTTGTATTGGTTAGGAATAATGGTTGAAAGTGATTTCTCAACTTCAAGAGGTGTTTTTCCTTTTGCAAATCCTAAGCGGTTGCATACTCGAAATATATGGGTATCTACAGCAATTTCGGGCTGATTAAAAATAACGTTTAACAGAACATTGGCTGTCTTACGTCCTACGCCTGGCAAACTTTCTAAAGCAATGCGCTTATCAGGTACCTTTGATTGATATTGTCCAATTAAAATTTGACATGTCTTAAGAATATTTTTTGTTTTAGTGGGATAGAAATTAATTGAGCTGATATGAGCGTGTAGTCCCTCCTCACCTAATATTAAAATTTGATTCGGTTGATTTGCGACTGTAAAAAGTTTTTTTGTTACTATGTTAACCCGTTTATCCGTTGTTTGTGCAGATAGCATAACAGCCACGAGCAACTCAAAGGGAGAAGAATAAGTTAACTCTGTACGAGGAGAGGGGTTAGTATGAGCGAAATGCTCAAAAACATTTTTGATTTTATTTTTATTCCACATTAAAAGAAAATTATTATAATGTTAGAAAATCATATAAATGAATCTTTAGAACGGCTATCAGTTTAGTCAAACTATAGCTATTGTTTATATACAGAGTACTTATTTTTACAATCACTGTTATGCACACTACTCATCTCATGACTATTCTTATCATTATTGCAAGTGGAGGAATATTAGGTATTTTGTTAACAGTTTTACCTCTAAATAGATTCGCTAAATTTTTAAATAAAGGTAAGAAAATAGTTCGTACAGAGCCTAAATTGGGTATTGCCCAACTAAAACATGCATTTGTGAATCATTCTAATACATATATTCCAAAAGTATCAAGCCATGTGTTACGCGAAAAGCAGCAAGAATTTCTAGTGCTTTATTTAATGGCTGCTAAAGATCACTGTTTTAAAGGTTATCAGCTATGGGAAGCATTAATGGATGCAAAACTTAGCTATGGAGAGATGCAAATATTTCATGCTTACGACAAGCACAATAGTAAGATAGTATTCAGTATTGCAGGCGCTATTGAACCGGGATATTTTAATGTCCATCATATAGAAGATATGCAGGTGCCAGGCCTTTGTTTATTTATGAAGAAAGAAAAAACAATTGATACGCTACAAGTATTTGAAGGAATGATGCATGCTGCACGTCAATTACGTGATGCTTTGGGTGGTTCCTTATATGACAGTGATAAAAAATTACTGACTGAGGATCAAATCAGTTATTATCAATCTCAAATCTCAAGTGATTAAAATGCGTTATGCAAAACTTTATAGCGAAAATTTTGCAATTACGTCAAGCAATTGAGCAGTACAATAAAGAGTATTATGTACTCAACTCACCTACTATCAGTGATGCAAAATACGATAGTTTATTTCATCAGCTACAAAAACTCGAAGCACACTATTCTCAACTTGAGAATGACACCTCGCCAACACGTCAGGTAGGCACTAAGCACCAAAGCCGTTTTCAGGCAGAAAAGCACATCACTAAAATGCTATCGTTAGATAATGCATTTGAAAGATCGGATCTTTTAAGTTTTGATAAAAGAATTAAAAATCGATTGAAAAGATCAAACGATATTCGTTACGTTTGTGAACCTAAGATAGACGGTGTAGCTGTGAATTTAATCTACCAAAAAGGTAAATTTAAAAGAGGTATGACACGTGGCGATGGAACAATTGGAGAAAATATTACTGAAAATCTAAAAACGATAACAACAATTCCTCAACAACTAAAAGGCCAAATTTTTCCAGATGAAGTTGAAATACGAGGGGAAGTCTATATGAAAACTACTGATTTTCAGATGCTCAATATTGAACTAAAAAAAAGAAATAAAAAAACTTTTGTTAATCCAAGAAATGCAGCTTCCGGTAGTCTTCGACAATTGGATCATCGTGTAACTGCTCAAAGAACACTTTCTTTTCTTGCACACGGATATGGTAAAGCACTGATAGAAGATAATACAACGCATGGTCAACGTTTAACACAATTACAGCAATGGGGGATACCTTGTTGCCAAATGTATATTGCGTATGGGATAGATGCTTGTATACAGTATTATAAAGAAATTGACGCAATACGTGACAAATTTCCTTATGAAATTGACGGAGTCGTGTTTAAAGTGGATTGTCTGCAAGATCAAATCATCTTAGGCAATGGAACACGCGCACCAAGATGGGCAATTGCTTATAAGTTTGCAGCACAAGAAGCCAAAACAAAGGTACTTGATATTATATTTCAAGTGGGAAGAACAGGTATCTTAACACCTGTTGCACATTTAATGCCTGTCTTTGTTGGAGGTGCAACAATTAATTATGCAACTTTACATAATTACAGTGAGATACAACGTAAAGATATTCGTGTGGAAGACACCGTACTTGTACGCCGTGCGGGCGATGTAATTCCAGAAGTAGTGCGTGTGTTAAAAGAGTTAAGGCAGGGAAGTGAGAGAATACTCACACGTCCTGATGTATGCCCTGCTTGCCATTCAGTACTCGAATATCGATCCGAAAGCATCGCTATTCGATGTAGGCAGCAAGATACCTGTCCATCTCAATTAAAAGCACGCCTTTTGCATTTTGCAAGTCGTAAAGCAATGGATATTGATGGATTAGGTGATCAATTAGTTACTCAATTAATTGAGAAAAAAAAACTGTCTTGTATTGAAAATGTGTATACACTTACATTTGAAGATTTAATTTCGCTGGAAAGAATGGGTAAACGTTCTGTTGAAAAATTAATAGTACAGATTGATAAAAGTAAGAATACAACTTTTTCGACATTTTTATATAGTCTTGGTATTCCTTCTGTTGGTATTAATACAGCGAAAAAGCTTGCTACACACTTTCCAACACCTGAAATTTTAATGGGTGCTAAAAAAATAGAACTTGAAAAGGTGAAAGATATTGGGGTAATTTCTGCTTTACATATTTACGAGTTTTTTCAAGGTAAAATCAATCAACAGACGGTTCATCGCTTATTATCATATGGCGTGCGTTGGCCTAAAGTACAACAACCACTTCAAAAACCATTGACAGGACAACGTTTTGTGATTACAGGAACACTACAAGAAAAACGAGAAATAGTGACAGCACGTCTTGAAGAAAAAGGTGCTGTAATCAGTACACAGCTTTCATCAAAAACACATTACCTTATTGTTGGAAAATCACCTGGCTCAAAATTAAAAAAAGCAATAAACTTACAAATTAAAATTTTGTCAGAAGAACAATGCTTTGAATTGCTAGCATCTAAAGATTGAATATTGTTTCATACCTTTTCGTTTTATGTTTCAATGCAAAATAGTATTCATACAATAGCTGTTTGACATATTAAATAATATGATATTTTCTATTTTGAAATTTTTTAACCATTTCTCTGAGTTGCTATTACCTTGGATCATACAATATGGGACAATAGCGTTATTCTTTTTGCTTGCTTTAGGTATTATTGCACTGCCTATTCCCGATGAATCATTATTAGTTTCTGCAGGAATTCTAATGTCCAAAGGTCATCTTCGCATTATCCCAACTTTTATAGCAGCCATTTTTGGTGCGTGGGTAGGTATCACAGGTAGCTATTATCTTGGTGTTTACTTTGGACCCTCTATACTTACCTATGTTTTTTCAACTAGGATAGGAAAATTTCTTAACATGCGTGTTCACTTTGAAAAATCAAAAAAATGGTTTAACCATTTTGGAAAATGGGCATTATTATTTGGCTATTTTATTCCTGGTGTCAGACATTTTTCAGGATATATGGCAGGCACGCTTTTATTTCCTTACAGAACATTTAGCTTATTTGCCTACACTGGTGGAGCCATGTGGGCCTCTCTATTTCTTATCTTTGGTTATAGCATGCATCAAAAAGGAAATACCGTGCTTGAGCTCTTTTATTATTTATGGACTAAGCTACACCTACTTTTTTAAAGTATGCTTTATAGAAAATGATTGCACATCAAACCTTACTTTCTGTTACCGTTGAAGGTGTTGTGGAACGTATTACTTTCCATAATCACGTCAATGGCTTTTGTGTTTTAAAAGCTAGAATTCCAAAATACAAAGATCTCATCACAGTTACTGGAAAAGCGATCACAATTAATGTAGGCGAATCTGCACGCTTTGAAGGTAGTTGGTCGCAAAACTCAAAATATGGTCTACAGTTTCAGTCAGAAAATATCACTATTATTACGCCTTCTACACTGGCAAGTATTGAGAAGTATTTGGGATCTGGTTCTATCAAAGGTATAGGTCCCTACTTTGCAAAGAAAATTGTTGCACTGTTTGGAGAAAAAACGTTTGAGGTTTTTGATAAAAATTTTGACCAGCTCAGGCAAATTAAAGGATTGGGAAAAATGCGCCGAGAGCAAATCTTACTCAGTTGGAAAACGCAGAAAGTCACTCACGATATCATGCTTTTCTTACAGAACTATCAAATTAGTAGCGCACGTGCAACACGTATCTATAAAACATACGGTGATCAATCAATACAAAAAATTCAGGAAAACCCTTATCGTTTAAGTGACGAGATTTATGGAATTGGCTTTATGGTATCTGATACGTTAGCTAAAAGAATGGGTATCAAAGAAAACTCTCTTATAAGGGCAATTGCAGGATTACAGCATGTAATAAAGTCACATTGTCAAGAAGGACACTGTGCAATCGCATATAGTTTATTGCAAGAGAAAGCTGTACAGCTACTAGCAATAGAACCTTCTATTATTGAACATGCAATTGAACATTTGATACAAGAAGGTCAGTTTGTATTAAACACAACAGAGCGGATTATTTCTCCTAAAATGCTATATCATACTGAAAAAGGTATTGCGCTTGAATTGCAGCGACTACTTAAAAGTAATCATTCACCTTGGCAAGCAATCAACAAAGAACAAATATCAACACTTTTCAAAACACAGCAATCATTTTCTCTATCCGATGCACAACGTTCAGTGATTCTAAAAATGTTGCAAGCTAAAATCTTTATTTTAACGGGAGGCCCTGGTGTTGGAAAAACAACGATTGTTAAAAACTTGTTGAGCTATCTCAATAAAAAAAAGCATTTAAAAATTTCTTTATGTGCTCCTACAGGCAGAGCAGCACAAAGACTTAGTATAACAACCGGACAAGAAGCATATACAGTTCACCGACTTTTAAAATTTGATCCTAAAACATTTGGTTTTGTTCATCATCAATCCAATCCATTAGAAACCGATTATCTTATTGTCGATGAAGTATCGATGTTAGATGTGAATTTGACCTATCACTTGTTAAAGGCCTTACCTTCCAAAGCACATTTGTTGTTAATTGGAGATAGCGATCAGTTACCTTCTGTTGGTGCAGGACGTGTACTTGCAGACCTCATTGAAAGTAACTGTATTGCTTGTGAAAAACTTGTACAAATTTTTCGTCAAGCCTCAACTTCTCAAATTGTTGTCAATGCACATCGTATTAATCAAGGAGAAATGCCACTTTTTAATGAACAATCTACACTGAGTGATTTTTACTTTATAGAATCTAATACTTCTGAAGAGATACAAAATAAAATTATTAAACTCGTTTTAGAGCGTATTCCTAAACGTTTTCAAATACATCCTGTACGTGATATTCAAATATTAGTACCTATGAACCGTGGTAATCTCGGTATCCATGTGATGAATCAAATATTACAAAAAACACTTAACGTAAACACAGAACAATTTGTGGAATTCTTCAATACACGTTTCATGTTAGGTGATAAAGTAATTCAACAAATTAATAATTATGATAAAGAAATTTTTAATGGTGATATTGGATATATAGAAAGTATTCGAAAAGATTTAAAAACCCTACATGTCAAATTTGACCATAAAACAGTTGCGTACACTTTTGAAGAATTAGATGAACTACAACTTGCTTATGCAATGAGCATTCATAAAAGTCAAGGTAGTGAATATCCTGCAATTGTTATCCCTATTGCAACACAGCATTATCGTATGCTCGCACGTAATTTACTTTACACTGGTATCACACGTGGTAAGAAACTTGTCGTGTTGATAGGGCAGAAAAAAGCATTACGTATTGGCATTTATACAGTTCAACAAAATCAAAGATTAACGCAGTTAAAAAAACATTTGCAAGCGCTTATGCCTTCTATGTAAGGTTATAAAAGGATAACTTGCTTTCATGTTAAAAAGATGAATACAAACAGCAAATTTTGTACAAGGAAATGCTCTTGTATAGAAGACGTAAAACTTCTGTGTTAATATAAATTTCTTCCTCGATAGCTCAGTTGGCAGAGCACAAGACTGTTAATCTTTAGGTCGCAGGTTCGAGCCCTGCTCGGGGAGCCATTTATTTCACTCAATCTTTGTTGGCTAAAAAGTCATTGATTGCTTGGTTTGCAAGACGATCAGCCATTTCATTATATTGGTGACCGTTGTGTCCTTTAACCCAAATCCACTGAATAATATGTTTTTGTGACAGTTCTGCTAACGCTTGCCACAAATTTTTGTTTTTTACAGGCTTTGGCTTACTAGCCGAGGTTACCCAATTTCTTTCTTTCCAGTTTTTTAACCATTGCGTCATTCCTTTTTGTACATATTGAGAGTCTGTATGCAAGTGAATATGGTAAGACTGTTCAAGTGATTTAAGTGCCATAATACAGGCTGTCAACTCCATCTGATTATTCGTTGTATTTTCCGTAAATCCATATAGCTTTCTTTCAAGAGAAGGATAACAAAGAACTGCGCCCCAACCTCCTAAACCTGGGTTGCCGCGACACGCTCCATCTGTAAAAATTTCAAGTGTCAACATAACTGTAATATATATTTTTTACGATAAAGAAAAATTAGTTGTAAAGTATAAGCTGTGGTATTAATTACGATCATATGAAGTGAAATCTATTATTTTGCTATGATTATAATCAAGTATTCAGCATTGATCACACGAAATTAATATAAAAAATTTTTTATTCCAATCATCCACCTTAATCAATTGATTATATCCAAATGTATTCGATTCAAACAGTAAAAAAATTGCGCAGAATAAACATAAAGAGATCATGACCTCTAAATTATTATCTAAGCTATATTTGACTTCTTTACTTGTAACATTTTATATCTATGGACCGCTCCTAAGCTGTAGCCCACCTTTTAAAAAAATGTTGGTAAAACAATCATCTATCAACATAAATCGTGTAAAAAAATCGAAGATTGAAGAACGAAAAAAGCATTTTTTTTACTTTCTCAATCAATTACTCAAACGTCAACAAGAAAAAACACAACTTCAAGACATACGTTTAAACGATTTTTGGATGTGTCTTAGACAAGATTTTCGTTTATCACATGACACTACACACCCTGCAGTTAAAGAGCAGATCTATTGGTTTATCAGTCGTCCTCATCAGCTACAACGTACGATTAAACATGCTGCGCCTTATATTCATTACGTGTATGAACAAGTAAAAAAAAGACATTTACCTACTGAGCTTGTTTTATTACCTCTTATTGAAAGTACTTACAATCCCTTTGCAATTAATAAAATTTCTGGTGCTTCTGGTTTATGGCAATTAACTGCACGTACTGCAAAAGGATTTGGTATACGGCAAGATTGGCTATTTGATGGACGACACGATATTTATGCTTCAACCCATGCTGCTTTAGATTATTTAACTTACCTCAATCAATTTTTTTCAAATGATTGGTTACTAACGCTTGCTGCCTACGACACAGGTGAAGGAAATGTTCAACAAGCGATACGTTATAACATGCAGCGTAATCTTAATACAAGCATTTGGATGTTACCACTGGCTTTAGAAACAAGATCTTATGTACCTCGTTTACTTGCACTCTCTGCAATTATTTCAGATCCTAAAAAATACGGTATAACACTACCTAATATTAATCATCAACCCTATTTTAAACAAGTTGATGTTGAAGCAGGCATCAGTGTTATACAGGCAGCTGAGCTTGCGAATATTAGCATTAAACAACTTAAGCAATTAAATCCTGGATTTAAAAAGCTTATTTTTACACCCAATAAACCTTACCGTCTCCTCTTACCTGCTTCTTCAGTAAAAGACTTTGAAAAAAAACTTAAAGCACTACCACCTGAAGCATTTTATTTAAAACTCTCGTACTATACAACGCGATCAGGTGATACGTTAAGTGGTATTGCAAAACGTTATAACGTACAAATCGAACATTTATGTCTTTGGAACGGTTTATCCCTTAGAAGTACTTTACCAATAAAGAAAAAATTAATTATTAAAGCGCCTGCAAATAATACTTTTCCCCTTAAGGCAACATACGCAGCAATGTCGATGAACAGCCAATATTATACAGTACGCGCAGGTGACAATTTATCAACAATTGCAAAACACCTTAGTATTAAAATACAAGATTTACAAAAATGGAATCAACTAGAAAACACAATTATTAAACCAGGGCAGCGTCTAAAAGTTTATTTTTTTGAATAACTTATGTTCAGTTGTGTGCGTGATGTCAATCAATTAAAAAGATCAATTCTATTTTTTACCGTCGTATTTCATAACAGTTTACATCTTTAAATAGGTTTATTTGATAAAAATAGCTGTTTTTCATGAATATATACTAATTCATACGATTTATTTTTTTAATAAATAACGAGAAATTAATTGTATTAATTTTCAATGGTCAAAGTGCCTTGCATATTCAATCGCTGCCGAGTATAAAATAGACGAACACTTTGTGGCAGTATCATTCATCTATTTCTTTATAACCTTCTATGTCTTCTCCTCCTTTTTTATTAACATTGATAAGCAGTCAAACCATTGCACCTAATACAAAGCATTTTACTTTCCTAGCACAGCAACCTTTAACCTATAAAGCAGGCCAATTTATTACACTACATTTCCCTACTTCTGATGGAATACTCTTGAAAAGAAGCTATAGCATTGCGAATCATGGTGGTATACAAACATCTCAAATTGAATTAGCCGCATCTTATATTCCAAATGGTGTGGCAAGTGAACGATTATTTACCATGAAACCTGGAGATACGCTACAAACCACAGGTCCTTTTGGACGATTTACGTTGCGTGAAGAAAAAATAGTTGTAACACATTATCTTCTAGTTGCAACAGGTACAGGGATTACGCCTTACCGCACTATGTTGCCTGAATTAGCTGTTTTAATGCAAAAAGATTCTAAACTAAAAGTATCATTGCTTTTTGGTATACGTCATCTATCAGATGTTTTATACCGAGATGAATTCATTGCTTTTGCGAAGACTTATCCTCAATTTGAACTGCGTATTCATTACAGTCGTTATACTGACATCAAAATGCCCTATGAATATCAAGGTTATGTGCTAAGGTCTTTAGAAACAATGTCTGTTCAAGCAAATCAAAGCATTGCTTACCTTTGTGGTAATCCTAATATGGTAGATCAAGCACTTTCTATTTTGCATGAGAAAAAAGGACTGTCGAGCATACAAATTCGTCGAGAAAAATATTTTTCACCAAAATAACATATAGAGTCAAATAGCTATGTCAAGGATACTTGACAGCAAATGATAAAATCACTTACAGTTACTGTTTAGTTTAAAGATGACGCTTTTAGACAAAGTAATAAATTATTTCAATGGATATGAACCATGCCAAATACTTTTATAGATAGTACTTTACTACATACTATTGTAACAGATGCGTTTGAACTCCAAATCGCAATTGAAACAGCTAAAAAAAATCCTGAAAATTTGAAAGAGTTGTTAAAAAGCAACCGCACAGTGCACCAAACTACTTATCTGTTTAATGGTGTAAAGCAGCGTCCTATCTTCTATGCTGTGACTCGAGGTTTCAGTCAAGCAGTATCACTATTTCTTGAACACGATCCAATACAAAGTAATTGGAAAGATTCTGTCACAGAATACAGTTTATTGGATATTGCATACGATTTAAATCAGTCCGAAATCACACATATCTTATTACGATACGGCGCAAATCCTTATGAATGGAAAGGATTAACTGAACGCTTCAAGATAACAACTTCCCATGACTTAGATATTGTCCAATTTCTAGTCATAAATCATAGCCAATTACCCTATGTGAAAAAAATTTGTCGTGACTATGCATGTGAAAGATTTATCGCATACCCTTTACTAACGCTTAATCACTTGATGCAGTGGGGTGCTTTTTCTATTAAAGATGACAAAGCTTATTCATTAATGGGTAATACTGCAATAAAAACTAGATCACTGCATGCATTGAAAACAATGCTACTTAGCGCGACTAGCCTCAAAGAATATAAAGAATATTATGACGTATTATCGAGCTACAGCAAGCAAGAAAATAGAGAAATTTTCCGTCATCTGATGAGTATAGACCACTACATTGCGGCAGTAGAAATTTTCTACCAATTCTCAGAAAGAAAAAATACACTTGCTTGGTTACGTGCAAGTACGCAATCAAAATATGATTTAACCGCTATTTTATTTCCTTATAGAAAAAATGACATTGATGTAATGAAATTTTCAGCCGTAGCCGAAGATAAACCTCAACGCAGCGAAATTTTCACTAAAAGTAAAAACTATGCAAGACTGTTCACACAATTATTATTTGGTCAACATAAATCCACTGACTTGATTAAAAACACGACACAAGCCATGCATCTTTCTGGGAAAATATTTGATTGTCCTTCAGAAATTCTTTTAATTATTATCAAATACGTATTTTCAGACCTATCTATCACTGTGGTAAAAGATGCAAAAATTTTTGACCAATCTATAAAAGAAACAGATGAAATTACACAAAGTAGAAAAGATGCGCTTGCAACTATGCAAATTATTCAAAAATACCATAATAAGTAATTTTTTAATGACAAAAACTTGAACAGAACCATTTACGAATAGAAATTGTGACATAAGGCACATGTTTATACTATTTTCTATTTTATCATGGTGCCATATAGGCTTTTTTCAAAAAAATGGTCAGTGTTTTGTCAACATACACCTAGCCGAAAGCCAGTATTTCTCTTAAAATAAAAGTAGCGTATGTTGCTGTACCAAAACTGTAGCTTGCGCTCGAGTATCTTTTTTTTGAAAGTAATCGCATTGAATCCTACTCTATACGTTTTCAAAAATATGTGTCATCGCCATTAGTAAATGCGCTATGTTTTCCAATAAAATAGTCCAAAATACTCATCTTTACTTTTTAGTAGTCAAGTAATAAAGGTTACGTTATGATAAGCGTATCTAAAAAAACTCTTTTTTATCACCTTTTGTAATAAACAATATGATCGAACACCATCTTCCAACACTGCCTTATGCACTCGATGCATTGGCACCCACTTTATCAAAAGAAGCACTCGATTTGCATTATAATAAGCACCATAAATCTTATTTTGATAAATTAACTGTACTACTAAATATGCCAGAAAATAAAATTTTTAAGGATTTATCACTCGAAGAGCTGGTACGTAAAGCACCTCCAGGTGCAGTTTTTAATAATGCTGGACAAGCGCTTAATCATAATTTTTACTGGCAATGTTTAACACCAGATGCTACAAAAAATCAATTATCTCCTTCACTTGAGAGACTCATTATTCAATCTTTTGGATCCATTGAAGATTTTAAATCACAGTTTAATAACGCAGCAGCCAGTCAGTTTGGTTCAGGATGGGCTTGGTTAACACAAAATATTACAGGTAAACTTCAAATTGAAACGACAAGTAATGCACAAACACCCTTTCAAAAGGAGAAGAAATGTTTACTCACTTGTGACGTATGGGAACATGCTTACTATATTGACTATCGTAATCGCAGACCGGATTATTTGGCTGCATTTTGGGAAATTGTAAACTGGCAGTTTGTACATGATAATTTACATGTGACGTGATTGATGCCACTATACCTTCAACACTGATGCCAGTTTATGGGAAACGTCTTCCCATCGCTTTTACTCGTGGGCAAGGTATTTGGCTTTGGAATGATAAAAGCGTTCACACCCCTTACCTAGACGCCCTCTCTGGTAAAAGTGTATCTAATCTAGGACACAGTCATCCACAGCTAATTCATGCACTACAAATACAAGTATCAAAACTGCTGCATACCTCAAATCTTTATCGCATTACACAGCAAGAAGAACTCGCAAATGCCTTATGTCAAAAATTTAAGATGCAGCAAGTTTTTTTTAGCAATTCAGGTACAGAAACGGTTGAAACAGCGATTAAAATAATGCATCTATTTGGTGCACACAAAACAATTAAAAAACCAATTATCATCAGCATAAAGGGTAGTTATCATGGACGTACGCTAGGCGCTTTGAAATTATCAAGTAGCCCTCAACTCATTAAAGAAAAACAACACATCTTATTTGATAAAACAGAAGAAAATATTCAAGTACCAATAAATAATGTCACGGTTTTACGTGATGTTGTTGATCAATACCGACTGCGTATTGTAGGAATTATTGTTGAACCGATTCAAGGGGATAATGGGATTCAATCTTGTTCAAAAGAATTTTTACAAACGATACGTGCACTTTGCGATCGCTACGATTTTTTAATGGTTGCAGATGAAATTCAAACAGGATTGTGTCGGACAGGTCCTTGGTTAGCTTGTCATCGCTTCTCGGTTCAACCCGATGTTTTGCTACTTTCTAAAGCATTGGGCAATGGCATTCCAATTGGTGCTTATCTTGTGAATGCAAAAAGTAAAGATTGTCTAAAGAACAGTCATGGCAGTACATTTTCAGGTAATCCACTTGCTTGCACCGCAGCCTTAACAGTGATGGAACGCTTGGAAGTAGAAAATATTGAAGACAATGTACAGAAAAATGGTGAGATTTTAAAAACGAAGTTGCAAGAAACATTGAAAGCATATCCAATTGTTCAAGCAGTGCGTGGTGAAGGACTCATGCTTGGTATACAGCTAAAACACCATTGTCCAGACATTACTTCTTATGGCTTAGCTCAACGCTTACTGTTTGATGTAGTCGGAAAAAACACAATACGGCTTTTACCGCCGTTAATTCTTACAACGGTAGAAATAGATGAATTAGTAGTGCGCTTAGTACGTACCATCAAACAGTATTTAAAATGTAATCATTTCAACTAGTCTTTCTTATTTTGGTAGTGACATTATAACCAAAGCATACTTACAGTGCAGTAGCGTATTATAGTCTCATTCTCTCTTATTTACTTTATTTTTTTTATAAATCGGTTATGATGCTATCATCTATTATGCATCAACATGTATAAAATTGCAGTTTCCTTAAATGAGCGAATAAAGAATGCGTTTTCTTTTTACTTCACTACCAAAACCTATACACTCTTCAACCAGTATTTCTGTATCAAAGAATTATGAAAGATTTCCATTACATGAGGCAATAAAGAAAAAAAGATCGACTCATACTATTAAATATTTAATCGAAGATAAGGCAATCGATATCAATGAGAAGAACGATGAAGGCAGAACACCACTTGAGATTGCTTTTCAAAAAAACCGTATTAAAGTAATTCAGTTACTCGTTATAGAAGCAGACTTCGACGTTATTAGTGTTTTTCTTCAATCAGAAAATAGCATATGGATGCACCAGTTCTATAGAAAGTTACTTTTTGCTAATAGAGAATATGAGGAAATCTGGAAAATCGTATTAGAAAATATATTAGAGAGAATACATGCTTCTAAAGGTAATAAAGACACTGTTTATCAGTTCCTTTCTCAAAAATTTGAAGGAAAATCTTTTTTAGAAAAAATTCTAGAAGAAAAAAATAGTCAAACGGTTAAAAACATACTGAAAGCTTTTTTATCGAAACAACATCATCGAGCATTTCTCATTTCTTTGATAGAAAAAAAATGTTGGCTATCAATACAAAAATTTCTTAAGTACAAACAATATTTACTTATTGAAAATCCACTGCGATGCCTTGACGTTACCTTGGATCAATCTGCGCCTTTTGGAAGTATCAAGCAAGTTGCACTACTTGTCTATAAAAACGAAACAGAAGATTTAACGCCAGAACAACGAAATTCTTTACTCTATCGGATGTTTTCCAAAATGGCTGCATCGCAAGATATAGCTTTTATCAATGACTTAAAGGCAAATATCAATCAATTACTTAAGGAAGGTGCAAATATCAACGCTAGTTACCGTGTAAAAAAGGAAACAGAGACTAGCCGTGCATCACATAGCTTATTATCACTTTTGGATGTTGCTATTAAACATGAAAGCCAAGACAGCGTACGCTTTTTGTTTTACAGCGGGATTCGTGTAGATAAAGAAGAAACACTGCTCGCTGCCATACAAATACTTTCTAAAAGTGATATAGATTGCACTGATCTAGTAAATGAGATGATATTACAAAAATCATGGAAAATAGCCCTCGCACTTTTGGACCAAGATGTCGCTTTATCTTCAAAGCAAACTAGAGAAAATATTTTAGAACAAGCAGTTGCAGATAATGTCTCTTTAGAACAGTTATGTGATCTTGCTAAACCTTTTACTTTTTTGAATACTCATAAAGATCAAACGCCTCATTATAAAACAGTGCTCATATCCTGTTTACGTAGGGCTCAAAGAGATAAGGAAGCAGATACACTATCTTCGCAACTGTTGGACAAAGAAACAAATGTTGTTGCTGATACGCAAAATGAAAAATATACAGTACCGTTTGATGCAAATAGTATTTCTTGTACAGCAAACTTTGCTACATTGACTGACGCGATTTCCATTAACCACTGGGATAAAGTAAATATATTACTCAAATCAACACCTGGACTTGCTGCTCAATGTAATCAAAAAAAGTCACCTTTGTTACATCAGTATATTGAAAAGTGTGATATTTTAGATGTCGAATATCTAAACACTTTACTTAAGACTGGGATTGATCCTAACATCCAAAGTAGTAAACAAGAAACGGTTTTTCAAACCGTGATTAATAAATGTTGGAGAAAAAATCAGAATATTGTATTCTATGATTCTCTTTTTTCTTGCTTCATAGCACAGGGTGCTGATATTAATGCACATAATGGGTCGGGATATACTCTATTACATACACTGGTTAAGAAAACAAACACGGTCAATCCACTCATTAAATGTCTCATTGGACTTGGGGCTGATATAAATCTTGCTGATCAAAATGAAGATTTTTCTCCACTTCATACAGTGTTTTACAATTTTTCGTTACGTTTAGAAAATTACGCATTTTTGGATAAAATAGATGCATCTGTCACACTAGAAAATTTAAAACAGTATGGGGTACAGTGGTATATCGATCAAGCTAACAAAGAAAAGTATATTGCAAGTTTTCTATATAACGTTTTAAACATTAAACCAGATATTAATTTAAAAGAAATAGAAAATATTGGTGGTTTAGAAAAAACTAAAAATTTGCGACGGGATTACTTCATTGCTTCTAATCCTCAGTCAACAAGAATTTCTTTTAATCCATACACCATAGGTGATCAAATGATCCAATTTCTGCTACAGCAGGCAGAAAATCCCATCACGATGGATAATATAAGATTCACTGAGTCAAAAAAGATAGATCAAACGCCTACAGCTGTTATGGATCGTCAGCAAGCAGCAACACCGCCGACAAAAAATATGGCTGTGACATTAGAATCTTTTAACAGTAGTTTCTCTGAGTTAGAGAATTGCTATGACATTTTAAATCCAAGTTGTTATAAAGAAGAGCAAAAAAGCATTACAGAATTACTAGAGCAATATAGCAAAGCATGTACTAAAATTAATGACATTCATAGTCTACTAAAGCAAAGTCAGCACGTTACTGTTGGAGAAGTAGTAAAACATCTTGACCAACAGGACGCTCATGTCCATAGAAAAGAACAATTTGAAAAAATACGCTTTTTGTTAGATAACGGTGCAAACCTTAATCAAATACCTAATAGTAAAAACCTCACTTTAGTAGAAGAGATTGTTAAGCAAAAAAATTGGGATCTTTTTGATCTATTTTTACAACAAGAGCAGCTAGCTATTGGAAACCTCTCAAATGCTTACTTTGCTCTTAAAACAATTTTAGAAGACTCTCACAATGATGAAGAAAATCACCTAAAACGTATAGAGCAATTAACAGATCGATTTATCAAGGTAAAAATAAGTGTTAATCCGAAAGGAGAAGCGCCAACGACTTTCTTGGATGAGACACTTAAGAATAAACGCTATCTGAAATTTACAGCACTTGTTCTGAAACAAATAAGAAAACAAAATAATTTAGAGTTATCAAATGTTAATGCTCTTACCTTATTAACGTACGTTTCAAAAGGATTGGCCACACATAACAATACGTTACTGGAACTAAAAGAGCATTACGAGAATTTTTATTCCGAGTCATTTAAAGTAGAACGGTTTATTGATACGTGTGCTTCAATATTTTTTACCAATGATCGAGCCTCCAATAATAAAATGAAACGTTTCTATTTAGAACATGCGGATCATAGAGATTGTTTAGTGTCTATATACCTGACACTTGCACAGAACATACGATGTATCGATATTGATATAATTGATGTTTTTTTGGACAACGGATATGAAATTAATACGAAAGTACCATTTAAAAATTCTACGATATTGGACTTATTATTAAAAGATAAAAATAGTAAAGAAATTGATTGGTCGTTTATTCAACAACTGCTTGACCGTGGTGCCAAATATTATGATACGAGCGATTTAGAGTATTTCTATCTGGTTTCACATATGCCACAATCCATTAACGACCAGCATAAAATCACTCTTTCAGAAATTATTGAAAAATACAGCCGTCAATATTTAATGTACGTACTGCTTGCAGTGACAATAAACAATGTGCAATACCCTGAACTGTTAGCCCAGATACTCAATCATTTGCCTGTTGGAAAACCGCATTTGCTGTATCACAGCATTGATATCGTTGCACATCAGCCCACTATGCCAGAAAGTGAGAAAAATGCACTATATCTAGGTATTACAAAACTGTATTTAAAACAAGTATTCCCTACTGAGTATGAAAAAGACCATTTAGTTTTACTAGATACTTACCCGCCATTCAAAAATCCGACTGCACTAGATCTTCTCCTTAATGTCACAAAGACAAAAGACAAAGATTACTGGCATTTCGTTAAACATTTAGTACAAGCAAAGGTTAAAATTACACAATCTCAATCTGTGCTTTCACACTACGTCATGGACCATATTCAAAAATGTGGAACAATGGCTTGCTTAGATTGTGATTTTCTAGCACTATTTTTAGAGCATGAAGTAAATTCAATACTTAAGAAAACGTTACTTGATACGCTGATTAACAGCACATTGTGCACTGAGGCAATTTGGACCACAATCAAAATATTAATTAAAAATAACGCAACCATAAATCAGCAAGTATCTTTTGAAAAACTATTTTCGATGGGTCTTCAAAAATCAGAATTTGATATGGTCAATTATCTTCTTACACAGTATTATTCAACGTGTTTGTCTAAAAAATTTAAATTCAATCAACCAAAATTATTGCAAGTTGCATTAAAATTTTTAAACAAAAAGTCATTTAATCATCAAAATATTTGGTCTATAATTGAGGTTTTGTTGATTAACAAGCAAAAGAATAAAGTACCTGTAAAATATGGAAATTTCCCCACTATACTGACACAGGCATTGCATGCAAAACAGTGGAAAGTTGCTAGCTATCTTCTTTTAAAAAATAAAAATATCGTCATTGAAAAGGAAGAGTTTGAAGTATTTTTGAATAATGCAGTCAATGGTCGCCAATGGCGGGTTTTGCGTTTACTTTTATGGCACGTAGTCGAAAATTTAGCATTTGTTGAGCCCATTTTCTCAGAACACACGACATTATGTAATCTAATATGTCAAGAAAAACAATGGGATATTTTTGTTCTTGTGATGGAAATAGGTGTGCCATATGATATGAAACACGTCGAACAAGCCATGAAGTACGGATCAGACGTCATCAAAGAAAAAATACAAAAAATATTTGAAACATGTTCCTTTGATCAATCACCTAATATAGGCTCTTCAAATAAAGCAGCAATACTAGATACACCACCACCTGCCTATTATAATAATACATTTTTTGAGCCTCCACCTCCGATGAAGGATACCGATGAGCAAAAATTATTTTCACTAAAAAAAAATGTATTGGCACGCTCGAATTGCTAGCTTAAATAGCACAACACCAATTTATAGGGTCAACTGCTTTCCCATGATAACGTATTTCAAAATAAAGTAGATCGCGTGCACAAATCGTTGCAATTGTTTCCTGCGCTTCAACGGTTTCTCCAACTTTCTTTAGTAAACGGCGATTATGTCCATATAAACTAAGAATGTTTGATGCATGTTGAATAATGATCAGTTCTCCTACTCCTCGCAGCGCTTCTGCAAAAACGACACGTCCCTTATGAATAGCAAATACCTCTTGATTTTCTTCTATTGCTATCAAAAGGCCTGTTGATCGTATTTCACTCTGTCCGATTCTTTGATGATAGTTACGGACTATTTGCCCTTTAACCGGCCAAAGCAATTTACCATAGTATCGATGTAAAGTGTGAGGCATGGCCTCTTTGACTGTCATTTTTTGAGTAGTTTGTGAGAAAATTTCTTTTCTTTTTTTTGGCTGCTTTATTAGATTTTCTATTAGTTGCTCTAGTGCTTGCCTGTTCTCTAATAATTGTGATAGGTTGCTTTGACGCATTTGTAACTGCGTATACAGTGAATTTAATATTGCTTGATCATTTTTTTGTTTACGATCTACCTTGTGATATTCTTCCTGGTATCGATGCAAAATCTTTTCTGACTGCTGCAGTTTTGTACTCAATTGTTTATTTTTCTGATTTAAAGCACGTAATTCTCTTTGAAGATATGATACTTTACGTGTTTGTATAATGTATAAATAATAGCAATAAGGTAATATAACAGTTGTATGGCTGTGGTACATCATGTAGGTTACCTGAAGTAAACTATTTAACCGATTGCCATGCAAAGTCAGTTGTATTTTACAAGAGGCGCACTGTTGCTGTAATTGATGTTGTGCTGTTTTTTGAAAAATGCGATGACTATCTAGGTTTTTGATACGTTGAGCAAGTATAGTAATAGTATTTTTTTGTTTGCAGATATCGTGACTTAGTGCTTGTTTTTTTTGCGCTTGAGTTATGATAAGCGCTTGAAGTGACTTAATTTGAAGGTTAAGTTTATCTAATTGTTGATGGTAATTGATATTTTGTGTTTTTGT
Organism: uncultured Coxiellaceae bacterium; assembly: GCA_964444925.1. Taxonomy (GTDB): domain Bacteria; phylum Pseudomonadota; class Gammaproteobacteria; order Diplorickettsiales; family Diplorickettsiaceae; genus CAYUIV01. The sequence goes on along the minus strand of CAYUIV010000001.1, from coordinate 21,923 downwards.
ATATGCGACTAAACTGTTTTTAAATAGAATAAATAAAACAGCAAAAGTATGAATTCTTTTAGGCAAAACAAGATGATACGCCGAGTCTTTCAGTCTTGTTTATCATCTAATATACATCTGTATAATACTTGAAGCATTAGCTCATCTGCCGTATACGATGGGTTAGACGGCTTTTGTGCCGTGCTACTTTATTTTGAGTGACTAAACCTTTTGTTGCCATGCGATCAATAATAGGCACCATCTTTTGATAAGCTGTTTCTGCCACTTCTTTACTATTTGCATGAATTGCTTTTACTGTATTTTTGATAACTGTACGCATCATCGATTTTAAGCTAGCATTATGACGTCGTTGCTTATCTGCTTGCCGTACTCTTTTTTTCGCTTGTTGTGTATTAGCCAATTTTAGATTCCTCTTATTTTAAAAAATTATTGTTGCTAATTGATAGAAAACTGTCAAGTACCTTCAAGAACATTATATTGAATAAGATGTTTTTTGAAAATGTATTAAATAGTTTACGTTTGCGTTTTGCGTTAACATCCACCTTTTTAGCAAAAAGTTATAATGCATACCTTCAATTTTTTGAAGTGTTAAATTGTATTTACGACCCAATGTCGCAAGTTCTGCTGGACGAATGAAATAGCGATAATGATGTGTATTGTAAGGTAACCAACGCAATATATATTCTGCACCAACGATTGCATATAGCCAAGATTTCATCGTTCGGTTCAAAGTAGAGAAAATAACGTGTCCTCCTTTTTCAACTAACTGAACACAGTGGCGTACTGTCATTTCTGGATCATCAAGATGTTCTAATAATTCCATACATGTTAGAACATGAAAAGACTGTTTGTATTTTTTTAAAAAATATTCATCTTCAACAGAATGATTATAATATTGAACAGAAACATTAGTCTCTTTTGCATGCTGTTGAGCAACGGTAATAAGATCTTTTGCGGTATCTAACCCTACTACTTGTGCTTTATTTACTGCAAGAGACTCACTTAAGATACCACCACCGCATCCAACATCGAGTACTTTCTTACCTTGTAAATTACCTACTTGATTGATAATAAATTGTAATCGTATGGGATTCATGCGGTGTAGTAGCTTGCATATCCCTGTCGGATTCCACCAATCTGCATGCATCTGATTGAAATGCTGTTGCGTTTTTTTAGAAAAATTATTATTCACGGATGTTAACGATTACTTAAGTGTTTTTGCATCTATACTATCGCTGCCATATATCAAAATCAATGTGCTAATTTTTATAAAAAGTGTTTAAAAGCATTAAAGGTATTTATTTCAAAAAGACAATAAAGTAAGCTGTCGCATGTTATACTCTTCTCAGTGAAATGTTTTATTTTTTACTTAATAACCTATCAACAAAATGAATGAATTATTATTGTCGATTGATAGTAGTAATGAGTAACGAGGTATCATAGAAAAGTGAATATATGATACGCTTTTTTTTCTCTAAAATAGCGAATAAATTTTCAGTATGGCAAAAGAGAATCGTCAATTACTTGTAACAACTGCATTACTTTACGCAAATGGTCCTTTACATTTAGGACATCTTTTAGAACAAATTCAAGCAGACATTTGGGTGCGATTCCAACGCTTGCATGGACATAGCTGCTATTTCATTGGTGGAGAAGATGCTCATGGAACACCTATTATGTTAGCAGCTGATAAACAAAAAATTCCTGTTTTAGAATTAGTCAACACTATCGCGCAAGCACATCAACATGACTTAGAGAAATTTAATATTCAATTTGACTATTTTGGTACAACACATACCGTAGAAAACCAAAACTTGGTCAATACCGTTTATCAAAACTTTCAAAACAGTGGCGACATTCAAATACAAACGGTAGAACAAGCATACGATACGCAATATGCAATGTTTTTACCTGATCGTTACGTAAAAGGTACCTGTCCACACTGTGATAGCCAAGAACAATATGGTGACAATTGTGAACAGTGCGGTGCAACATATAATGCATTAGAGCTTAAAGATGCTGTCTCAGTTTTATCAAATACGTCTCCAGTTTCAAAATCTTCAGAGCAGCATTTCCTATTACTTAATCATTATCAAGATTTTATAAAGAACTGGGTAATAACATCTAAGACAGTCCTACCACAAATTAAACGAAAGTTGCTTGAATGGCTAGAGAGTAAGGAAGGGTTAAAACCGTTATGTCTATCCAGAGATGCACCTTACTTTGGTTTTCATATTCCAAATACATTGAATAAATATTTCTACGTCTGGCTTGATGCGCCTATTGGATACATTGCTATCTTTAAAGCACTATGTAAGGAAAAAAATATAGATCTTCACATGTTCTGGCATTCTAATAGTGCAACAGAACTGCACCATTTTATCGGAAAAGATATCATAAAATTTCATGCTATTTTTTGGCCTATTATTTTAAAAGGATTTAATTTTCGTCTACCTACACAATTAGTTGTACATGGACACTTAACAATTGCTACACGTAAAATGTCAAAATCTCGTGGTACATTCATTACAGCTCAAAAATATCTAAAGTATCTTGATCCTGAATACCTACGTTATTATTTTGCAAGTAAATTAAACGGTACAGTAGAAGATATCGACTTAAATTGGACAGATTTTTCCCAAAAAATTAATACTGAGTTAGTCGGAAAACTGATTAATATTGCAAGTCGCTGTGCAAAACTTTTAGAAAACTATTGTCAAAACCAACTCAGTGAACAAATTATTGCTCCTCAATTACTACAATCTTTTCAAGAAAAAAATGTTGAAATTGCTCAATATTTCGAGAGATTACAGTATAACCATGCAGTACACTGTATTATGCGTTTAGCAGATCAAGCTAATCAATATTTAGAAAAGGAAAAACCTTGGAAACTAGCAAAAATCGTATCGCAGCATAATCAACTTCAACAGGTTTGTACAATGGGTATTAATCTTTTTCGTCTGTTAATTATTTATCTCAAACCAATTCTTCCAACGCTTGCTTTAAAAACAGAACATTTCTTTAATGTTGACGCAATGATGTGGCAAGATTATCAATTTCCACTTATTCATCACACAATCAATTCTTATCAACCCCTCTTGAGTCGTGTTGCAGAAGATGTTATACAAGCTCTTATAAAAGATAGCAAATAAGTTTTTCAATACGAACGTACCTACTATGTTTAATCCCGCTTCACCTTTTCAAAAACAAAGAGGAGCTGAAAAATTAGCTCGAATTCCTGTTAAAGTGACGCACGAATCCCCAATTCAAAAAAAACCAGATTGGATACGTGTAAAATTAGGCAGAACAAAAGCTGTTGAAAATTTAAGAAGTATTATTCGTGAACATCATCTTGTGACAGTCTGTGAAGAAGCGTCCTGTCCTAATCTTAATGAATGCTTTAGCCAAGGTACGGCAACATTTATGATTATGGGGGATAAATGTACACGTCGCTGTGCATTTTGCGACGTTGCCCATGGCAGACCCGATCCATTAGATGAAAAAGAGCCAGAAAATTTAGCAACGATGATTGAAAAAATGCGATTGCGTTATGTTGTAATTACTTCTGTAGATCGAGACGATCTTCGAGATGGAGGCGCAGCACATTTTGTGAATTGTTTGACAGCAATACGCAATCGTATTCCTTCCGTACAAATTGAAATACTGGTACCTGATTTTAGAGGACGTCAAACAACTGCCTTAGATGCAATGGCTAAGGGGTTACCAGATGTATTTAACCATAATATCGAAACGGTGCCACGCCTTTATAAACAAGCAAGACCAGGGTCTTCTTATATAGAATCACTGCGTTTATTACAAGCATTTAAGAAACGTTTCCCTCATATCCCAACAAAATCAGGTTTGATGCTAGGTCTTGGTGAAAAACGAGAAGAAATCGAGCAGGTAATGCAAGATTTAAGAAATCACCAAGTCGATATGCTAACGCTTGGTCAATATTTATCACCTAGTATCCATCACCTCCCTGTTATCCGTTACTGGACGCCTAAAGAATTTGATGAACTTGGCAAGCAAGCTAAACAGCACTTCAAATTTACACGAGTCGCAAGTGGCTGGTCTGTACGCTCATCTTACCATGCAGATGAGCAAGCTGCTGGTAAAACAGTGTGTTGATGTTCACTACTTATATTACTTCTTCTCTCGATACACTCATTCAGTATCCAAAATCTGCTCAATGTGTGATTTATTGGCTATTTTTTCTTAGCTCATTTGTAGGTATTGGTGCAGTTATTCCTGGTGCGTTATTACTATTTATGCTTGGTACTTTAGTAAGTACGAATAAACTTAACTTAGTGACGACTATCTTTTCTTGTGTTCTAGGAAGCATGACAGGTAGTTTGTCCAGTTTTGGGATAGGGTATTATTATCAGACACGCTTAAAAGAAACTTGGTTATTTCGTACTTACCCTATTCTTCTTAATCAAGGAGAAATGTTTTTTAAATATTTTGGTGAAATTGGAATCGTAATTGGAAAATTCACTGGTCCAACACGTGCAATTTTGCCTATTGTTGCAGGTATCACTGGAATGAATCCTTATCAATTTATTCTTGTCGATACAATTGCAACGATTTTTTGGCCTCTTGTCTACATTCTTCCTAGCACTTACTTTATGCAATATTTTTCAAGTTGGGCAATGTACCCCAATGTATATTACGCTATCTTCACTACAATTTTTATGATATTTTTTTATGTCATGAGACAACAGATAAGTCAAATATTTAAAGCCTTTATCATTTTACTCAAACAAGCGATGAATTTACAAGAAAGTGACTTACCAAGACAATATTTTCAACGCTATTATACTGTCAAACCTTTTCATTATTCACTCTTACCGATTGCTTTCGTTAGCGGCACACTGAGTGGATTACTCGCTTTAAACGTAAAAATGCAGGGTATAACAACCACTTGGAACATTTTGGTACATACGTCTTTACAAAACCAACGTTCGTTGCTGTGGGACAAGTTTTTTGTCGGTATGTCGTTAATTAATGCTAAGACAATTGGATACGTTTGGGTAACTGTTACATTGTGGTTAGTATGGCGCAAAGAATTTTGGAGAGTGGTACATTGGGTTGTACTTGGAATAAGCGTTTATAGTACGACTGAAATTTTGAAATACGGACTAAATATTTCAAGACCCAGTGGTATTTTAAAACCTTCTTTAAGAAATGCTTTTCCAAGTGGGCACGTCATGCACAATATGACGATCATTTACGCCTATATCAAATTACTTGATCTAACTCCCTATTCTTTTTGGCTAAAAACATTTATATACACAATCTATCTAGTATGGGTAATATTAATGGCATTTTGTAGACTGTATTTGGGTGCCCATTGGTTAACAGATGTGATGGGAGCAATTTTAATTAGTCTGACTTACATGACTCTGTTTGATTTCTCTTATAGTCGTTATACTAGACCTTTATACCAAAAAACTTCTTTATTATCATTAACTAGTTTTGTACTTGTACTCAGCTGGTTATTTCGGCTGATGAATAAGTATCAAAAATTACTGATTTACCATACGCCAATATAAACACATCATTGCCTGTGTCACTCGCGTTTTCTAATGCTAAGCCATGTGTTGTACAATTTTAATATAATCTTCTATAGAAAGTTCAGCAGGCCTTTTTTTAGGATCAATATTTAAACGCATAAACTGTTCAGATGAAAAACCAAATATTTTTAAAGTATTAGAAATAATCTTACGTTTTTGCTGAAATGCTTGTTTGACAATAGCTGAAAAATTCTCTTCCTGTTTTTCGTTCAATACCGTATTGTATTTAGGTGTTAATGATACCATTGCAGATTCGACTTTAGGTGCTGGTGTAAATGCCCCGTTGGACACATTAAAAAGCTGTTTTGTCTCAAAGAAATATTGCATCATAACACTGAAGCGGCTGTAATCTTTATTTCCTTTTCGTGCTACTAAACGGTTTGCCATTTCTTTTTGCAACATAAAATGCAAATCTTTAATATATGTGCGGTACTTAATCATCTGAAACAATAAAGGTGTGGCAATGTTATAGGCCAAATTTCCTATCATGCGCATTTTTTCGAGAGATTGACCCAATAAAGAAGTCATATCAAATTGTAATGCATCTGCATGATAAAGCTGAAGATTACTTTTTTTAGAAAACTTTTGCTGTAATGCACAGTACAATTGTTCGTCAATTTCGATAGCATGCACAAATTTTGCACTATCTATCAAATATTTTGTTAATGCACCACCTCCAGGACCAATTTCGATAAAATTATCTTTTCTATTAATATCAACGACTTCAATAATTTTTTGAAGATACATCTTTTCATGTAAAAAATGTTGACCAAATCTTTTACGCGTCATACGTTTAATCAGCATAAACAGTTATATGATAGACATGCTGACGTTGGCATGATTAAAACAGCGATTGAAGCTCATCATTGTCAATTTCTGTTTGTTCTGTTGTTGATGTTGAATAATCATATTGCTTTTGGTGATTGATATCAAAGTACTCTTGAATAGCATCGGGTGTTTTTTTCTCAAGTATTTTACCTGTCGCAGGGTTAATATAGCGTGTTTGTACAGTGATTGGTTGCTCTGCAACATGTTCTGGTTTATTTCTCAGTGCGTTGGCCATAAAGTTTGCCCAAAGAGGCACTGCGACAGTGTAAGCATATTCTTTTAAAGAACGTGGTTGATCATAACCAACCCAAACACTTGTCACTAAATCTTTATTATAGCCTGTAAATGAGCTATCGACTTGATGGTTTGTTGTTCCTGTTTTACCCGCCAAGTCTAAACGTTTTAAACGATGAGTTAACTGTGCTGTACCATATCGGACTACATCTTGTAAAGCAGAATGCATCAGAAAAGCCGTTTCTGTTGACATCACTCTTGGTGCCGGCAAATACTTTGTTTCAAATCGATTTTCATTCAATACACTTTTTACAATGTTGGGTATTGCAGCATACAGTAATTGACCGTTTTCATCTGTCATGTGTGAAATAAAGTAAGGCATAATACGGTATCCACCATTTGCAAATACTGAATAAGCTTGTGCCATTTCTAATAAAGAAACTTCTCCACTCCCTAGTGCCAATGTTAAATTTTTCGGCCACTTTTCTGTTTGAAATCCAAATCGTTCGACGTAGCGCAGTGTATATGAAATACCAATTGCGCGTAATATACGCACTGTAACTAAATTAATTGAATCGACTAATGCAACTCGAAAGCGTACTAACCCTCTAAAAGATTCATTAACATTTTTCGGACGCCATAATGCTGTATCATCCGTGCTAAAAACTAATGGAGCATCATTGAAAAGATCAGCGAGTGTATAGCCTTTTTCTAGAGCTGCTGCATAAATAAAAGGTTTAAAAGCAGATCCAGGCTGTCTTGTGGCGTGTATTGCTCGATTAAATTGACTACGTACATAACTAAACCCTCCTGACAAAGAACGAATGGCACCTGTTGTAGGATCTAATGCAATAAGTGCTGCTTCTACTTTAGGTATTTGTGTTAAGATCCATTGATTCTTACGTCGTTGTACACGAACAAGGCTACCTCTTTGAATAATAGGTTGTGTTAATGTAGAAATGTCTCCCCAAATAGAATGAACAATGTTGATAATTGAACCGTTGGCTAATAGTACAACAATATTATTTTGATGTACTTCAACCACTAAGGCAGGGTACATACTATAAATCATTGGTATGTTTTTTAAGGTATACAGTAGCTTAGGTAAATTTTGTGTAGTGAGCGTACCTAAGTATTTTTCAGGACCTTGATAACCATGACGTTGATCGTATTCTAGTAAATTTTTTTGAATGGACCGTTCAGCCATTTTCTGCATTTTTGTATTGATCGTCGTATAAACATTAATATTTTCAATTTTTTGCGATCTTTTAAAGAAATGATTTAGATAATCTTGAACCATTTTGGGAATATAAGGTGCAAACAAAGTCTTGTCACTCGCGGTATAGGCTATTTGACAATCTATTGAATATTGTAATGCTTCTTGATAGGCATGCTCTTCAATAAAATTCATTTGAAACATACGATGCAGTACAAAATCGCGCCGTTGCTTTGCTGCCTTACTGTTTGTCATCGGATTAATGAGTGAAGGTGCTTTAGGCAGACCAGCTAACAGTGCAATTTCTGCTAAATGCAATTGATGAAGTGGTTTTTTGATATAAAAATCTGCTGCTGCACCTACACCAAATAATCCTTGACCCATATACACTTTATTGAGATAAAGTTCTAAAATTTGCTGTTTAGTCAGTTTTTTTTCTAACTTGATTGCAAGAATAATTTCCTTTAATTTCCTTAAAAATGTTTTTTGAGGCGTTAAGTAATAATTACGCACGACTTGCATTGTAATTGTACTACCTCCTTGTGCTTTCTGTCCTGTTATTAAAAGCTTAAGGCTTGCACGCAGTAGTGCAAAAATATCGACACCTAAATGCTGCCAAAAACGCTGATCTTCTGTTGCAATCACTGCTTTAATCAATAAATCGGGGATTTTATTTAAGGCAATAAAATGAGATGTGGGATATTTAAATTTTGCAATTAAATCTCCTTCCTGGGTAAAAATACTAACAAGAGGTGCTGGCTGTTTAAAAGGTAGTTGCTCAATTGGTTGAGTAGGAAGAGATATAGAAAAATAATATACAAATAAAAGGATAACTGAAAGGCTAGACAATACAATCAATATTATACGCGCTGCATGATATCCTTTGAAATGTAAAGTGTTCATATACACTTACGCACTTGCATCTTCTTGTTTATTATAGATCGATTACACTGCGTGTAACATTGTTTGGGCATGTGCAATGGTTTGTTCCGTTATTTCAATTCCACCTAACATTCTTGCAATCTCTTGTACACGTTCGTCTATTGACGTGAGTGCGTTTACAATCATATTGGTTCGATTTTCTTGAGTCATTTTCAAAATTTGATAATGATGTTGTCCAAGTGCTGCAATTTGTGGTGAGTGAGTAATGCATAGTATCTGATGGGTTTGACTGAGTTGATATATCAATCGACCGATTCTCTCAGCAGTACTCCCACCTACTCCTATATCCACCTCATCAAAAATTAAAGTGGGTACTGTTGCCATTTGTGCGACTAAACTGTGCAATATCAGATTCAAACGAGATAATTCTCCTCCAGAAGCCGTGCGAGAAAGTAACTCAAATGTTTGTCCTGATGAGGCTTTTAAAAAAAATTCGACAGATTCCAATCCAAAGGCCGTTGGTTCGTGATCGCTATTTGCGACTAAACTTACTTTAAAAGATCCCCCAACCATTCCAAGATTTTGCATCTCTTTTGTTACTGCTTCTTCTAACTGTATCGCACAGTCTTCTCTTTTCTTAGTCAATTTACCGGCAGTTGATTGGTACTCTGATAGGCAAGTTGTAATTTTTTTCTCATGACATTGCAGCGTTTGCTGAATTTTTTCATAACTATTGTGTAGTGCTTCTACTTGTTGGAGAATTGTTGGTAATTGTTCAATGGATACACCATGTTTGCGTGCAACACTGTGTAATGTTGACAAACGTTTCTCCACTTTATTTAATTGTTCGGGATCAATTTGAATTTTTTCGAGAAGCAAGTAAAAAGTTTCATTTATCTCTTTAAGATCTTCTCGTATTCTTTCAATGCGTTCAAAAAGTGGCAAGAAATTTTTGTCAAAGGATACTATTTTTTTTAAGTACTGTGTTACTTGTTGAAAAAGACCTAAAAAACTTTCTGGTTCTGATGTATCCATTAGTGCTGTAACCGCTGTACCGTATTCCAAAATTTTTTGGGTGTGTGCTAACCGATGCTGCTCTTGTTCCAAGCGTATTAATTCGTTTTCTTGAAATTGTATCTGGTATAGTTCATCTCTTTGATAATTAAGTAACGGCAAATGCTCTTTTTGTGTCTCAAGTTTGTCGCATAATTCTTGATGCGCTTTTCTTAAATTTTTGTAGTGAGTATAAAGTTGTTCTACTTTCCGACTGAGATGAATATATTGGCCGTAATGATCTAAATAATACCGTTGATACTCCTTTTTCATTAATCGCTGTTGCGCATGTTGTTTATGTACGCTCATTAAGAAATGATGTAGTACTTTTAGCTGCTTTACTTGTATTTTTTTACCATTCAATGTTGAAAGAGTATATCCTTTCTTAGGAGTCACACGCGTAATACAACACTGCACTTCATTTTGTGAATAGTAGCCATTCTCTATTATCCACTGCTTTAATGGTGCAGAATGTGTAAGAGAAAAATGTCCGATCAGGCGACAAAAAGTTTTATTGCTTTGAATACTATTTTTATCTAGTGTCTCTCCAAGTAAAATGGAAAGTGCACGTAATAGAACTGATTTACCTACTCCTGTTTCTCCAGTAAATACAGTCATCTTATCTTCAAAATTTAATGAAAGTTTATCAACAGAGAGAAAATTTTCAATCATTAAATGCGTTATCATTAAACTCCTTTTGAAATTAAATGAGTTGCTGTAGTCAACCGCTGGTTTATTCTCTCAACACCTAATAATAAAAGCACAGAAGATAGTTCAGGTCCTGTCAAGCGATTAGTCAAAGCGATTCTGAGTGTTTTCCATAGTTCTTTACGTTGACTCATGTCGCTTATCTGGCGCATAACTGTTTTAAATTCAGTCACCATATCTTGTAAATCACTATTTTTTTTACTAAATATTTGAGTCACTGTTTCCCAGTTTTTTTTATTCGTTGCCAAGAGTATTTCTTCTGATTCGATCGTATAGGTGATAGAGGAAGTGAAAAGTAATATGACCCATTCTTCTGCCTCTTTTTTAAAGAGTATAATAGGTTGGATGGCTTGTGTGAACAGATGTTGCAAAGCAAGTGGAATCAATGGTTGTATTTTTGGTGAAAGGGAAGCAATAAAATCATCTTGTGTTTGTAAAGTCATCACCTGTTTTTGCCAAAAATTAAGTTGTTGTACATCAAAGTGTGCTGCACTTTTACTGATTCGCTGCAATGTAAAATTTTTTGCTAATGTGTTTAATGACATGACTTTTTTGTCTTGTAAAATATGCCCAACTCTAGCTAAATAGTTCAGTATTGCAAGCTTACAATAGCCTAGCGTTTTCAATGTTTTCAAATGAAAATGGTTGCTTCGCTTAGAAAGCGGTGCGTTATCTTGCATGGTCATAAGTGGTAGATGACCGTACTGCGGAAGTGGTAAGTTTAGCGCCTCTAGCAGCAATATTTGCTTTGCTGTATTACTGATATGATCTTCTCCTCTTAGAACATGCGTAATGCCCATTAAAGTATCATCCAATGCATTACAATAAAGAAAATTAGGTACGCCATTGGAACGGCGAATCACAAAATCAAATAATGCATTACTCTTGAAAGTTTGAGGTCCTTTGAGAAGATCATTGAAAGCAATAACATGGTGCTTTGGAACAGCAAAGCGCAAATGATAAGACATTCTTTCTTCCATACGTTGTTTTACTACTTTTGAAGATAAATGATAGCACTTGCCATCGTATCCTGGGGGTTGATGTTGTGCTGTTTGCGCCATTTTTAATTGTGCTAACCGTTCTTCTGTACAAAAACAAGGATAAGCCACTCCTTTGTTGATTAATGAAGCGTAATATTTTTCGTGGAGTGCATATCTTTTTGATTGTAGTATAAAAGGTTGGTCGAAGGTAGTAGACCAGTATAAGCCCAACCATTGCAAATCTTCTTGAATAGCTTGAATAAATTTTTTATCAGAACGTACATGATCCGTATCTTCAATACGCAGATAAAATTGACCTTGCGCACTGTAAGCAAGTAGCGCGTTAAACAGAGCAGTATGTAAATTGCCAATATGTAAATACCCTGTAGGGCTTGGTGCAAAACGCGTTTTCATTTTCTTGCTCTAATGGATAAGATCGAATAAAATTTGTAATATCTAATTGCGTCCGTAGCTCAGTTGGATAGAGTGCCAGGCTTCGAACTTGGTTGTCGGGGGTTCGAGTCCCTCCGGACGCGCCATCTTGGCTATTTCAAATCCGCTACACGAAAGTAATCTCGTAAAATAGCTACAGTAATTATCTTTTATATCGGTATAATATGGCAACAAAAATAAAAGTGTCCAAATTATTTGTGTAGTTAGTATAATATGATAATTGCCAACCAAGACAACTATTCTTTACAGAAATTTTTAATGTACTGCTTTTTTAATCTTTTTGACATTTTTTTATATGTCATGCTTTTCAAATTTTTAAGAAATTGTTATACCTATTAGGTTGATAAATTCTTGGAATATCTATGTCAATTATTTCTTGTCAGCAATTGCCGTTCGGAAAATTAGAAACTGGTGAAACAATCACCTGTTATGAACTCCGTAATGCAAGCGGTATGAGTATTACCCTAATGGATTACGGAGCTTCACTTCATTCAGTCAAAATACCAGATTTTCGAGGAAAAATGCATGAGATCACCTTAGGGCCTCTTTCATTTAAGCCTTCTCTTTCATCTAATGCTTATTCTGGTGCAACACGCATTCATGCAATAGGTCAACAAATACCATCACTGAATGCATTACATAAAACAATTTGGAACGCCGAAAGCTATGCTCAAAATGAACAAGCCTACGTAAAATTTAGTCAATTAGGTGTGATTCACGCAACAAGTGTTTCTTCATTAACTTACGAGATACAAATCCAATACACATTAAACGGTTCCAATGAATTAATGATTAGTTCTAAAGTTAAAACCAGTATACCTTTGCCAGTATTGATTACGCATCATCCTATTTGGAATTTGAAAGGTGCAGAAACGCTAGATGTCACAGATCATATTTTACAAGTTTGGGCAAATCAGTATTTTACAATTAATCAAAGTGAGTTACCTCATGCAACTGTTTTTGATATTGAACAAAATAGTGCATTTGATTTTACACAACCACAACGTATTGGAGAACAACAGGCTAAAGTATCTGAACTTTCTTATGAAAAGATTGGTTTCATTTTAAACACTAGTCCACAACCAACAGCTGCTATGTCAAATCATAATATCAGTGCTCGTATCAAAACCCCAGTGAGCGGGAGAATTTTGGAAGTGTATACAAATGAGCAAGCACTACGTATGTATCTCAATGTCACGCATAAGAAAAATGTCCAAGGCATTTGTCTCAGTCCTCTCTCTTTAATCAACAACAATGTACCAAATTATCGTACGGTATGTTATAAATTAGTTTGGTAAAAATTAAATTGAAAGAAAAACTTGATTTTTGAAGAAAATTCGCATAAAAACATAGTAAAGAGATTGACGCACGCTAGCGTGCTAACCATCGTCTGTGTTAACTGAAATCGTCATTATATTTTATAAGTGGAGCTTTTTATGAAAAAGAAATTATTGCTTGCAGCAACGTTATCGTCTGCTTTATTTTTAACGGGTGCAAGAGGATGTGGTGCGAATACAAAGGAAGGCGTACGAGATGACTTTCGAAATGCAAAAAGCAGAGTTCAGGAAGTAAAACGTCAAAACGAGAAAAATATAAGAGATGCTGGGGAACGCGTTGAAAATGCACAAGAAAGTGCAGCAGAGGAGTTATATGGAGACACCGATACTGAACTCTAATTTTTTTTAACTTTTAAGAAACCAGAAATATATATTTCTGGTTTTTTATTTTAAACTTTCTTATTTTGTGCAAGTAACGCGTTATATTTTCATTACAGGGGGGGTCGTTTCCTCACTCGGTAAAGGCATTACTACTGCTGCATTGGGTGCCCTTTTAGAATCAAGAAAATTGTCTGTGCAATTTTTAAAACTTGATCCATATCTTAATGTAGATCCTGGGACATTAAGCCCTTATCAACACGGGGAAGTGTTTGTTACAGAAGACGGTATGGAAACGGATTTAGATCTTGGTCATTATGAACGTTTTACTTCCGTCAAAATGCGTCGTTGCAATAGCTACACGGCGGGTAAAATTTATGCCAATGTGCTCGCTAAGGAACGTAAAGGGGAGTATCTTGGAGGAACAGTACAGGTTATTCCACATATCACAGATGAAATTAAAAATGTCATCACACAACTCAGTCATGTCAACACAGATATTGTATTAGTTGAGATTGGTGGCACAACCGGCGACATCGAGTCTTTACCTTTTTTAGAGGCGATTCGCCAAATTCGAATTGATTTAGGAATACAAAAAACGTTATTTATTCATTTAACACTTGTTCCTTATCTTCACACTGCAGGTGAAATCAAAACCAAACCGACACAACATTCAACGCGTGAACTTCGCTCGATTGGTATTCAACCTGATATTTTAGTGTGCCGATCAAATGAGAGTTTGACGCAAGAGGCCATAAAAAAAATTGCACTTTTTAGTAATGTGAATTCAAAATCTGTAATATCGCTACCAGATGTTCAAAGTATTTATGATATCCCATATATTTTCAAGCAACAGAAAGTAGATCAGGACATTATTCAACAGTTTTCTTTAAAAGCCAAAACATCTGATTTGACCTCTTGGCATCCACTGTTATCTCAAAAAGAAACCTTGAAAGACACTATCTCGATTGGAATTGTAGGTAAATATACAAAACTTTCAGATGCATATAAATCAATCACAGAAGCCTTACAGCATGCCGGTGCTAAAATAGGTAAGCAGGTAAACATCCAATACATTGATGCCGAAACATTAGATACACAAGATTCACTGGATGAAAGTTTTAAGAATATACAAGCGATCTTAGTCCCCGGGGGTTTTGGAGAACGAGGGGTTGAAGGTAAGATTCTTGCTGCTCATTACGCATATAAAAAAAATCTACCTTATTTTGGTATTTGTCTTGGAATGCAAACCGCTATCATTGCGCATGCAAGGTATCATACCCAACTGCCCGATGCACACAGCACGGAGTTTAATCCTAACACTCCCCATCCTGTTATTGCACTTGTTTCAGAATGGATCACAGAAACAGGTGCAAAAGAGAGCAGAACAGCACTTTCTCCTTTGGGAGGCTCCATGCGCTTGGGTAACCAAAAAAGTTTTTTGAAGAAAAAAAGTAAGATTTTTGATGCTTATCAAAAAACATGCATCATTGAGAGACATCGACATCGCTATGAAGTAAATCAAGCATTCATTACTTTACTTGAAGACACAGGTTTAAAAATCAGTGGGCTTTCGCAAGAAGGTCTCGTCGAATCTATTGAATTTCCTCACCATCTTTGGTTTTTAGGTTGTCAATTTCATCCTGAATTTACCTCAAATCCTCGCGATAGTCATCCACTATTTATCTCCTTTATTAAAGCTGCGCAATCTTTTAAGCCGTATGTTTTATCTTAGCAATGAACAGTTTTTTGGATTTACCTTTAATGCATCGTATGGTAGTGTAAGATTACCAGTATATAAATATAAGGAAATAATATGCCAAATCGACTCCCACAATCATTAGATTTACTAGCATTGCACCAGGAAGAAATTTCTCCGTACTCTTTCGATACTTTAATAGCTTTTATAAGAGTGCTGGCAGAGTATGGAGCAGTAAAAAATCGTCAAGCATTTATCACAAAAAAAAACAACTCTGTTTTTTCTGTCAACTCTGAAAAACAAGAAAACCTATCGTGTTTTTTAATGATTTTTGCAGTTTTACTTATGACGATACAACACGAAGCACAAATAAAACGATTGCAAAAAGAATTTTCCGAAAACGGTATGATGCCTTCGCATCTTAGAAAAGACGCAAATCGTATGTTCCGTTATTTTAACATTCACTGGATATGGGTAAATTTTCCTTATATCGCGGATATCAATATCATTAATCTTTGTTCTACCTTGACCAGTTTAGCAGTTGCACGCTCCATTGACTCATATGATAGCTATGGTTTATTCCTATACAGCTTATTTTTGCAAAGACCACGGAAAATAATATTGAACGAAAATAATATTCATCGAGGCGCGGTGCCACACGATGATTCTAGTGAAAAAGAACAACATAGAATATTGCCTGCGTAAACGCAAATGATTCAACTATACGCGCGCGTAGTTACTACATAGCTAGGTATTGCTTTAGTATCTTAACCTTCAGCATTACAAAAATTTTCAAACGGACATGCAATGTTTCTATACATGCCTATGTTCATGACTTAAGCGTGAAGGCTTTGATGTCAAATCATTGTGATAGTGCCAGTGCTTCAGTAAAACCGTCTCGCTCACCCATCGCGACAGCACAAACGGGATGCAAACACAGTTGTGCCGTTAAACGTGTAAGTATGTGACCTGGCCCACATTCAAAAAAATTTTTTACGCTATGATTCAATAACCAGTTTATACTACGGGTCCATTGTACAGGTTGGTATAGCTGTTTACTCAAAGAAGATCGAATATCATTAACATGCTCTAGAGGGCTTCCGTGCACGTTGCAAATCACAGGAATACGCGGTTTTTGAATCGAAAGTTTTTCTAGGTCTTTAGCTAACTGCAACACCGCAGGATACATTAACTGACAATGCGAAGGAACACTGACTTCAATTTTCTTCACCAGCTTTGCACCTTTTTGTTTCGCTAGTGTCATCACTTTTTTTACTGCAATAGTATGTCCTGCAATAATAGTTTGAAATTTTGTATTATAGTTAGAAGGAGAAACCCATTGATCTACTGTAGCCATTTGATGACATAATCTGATGACAATGGTTTGTTCCAATCCAATAATGATAGCCATTTGCGTTTTTTGACCTCGAACCGCTTCTTGCATATAAGCTGCTCTTTTTCTCACCAATTGTAATGCATCTTCAAACGCAATGCTCCCACTGCAAACATAGGCAGTATATTCACCTAAGCTATAACCTGCGAGAAAATGAGGTAACTGTCCAAACTGCTGTTTCCATAACTGCCATACAGCAAACCCTGCTGTTAATAACAGAGGTTGTGTATAATTTGTTTGATGCAGTTTTTCGATTGGCCCTTGTTGTGCCAACTGCCATATATCATATTGCACAACTTGCGAAGCTCTCTCAAAAATTTTTTCAATAATTGCATAACGGTTTGCTAAAGAAGAAAGCAATGCTAATGATTGAGAACCTTGACCTGGGAACAAGAAAGCTGTCTTTTGCATCACAAAATAGTATACTGCTTAACCAAAAATGTAAAATCGTATACTATCTACAGTTAAAGTCCTTTTTTTGTAAAATTTTTTAAGATAGCAAACGTTTATTATAATGTATTGCACCGCTTTCTTTTAAATAATCGCTATACCATTCATCGACATTGAGAATTATTATGAATCGATCTATCCGAAATATCGCAATTATTGCTCACGTTGACCATGGCAAAACAACTATGGTGAATACTTTACTCAACCAATCTAATACTTTACCTTCACATACTATCATTCCAGATCGTGTTATGGATAAAAATTTAGAACAAGAAAGAGGTATTACCATTACGGCAAAAAATACGGCAATTCATTGGCAAGATTATCGTATTAATCTTGTAGATACACCAGGGCATGCAGATTTCGGTGGGGAAGTAGAACGTGTTTTATCTATGGTTGATTCAGTTTTACTTCTCGTCGATGCGGTGGATGGCCCTATGCCTCAAACGCGTTTTGTGACTCAAAAAGCTTTTTTACATAATTTAAAGCCAATTGTTGTCATTAATAAAATTGATAAACCTAATGCTCGAGCACGTTGGGTAGAAGATCAAGTATTTGAGTTATTTTGTGATCTTAAAGCAAGTGATGAACAAATGAACTTCCCAGTCGTCTATACTTCGGCTTCAAAAGGGTATGCAACGCTTGATCCAGAAAAAAAAGGAGAAGATTTTACGTCACTATTTGAGACAATTGTGCAGCATACGTCTGCACCGCAAATGGAGGTTGAGAAACCTTTTCAAATGCAAATCAGTTTACTGGATTATTCAAGTTACGTTGGAAGTATTGGTATCGGTCGTGTTCATCGGGGCTCAATACAACCCAATAGTACAGTCGTTATTATTCATCGCGATGGTCAAAAACGTACCGGGCGTATTTCACAGTTACTTGGCTATTTAGGTTTAGAACGTCTTGAAATTGAAAGAGCGAATGCTGGTGACATTGTTGCGGTCACTGGTATCGAGAATTTAACGATCTCAGACACATTGTGTCACCCCGACTGTGTTGAAGCATTACCACCACTTTCTGTAGATGAACCAACTGTTAGTATGACTTTTCAAGTTAATGATTCACCCTTCTCAGGCCGAGACGGTAAATATGTCACTGGTCGACAAATTAGAGAGCGACTCAGTACCGAATTGATTCATAATGTTGCCTTGCGCGTTGAAGATACATCAGATCCTAATAAATTTCGTGTCTCGGGACGCGGTGAACTTCATCTTTCTATTTTGATTGAAAACATGCGAAGAGAAAATTATGAGTTAGCTGTTTCACGCCCTGAAGTCATTATGAAAGAGGTAGATGGCGTACAACAAGAGCCTTATGAAATACTGACAATAGATATTGAAATTAACCATCAAGGCGCTATCATGAAAGTACTTGGAGAAAGACGTGGTGAGCTACAGAATTCGGAATACGATGAACAAGGACGTATGCGACTTAACTATTACATTCCAACGCGTGCATTGATTGGGTTTCGTACTGAATTTATGACAATGACTTCTGGAACGGGCATTATGTATCACGTTTTTCATGCTTACAGGCCCAGTAAAAAAGGCATTATTGAAGGAAGAAAAAATGGTGTACTGCTGGCTAATCAGTCTGGCAAAGCCAGTGCATTTGCACTTTTCAACTTACAAGCTCGAGGAAAATTATGCATTAAACCGCAAACTGAGGTATACGAAGGCATGATCATTGGTATTCACAACCGTTCAAATGACCTTGTGGTTAATGTGACTAAAACAAAGCAATTAACGAATATTCGTGCAGCAGGCTCTGACGAGAACATTGTACTAACGCCACCGATAGACTTTACATTAGAAGAAGCGTTAGCATTTATTACTGATCGGGAATTAGTAGAAATTACACCTCACCATACCCGTTTACGCACAAAGTTTCTTAAAGAACAAGATCGAAAACGTGTTACACGTCTTTAATTTTTGTCTAAATAAAACATTCTCTTATGCAAAGCTGATGCGTCTGCATCAGCCCACAGGCGGATTTTTGCTACTTTGGCCAACACTTTGGGCATTAACCATGGGTAAGCTAGAAGGAAAGTTACATCGACCGGTTGATCCTAGTATTGCCTTTGTTTTCATTATAGGTGTCTGGCTTATGCGCTCCGCTGGTTGTATATTAAATGATTTAATCGACCAATCTTTTGATGCTAAGGTATCGCGTACCCGTAAAAGACCATTAGTCACAAAAGAAGTAAGTCAAAAAGAAGCGATTGTATTACTGTGTATTCTACTTTTTTTATCTGCTGCTTTATTACTGTTTCTTAATCTACCTACTCTACTTCTAGCAATGGTAGGACTTTGTCTCACTGTGCTGTACCCTTTTATGAAACGCATTACCTACTGGCCACAATTAGTACTTGGGGTTGCTTTCTCTTGGTCAATTCCAATGATATTTGTTGCTCAAAACAAAGCCCTTTCTTTCATGGGTGGAATATTGTTTCTTATCGCACTTTTATGGCCAATAGGCTACGATACTATTTATGCATTGATGGATAAAGACGAAGATAAAAAAATTGGTTTAAAATCAACAGCACTATTATGGGGCAAGCATACAGAATTATTTATCAGTTTCATCTACTTGAGTATGCTATCTTTACTTATCGTATTAGGTGCACTGCTTTTGGGCCAGTGGCCTTATTATGTAGCGCTTCTAGGCGTATTTTTAGCCATGAACTATCAAATGTATTTAGTTAAATCTCACAATACAGCGCATTATTTAAAAGCTTTTCAATCGAATAATTATATTGGCTTTTTCATTTTTGTAGGTTTATATTTTCGTTAATGACTTTCTCTTATGTAGAATTAAGAAAAAAGGATTCATGATTGCCTCTAGGCTCTGCTGTACTATTTGATCTAATTGAAGAAAAGAACTTGTTGGTATTAAGCCTAAATGTTAAAGATTTAATAGTTCTCAATGTCTTATGTGTACTTATTCTACTAGGTAATTTTTTTTCTGATATGATATCTTTTAAAGTATCGAAATATTCGTCTTCAGGTGTGGAAAAATGAGAAGCATCCAATACTTGATGCTTTCCTTCACAAAAGCCAAAAGCAGTGCCGGGTGCACACTCTGCTAATCTTTTTTCTATAGTACTAACACAATAGTAAAACGTACCTTGATCGCTCTTGATACATACAGGTACTTCTATCCAAGTATTTTGTATAGGATCTTGGTAAGGACTGTTGACTATTCTCTGCTGAGCCAAACCACACATTTTAATGTGATAGGCAGGACTCATCCTATTCAGTGCTTTGATTGTTTGCAGTTTTTTATAAATTGCATATTTGGTTCCCTCTGTTTGCGTATAATATTTTAAGCTCATACAGTAGTCGTGATTGACTTCAAAAAGTTTAAAATCAGTGACTAGATGAGGTAGTCGATTAGAAAAATCTCTGAATAAGTCATCGGTTAAACCATACCTTAATTCTTTCTCTAAAGAGGTCACGCAGCGATACTGTAGTGTATTATTACTTTTTCTAAAGCCGATAGGAAACTGAATCCATTGCTCAGTTAAAGGATCTTGATAAAGTTTCTTTAATGCATCAAAGACAGAAGTTGGTACACCCTTTTCTAAAGCCTGATTGATTAAAAAGCTAGGTTGCAAAGCATTAGTATCATATTGGCTAAAACGTGTCTTTGCTATATTAAGTAAGTAAAATAAACGCTTTTTATAAATTTTAAGCAATTGTTGCGATAAATTGTGAAAGTAATCTTCATCTGGTAACGAAAATTCGTAATGCATGACATCTATCATATTTTCTTGAAAGAATTGCAACCATTGTTCCAGATTGTATTGTTCTAACATCTGTTTCATCATACTGAGACAGTAATATATTTTCGTATTCTTACTTTTAAAACAAATGGGTACTTTGATCCACTGTTGCGTGCTTATATCTTGATACATTTCTATTCTCTCTAATGCGTTTAGATCACTTTCAAAAAGACCTCTTTCTAACGCAAGCGTAATCATTTCAATTGATAAAGCTGTTGGAGTAGTACTTAGAGAATCATTGTATCTTTCAATCACACACCGAAGATTATTTTTGAACAACTCTACACTGATTGCTTGAGGCGTAATTGTAAAAAGATTATTTAAATTCATGTAGGGGGCACTTTGCCATAACACAAAAGGACAGGTATCTGGCCACGGCATATTCTGAATATGTTCTTTAAGCGAGGCAGCACAATAATATCGAAAGGTCTCATCTTCTTGCTTGACCAAAATAGGAAACTGAATATAACTTTCTTGCAATAATGGATCAAAGTAAAGTGAAAAACTTTTTGATATTATTTTAGAAAAAATATTTTCTTTGACAACTTCTTTTTTTAAAATTTGCGTAATCTGTTCATTCAATCGAAAGTTTGTAGCTTGAAAATCACTTTTTACAGATTCTAAAAAACATTCAATACGGTATTTAACTAAAATATAATACTGCTCTTTAAAATTTGCTATTTCACGCTCTACCTGTTTTACAAGACGGTGATTATTCTCTTCAGTAAGTATCGTATTTTGTTGGATAATTGCTATTTGTTGCAAAATTTCTTTTATTCTATAAACTTCTTCAGTCTTCTGAGAAAAAAGAAATATGTTGATAATATCAAATCTTTGCAGATATTTGCTGTAGTAGGTGTGTAAGGATGTTTGGAAAATTTCTACGTCGCTAGCCGTTTGCATAATATTTTTGTACTCTTGCAGTAAGCTTTCAAAGTTTTTGACTTTTACCGGCCATTGTATTTTTTGTGCAGAGTTAAAATGCTCTTGCGTCCAAAGCAAGGTT